>JAZNGU010000063.1:0-22404 GCA_045576615.1 Acutalibacteraceae bacterium | reverse complement strand
AAACAAGATAAATCAAGGGGTTCGATAGTTAAATATTCCTACAGAATCCCATAAAAATATCAAAAAAACTGAAAAAAATAGAAAAAATTATGTTTTATGCTACAAACAAACTTCGCCACTCGACGTACCTTTGTACGCCTTCGGGCAAGTAAAAACAAGCCTGAAGTCTTGTTTTTACTCAGTTTGTTCGTTCTGCATCTTTTTTTTCTATCCCCACAACAAAGGGGCTGTAAAAATTGTTTTTTACAGCCCCTGATTTTTATGGTTCATAAGGGAATACCGGCATTAATTCTAATTTAAACTGATTTATTTTGTGCATACGGTCGATTTTATTTTTTATTTCTTCATCATCGCAGATTCCCTCACGGATGTATCTGTCAAGAACTGCATAGGTAAAACCTAAATTATCTTCATCGGTTTTACCGCAAAGTCCGTCAATGGGCACTTTTTCAACAAACATTTCTGGAAGATTTAAAGCCCTGCCGATTGCTTTAACCTCTTGAACTGTAAGTTTTGAAAGAGGAGAAAAATCGCCGACACTGTCGCCATAGCGGGTTGAATAACCTACCCAATCTTCCGAAAGATTGCAGGTGTTTGCAACTCTTCCGTTAACACTTTGGGAAACTGCATAAACAGTTGCCATTCTTAAACGAGGAGGGAGATTTGTTACGGCTTGGTTGTTGATGGGGACACCACTTTTCTGAAGTTCGTTCATAAGTCCGTTATAAGTATCGTTTATGTTAACAATATAACTCTGAATGCCCAGATGTTCAACAAGTGCTTTTGAAACATCAATATCAAATTGTTCGCCCTTGGGCATTAAAACTCCTACAACATTTTCTTTGCCCAATGCTTCAACAAGAAGTGCAGCAACAACGGAACTGTCTTTACCGCCGGAAATACCTACAACGCCTTTACAACCTTTGCCATTAATTTCAAACCAGTCTTTAATCCATTGAACTATATCATTTTTAACCTTTAATGCATCAAATGACAAAAAAATCATTCCTTTTCTGTTTGCTTGTTTTTATTTTAGCTTTTTTGTAAAGGTTTTTCAATATTTTTTATGCAAATAACTTGAAACAAAACTGATTTATTTATATAATAATTCTATATATGCATTTTTGGAGGCATTTGAATGACAGTAAGCAGTGCAATTAAATCTCTTGTGAGATTCGGCATCAGAGAAGGCGTTTTAGATAGCCTTGATGAAGTATGGGCAGTCAACAGAGTTCTTGAAATTTTACAGAGAGATTCTATTGAAGAGGATGCCCCTGTTTTTGAGGACGCAACTTTGGAAGAGCTTTTAAAGGTTTTGCTTGATTATGCTTGTGAAAAAGGACTTTGTGAGAATTCTGTTGTTTACAGAGATTTGCTCGATACAAAAATTATGGGAGCTATTTGTCCCAGACCTTCTGAAATTGTAAAAAGATTTAATAAGCTTTATGAAGAATCTCCCCGTAAGGCAACAGATTTTTATTATCACATTTCAAGAAAAAGCGACTACATAAGAGAATACAGAATTAAGAATGATGTCAAATGGGTTACACCTACAGAATATGGAGATATTGATATAACAATCAATCTTTCAAAGCCTGAAAAAGACCCAAAAGCAATTGCGGCTGCTCTTAAAATGAAACAGGTTATGTATCCTATGTGTATGCTTTGCCTTGAAAACGAGGGTTATGCAGGTAGGGTTAATCACCCTGCAAGGCAGAATCACAGAATCATTCCTGTTGAGTTGGAAAATGAAGAATGGTGCTTGCAGTATTCACCTTATGTTTACTATAACGAGCATTGCATTGTTTTTAGTGCAGATCATACACCAATGAAAATAAGCGAAAAAGGTTTTCGCAGACTTTTTGCTTTTGTTAAAAAGTTTCCTCATTATTTTGTTGGTTCAAATGCGGATTTACCCATTGTTGGTGGCTCGGTTCTTACTCACGACCATTTTCAGGGCGGTAACTATGAATTTGCAATGGCTAAAGCGCCAATTGAAACGGACGTTGTTTTCAAAGGCTATGAGGATATTAATGCAGGTATTGTTAAATGGCCTATGTCTGTGCTTCGTCTTATAGGCGATGATACTGATAAACTTTGTGAATTGAGCGGTAAAATTCTTGCAAAATGGAGAGGTTACACCGATGAAGAAGCTTTCATTTTCGCGGAAACCGACGGCACGCCTCACAACACTATTACCCCAATTGCTCGTTACAGAAACGGTAAATTTGAAATTGACCTTGTTTTAAGAAACAATATTACGACAGAAGAATATCCGGATGGTGTTTATCATCCTCATCCCCAGCATCACCATATTAAGAAAGAGAATATCGGTCTTATTGAGGTTATGGGTCTTGCGGTTCTTCCATCAAGACTTAAAACAGAAATGGCAACCCTCAGAGATGCTGTCATAAACGGCAAAGATATTCTTGCTAATGAAGCAATTGCAAAGCACTATAATTGGGTTGAAGAGATTAAGAAGAACAACACAATCACCCCTGAAAATTGTGAAAGGGTATTACAGGATGAAATCGGTAAGGTGTTTGCAGATATTCTTTGTCAATGCGGTGTTTACGCACGTACTGAAGAGGGTAAAGCGCAGTTCTTAAAATTTGTTGAAGCAGTTAATGAATAATGGAGGAGAAATTTATGTTTGATAAAATCAGATCACAATTTCAGATTGGTAAAGTAGATGTTCAACAGAATGCTTTTGACGGCAGAGGCTTTACATTTGAGTTTAAAGAAACTGAAAAATCCATTAAGGGTGTTTTGAAAGCAAAGGTTAACCTTACAATGAAATCCTTCGAAATTATCGGCGAAAAGGATTTTGATGACGAGGATTTGTTCTTTGCAAACGGCTATCAGGCTTGGACAACATCACGTGAATTTTCCCAAAATGATACATTCAAAGGTCTTATCAAAGCCGCTAACATCAATAAATTCTTAAAGCATTTTGCAGGTCTTTCAGGTGATTATCATTTTGAAAGCTATGGTGAAGAAGGCAGGTTCCACGGCTATACATACTGCTACTTCCGCGAAAAAGGTGAAAAGGAAATCAAACTTTACGGTTCAAAAAGTGAGCGCAACGGATTCACAATTTTTGCCGTTGATATGAAGGATGATAAATTTATTTTAAGAAAAGATGTTGAAGGGCTTGCTCTTGAAGCAGGTCAGGAATATGAGATTTTTGATATTGCAATCATCAAAGGTGATATGGATGATGTAATGGATAAATATTTCTTTGACTTTGTTGGTTGTAAGAAACCTGCAATTGAGCATCTTGCAGGATACACATCATGGTACAACTATTTCCAGAATATCAACGAAGATATCATTCTTCGTGACCTTAACGGACTTGACAGAGCAAGTGAAGAAGTTAACATTTTTCAGGTTGACGACGGCTATCAGCAGGCAGTTGGTGACTGGCTTCTTATCGACGAGAAAAAATTCCCCAACGGAATGAAATATATTGCAGATAAAATTCACGAAAAAGGCTATAAAGCAGGTATCTGGCTTGCTCCCTTCAGTGCACAGGTTTCTTCAAAACTTGCAAAAGAACATCCCGATTGGCTTCTTACCCACAACCGCAACGGCAAAAAAATGCTTGGTTGTCAGGGTTGGGGCGGTGCTTACACCATTGATATTTATATTCCCGAAGCAAGAGAGTATATCAAAAAAGTGTTCAACGAGGTTCTTAATGTATGGGGCTTTGATATGGTTAAACTTGACTTCCTTTACAGTCAGTGTATTGAACCCAGAAACGGAAAAACACGTGGCGAAATTATGTGTGACGGTGTTGACCTTCTCCGTGAGGCTTGCGGTGATAAATGGATTCTTGGTTGCGGTGTTCCGATTGGTGCTTGTATGGGTATTTTTGATGCCTGCCGTATCAGTTGTGATGCAAACAAGGACTGGTCTTTCAAACTTTCCAATGGCTTGAGTCAGACTGCTCTTCTTGGTCTTGTAAGGGTTAATCAGGAAAGTCCTTCATCACAGAATGCAATTATTAACACCATTTTCCGTAACCACCTTGACGGCAGAGCTTTCTGTAATGACCCGGATGTTTTCTTCCTTCGTGACTTCAATCTCGGCTATACATGGGAACAGAAACTTCTTCATGGAAAAATCAATACAATCTGTGGTAACGTTCTTTTTGTTTCCGATAATGCAGGTGATTTTGACGATGAAAGAATCGGTTACCTTAAAGAGTTCTTTAAAAATAAAGACTACAAGGTTAATATGGCAGAGTTCGTTGACGATGATGTTATTCGCCTTGATTTTTCAGAAAACGGTGCAGAAAAGAGCCTTACTTTCAACCTTACAACAGGTGACAGTAATGTGCAAGATGTTTTATAAAATGCAAGAAAATTCACAAAAATGAAATTTTAGTTGCATATTTATGCAAGATGTGATAATATATCGTTTATTATTGAAATTTGGAGTGATATGGAATATGAATACAAATACTATTCGGATTCTGGTTGCTATGGTTATTTATATGACTGTGGTAATCGTAATCGGTCTTGTTTATGCAAAACGTGCTAACAAAAGTTCCGAAAACTATTTCCTTGGTGGTCGTTCCCTTGGTCCTTGGGTAACTGCTATGAGTGCAGAAGCATCGGATATGAGCGGTTGGCTTCTTATGGGCCTTCCCGGTGTTGCGTATTGGTGTGGTCTTGCAGATGCTGCATGGACTGCAATCGGTCTTGCAATCGGTACATATTTTAACTGGCTGATTGTTTCGAAAAGACTTCGCCGTTACAGCGTGAGAGCAAACAATGCTATTACTTTGCCCGAGTTTTTCTCAAACCGCTTCCGTGAAAACAAAAAGATAATATGCTCTCTTGCAGCGCTCTTTATTCTTGTTTTCTTCACAGTTTATGCATCAAGCTGTTTTGTTACTTGTGGTAAGCTTTTCTCAACCCTTTTCGGACTTGACTATGTTCCAATGATGATTTTGGGTGCTGTTTTTGTACTTGCATATACAATTCTCGGCGGATTTCTTGCTGAAAGTGCATCGGACTTTATGCAGGGTGTAGTAATGTTTGTTGCTTTGACAGTTATTGTTGTTGTAAGCACAATTAAAGCAGGCGGTATAGGTGCGGTTATTGAAAATGCACAGGCAATTCCCGGCTTCCTTGAATTTTTCGGACTTGCAACTCCCGAGGTTTCAGCAGAGGGCGTTCAAGCAGTAGTCAACGGTAAGCCTGTTTTTGGTGAAGCAGCCCCCTATGGTGCTCTCAGTGTTGCATCAATGCTTGCATGGGGACTTGGTTACTTCGGTATGCCTCAGGTTCTTCTTCGTTTTATGGCAATCCGTAAAGAAAGTGAACTTAAAATGTCCAGAAGAATTGCAATGGTTTGGGTTGTTATTTCACTTGCAGTTGCGGTTTTCATCGGTATTGTGGGCAGACAGCTTTTCCCCACAGAACTTCTCACAAAAGCCTCTGCCGAAAGCATTTTCATCACTCTTTCCACAAGTTTCTTGCCTCCGATTCTTGCAGGCTTTGTTATGGCGGGTATTCTCGCAGCAACAATCAGCTCTTCTGACTCGTATCTCCTTATTTCTGCATCTGCTTTTGCAAAAAACATATACAAGGATGTTGCTAAAAAGAATGCAACTGATAAGCAGGTTATGACAATGACAAGAATTACTCTTCTTGTTATTGCTTTGATTGCAATTGTTATTGCTCTTGATGAAAATAGTGTTATTTTCTCAATAGTTTCATTTGCCTGGGCAGGTTTCGGTGCGACATTTGGTCCGCTTATGTTGTTCTCTCTCTTCTGGAAAAGAATCAACCGTGCAGGTGCAATCGCAGGTATGGTAGGCGGTGCCGCAATGGTATTCCTTTGGAAACTTGTTATCAGTAAGCTTGGCGGTGCATTCGCAATTTATGAGCTTCTTCCTGCATTTATTTTCTCATCAATTTGTATTGTAGTTGTTTCACTTCTTACAAAAGCTCCATCAAAGGAAATTGAAGAAGATTTTGAAGCGGTTAAAGCAGGTAATATTGAATAAAATATTTAATTAAAGCAACGGTCTTTCGCCCAAAGTGAAAGACCGTTGCTTTATTATGTTTTTAGTTTAATTATTTCTTCCATTTTATCAGGGCGTCTTGTGGTGATGTTATCAGGCCCCAAAAATAGTGTTTTATACATTTTTCTTTTTTTATTTACTGTCCAGATTGAAACCAATAAATTGTTTTCGTGGAAAATATCAACAAGCTCTTTTGTGGCGTTATCCTTATTAAAATTAATTCCTATTGCACCGCTATTTTTTACTTCTTTTACAAGGCTCTGAAGATATTCCGATGTTTGTTTTTTCGGTTTTTCTACATTAATATTCAAATAATACGGAACTTCAGGGCTGTCCTCTTTTACCGCGTCAACGAAATCAGTGGTTATTCCCGTATAAAAAATTCTATCCTCTATACCATACTTTTGTGCAAGCGGGTAAACGGCTTTTAGATTTTTTACATTTTTTACATCAACATTAACTTTTAATTTTTTGTATTCACTTATTTTTTTAAAAGCCTCTTGAAGCGTGACTTCTTTGCCATTTGGTTTGTCATGAGAAAGAACGGGTGTTCCATCCGAAAGAAAATTCAAGTCGAATTCAACTATATCAGCACCATATTTTGTTCCTTCTTCAATTGCTTCCAAAGAGTTGTCTGCGGTTTTAACACAACCTGTATGGGCTGTATAAGTAAAATTTTCAGGTAAGTTTTCTGCTTTCAATTTTTCTGTTTCCTTTTTATTAATAATTAAAATCAAAACAAATATAAGAATAGTAATTAAAAAAACGCATAAACTAATTAACAATATTTTTTATTATTATCCTTGATTTAATATAACATAAATATTAATGAAACTCTACAATATTTTACATTTAGTGAAATATTTTATTATTGACTTTTTTTGACTTGTTGCACACTTAATAAAAAAATATAAAAAATCTTCATTTATTTTGCTTTCTTTTGCATTGCCAAGAGAAAATTAATGTTGTATAATAATGTCGAAATGTAGATAAGGGGAAGTTTGGTCAAAAAAGATCAGATTCTCTCCACCACTCTAAAAGGAGATTATGATAGTGATTCAAAAATACGATGGATGGAAGGGTTTCGAAAGCGGAACCTGGACAAAAGAAATCAACGTAAGAAGCTTTATTAAACATAATTTCACACCTTATGACGGAGATGAAACGTTCCTTGTTGGTCCCACAAAAGCCACTCTCGATTTATGGGAGCAGGTAATGGACCTTACCAAGCAGGAGAGAGAAGCCGGTGGCGTTCTTGATATGGATACAAGGGTTATTTCAACAATTACCTCTCACGGTCCCGGCTATCTTAATAAGGATTTAGAAAAAATTGTCGGTTTGCAGACGGACAAGCCCATGAAACGTGCTCTTATGCCCTATGGTGGAATCCGTATGGCAGAAAAGGCATGTAAAGACAATGGTTATGAGATTGACCCTGAAATTAAAGAGTTTTTCACCACTCACAGAAAAACCCATAATGCAGGTGTTTTTGATGCCTATACTCCCGAAATGAGAGCTTGTCGTTCAAGTCACATTATCACAGGTCTTCCCGATGCTTACGGCAGAGGAAGAATTATCGGTGATTACAGAAGAGTTGCTCTTTATGGTGTTGACAGACTTATTGAAGATAAAATGGAGCAGAAAGAAACAACACGTTCTGCAATGTATTCTCAGGTTATTCAGGAAAGAGAGGAGCTTTCTGAACAAATCCGCGCTCTTGAAGATTTGAAGAAAATGGCGTTAAGCTATGGCTTTGATATTTCTCATCCTGCCCGTGATACAAAAGAAGCAATTCAGTGGTTATATTTTGGTTACCTTGCAGCAGTTAAGGAACAGAATGGTGCGGCAATGTCTTTGGGCAGAACTTCAACATTCCTTGATATTTATTCACAAAGAGATATTGCAAACGGAGTGTATACCGAAGAAGAAGTTCAGGAAATGATAGACCATTTTATTATGAAACTCCGTCTTATCAAATTCGCAAGAACACCTGAATATAACGCTCTTTTCTCAGGTGACCCTCAGTGGGTAACGGAATCCATAGGTGGTATGGCAATTGACGGACGCCATATGGTAACGAAAATGTCTTACCGTTATCTTCACACTCTTGAAAATTTAGGCGCGGCACCCGAACCCAACCTTACAGTTTTATGGTCAACTCGTCTTCCCGAAAATTTCAAGCGTTTCTGCGCAAAGATTTCTATTGAAACATCTTCTGTTCAGTATGAAAATGATGATTTGATGCGTTTCCATCACGGTGATGATTATGCAATTGCATGTTGCGTTTCATCAATGAAGTTGGGTAAAGAAATGCAGTTCTTCGGTGCAAGAGCAAACCTTGCGAAATGCCTTCTTTATGCTATCAACGGCGGTGTTGATGAAATTTCAGGCAAGCAGATTGCACCAAAATATCGTCCTATAACAAGTGAATACCTTGATTACAGCGAAGTTATGGAGAAATATGATGCAATGATGGAGTGGCTTGCAGGTGTTTATGTTAACACGCTTAACATAATCCACTATATGCACGATAAATATTGCTACGAAAAAATCCAGATGGCTCTTCACGATAAAAAGGTTACCCGTTGGTTTGCAACAGGTATTGCAGGACTTTCAGTTGTTGCAGATTCACTTTCTGCGATTAAATATGCAAAAGTAAAAACAATCCGTAACGAAGATGGTATTGTTGTTGATTATGAGGTTGAGGGAGACTTCCCTAAATATGGCAATGATGATGACCTTGTGGACGAAATTGCCTATGACATTGTTCATCGCTTTATGACCCATATCAAAAAGAACCACACTTATCGTGATGGTATTCCCACAACATCAATTCTTACAATTACTTCTAATGTTGTTTATGGTAAAAATACAGGTGCAACCCCTGACGGACGAAAGAAAGGTGAGGCATTCGCTCCCGGTGCAAATCCGATGCACCGTCGCGATACAAAAGGTGCGGTTTCATCACTTGCATCGGTTGCAAAGCTTCCTTTCGTCGATGCTCAGGACGGCATTTCCAACACATTCTCAATCATTCCCGGTGCTCTCGGTAAGGACGACCAAATCTTTGCAGGTGATATTGAGGTAAACCTTGATTGCACAACCGGCGCTTGCATGAGTCCCACTCTCTTTGAGGGCTTGGATGCTGACGAAGAGTAATTTTCGGTAGGGTGATTATGTTTGGTTTTGTGGTATGGGCAAGCCCATACCTTACGGTAATTGCGATAACCGATAAAACCAATAAACCATCATACCCGTAAGGCACTGGCTTGCCTGTGCCTTGAAAATATTTTTAATTCAGATACAGGAGGAAATACAATGGCAGCAACAGAAAATCAGATAGATAACCTTGTTTCCCTTCTTGACGGTTATGTTCAGAAGGGCGGACATCACCTTAATGTTAATGTTTTTTCAAAGGAAACATTACTCGATGCCCAAAAACATCCGGAAAAATATCCCCAGCTTACTGTTAGAGTAAGTGGTTATGCTGTTAACTTTATCAAGCTCACTAAAGAACAGCAGGATGAGGTTATTTCAAGAACATTCCACGATAAAATATAATGACAGGTTTTATTCATTCAAAGGAAAGCTTCGGTACGGTGGATGGACCCGGTATAAGATATGTTCTCTTTATGCAGGGCTGTCCTATGAGGTGCCTTTATTGTCACAATCCTGATACCTGGGAAGCAGGAAAAGGTAATGAAATAACTGTTGACGAAATTATTGAGGAGTTCAATAAAAATCGTGCCTTTTATGAAAAAGGCGGTATAACGGTCAGCGGTGGCGAACCTCTTTTGCAAATTGAGTTTTTAACCGAACTTTTCAAAAGATGCAAGGAAGAAAATATTCACACCTGCATTGATACATCCGGAATAACGTTTAAAGAAGAAAAAGAATATATTGAAAAGACGGATGTTCTTTTAAGCTACACTGACCTTGTTATGCTTGATATAAAGCATATTGAAAGTGAAAGTCATGAGGCTCTCACAGGTCACAAAAATGAAAATATTCTCGCCTTTGCAAAGCATCTTGAGAAGAAAAATATTCCTCTATGGGTAAGGCACGTGGTGGTAGAGGGGTATACCGATAAAAAAGAAGATTTGATTGAATTGGGTGAATTTATCGGAAAACTCAAAAATCTTAAAGGTCTTGATGTTTTGCCTTATCACACAATGGGTGTTAACAAATATAAAGAATTGGGATTGCCTTATAAATTAGATGGTGTTCCTGCTCTTTCTAAAAAAGATGCCCAAAAGGCAAAAGAATATATATTATATGGTATAAAAAAAGCTCGTCAGGTTTGACGGGCTTTTTTAAATGCGGAAAGCGGAATGAACTTCGTAAAAATCAACACAACGTAAAGCCACAGGCTTGCAACAATACACCGTAAGGTACGGTCTTGACCGTACCACAGTAATAGTAAAGACAGCGACACTAAGGTGTAAGCTCTGAGGTATGGGCAAGCCCATACCTTACGTTAAAAAGCATCAAGATGGATGGTTTCGGAAAATTCACGCTATTTTTCCGTTTGCGTATCGTCGAAAACACCAAAAGACAAGTTCGTTACTTGTGCAAAAGAGCAAAGTTTCGGAAAATTCCCAGAAAATGCAAAAAAACTATTTACAAATAAGATTTTGGGTGGTAATATCTAACTGTAAGTTACGGAAGCGGTTGCGAAGAGTTTCGAAACTTTCTCGAAATCGAATCCGCCACATACAAAATAAAATTTTTGTATTAAAAGGAGTTGTTCGTAAATGTTTAAATTTATGAAGAGCAAAAAGGGTTTCACCCTTGTTGAATTAATGATCGTTGTTGTTATCATGGCTATCCTTGTTGCAGTTGCAGTTCCGATTTTCTCAGCTGTTACAAAGAACGCAAGAACAAAAACATGTATCGGTAACCAGAGAGAAATCATCTCTTCAGTTGGTAACTGGTTGATGCTTCAGAACACAGAAAAGATTTCTGGTACATTCACAACTGAAGGTGGCCAGGATGCTCCTGCTTGGGGTGAAGAAAAGATTGAATTGACATTTGGTGATGCTAAGAAAGATGTTACAACAGACATCCATGGTCTCTTCAAAACTGTTCCTGTTTGTCCTGATGCACTTGGTGTTATCACAGTTACAATCAGCGAAGGTGCAGCAAGTGGTAAAGCAACAGTTGCTACAAAATGTGAGAATGCTGAAAACAGCGCAGAACATGTTGTTCCCGGTACAAAATAATTTGTAAGTTGCATTATTGAAAAACTCTCGGGTAACACCGAGAGTTTTTTAGAGTAAAATCATAAATATTAATTTGTGGTTTCTACGGAGAGATGAAAAATGTTTAAATTTTTGAAATCAAAAAAGGGCTTTACTCTCGTTGAACTTATGATAGTTGTAGTCATTATGGCAATTCTTGTTGCTGTTGCTGTTCCTATCTTTTCCGCAGTTACAAAAAATGCGAGAACAAAAACCTGCATTGGTAACCAGAGGGAAATTGTTTCCGCTATGGGTAACTGGCTTATGCTTATGACAACCGAAAAAATTTCAGGTACGATTACCACTAAAGGTGGTCAGGAGGATCCTGCTTGGGGCGAAGACACTATTTCAATCAGTATTAATGGTGTTAGTACCGATGTTACTGAAGATGTGAAAGGTCTTTTTAAGGTTGTTCCTGTTTGTCCAAATTCTGACGCTACAATCGTTATTACAATAGAACCTGGTGATTCTAACAGTACTAGAGCAACAGTTAAAACTGAATGTAAAAATGGTGCTGAAAGTGCAGAACATATAATTCCAGGCTTGACCTGAGTGAGAAATTTATCCCTTTTGGAGAAATCCGAAAGGGATTTTTTTGTGTTAATCTTTTTATTGCTTTTCAAAATGTATTATGGTAATATAATATTGAGATTTTGTGAGGTGAATTTTATGTTCAGGTTTTTATGCTCCAAAAAAGGTTTTACGTTAGTTGAACTTATGGTTGTTGTCGCAATTCTGAGTATTTTAACCGCAATCGCAGTTCCCGCTTTCAATGCAGGATTGAAAAAACAAAGACAAGATGATTGCCGTAACCAACGGCTTGTTATTGAAACTGCTGTTCAGCAGGCTATGTTCGGTATGCTTGATAACGGAAAAAAACAAGATAAAATTAATTTTGATAAACTGCAATCTGACCATTACAGCGTATATAAAGCCGATAGTATTGCCGGAAATTCAGATGATGCTTATGACGGGAAAAGTTGTTTTGTTTTGTGGTACACTAAATTCAATTCAACCGAAGAAATTCACACAAAAACAAAAGCATCAAATCAACAACCTATGACTCTTGCCGATTTGCGCGGTGGCTACAGACCCCTTTCTGACGATGTTGATAAAGTGAATGGTTTGAGTTATAACCAGGGTTGTGAACAAGGATATTATTTAAAGAAGAAAAAGTACGAGGCTCATCAAGAGGGTGATAAATGGGTCGAGGCAACAAAATTTTATGAGTTCCTTGATAACCAGGAAATTCCTGTTTGTCCTTTTGCTAAAGCTAAATATAACAAAAATAAAGCACCTGAGTACATGTATTTTATTTTTGAAGACGGAACAGTTTTGTGTTCTTGTCCCGAATGTCATTGATTATGGAGTTTTTTATGAAAATAAATGAGAATTATATTTTAAAAACTGTTGCAGGAATGCCCGTTGTGGTTCCCGTTGGTGAAGCTGTGAATAATATTCATGGTATGATTACTTTGAACGGCCCTGCAGAAATTATCTGGAAAGCTCTTGAAGAGGGCAAAAGCTATGATGAAATTGTTGCTCAAATCAAAAGTGAATATGATGCACCCGAAGATGTTATAAAAAAGGATTTGGATGCATTTCTTGAAAAATTGAAAAAATATAGTATTTTGGAGTAATATTTTGAAATTAAAAGTTGCAGATTTGGTTGTTGAAGGGAAATTTTATTACGATTTATTGTTAAGTCGTCTTGCACAATATCGGTGCGATGAAAATGAAACTCCCGACTTTACTATTAAACTTTCGGAACAATTTTATATAGACAGACACAGCGAAAATCCTCAGATGACCTTAGGAGAATGCGAATGCCTCTGGAGTGGTGCATATTTTTATGAACAGCTTGCACGTTTCGGAGGAATAATGCTTCACGCTTCCTGTGTCGAATATGAGGGCAAGGCGTATTTGTTTTCTGCTCGTTCGGGAACGGGTAAGTCAACTCATACTCATTTGTGGTTGAAGCATCTTCCCGGTTCAAGAATCATTAATGATGATAAACCTGCTATCAGATGTATTGATGGTGTTTATTATGCGTATGGTACCCCTTGGAGCGGTAAAAACGACGAGAGTATTAATGTTGGCGTTCCGATAGCGGGTATAGCTTTTCTTTCAAGAGGGGAAAATGCTGTGAAAAGAATTCCCGGAATTAACGCTTTAAAGCTTTTTATGGACCAGACTGTGCGACCTCGTGACAAAGCTCTTATGGGTGATGTGCTTGATGTTCTTAACGGAGTTTTGACAAATGTTCCGATATATGAACTTTCCTGTGATATGAGCGAAGATGCGGTGAAAACTTCCTATAATGGGATGAAAGGTGCTTAAAATGGCAAGAAAAAGAAAAAAAGAAAATAATAAAAAAAAGAGGAAAATCCTTCTTTCAATACTGTGCATAATTCTTGTTCTCTGCATTGGTCTTTTTGCAGTAGGCTTTAATTATTATCAGAGTCTGAAAAATGCTCCGCCACCGGTGGAAGATACACTTACTTACGACTTTGATGATGAAACACAGCCTACAGCATTAGAGGATGATCCCGAATTTGATAGTATTTTTGAAGGTAATGCAGCAGAATTTAAAGCCGCACTTAAAGAATGGGCAACAAACGGCGGAGATGTTATGTACTCCAAAGATGTTTTGAATGTTCTTTGTGTTGGTGTTGATACCCGAAACAAAAATACTGTTTCCGGTCTTTCGGACTCAATGATTATTGTTTCAATAAATCAAAAATTAGGAACGATTACTTTAACTTCAGTTATGCGAGATAGCTTTGCTTATCTTGAATCACCAGAAGGTGTGGGAAGTTTTAATAAAATTAACTCTGCGTTTCCGTTTTACGGGGTAGATAACCTTATCAATACTCTTGAAAGTCATTTTAAAACCCGCATTGATGGTTATGCGATGATTAACTTTTCTTTCTTTAAAGCTGTAATTGATGAATTGGGTGGGGTTAACGTCCCTGTTCAACAGTATGAGGCGGACTATATTAACAAGGGCTATGGATTTGATCTTGTTGCCGGCAGTTCAGTAAACCTTAATGGTGATGAAGCTCTTGCATTCTGTCGAAGCAGAAATTGTGACTCTGATGGTGATGTGAGCAGAACCCGAAGACAACGTCAGGTTATGATCGGTCTTCTTCAGAAAGCAGCTACAATTCAGACATCGGAAATAACCGGTTATATTAAAACCTTCTTGCCGTATTTAAAAACAAGTTATCAGGAAACTGAGGTAATTTCTCTTGCAACAAAAGCAGTTGTAGGTGGTTGGGCAAACTTTGAGGTGCAACAGATTGTAATGCCCGATGAGGCTTCCAGAGAGGCGCATTCGGGGGATGTCTGGTATTGGGCAGTTGATTACCCGCTTGCCGCACACACCCTGCAAACTGCCATTTATGGCGAATCAAATATTGAATTAGCCGAAGACAGAGTTTCACCTTTAGATATTAACTAAAAAATGACCGAAACAGAATTTTTAAAATTCTGTTTCGGTCATAAGTTTTATATAATCAGATTTCGGGAATTTCGATTGTTACTTCTCTGCCAAGGTCGGAAGAACGAGCGATACCATCAATGATTGCCTGATTGTAAATAATCTGACTTGAGGGAACGGGTGCAGGAAGATTGAATTCAATAGCATCAATGAATGAGCGGATTTTCTTATCAAAGTTGTCGCCGTCATTGTTGCACTCAGGAATAACTGTTTCTACGCATTCACCAGCAATATTGTGATAAATTGTCATAGGTCCACCGATTGAACCGTTCCAGCATTCTGTTGAAGGAATACGAAGACCGCCTTCTGTACCCATAATGATTGTGTCACCGGGGGTGTCGCAGTGCATTGCCCAAGCAATACGGAAGTCAAGAACAATGTCGTTTTCAAGGCGAACATATGCTGCGGCAAAGTCATCAACACCGAAAACTTCTGTGTATTCGGGTTTCTGAAGATATTCGGGCTTTTTACCGAAAAGACCTGCTTTAAAGCCTGTTACGGTAAGGGGCTTTGGATAACCGATAGCATTAAGAACCATATCAAGTGAATAGCAACCAATGTCACCAAGAGCACCGAGCCCTGCTGTATCTTCTTGAATGAAAGATGTACCGAAAGGAGTGGGAATACCCATTCTTCTTCCGCCACCGGTCTGGATGTAATAGATTTTACCAAGAACTCCGCTTTCGCAAATCTTTTTAACCATTTTCATATTCTCGTCAAAACGGGGCTGGAAACCAATGGAAAGAATTTTACCGCTCTTTTTCTCTGCTTTGCAGATTTCAACTGCTTCATCAAGAGTTACGCACATGGGTTTTTCAAGAAGAACGTGTACGCCGTGCTCAAGAGCATAGATAGCACAAGGTGCATGCTCACGGTTATATGTACAAATTGAAACTGCGTCAAGGTCTTTTTCATTGTCGATAAGCTCTTTGTCGCTTAAATAGTAGTTACCCTCAACACCATTCTGTTTTGCAAAGGCTTCTGCTTTGCCGGGTACAAGGTCTGCAAATGCAACAACCTCAACATCCTCGCATTTTAAGTAGCTCTGAAGATGTGCTTCTGCAATCCAACCGCAACCGATAATACCGACTTTGATTTTTTTGCCGTCATAAACCTTTTTTTCTGTTTGCTTTTCTTTGAAAGCATCAAGAATATTTGCCATAATATACCTCCGTTCCGCTTTAGCGGATGCTATTATTAATACATAATAAGATTACCACATTTATCTTTTTCTTTCAATAATTAACAGAGTTTTTTCACATATTTTAAAACTGAAAAACTGTACAAAATCTTAGTTCGATATATGGTGTAAATTAACAAAGCGGAAGCCAAAAATAAAAATATGTAAAAAAGTATTATTAATGTTCATAATTTGTTCACATTTATGCAACATGATAACAACAAGGTCGGGTTATTATGAAGATGCCAATACGATACGCAAGAAGTAAAAAACTTCTCGTTCAAGAAAAGACCATCGCGAAAATGCGGTGGTCTTTTCTTGTGCATATAAAAAATTTATAATTAATTTGTAATATTTATATAATTGCTTTTTTAGATGGCGTATTGTAATATATATATTGTATTATATATATGAGGTGTTAGTGTGGTTATATACCCAGAATCTTTCAGTGTTAAGCCTAATACAGAGGCGACAACAGCTTTTAAAAATCTTTTTAATACATCTGCTCAGACTGCAGTAGGAAAAAACCTTACGCTTTCAAAGGGTAAGTATGTTTTTATGAGCAAAAATGCTGAAAACAGAGAGATTTTTATATCAAATACAGTTGCAGAAGATGAATATAAAAACGGAGAAAAACCTAATATAAGAAAAATCGGATTTGCCATAGAAAATGTCAAAAACATGGAAATTGACTGTAACGATGCTGTTTTTATAATTGACGGCAATATGACAAATTTTTTTATAAATAATTGTGAAAATATTGTTTTGAAAAATCTTACAATTGTTACGGTTAAACCCAATGTCCATAAATTAACTGTTGTGAAAGCTTCATCGTTTTATGTAACCTTTAAAATTGACGAGATAAGTGATTTCACAGAAGAAAACGGCGAATACTATTGGTATGGTACCGATTATAAAATGAAATTCACCGATTTTAAAAACAGCGGTTGGTGGATGCCTACTGCAAAGCCGGATAATTATTATCATATAAAGCGAAGTGGTGCACACCCTTTTCAGGGTGCTTCCAATATTCGTCAGGTTTCTGAAAGAGTTTTTAATGTAAGATATCTTTTACCTAAAAATTTTGTTGAAGGACAGATTTTTTATATTTTTCCTGTTATACGTGACCAGGTAGGTATTCTTATTAATAATTCTAAAAAGATAACTTTAAAAAATATTAAACAAAATTATAATCCTGCATTCGCACTTGTTGCGCAGAATAGTGAAAACATAACCTTGGAAAATCTTGATTTTTCACCTATCAAAGACAGTGAGGTGGATTTTTGCTCAAAAGCCGATTTTATGCAATTCAGTATGTGTCGGGGTAAAATTGCAGTAAAAGGCTGTAATTTTGATGGAGCTGGGGATGATGTTTGTAATGTTCACGGAATATATTTTAAAATTGTTGACAGTAACAAAGATAAAATAACCGTAAAATTCCCACACCCTCAGACCTATGGCTTTGAATGTATAAAAGAGGGTGATACAATTGCATTTGTAGACCCGAAAACACTTGTTGAGGTTGGAAGAACCAAGGTCTTGAAAGCTGAATTGAGAGATAAATATTATTATGATATAACAACTGCCACCTATGATGCACCATTGGGTGAGGGTGGGGTTATTGAAAATGTTTCAGCAAATCCTGATTTTGAATTCAGTGGAAATACTATTAACAGAATTGTGACAAGGGGTGTTCTTGCCACTACTCGTGGTAAAATAAGAATTGAAGACAATAAATTTCTGAATACGGGTATGAGTGGTGTGCTTATTTCTGATGACGCATCTCATTGGTTTGAAAGCGGTTGCGTAAACGATGTTATAATTCGCGGAAATGCTTTTATGAACTGTGAAGAAGATGCAATCCTTATTAAGCCGGAAAACAAAAAATATAACGGACCTGTTCATAGAAATATATTAATAGAAAACAATCTTTTTGTTTTGAATAATACACATGCTGTAAATGTATCTTGTAGTTCTGAGGTTGTTCTTCGTGGGAATACCTATGCAGGTAATCCCAAAAACAATAAAATGGTAGTTGCCGACAAAGTGGAAAATCTTGTGACGGACGACAAATAAAACAAAATCCGTCCTCAAAAGGACGGATTTTGCTTTTGTTTTGGCTTTATTTCACTTTAAAGGATTGGCAACAAGTTGCATCGATTGATTTTGCTTCACAATTACAAGCGCCTACTTCAATGGCGTTTTTTGTGCAGTAGTTAGCATCTTTAGCGTGGTAAACACAAGAATCAACTGTGCAACCGATACTGTTGTTTTTCTGTTCGTTCATAATTTGCAACCTCCTATAAAAATAGGTATACGGATTTGTCCGCCACCAATATTATTATGGGAAGTTTTTTTGAAAATAGTCAGAGGTATTAAAATGAAAAAAGAAAATGTTATTAAAAGGTGTTATTCCCTTTTAAGAAATACAACACCTTTGAATTTCGATTGCGGAAAAATTTGTAATGGAAAATGCTGTAAAGGTGATAATAAAACGGGTATGCTTCTTTTTCCAGGTGAAGAAAAGATTATTGACCCGAATATAAATATATTAGAAACAGAAGGTGGCGATAAACTGGCGGTTTGTAACGGAACTTGCGACAGAAATCGCAGACCGCTTTCCTGTAGAATTTATCCGCTTTTCCCTGTTGTTGTAAATGAAGAGGGCGAAAGCAGAGTGAAAGTTTGTTTTGATTATAGAGCTGATTGTCCTCTTTATTTACCTGATTATAAGTTTAATAAACGCTTTGTAAAAGGTGTGAGGCGGGTCGGTAAATATCTTCTGCTTAACGAAGAAACAAAAGAATTTTACATGGAGCTTTCAGACGCTTGTAATGAATATTATGAGTTGTTTAAAAAATTAAAATAAATTTTTGAAAAAGTGTTGACAAAGTGTTTTCGGTTTGTTATATTATAACTGTAAATAGTAATTGTTACTATTTAGATATAAGGAAGGAGATGGTCATATGAGAAGCTCAAAGCAAAGAGATGAAGTTCTGAGGGTTTTGAAATGCTCTTGCGACCATCCGACTGCAGATATGATATATGAACGGGTTAAAGAAAAAATTCCTAATATAAGTCTTGGAACCGTTTACAGAAATCTTGGTCAGCTTCACGATGAGGGGATTATAACCATAGTTGAAAGTAGTGATAAAAAGGTTCACTACGAGGGTAACCTTGAAGACCATATTCACTTCTTATGCAAAAAATGCGATGTCATTACAGATATCTTTTGCAAGAATGAGGTGCCTAAGGTTTTTGATAATTTAGGTCACTTGGTTGAATCTCAAAAAACAGTTTATTACGGAATCTGCAAAGATTGCCGCGATAATATATAAAATATGTTAAATCAAAAAAAGTTTATTTAAAGGAGTCAATTATTATGAAAAAATGGAAATGTTTAGTATGCGGTCAAATCGTTGAAGGCGAAAATCCTCCTGCAGCTTGCCCTCTTTGCAAAGCTCCCGCAGAAAAATTTGTTGAAGTTAAAGATGAAGAAATGACTTGGGCAGCAGAGCATGTTCTTGGCGTAGCAAAGGGTGTAAGTGATGAAATTATAGCTGGTCTTCGTGCAAACTTTGAAGGCGAATGCACAGAGGTTGGTATGTATCTTGCAATGGCAAGAGTCGCACATAGAGAAGGTTACCCCGAAATCGGTCTTTACTGGGAAAAAGCAGCTTATGAAGAGGCTGAACATGCAGCTAAATTCGCAGAGCTTCTTGGCGAGCTTGTAACAGATTCCACAAAGAAAAACCTCGAAATGAGAGTTGAAGCAGAAAACGGCGCAACTGCAGGTAAATTCGAGCTTGCTAAAATGGCTAAAGAACAGAATCTCGACGCTATCCATGACACTGTTCACGAAATGGCTCGTGACGAGGCAAGACACGGCAAAGCATTCGAAGGTCTCCTTAAGAGATATTTCGGTTAATAGATTAAAGAACCTCATATTAATAAGAGAGGAGGCGTTATAATGAAGAAAAATGTTTTGATTGCTGTTCTGGCATTAATTGTTGTCGGTGGCGGTGGATTTATTGCAGGCGAAAAGATTAGTGAGAAAAAAACATCTTCTGAAACTACAATTGAAAGCACAACTGTAGCGGTGGTCAATGAGGAAGTTGTTGTTCCTGAAACTGCTGAGAAGGTTGTTGAAGAAACACCTGTAGTAGTAACAGAAAAGGTTGTTCAAGAGATAATTTATGTAACCGAAAAGAAGGAAGAACCAAAAACTGAAGCAGTTAAACCTACTGAAAAGGTTACTGAATCTGTAATAAAGGCGAATAAAAAGCCCGAAGAAGTTAAAACTACAAGTGAAGCAGTCAAGAAAATCTCTCGTGAGGAAGCTAAGAAAATTGCTTTGGACCATGCAGGTCTCAAAGAAGCAGATGTCAGAGGTTTAGAAGTTGAACTTGATTTCGAAAATGGCGCCTACGAGTATGAGGTAAGCTTTGAAAACGGAAAATATGATTATGATTACGATATCGACGCTGTCAGTGGGAAAATCAAGTTTTCTGAAAAAGATTTAGATGACTGAATCAAATAATGGTTAGGAGAGTCTTTTTATGAAATATGAATGTCCTTGTGGATATGTTTATGACCCTGAATTAGGAGATCCGGATAGCGGCATCGCTCCCGGCACAGCATGGGAAGATATTCCTGATGACTGGGTTTGTCCCGTATGCAGTCTGGGTAAAGACGTTTTCAGAGAAGTGTAATCCGAAAACCGACGGAACTACGGTTTCGTCGGTTTTTTGAAAGAGATTTTAGTTTACATATTTTGGAGGTAATGTAATGGATAAAACAGCATTGTTTAATTTATCATACGGAGTATACGTAGTGACAACCTGGGCCAAAGGTAAGGCAACCGGTTGCACTGCCAACTCAGCAATGCAGATAACCTCTACACCTGCTACCATTGCAGTTTCAATAAACCATGATAACTATACCAATGAGTGTATTAAAGATACAGGCGTTTTTGCTATTAATATTTTAGGCGAAAATGTTGACCCTATGGTTATTGGTTCTTTTGGTTTCAGAAGCGGTAGAGATGTTGATAAATTTGAAGGGGTTGAACCCTTTGTTAAAGGATATCTTCCTGTTTTACCCGATGCTATGAGTTACATCACTTGTAAGGTTATTGATACAATGGAAACTGCTACACATACTGTTTTTCTCGGTGAAGTTACAGATGCGGGAAACCTTAAGAAAGATGTCCCTATGACATATAAATACTATCACGAAGTAATTAAAGGTACAGCTCCTAAAAATGCGCCTACTTATAGTGGGGATTGATATGAAGAATATTGTTCTTATCGGTATGCCCGGAGCGGGGAAGAGTACTATTGGAGTTATACTTGCAAAATCATTGCTTTTTGATTTCTGTGATACAGATTTGAGTATTCAGAAAGAAACAGGTGAAAGTCTTTGTGATACAATTTCAAAAATTGGTATTGAAGAATTCATCAAACTTGAAGAAAATGTAATTTGTCAGCAGGAGTTCAGAAATTCTGTTATGGCAACCGGCGGAAGTGCGGTTTACGGCGAAAAGGCTATGAAAAAACTTAAAGAAAACGGTATAATCGTATATCTTAAAGTTAGTCCTGAAGAACTCCAAAAGAGAATTAAAAATATACATACCCGTGGAATTGCTATGAAAGAGGGGACAACCATTTCACAACTTTATTTGGAAAGAGCACCTCTTTATGAAAAATATGCAGATTTCACAGTTGAATGTGATGGCAAATCTGCAGAAGAATGTGTTGATTTGATTGTTAAAGAAATAGGTGGCAGAATATGAGTAGTGAAAATTTTGTTCCTCAATGGATTTTAGATAGCACAACCGCACCTCATGAGGTTAATAAGGATGTTGACAAAATTGTTGGCGGTTATGTTGCTTCCTTTATGAAAAGAGGGTTTTCTCAAAAAGATATTGGTTGCCTTATGGTGCAGGCTTTTATGCTTCCTCTGGAAGAAATTGAGAAAAGAATCGATTGCCTTCTTTCCTGCGGCGAAAAAGGGGAAGAAGAAAGCGTAAGAAAGCTTTGCGTTTTTGCAGCATCAAAGGGTTTTTTGTTTTCGTGTGACGAAAGTGCCCCTTGTGAAATTATAGATCTTATAAAAAATAAATACGGCAAAAAAGCTGCATTTGAAACTGTTCTGACATTTCCTGAAATTCTTTCTGTTTGGAAAAATGAAAACGCAAGAAACAGCGAAAAATATAAAAAGGAAAAGCAACGTTCGGAATGTATATTAAACGAGGTTGCAAGTGTGTTTCCTGAAATATAAAAAATTCTCCTCAACAAGAAGTTGAAAGAGTAAACTAAAAGTAGACACCCAAAAGTGTCTACTTTTTCTTTTTGTGATATAGTAAAACAAAGGAGTGATAATATGAGAAAAAACAAAAGATATACAGCAGAATTTAAAATAGGAATTGTAAAGAAAGTAACGG
>JAZNGU010000062.1:0-2117 GCA_045576615.1 Acutalibacteraceae bacterium | reverse complement strand
TGTTCTTTTTTATTTCCAATAGGAGAAGTATAAAGCCATTCGCTAATTATCTTAGTGTTATTATGTTCAAAACCATAACGATAAATTTGATTATTTAAAATATATCTAGCTTCGTAATAAGTTGGTTTGTTTTGAGTAGAGGATAATTTAAATGGTTCATAGAATAGTTCGTCTCCTTCATTTAAACTAACTGAATGCATAATATGCCAAATCATTGCAGCAAAAGCATTAAGTACGTTTGACTTACCACTCGAATTCGCTCCATATATAGCAGCTGTCTTAAGTACGTTTAGTTTGTTGTTTATGTAGGCTATGTTGTTTTTAGGCTCATCTGTGATTTTTTGAGCGACCATTGATAATGTGCAAATGTTATGTATTGACCTGAAGTTTGCACAAGAAAATTCTAGTAACATATGATTGATTGTTAGATTGTTGCTAATAAATCTCAAAAACTTTTCAAAAATAGTATGCAAAATTCTATTTTGCAAGTGGTTTTTGAGGAAAACTCTCAAATTTAAACAAAACAACATCTCGAAATGTTTGTGATATGGTAACTTTTGACAAGGTTGGTAATAGTATCAAATCTTAAAACAGCATTTACGCCCCCTCGTGGGGCGTTTTATCTATGTAACCCCTATCCTTATATTCGTTGACTACAAAATTGATTATCCCTTATTCTTATTTGATAATGAAATAAAATAGGTATTAGTATATATAATTCTTGCATAGGCTATGCCGGTGGCAAGAATTTATTTATTTTTTTGATATTTGTAAATAGATGAAATTTATTGCTATTTTTGCGAAAAATCTAATAATATAAGATTATGGAAAATGATAAGAAAATGAAGATTGATGTTAATCTTGAAAATAACAAGTATGTTGAGTTAATCAATAAAGGACAATTATTACAAGCTGTAAAAGAATACAAGGAAGATAATAATTGCAGTTTAAAAGAAGCGAAAGATTATATTGATAATTTGAGGGGATATGACCCTAAAAAAGACAATGGAGGTTGCTTGGGAGTTGTTGCATTACTTGTTCTACTATCATCAACAGCGATTTATTTTTGTTTATAAATCTGTAAATGTTAAAATTATAGCCACCAGTTAAACTAGTGGCTATAATTTTTATTCAACTAATAACTGCATCGCGTTTACAACAAACCAAGGGTCAAACCCAACAAATGTATATGGTTTAGGGTTTGCGCCATCTTTTACAAGTTCTATTCCATCGCTATAGGGCTTGAATGATAACACTTTTGAAATACTTATTTTTACCTGCTTATCACCTATAAAATATAAATTCTTGTTAGTAACTATAAAAACTCCACTTCCCAGTTCATTATGATACTGATATTCTATAGAATGCCCCTTGCTTGCTCCAACACGGTAGTACACTCCTTTGCAAACCCTCATACTTACACCGCTAGACCCGCCAACGTATCTACGCCCTGTCTTTTCCTCATACCCTTTAACATCTTTGAAGACCCAAAGGAGTTGTTCCTTTTTCCCCAATAGAATAGGAAGATTTCCAACAATAAGTCTTTTTTCAACATCTTTTCCTTCTTGAATATCCCTTAAAATCAAAGACTGTATTAGTCTTTGGTATGCACTGCTTTTGTAGAGAGTGGCAGTATCTGACAATGAGGAATATTCAAGGAATTTGCTGATTTGTTCTTCCTCGTTATTGTCAATAATGTCATCGGCAAGGTATTTGTTTATTTTTATAGATAAAACCAATAATAAATTGTCGTTTATGCTCGTAGAAACAGCATCATTAATTTTAACCTCTTGCATTAAAGTTTGATATTCCTTGATTTTTTCTTCGTCGTCGTTCTGCAATATTAAGGACTCTGAGAAAAAATATCCCGCCCAAAAATCATTATAACGACTTGTGTTTAGTACTTCTTCTTTTAAATTCTCGGGGATAGAAAGAATAAAAGTCTTAAAACCTACATAATTAATAATGGGCGCTTTTTTATCTAATATATCGTTTAACGCATCTATTACAATTTTATCAAATTCTTTATCGCTTATGTAGCCGCAAGAGATAATATTTGCAAGTTCTTCCTTAGCTTCGTTATAATTTGTAAATGAAACTTTCGACTGATTTAAGAA
>JAZNGU010000061.1:0-41441 GCA_045576615.1 Acutalibacteraceae bacterium | reverse complement strand
GAGGTAAAACTTTATGAAACAATCAACTAAATTGTTGAGCTTGGTTCTTGCTCTCGTTATGGCTTTCAGCTGTATGTCTGTTATCGGTAACGCTGCGCTCGTTAAATCAGCTGTTAAGTACGATAGCATCGACGACGCTGCATGTCAAAAAACGTAACACAAATTTATACAAATTTTCCTATTGCAATGGTCGGCTATTATATGTATAATTAACTTTGTGAATATTCTTTAACAAATGGGAGAATGTGGAATGAAACTTCTGGAAGAGAAAATTGCAAAGGACGGCACAGCCATCGGAACTGACATTTTAAAGGTGGACATGTTCCTCAATCATCAGATTGACCCTGGGCTTATTATGGAAATGGGAAAGGAGTTTTATCGTCTTTTCAAAGATTGTGGCGCAACTAAGGTTGTTACAATTGAGTCATCCGGAATTTCTATGGCAGTTGCCACCGCCCTCGAATTTGGTATCCCTGCACTTTTTGCTAAAAAAGGTGACCATAAAAATGTTGGTTCAGATGTTTATTCCGCAAAATGCTATTCTTTCACCCACGCAAAAGAATATCAGATGAAAATTTCAAAAAAATATCTTAATGAGAACGATAAAGTGCTTATTATTGATGACTTTATGGCAGGCGGTAACGCTTGTAATGCTCTTATTGACATTATCGGACAAGCCGGTGCAGAGGTTGTCGGTATAGGCATCGCAATTGAAAAAGGCTTTCAGCCCGGCGGAAAAGAACTCCGCGAAAAAGGTTACAAGGTTCGGTCTTTAGCAATCGTTGACAGTATGTGTGACGGAAAAATCACATTCAGACCTGATATCGATTGCTGACAATAAAAAATCCTATATGGAGGTAATGAAAATGAAAAAATTCAGCAAAGTTCTCGCTCTCTGCCTTGCTCTTGTATTGGTAGTTGGCTGTTTTGCAGCTTGCGGCGAGAAAACACCCACCCCTGATGATGAGACAAAAGAACCTGAAGTTCTTGGTATGAGCGAGTCTCCTCTTGCAGCACCCGAAATCGAAAAAGACTTCGAACTCAAAGAAGGCTTTAAAATCGGTTTCATCTGCTTGCACGATGAAAACTCTACTTATGACCTTAACTTCCTCGAAGCTGCTGATGCAGTAGTTGAAGCTCTCGGCCTTACAAAAGACCAGTACATCATCAAGAAAAACATTCCCGAAGGCAACGAATGCTACGAAGCTGCTAAAGACCTTGTTGACCAGGGTTGCACAATTATCTTTGCTAACTCTTTCGGCCATGAAGATTTCATGATTAAAGCTGCTAAAGAGTTTAAAGATGTTGAATTCTGTCACGCAACAGGCTTCAAAGCAAGCATCGAAAAACTCCCCAACTACCACAACGCTTTCGCTTCTATCTTCCAGGGCAGATATCTTGCAGGTATCGTTGCAGGTCTTAAACTCAACGAAATGATCGAAGCAGGCGAAATCACAGCTGAAGAAGCAAAAATGGGTTATGTTGGCGCATTCACATACGCTGAAGTTATTTCCGGTTACTCTTCATTCTACCTTGGTGCAAAATCAGTTTGCCCCTCCGTTACAATGGATGTTCAGTTCACAGGTTCATGGTACGACCCCACATTAGAGAAACACGCTGCTGAAGCTCTTATCGCTAACAAATGTGTTCTTATCAGCCAGCACGCTGACTCTATGGGTGCTCCCGGTGCTTGCGAAGCTGCAGGTGTTCCCAACGTTTCTTACAACGGCAGCACATATGAATCCTGCCCCGAAACATTTATGATTTCTTCAAGAATCAACTGGGCTCCCTACTTCAAATACATCATCGAATGTGTAAACACAGATAAAGAAATCGCTACTGACTGGTGCGGTGGTATTGCAGAAGGTTCTGTTGTTCTTACAGGTATCAACCAGGATGTTGCTCCCGAAGGTAGCTACAAAGCAGTTGAAGATGCAATCGCTAAACTTAAAGACGGTTCTCTCAAAGTATTCGATACAAGCAAATTTACAGTTGAAGGCAAAGCTCTTGAAGATTCCGACATCGTTTACGATGGTTATTTCCACGAATCAGAAAAAGTTTCCGCTCCTTCATTTGATTTGAAGATTGACGGTATCACTCGTCTTAACGAAAACTTTGGTTAATTCCCGAAAACTTAAGAAAGGCGGAGGAAACTCCGCCTTTTTCAAGTTAAAAGTTAAGGGTTTAAAGTAGTTCTGCTCAACTTTATTCTGTAGTATGGGCAAGCCCATACCTTACAGTTATTTAACCGACCAATACACCCGTAAGGCACTGGCTTGCCTGTGCCCTGCAATTAAACTTTAAGCTATAAACTTTTACCTTTTAACTTGAATTGTGGAGGTGCTGTAAATTTGAATAACAGTATTGCTCTTGAATGCAAAGGCATAACAAAAACCTTTGGCAGTGTTGTTGCCAACAAAAATGTTAACCTTTCTGTTCATAGGGGCGAAATTCTTTCAATTTTAGGCGAAAACGGAAGCGGTAAAACTACTCTTATGAATATGATTTCGGGTATTTATTTCCCCGACGAAGGTAGTATTTTTGTTGATGGTAAAGAGGTTTCCATCCGTTCTCCCAAAGACGCTTTCAACCTTAAAATCGGTATGATTCACCAACACTTTAAGCTTGTTGACGTTTTTGATGCTACCGAAAACATTGTTCTTGGTATCAGTGGCAAAAAATTCAATATGAAAGCCGCACGAAAAGAAATTCAGGAAACCTGTGATAAATACGGCTTTGAAATTGACCTTTCAAAGAAAATTTATGATATGAGCGTTTCGGAAAAGCAGACAGTTGAGATTGTTAAAGTGCTTTACAGAGGTGCCGATATTCTCATTCTTGACGAACCCACTGCTGTTCTCACACCTCAGGAAATCAAAAAACTCTTTGATGTTCTTCGTCGTATGCGTGATGACGGAAAAGCGATTATAATAATCACTCATAAGCTCAATGAGGTGCTTGAAATTTCCGACAGAGTTTCTGTTCTTCGTAAGGGTGAATATATCGGAACAGTAGATACAAAAGACTCCACAGAACAGAGCCTTACAGAAATGATGGTGGGTGAAAAAATCAGTCTTGATATTGACCGCCCCGAACCTCATGACACTGTTGACAGGCTTATTGTTAAAGGTATCGACTGTTACAACGCCGACGGTGTTAAGGTTCTTGACGATATCTCTTTCACTGCCAGAAGTGGTGAAATTCTTGGTATTGCAGGTATTGCCGGTTCCGGTCAGAGAGAGCTTTTAGAGGCTATTGCCGGTCTTCAGAAATTATCCGGTGGTGAAATTCTTTACCATAATCCTAAAACCCAAAAAGAAGAAAATCTCCGCAACAAAACTCCCATTGAAATCAAAAACCTTGGTGTTCGCCTTTCATTCGTTCCCGAAGACAGACTGGGCATGGGTCTTGTTGGTAACATGGGCATTGCCGATAATATGATGCTCCGTAGTTACAAAAAGGGTAAAACAATGTTCCTTGAGCGCAAAGAGCCCAAGAATCTTGCCAATAAAATTATTGACGACCTTAAGGTTGTTACGCCCGATGCAAACACTCCTGTTAGACGTCTTTCAGGCGGTAATGTTCAAAAGGTTCTTGTTGGTCGTGAAATTGCCGCTTCTCCAACTGTGCTTATGGCGGCTTATCCCGTAAGAGGTCTTGATATCAACTCATCCTACACGATTTACAATCTTCTTACAGAACAAAAGGAACAAGGTGTTGCAGTTATCTTCGTTGGTGAGGACCTTGACGTGCTTATTGACCTTTGTGACAGAATTCTTGTTATAAGCGGTGGCAGAGTAACGGGGATTGTTGATGGCAGAACCGCTAAAAAAGAAGAAATCGGTCTTCTTATGACTAAATCCAATTCAACCGAAAAGGAGGGTAACTGATGGCTAAAACTGAAAACAAAGTAAAAAACCCTCTTTTTCATATTGTTAAAAGAGAACCGCTCCCCCTTCTCCCCGCTTTGGGAATAAGGGTTGCGGCGGTTGTTGCAGCGCTTATTGTTTCCGCTTTGGTAATCACCATTTTATCACAGCAAAACCCCTTGGAAGTTTATAAATCAATGTTTGAGGGTTCTTTCGGTTCAACTGTTCGTATCTGGAACCTTCTCCAGAACCTTGCAATGCTTCTTTGTGTTTCTTTGGTTGTTACCCCCGCTTTTAAAATGAAATTCTGGAATATCGGTGCTGAAGGACAAGTGCTTATAAGCGGTCTCGCAACAATTGCCTGTATGTTCTTCCTCGGTGGCAAAATGCCCCTTCCCTTGCTTCTTCTTGTAATGCTTGGTGCAAGTATTCTTGCGGGTATTATCTGGGCTATTCTCCCTGCCATTTCAAAGGCTTTATGGAACACCAACGAAACTCTTTTCACTCTCATGATGAACTATATTGCAATTCAGATGGTTGCATATTTCCTTAAACGATATGTAAAAAGCGGTTCCGGCGTTCTTGAACCAATGCCACAATATGGTTTGCCTATCATTGCAGATAAACAATACCTTTTAAGCATTCTCGTTGTTCTGGCACTGACTGTTGTTGTTTATATTTATTTAAAACACAGCAAACAAGGTTACGAAATTTCTGTTGTTGGTGAAAGCGTTAACACAGCTAAATACATCGGCATCAACGTTAAAAAGGTTATTATAAGAACTCTTGCTATTTCAGGCGCTATCGCAGGCGTTGCAGGCTTCTTGCTTGTGGGCGGTATCAACCACACAATCAGCACTACAACTGTCGGTGGCAGAGGATTTACTGCTATCATGGTTTCATGGCTGGCTAAATTCAATCCCTTACTTATGATTATCACTTCATTCCTTATTGTATTTATGGAACGTGGTGCAGAACAAATCAGTTCAGACTTTGACGTTGACCCGTCAATTTCAGATATTTTAACCGGTATCATTCTTTTCTTCATTATCGGTTGTGAGTTCTTCCTTCAATACAAAATTGTATTTAACAAACACAGAAAGGAGGAAGTATAATGTTATCCTTTCTTGTTAGTGCAATCCGCTTAGGTATGGCATTCCTTTTAGGTTCAACCGGTGAAACTATTACTGAAAAAGCAGGGCATCTTAACCTTGGTACACCCGGTGTTATGTGCGTTGGTGCTGCTTGCGGATGTTATGTTGAATATCTTTATCTTTCAGAAACAGGTCTTCGTGCAAATCCCATTATTGCAGTTCTTCTTCCCGTTCTCGCAGCTTTTTTAGGTAGCGCTATAATGGGCTTGCTCTTCAGTTTCATGACTGTTACATTAAGAGTTAATCAAAATGTTACCGGCCTTGCTCTTACCACATTCGGTGTTGGTGTTTCCGACTATATTATTTCACAAACAGGTCTTGCTTATCAGAGAGGCTCAAAGTTCTTCAACGCTTCTCTTCCCTTTGCAGATGATTTGGGTTGGTTTGGAGAAATTTTCCTTTCCCACGGGTTTTTAATTTATTTTGCAATTGTTATTGCTCTTCTCACCACTTTTGTTTTTAACAAAACAAAAATCGGTTTGCATCTTCGTGCAGTTGGTGAAAACCCTGCAACTGCTGATGCGGCAGGTATAAATATTTCCGCTTACAGATATGTTGCAACCTGCATCGGTTGCGGTATTTCAGGTCTTGGCGGTCTTACCTTTATTATGAACTACCTCAATGGTAACTGGGAATACTGCATTGATGCTATTGGTTGGCTTGCAATTGCCCTGGTTATCTTCACAGTATGGAAGCCAAATCTTGCAATTATCGGTTCAATCGTTTTCGGTGGCCTTTATATTGCAAGCACCTATATCAAAGGATTTTCCATCCACGATAACGAAATCCTCAAAATGCTTCCCTACATTGTTACAATCATCGTTCTTCTTTTCACAAGTATTCGTGACAAAAAGAAAAATCAACCGCCTCAGAGCCTTGGTTTAAGCTATTTCAGAGAAGAAAGATAAAATTCAATATAAACTAAACACAGTTATTCAGAAAAATCCGAATAACTGTGTTATTTTTTATTTTATAGGTAAAAATAGCATTATATATTAAGTTTCAAGGTGATTGATTTTATGATTGCTGTTATTACTGCTGTCATTTCGGGGGCTCTGATGAGCATACAAGGGGTTTTTAATGAAGGTGTAACCAAACAGACATCTATATGGATATCCGCCTCATTCGTCCAATTAACCGCCTTTCTCTTCTGTATTGCAGCATGGTTTTTCACAGGACGTGAAAGCTCTGTTAGTTCCTTATTTAAAATAGAAAATAAATATATGCTTTTAGGCGGTATTATAGGCGCTTTGATAACCTATACGGTTATACGGAGTATGTCGGGGCTCGGACCTGCTCAGGCGGTTATGATAATAGTTACCGCTCAACTCCTTGTGGCATATCTTATTGAACTATTCGGTCTTTTTGGTGTAGAAAAAGTGGATTTTCAATGGCAAAAGCTTATAGGTGTTATAATTTCAATCGGCGGTATTTTACTATTTAAATGGGAATTCAAATAACAACTAAAAAAAGAAGTAGTCGCTCATGTGACTACTTCTTCATTTTCTGTTATTTAGGATTCTTCAACAACGGATTCTACATACTGAAACTGAATACCATTTTTATTGAAGCAACTGGAATATTTGCCATTGAGAGCTTTAACACTGTAAGTATAAGTTTCTCCGTTTTCTACATCCATATCAATGAATGTTGTTGTGTCAGCCCCATTAACGCTTGATATTTTTTCCCATTCACCGCCAACAGATTTACGGTATATTTCATAGCCTTGGGCAGCTTCAATTTTATTAAAATTAAGAACTGCTCCCAAATCACTGTTTTCAACCTTGAGTCCTGCTGGATTTTTAAGAAAAACTGTTTCAATACCGTTATTGTTGAAACAACCCTTAACCTTACCATCATAAGCTCTTACGGTATATTTATAAGTTTCTGAGCAAGAAACACTTTTATCTGTGTAGCTTACCTTTTTGCCACCTTTAATCTTTGCAATCTGCTCCCATGAACCTGTTTCGCCTTTTCTGTATACATAGTACCCATCAGCAGAAGAAACTTTGTTCCATTTAATTTTTACACTTGAAGCGTAATTTTTAACTGATTTAAGTTTTGGTGCACTGATACATTTTATTTTTTTACCTGCATAGTACTGACTGGTTTTTTTGCCATTAACAGCTTTTACTATATAGGTGTATTTCACACCATTCTTTGCCTTTGTATCTGTAAAACTTTTAGCTTTTTTGGTAGTCTTGACCTTTTTATAAGAGGAATCTTCAGTTTTTCTGTAAACATAATATTTATCTGCACCCTCAACGGTGGTCCACTTAATAACAACACCATTTGCATCATTTTTAACAGATGTTATTTCCGGAACACCAACATTTGTCTTTTTACCGTAAAGCTTAGGACCTTTGTTCATTTTAATAGAATATATTGTCCAACTGTCGCCACCGCAATGATTATAAGTATATGTTGTTTTCTTGCCGTTGTGAGCATTATTGTGGGCATAATCCTGTGAATAGCCATCTTCATTTGCACCATTACAGATAACAACGTGTTCAAAATCGCCACAATAATTACATTTGTAAAAAATAGGGTCACCTTTTTCAAGTTTGCCTTTATTATCAGCCATGCTGATTTTTCCGTTTGTTCCATTGGTAAGTTTCAACTTATACGATTTACCGTAATCACCATTAAGTTTATCATACAAATCAGAAACTGTCTGACCGTAAATATCGAGACCGCCTGCCTGCAAACACTTTGAAGCAAAATCAGCACACAAGCCAATTCCGTTATTCCAATTCTTTTTAGCATATTTAAGAGATTTAGATACACTGTAAGTTTCTTTTTTAGCAGCTACTGAGTTAACGCTTCCAAAAGGAACCATACCCACTGCAAAAAGCAATGCAAACGCCAGAGAAAGTAAACGTTTTGTCATAATCGCTCTCCTAAAAGTTACAATTTGTAATCAAAAACGAGAAAAATTATACCACAACGTTTACAATTTGTCAAATTTATGAAAATAGCAGACAGATTTTTCTTCTGTCTGCCAAATATTTATTCGACTATTTCGCTTATTATTTCTGCTTGTTTTTCCGCATTCTGTTTATCTCTTTCATTCTGAAGCATTGCTCTTATTTGTTCAGGCATTTTAAAGAAATCTTCTTTTTCAAGACCTTTTGTTTCAATGGGAGGTAAAAATGTTACATAAACAGTTCCGCTTGTAATATTTCCGGTTTCCTCAAGTCTTGCTCTTGCACCTTCAATAAGTACCGGAACTACCTTTGCACCACTTTCCATAGCAATTTTCATAGCGCCGCCCTTGAACTCACCAAGTTTTCCATCCTTGCTACGAGTTCCTTCAGGGAAAATAACAAGACTGCGACCTGATTTTACCATCTCAATTGCTTCCTGAAGAGAGGAACGAGAACCATTTTTCTTTTTTCTGTCAACAAAAACGCAATCAAGAACACCCATCCAATGCTTTAAAAACGGAAACATACTCAATTCTTTTTTCGCAATGAACATAGGCATTGTGGGGGCATTGAGAAAAACAGCAGGAATATCAAACATACTTGTGTGATTTGGTGTGTAAATAATTGGTTCATCATCGGGAACAAGTTCTTTACCCTTAACAACAAAATTTACATTCGCCATATCAATCAGAGGAACAAGCCATTCTCTTACGTTTTTATCTACAAAAGGCTTATATTCTTTCCATGTTTGTGTTTTTTTCATTTTAAGAGCTGTCTTAAGCTCGGGAGTATAACCTAAAAGTGATGTTATAAACTTTGTGTACCATTTGACTGTAAATGCATTCATAACCTGATCTCCTTATCAAATCTAACCTCTTAATTGTACCACAGACATATAAAATTTCAAGTCAAAAAATAAAAAACAAGTTTTTTCTTGAAGGCTCCTCAAAGGTATGTTAATATTGTTTATGTAACTAAATAATCGGTAGGTGTGGTTTATGAAATACAATTTCACAAGCTTAAATATTGAAGCAACCGGCAAAGACGCCGTAAAAGCGGCAACATATTTTGCAAAGGAAATAAAAAAAAGAACCGGAAAATCTCTGCCCATATTTGAAAAAGCTCCCGCTTTTCCTAAATTAATTTTAAAAACAGATAATACCATCGAAAACAAAGATTATTTCAGCATTTCTCAATCTGAGGGAGAAATCGTAATTATTGCAAAAACTATCCGCGGACTGATATTTGGTTATTCTCTGTTTTTGAGAAAATGTACCTTTGAAAATGGTGTTATTACACTCATAAAAAACATATCCGGAGATTATACACCTCAAAAGCAAATCCGTGGCCATCAGGCAGGTTACCGAACAACACCAAACACCTATGATGCCTGGAGTTATGAACAGTATTTCCAATATTATCTTGATATGATGGCTTTTGGTTCCAATACTGTTGAACACAACGGGACAAAACCTAAAGACAATTTCAGAAATGCTATTATGAAATATGACCAGGAAGAATTTTTGGTTGAAGCATCAAGGCTTGCGGATATTGTTGATTTAGACGTATCTTTATGGCACGCGAACAGCGACTATGAAACCGAGGAAGAAGCCCTTGAAACAAGAGAAAAGCTCTACTCAAGCATGCCCCGTCTTAACATTGTTTTCCCTCCCGGTGGCGACCCCGGTGAACTCCCTGCAGATATTTTTATTGACAGGTGCAAAAAGATTCAGAAAGTATTAACCAAATACCACCCTGAAGCTAAAATGCATCCCTCTGCTCAGGCACCTCATTCAATCAATGATTGGGGAATGGTCTTCTGCGAAAAGCTTAATGATGAACCTGACGAAATTGATGCAGTTATTATGGGTCCCAATCACGCGTTCCCTATACACGAATTAAGAAAACGCATACCCGAAAAATACCCTATGCGCTTTTATCCGGATATAACCCATAATCTTCGTTGTGAATATCCTGTAAATTTTCTTGAAGATGATTGGCATTACACTCTCGCTGCCACACTTTCAAGGGAAAGCGTAAACCCAAGACCAACGGAATTGCGGACTCTGTATCGGATTTTTGCTCCTTACACAATCGGTTCTGTAAGTTATTCAGAAGGTGTTCACGATGACCTTAACAAAGCTGTTTGGTCTGCATTTGAGTGGAATTGCAATGCCGATTTAAGAGAAATTGTGCTTGATTATGTTCGTTACTTTATGTACGGAGCAGATGAAGAAAAAATCACAGACTCTATTTTCTTACTTGAGAAAAACTGGCAAGGTGCACCCGAAGAAAATCCTTGTATTGATACTTCTTACAAAATGTTCTGCGAATTGTTAAAAGATTACCCTGCCCTTTCTGAGAATTGGCGTTTTCTTCAGCTTTATTTCAGAGCTTGTTGCGATAAATTAGTTAAAATGAGACGAGTTTTCGAACTGAAGCTCATAAAAGAAGCAACAGAAGAACTAAAAAATCAAAATTATTCGAGTGCTCTCGAAATACTGAATACACCATTCAGTTTTCAATATTCTCTCATAAGAAGTGAAATTGAGACTTTGGCAGAAAGGCTCTTTAATCTTATCGGCTTGCAACTTGATGTTGAACATTATTGCGCAGATAGTTGGGAAAGAGGGGCAACCCTTGAAACCATCGATAACAATGTAACCGACCGTGCATTTTTATTAAAGAAAATTAACTATGCTCTTACCCTTAATCAAGAAGAGCGAAACGCATTTATTCACCGCCTTATTTCTTACAGAACCTGCAACGAGGGTGAAATTTATTACTCTGTTGCGCTTCACGGACTTAACACACTCGGAGTTCGTCAGGAAGGCGAATTTTATATGGATGTTTATGCAGATAAACCTGTTGCCAAAGAACTTTCCATGCCTATGGCAATGACTAAAGTCTATGACCATTTCACTTTTAAAGCCAAGTTCGGTGGATTTAAAGCAAACACCGATTATATTCTCAAAATCACTTACAAAACCGATATTAACCCCGAAATAACTGATCATCGGATTACGGCAAACGGAAAAACAATTTACGAGGGACCTCAATTCGGTGGTAAAAAAGACCCTGAGTTTGACAAAACTATGTTAGTTGATGGTTTTGAAAGTGCAGAATACATCATATCAAAGGATGTATTTATTAACGGCACCTTAGAATTGGAAATCAAAGAAGATATTGATGGCTTTAAATTGTGTGAACTTTGGATTAAACCCCTTTAAATTCTCAAAAACTCTGTAAAACAACAATTTTGTTACCTTTTTCGACCGTTTTTGTAATGTTTTTGTAATAAAATGTTGCAAAGAACGGTCTTTTTATGGTATTATGGAATTTGTATGAGTGGAAATTTGCTCAAATAACAAGATTAAGGTGAATATATGATAAGAATCATTTGTACGGAATGTAAAAACGCTTATCTCCAGAATAAAGACGGAAAATTAGTTTGCCCCTCTTGTGAGGCAAGCTATAGTGAAGAGTGTCAGAATCTTCTTTTAGGGGTTCAGTATTACAACGAAGAGAACTACAACGAAGCAGACAACTGTCTCATGAAATACATTGTCAAGAATGGTGCGGAACCACTTGCGGTTGTTTATAAAGCTCTTTGTGATGCAAGAAACTTTGATGAAGATACACTCACTCTTGAGGATACTTACAAAAAAATACTTGATGCTTTTTCAGATATTTCTGATGAAGATTTCCCAAAATTCATCACAATCGCTAACGATGAAACAGAAAAAATTGAAAAAGCACTCTCAGAAAGTCATGTAAGACTTTTTGCTGATGCAGATGCAGAAAAAATCAAAAAAGAAGTTGCAAATATTCTTAACATTCAGAATGACGCAAAAGAATTCAGACAAAAACTCACTGAATTAGTTGCAAATTTCAATGAACGCGCTGAAAGAAAAATTTCCGCTAAATTTTCAGACTGCTTTTATGTTGAAATGGAAATCGCAGGAGAAGTGGGCGAAATCAAATACCGGAAAATCTGTGACAATATTGCTTCCCATACCGTATTTACAGGTATCCTTACAAATGATATAAAAAACCTTGAAATTTATTATCGTTGTATTGTTATGTTCTTTCAGAGAAGTCATGACAAATATGAGTTTTTACTTGCTCAGGCAGAAAAATTCAACGAACTTGCAGATTTACTTCAACAAGGTCAATACAACACTATAACAGGCACAAGTGCAATAGCAGATAAACTTAAAAGCGTCTCTTATGAATTTCTTCAGGAAAGCTATAAAGAGCATTTTGATGAGCAGATTGATATGCAGACAGAAACAGTTGTTATCATAGAGCCTGAAGTTGTTGAAGAGCCCCAAGATGACGGAACACAACTTGAAGAAACAGTTGAAGATAACTCTGAAGTATCAGAAACAGAAGAAAATTCAGAGTCAGATACAGATGAAACAAATACTGACGAAGTTCAATCGCCAGACGTTGTTACAACCGAAAAAATTTCTGACGAAATCTCTGAAACTCCTCAAGAATCTGAACACAACATCATTGATGAAGATATAATCGAAATTGAATGTGCTAAAACTACTGAAAAAGAAGATACAGAAGAAATCGAAGATATTTCTTCCTCTTCCGGCACAGAAATTGTTACAGAAGAAACAATAGTGGTGCCTGACGAAGTAACCCCTGAAGCAGTTGAAAATCAAAATGAAGAAACCGAAAATATTGAAACGGTTGAAGAAACTTCAGATGATATTATAGAAATCGAAACCGAACCCAAATATGAAGTAGTTGAATGCAATATACCTGAAGTTAATGATAACGAAGAAATCGTTATCGAAGAAGTTACCGTTGAAGAATCCGCCAAAGAAGTAACTGATAAAAAAGAAAAAAAGAAAAAGAGCCATAAAGGCGTTCTTTGCCTTATTCTTGTAATCGTGCTGGCAGGTTTATTTGCAGGCTATAAATACGGTCCGGAATTTATAAACAAAACCAAATATGACAACGCTGTTTCTCTCGCACACAGCGGTAAGTATGCAGATGCAATAACCGTTTTCAAAGATTTGGGTGATTATTCTGATAGCAAAGAAAAAGCAACAGAATGCGAATACAACTATGCTTTAGAGTTAGAAAAGACAGGAAAATTCGGAGAAGCAAGAATAGTTTTCGAAAACCTTGAAAACTATGGAGATTCATCAACAAGAGCTCAGGCTTGTGCATACAGTGAAGCAAAACACGCTCTTGAAAATAAGAATTTCAAAACCGCTTCTAAACTATTTATAGATTTAGGCGATTACGGCGACAGTAAAGAAATGGTCAAAGAATGTTCCTATCAGAACGCACTGTCATTAATAGAAAACAAAGAATACAAAAGTGCTATCGAAATTCTTACTGCTATAAGAAAGTATTCTGACGCCCAAGATAAGATTCTTGAAGCAAAATATATGTATATCACAGATAATTTCAACAAGGACGACAAAACAACTGTGAAATACCTTAATGAACTCACAAGCGAGAACTATCGCAATAGTGCAGAGTTGCGAAAAGAATTGTTAGGTTCTGCAGAAGTATTATCTGATGATATCAAAGTTTTTGTAAACTATAGCTCCACAGACATAGAAACAACACTTACACAACTTGATAATACAAAGCCAATTTATTTCCATGCTGTTGTAGGTAATGAAAACCTCTATGGTCAGACTCTCACATTAAAATACACTACTGCATTCGGTTATTCACAAAAGAAGACCGTTACACTTTCTGAAAGTGATAATGTTGCCGTTATGTCTTACCCATCAACACAGCATAAAAACTACACCGTTGAATTTGAACTTTTGGATTCAACCGGCAAAAAACTTGCAGGACAGAAAATCAGTTTCTAAAACCTTAAAAACCACTCAACACAATGTGTTGGGTGGTTCCTTATTTTTGTTCTGCACTAAATATCATTTTCTAAGATTGTTTAATTCAGATGCAGAAAACTATTTATTCCTCGATGATGTATGTGGATACTTCGAGAGGAATAAATAGTCTAAAATGAAATTTATTTCATTTGTTGTGCGCTAAAGCAAACAATCTTACTGCATTGCTCTTGATGCATTTTCAGACATATCCGTAACCATATCAGAAACGCCTTCGGAAACATCAGTAACAATATCACCTAAAACACCGTTTTCGCCTTCTTCGGATTCGTCAGTTACCATACCGGGATTTTGGGTTGTAGCATCAGATGTTCCGGGTACTGTGGTTGAAGTTGTTGAGGTTGTTGTATTATCATCTTCACCGCAACCGCTGAAAACAAGAACCATAGAACCAACAAGCAAAATAACTGCAACAACGGCAATAATCTTCTTCATATATTCACTCCCTTTCCGGAGATAAATAACTTCAAATAACTCCTTTATAATTATTCCACAAAAACTTGATAATATTCTTATTTTGTAAGAACTCCGCCGTCAGTATAAAGGAGAATAAGAATATCTTTTTCGTCACCTGTTACAGGGTCTATATAAACAAGTATTTCTTGTGAATCTTCTGCTCTGCAACGATATTCATAAACATAATTTTCCGTTTCAAAATCCGTTGGAATAAATGCTTTTTTATATGATAAAATCTGCAAATCTTTCTTTAAAAGTTTTTGTGCAGATTCCAAAGTATATTTTGTGTTTTGGGGTACAGAACGGGTTTTATGATTCATTATATAACCTGTTGCATCAAAGCCTAAAATTTCGCCGTTATCAAGTGCCACACTTACTTTTATAAGGTCTGTGTAATAGGTTATTCCGTCTTCATAGTAGGAATAATTCATGGTGCAAACCCCATCTATCGTTGAATAATAACTTTCTTTAATCTTAGTATAACCCTTTTCATTCAGAAAAGCTGTAGCTTTTTTTACAGCATCTTCGGCATTGATTTTACTTTCCCCTGCATAACGGGATTTAAGCATATAAGAAACCAGGCCGCCTTTTTGAGTAACTGAAATTGTTACATCAGAATTGTAAAAAGTATACACACTTAAATTGCTTTCAGTCTTATTTAAAAAATACACATCTTCTTTTCTTACTCCGATAAATTTTGCCGCTTTTTCCTGTGCATTATCCTGTGTAATATCCTCAAGATTTGCTACAAGTTGTGACTTTTTAGTATTTATATGGTCAGAAAAAGGACCATCATAAATAAGAGTCGGATAATCCTCCAAAGCCTGATTTGCATCATTAAGTTCTGTTGCAAGGTAAAGTTTATCCTCTCCCTCACTTTGCAAAGTTGATTTTACCTCTTCAAAATTAAGACCGCCGTTTTCCTCCTCTTCAATAAGGTAATTTATAGTCTGAGAGAGTTTTTCGGAGTAATCTTTTAGTTTTTTCAAGTTTTCTGTTTCTTCTTTTGTAAGTTTTTTGCCAGAAGAAAGCTTCTGGTTAAGTGAAAGCGTATATTCTCCAACCTGGGACAAAAATTTATAAACACCCGAAACCTCCGTATTACCGTCGGTTATTTCTGAAAGACTTTCCTTTGCAGATGCGCTTGAACGCCATAATTTCGACGCAACATCGGAAAGCATTGTAGGACTTGAAGAGTATATACATTTTTGTAAATTGATGTCTATATCATCCATATATGTTCCTAACTGTGTCAAAGCTCTTTCACGGGAAGCCTGAACATCTCTTCTGATAACCGCAAGTTGATACATATTAATGCCGCCCCAAATAGCAAGAGTAACAACAATTGCCGTAAGGAAACTGACAATTCTGACTAAATTTCTTCTTTTTTTTATCATATATCTTCACCTCTCTGAATAGTCATTCACATTTTTCTCGAAAGTTAATAAATTATTCAATAATTTTACAATAAAAGTTCACCTAAAAGCATTTACAAAAACGCCATTTATATAGTATAATTAGGTAATTATAAAATAATGGGGAATTATTGAAAGGAGGGATTGCTTTTGACTGCTTATTTTGATAACAGTGCAACTACAAAACCTTGTCAGGCAGCTGTAAATGCCGCAAAAAAAGCAATGGAAGACTGTTGGGGCAATCCATCTTCTCTTCATCAATCAGGACTTGACGCTTCAGACGAATTAAAGAAAGCAAGGAAACAGGTTTCGCGCCTCTTAGGTGTGAATGAAAGCAATTTCTTTTTCACATCTTCAGGTACAACCGCTAACAATACTGCTATTTTCGGTACTTTTGAAAAACTCAAAAGGCAGGGCAACAGAATTGTTACGACCGCAATCGAACACCCCAGTGTTCTTGAACCCATAAAACGCCTTGAAGCCTCCGGGTTTGAAGTTATTCGCCTTAACCCTGATGAAAACGGAAAAATCAAAGAGGAAGACCTTTTTGAAAGCATAAATCAGAATACAATTCTCGTTTCTTGTATGGCTGTCAATAATGAAGTAGGTTCAATTCTCCCTGTTAACCGAATACGCACAGCAGTAAAACGAGCAGGTGCTCCTGCAATTATTCATTCTGACTGTGTTCAGGCACTTTCTAAAATAGCGGTAACACCAAAAACTGTTGATGCAGATATTATTACCGTAAGTGGACATAAAATCCACGCTTTAAAAGGTGTCGGCGGTATCTATTTAAAATCAAAAGGCATCATTAAACCTTATATTCTCGGTGGCGGTCAGGAACAAAGCATTCATTCAGGAACAGAAGCAACTCCGGCAATTATGTCTTTTGGTGCGGCAGCAGAAGAGGCAATAAATATAACTGCCCATAGCGAATATGTTAAAGCTCTTAAGACTCGTTTGGTTAATGGCATAACCGACATTCCTTGTGTAAAAATAAACTCTCCCGAGGATGCAATCCCTTACATCTTAAATATATCAATTTTAGGATTACCAAGCCAACCCATCGTTAACTTTATGAGCGAAAAGGGAATTGCTGTTTCCGCAGGCTCCGCCTGTAAAATGGGTCACAGAAGCCCTGTTTTAACTGCAATGGGACTTTCGCCCGAAACAATCGACAGCGCAGTAAGAATCAGTCTCTCCCGTTTCAATACAGAAGAGGAAATTGATTACTTAATAACCGCAATTAAAGAAGCTGCAGAAAGATACGGAAAAAAAGACAGATAAAAGGATAATAAAAATGAAAGAAATCATTCTTATAAAAGACGGTGAGCTTGCTCTTAAAGGACTTAATCGTTCTTCATTTGAGTCAATGCTTATGAAAAATATAAAAAGAAGAATTCATCAATTCGGTGCATTTCAGTTAAAGAATTCTCAATCAACAATCACAGTAACACCCCTTGATGAAAATGCTGATTTGGATGCTGCTGCAGATGAAATCTCACGCGTATTCGGCATTTCTGCATATTCAAGAGCTGCTGTTTCTGAAAAAGATATTGACAAAATTCTTGAAATTGCACCCGAATATCTTAAAGACCAGCTTTACGAAGCTAAAACCTTCAAAGTTGAAGCAAAGCGTTCAGATAAAAGTTTCCCCTATAACTCTCCCGAAATTTCTGCAATGGTTGGTGGAAAACTTCTTGAAAGTTTTCCGCATCTCAGAGTTGATGTTAAAAATCCTGATATCAAAGTTACTGTTGAAATCCGTGACCAGGCTTATATTCGCGGTAATCAGCTTAAAGGTGCAGGTGGTATGCCCGTCGGTTCATCAGGCAGAGCAATGCTCCTCATTTCAGGTGGTATAGACAGCCCCGTTGCCGCATATATGATGGCAAAAAGAGGTCTTGAACTTGTGGGTATTCATTTTGCTTCTCCCCCATACACCTCTCCACGTTCTGAACAGAAGGTTCACGACTTACTTTCAAAAGTTGCCCGTTACAGTGGCAGAATCTGGCTTCACACTGTTCCTTTTACAGAAATTCAGGAGCTTATCCGCGAAAAATGTCCTGAAGAATATTTCACAATTATTATGCGTCGTTTTATGATGCGAATTGCGTGTATGTTGGCAGAAAAAACTGATTGTCATGCACTTATTACCGGTGAAAGCGTTGCTCAGGTTGCAAGTCAGACAACGCTTGCTCTCGGTTGCACCGATGCAGTTGCAACTCAACCTGTTTTCCGCCCCTGCATTGGTATGGACAAAGAAGAAATCATCACAATTTCAAGAAAAATCGAAACCTTTGATATTTCCATCCAACCCTTTGAAGATTGTTGCACAGTATTCACTCCCAAGCATCCTAAAACACGTCCGCAACTCAAAGATGTTGAAGAGGCTGAAAAGGTTTTGGATATTGAATCACTCTGTCAAAGAGCAGTTGATGGTATTCAAAGAATTGCAATTACAGCAGATGGTGTAGAAAATGACTGAATTTGAGTTAATCAAAATTGCCGAAAAAGCAATCGGAAGTTTAAAAGAACAAAACAGAACTCTTGCTTTGGCAGAGTCCTGCACAGGCGGTTGGGTCAGCAAAATCATCACAGATGTAAGCGGTGCTTCTGCCGTATATCAAGGTGGCGTTTGCTCATACTCAAACGAAGTAAAAATAAATATATTAGGTGTAAAAAAAGAAACCTTGGATACCTTCGGTGCTGTAAGTGAGCAAGTTGCAACACAAATGGCAGAAGGCGCAAGAAAAGCTCTTAACAGCGACATTGGAATAGGTATTACAGGGATTGCAGGTCCCCTCTCTGATAACACTGAAAAACCGGTGGGACTTATTTATATAGCTATTGCTGATGGCCAAAAAACTCTTTGTAAGCAATTGAATAATAAATTTACTGATAATATACGAATACAAAACAGATTATCTGCTGTTGAAACAGCATTAAATCTTTTGGGTGATATAAAATGAAAAAAAATAAACAGGAAGTTTCTTCACCTTATGTCTATTTCACAAAGTCTGAAGAAACTGTTTACAGAACAGACGAAACCCAAAAGCAAGAAATCTTCAAAAATTTAAGAAAGCGAAAATTAAAAAAACGTGCTTTAAGTATAACCAGCTTTATTCTTGCTTTTGCTGTACTCGTCTCAGGTTTTTATGTAGGTAAAAAAGGAATTGAAAAATTCCTTGTTCTTCGTCAGGAAGAAAAGGCACATAACGATTCTGTTCTTCCCGATAACATTCTCAAAGACCTTGAAGGACTTTCCGAAGAAGAAAAATGGACATATCTCTACGAAAAATATCCTGAGCTTTTAGACGTTGAATTCCCTGCCGGAATTCTTTACGATTATGCACTTTATTACGCTAAAAACCCTCAAACAATAGGTTACCTTAAAATTGATGGCACAAAAATAGATACCCCTGTTGTTCAGGCAGACAATGATAAATACTATCTCCGCCATGATTTTAACGGAAACTCTACGAGTTACGGTGCGGTTTTTGCAACTTATAAAGCTAACTTCAAACCATTTGACAGAAACACTCTTCTTTACGGTCACAATATGTTTGACGGTGAAAGATTTGCTGCTCTGGCAAACTATAAAAGCCTTGACTATTTCAAAAAGCACCCCGTAATTCAATTTGATACTCTTTTTGAAAAACATCAATGGAAAATTTATGCAGTTATTCTTACAAATGGTTCTACTCAAAGTAATAATGGCTATTTCTTCGATTTCACATTTGACAATTGTTCCGATACTTGTTTTGAGGAATATATCAAAGAATTAGATAAAAGAAAACTTTATGATACAGGCGTTGATTTGTTACCCACTGACAAACTCATAACGCTCTGCACTTGTACTTATGAATTTGATGATTCAAGATTAATAGTAATTGCAAGAATGGTACGAGATGGTGAAAATCCCGAAGTCGATACCAAACTTGCCAAATTCAGAGATACTCCCGTTAAATACCCCGATTGTTATTATGACAACCCCAAAAGCAATCCTTATAAGGATGACCCCAAATTCTACTTATATTAAAAGCATATTCTGGTAAGAGGTGTGATAAATGAAAATCAAAGCATTTGCCTTTGAACAAAACAGTTTTTCTTCTGCAACTGTAAAACAAGATATAACATCAAAGCTCAATGAAAGCGGTGTTTATTTTGAAAGTTTCAGCGATGCAAACGAGTTATTTAAAGAGATCAGTGTTGCTTTGGAAAGTTCCCAGGCACTTTTAATTGGTGTTGAAAAAGATTTATATCTTAAATTCAAACCCGTTCTTATAAAAGCATTTAACTTTACTCCTGCTTATAGTGAAAGAATAGAAACAACTATCGGCAGTGCAATTTTAGACGAGAAATTAATTAAGGCACATACACTTGTTCCTAACGAGTGTATTGAGCTTATTTCGCAAGACGGACTTTTCAGTTCCTTTTATGTAAAATCTGCAGATCAGTATATTGTTGTTTTCCCTTTAATTAAGAACGGCGTTGCTGAACTCCTTCTTAATTCAGGTCTTCCTTTCTTCAAAGAACCGGAAAGAAAATTCAGAGTTTATGAAGATATTATGAGTGAAGAAAAAGCTTCACCAAAAGCTGAAAATATCGTGGCAAAACTTGTAAAAAATGATTTAAAACTTGCAATTCCATCGACACCTGCGGCAAAAGTTCTCAAAGAGGATGTCCGTTCATGTCCTAACTATGAAAACAATGTGTTTTTTACTCCCTATGTTAATGATTCGGGTGTCGAAGACCCGAAGGAATATGCTGCCCAACTGGCAAAAGGTTCACTTGATTTAAGAAGTGCTGATTTAGGCGCAACTGTTTCCAACATATTCCGCGAAAAAAAAGGCGACACTGTAATTAACTATTATTCTTTCATAAGTGTTGCAACCAATGACAAAATCGTTGTAAAGAAACTCTTTGCAAATGCCGGTGAAGATGTTGATAACCTTATTGTTGAAGCAACAAACGAGCTTTACTCAATGATCGATAAGTATGCAGACGAGGTTATCTTTAAGAGAAATGCAAGTGAAGAAGAAAAAGCTAAATATGAGAAAGCACTCATTGAAGCGGAATTCCAATCCGAGCAAAGACCAGGTGCATCTATCAGCAAAAAAGGAACAATTGCAGCAATTATAGCATTAGTTATTGCGGTTATTGTATGTGTGATTCTCGGTTTTAAATTCGGTGGCTATTTTGTAACACCTTCGGATGCACCCGAAAAAGAATCAATTCAGGCAGGCAACACTGTAAAAAGCACCTCCCCTTCAACCACTTTAGGCAGTATCCCTGAATATACAGAAAAAGAAACAACCACAAAAAAATCAGAAATTACAGAATTTGTTTCCGAAGAGGAAAGTTCAACATCAATTTTTGATGTTCCATCCACATCACAACTCACCCCTGTTCCCGACACTAACAGACCTGTTATAAACTACACCCCTAACCCGAATACAGGCCCTGTTACAACAACAGAAAGCAACACAAAAGAGGAAACCACTAAAAAACCAAAACCCACAACAGAAAAAGAAACAATTGAAGTTGTAGAGTTTTAAACAGCATTAATTTTCATATTGAGGAGAGATAGTAATGGCAGTACTTGTTACAGGCGGCGCAGGTTATATAGGTTCTCATACCGCCATTGAGTTACTTAATGCAGGAAAAGAAATTGTAATACTTGATAATTTCTATAATAGTTGTCCTAAAGTTCTTGAACGAATTAAAGAACTTTCAGGAAAAGAGTTTGCATTTGAAGAATGTGATATCCGAGACGCTGACGGATTAAGAAAGGTTTTTCAAAAACACAGTATTGATTCCGTTATCCACTTTGCAGGTCTTAAAGCAGTTGGTGAATCTTGTGAAAAGCCCTTGCTTTATTACGAAAATAACATCAGCGGTACAGTTACTCTTTGTGAAGTAATGGCAGAATACGGATGCAAAAAAATGGTATTCAGTTCTTCTGCTACCGTTTATGGAGAACATAATGTTTCCCCACTCAACGAAACAATGAAAACCGGTGGAACAACAAATCCCTACGGCACAACAAAATATTTTATTGAGCAAATTCTTACAGATACCGCAAAAGCCGATAGCGAGTGGAGTATTTGTTTATTAAGATACTTTAACCCCATTGGAGCTCATGAAAGCGGTAGAATCGGTGAAAGTCCTAACGGAATCCCCAATAACCTTATGCCTTACATAACTCAAGTTGCAGAAGGTAAACGTGAATACCTTAACGTCTATGGTGATGACTATGATACTGTTGACGGCACAGGAGTAAGAGATTATATTCACGTTGTCGACCTTGCAAAAGGCCACCTTAAAGCTCTTCAGAAAATTGAAAAAGAAAACGATACTTTTGTTTATAACCTTGGCACAGGTACAGGTTATAGCGTTCTTCAGGTTGTGGAAGCTTTTGAAAAAGCATCAGGCGTAAAAGTTCCTTATAAAATAGTTGACCGTCGCCCCGGTGACCTTGCAACTTGCTATTCAGACCCATCAAAAGCAGAAAAAGAGCTGGGTTGGAAAGCAGAAAAAGGCATTGACGAAATGTGTGCCGACTCTTACAGATGGCAACATAACAACCCCAACGGCTACGAGGACTGATATTTTTTGCATTTTGTTCCATATAATTCACGAGATATAAGACATAAATCAATATTTGGTAGCATAGCCTCAAATGAAAATTTGAGGCTTTGTGTTCTTATGCCCCGTTCTTTCTCTTGCCGTAAGGTTACCCTTGTTATTCACAAAGACGGAGAAGATAACCAATACCGCGACCTTTTCTGGTGCGGTATGAACGGCGAAAGTGAAGAGTGGTGGGACATCAATATTTCTTTTGATGCCGGACTTTATTTTTACCATTTCACCTACGAAACACCTTTTGGAAGAGGTAATATCTTTCTGCATTCTGCTGGGTGCGGTGAAATTGCCCCTGAGGGTAAAGAGTGGCAATTAACTGTATATAACAAAGATTATAAAACACCCGATTGGATTAAGGGTGGAATAATGTACCAGATTTTCCCTGACCGTTTTTATAAAGGCGAAGGGAATATAAAAAATGTTCCCGAGGACAGAATAATCCATGAGAACACAACGGATACACCCATCTGGCAACCAAATAATGAGGGAAAAATCCTTAACAACGATTACTATGGCGGTAATCTCAAAGGTATTGAAGAGAAACTGCCGTATATCGCCTCTTTAGGAGTTAATGTTATTTATCTTAATCCGATTTTTGAAGCCCATTCAAACCACCGCTACAATACCGCTGATTACAGCAAAATCGACTCTCTTCTGGGCGATGAAAAAGATTTCAAATCACTTTGCAAAAAAGCAAATGATTATGGTATAAAAATTATCCTTGACGGAGTTTTTTCTCATACAGGCTCAGACAGTATTTATTTCAATCGCGAAAACCGATACAATTCCATTGGTGCTTTTAACAGCAATAAAAGTCCATACAAAGATTGGTTCACTTTTGAAGATAACGGCAAGTATAAAAGCTGGTGGGGAATTGATACGTTGCCTGAAACCAACGAAGAAAATGAAAGTTTTATAGAATATATTGCAGGCAGAAACGGAATTGCAGAAAAATGGCTTAAGTGCGGAGCTTTCGGTTATCGCCTTGATGTAGCAGATGAATTACCTGACAAATTCCTTGACAAATTCTGCAAAAGCGTAAAGAATCTTAATAAAGACTATGTTGTTATAGGAGAAGTCTGGGAAGATGCCACCAATAAATTCAGTCACGGCGGAAGAAGAAAATATCTTTTAGGCGAACAACTTGATTCTGTTATGAACTACCCATTTGCAAGTGCAATTCTCACCTTTATGCGATATGGTGTGGCAGAAAACTTCATGGAATCTGTTGTAACAATCTGCGAAAACTACCCTAAAACCGCGCTTGACTGTCTGATGAATCACATCGGTACTCACGACACTGCCCGTATTCTTACAAGTTTCATTTACGATTCTATTGAACACAAACCCCGAAACATTCAGGTTAATTGTAAATTAACGGATGATGAATATCAAAAAGCAAAAGCACTTTTAAAATGTGCAACCGTGCTTCAATACACACTACCCGGTTTCCCCTCTATTTATTATGGAGACGAAGCAGGCATTCAAGGTGGCGGGGACCCCTTTAACCGATCTTTCTTCCCATGGGGCGCAGAAGACAAAGATATTACTGAATGGTACAGAAACTTAGGCAAGGTACGAAACTCTCTTAAATGCCTTAAAAACGGCAGTTTTAAGCCATATTCTGCAATGCTTTCATGTGTTGCATATATAAGAGAAACAAAAAATGAAAAAATAATGGTAATTGCTAACCGCAACTACCACGAAATCGACTATTATTTACCTGACGAATTTAAATACAAAGAAGAATTGTTATATGGTGCACAGGTTACGGATTTTATAAAAATTCCTGCAAATAGTGCCGTAATTATAAAAAGCAACTGATTTTCAAAAAACCAGTTGCTTTTTTATTAATATGCTTTTGTATAAAGTTTACCATCTTCAACCTCAATTCCCTTTATTGCCATAAGCTCGGAAACTGTTACAAGCTGATAACCCTTTTTTACAAGCCAAGGAACAATCACTTCAGTCGCATCTCCTGTTGAGCCATAAAGGTCGTGCATAAGAACAATTGAACCATCGCGAACATTCTTTTTAATCGAAGAAACAACAGAAGAAGATTTCCTGTATTTCCAATCTAATGTATCAACAGACCAGTTGAACATGGGATAATCGACATTCGCTTTTACAGTTGAATTTATCGCACCACCGGGGGTACGAACAATTGTCGGAGCTTGTCCTGTAATTTTCTTAACCGCTTTATTGGTTTTAGAAATTTCGGATTTTATTTTTTTAGCAGACACAGAGGTTAAAATTGTGTGGTTATATGTGTGATTTCCAATTTCGCACCCCATCTTTGCTTCACGTTTAATGCAAGCCTTATATGTTGAAACTCTGGAACCAACAACGAAAAAAGTTGCTCTTGCATCGTTTTCTTCAAGAACATCAAGAATCTGATTGGTTACGGCTGTATAAGGACCATCATCATAAGTCAGTGCCACCATTTTCTTTTTAGGATTAATTCCGTAAACAGAACTTGTATCAGAAACAAGATTTGTATCTTTGACAACTATTCTGTAATTATTTTGTTTGCCATAAACAGGTTTTGAGTCTCTGTATGTAAGGGTATTCATATCAGTGAAAACTTTAAGGGTTTTCCATTCCTTTTCACCTTGTGCTTTGCGTTGCACCTCAAAGCCCGTACCAATTTTAGTTTTACTCCATTCTAAAACTATACCTTTCGGAGAATGTTCCGCAGAAAGTGCCGGTGATTTAATGTAATTAATCGTTACGCCATCTTTAAGATAACTTCCCTTTTCAGAATCTTTAACCTGCATTACCCTATAAGAGTATGTATTTCCGTCTCTTACTTTCTTGTCAGTGTATGCTGTAGTTGAAGCACTATCGACTTTTTTAATCAGATTCCAATCAGAACTGCTGTTATCTTTTCTGTAAACTCTGTACCCTGTTGCCGAAGACATTTTTGTCCAGGAAATTTTAACACCCTTAGAGGTGCTTATTAAGTTAATCTTTCCCGGCCTTTTAAGTGCGGTGATTTTTATGTTCTTTGAATAACCGCTTACACCGTCGTTTTCACCTATCGCTTTTACGGAATATGTGTATTTTCTACCATTAACAATAGACGTATCTTTATATTGGCAACTTGAAGTTTCTGTAATTTTAACCCATTTTTTGTTTTTCGTATCTTTTCTGTAAACAATATAACCCTCCGCATTGTTTACCTTGTCCCACTTAACTCTTAAGGAGTTTGAATAGTAATTCTTAAGGGTAACACCCTTAGGAGCTGAAACATACTGCGTTTCACCACCCGCTTTATCATAACCACTGCTATATTTACCATCAACAGCACGAACCATATAAATGTAATTCTCGCCGTTTTTAACTGTTCTATCTTTAAACGTTGAGTTTTTCTTACTAACATTTTCTAAGAATTTCCACTCAGTATCAGTTGTCTTTCTGTAAATCTTATATTTATCTGCCGTTTTTGTTTTTCCCCAGGTTACCTTAACATATCCATTGTAGTTTTTAGCACTTTTTAAATCAGGAGCAGTGATATAAACTTTCGAGGTTTTGTAAGAAAATGAACTTCTGTAAATACCCTTATGAGCAACAACCGTATATTTATATTTTTTATTATTCTTTACATTTTTATCAAGGAAAGCACAGATTTCATCATCGTTAAATTCAGCAATAACTTTATCTTTTTTACCATCTTTTCTGTAAACAGTGTAACCCTCTGCACCATCACTTTTCTTCCAGACAAGTTCAATGCCGCCATAAGCAGAGTTTGCTTTTATAAGCGTTGGTTGTTTAAGATATACAACTATACACTCTTCACTGAATTCTCCGTCACCAAAAGCATTGTAAGCCTTTACAGTATATTTATATTCTGTTCCGCTTTTAGCAGTTGTATCCGTATAAGAATTTTCTGCGAAGCCCTTTACAACTGCAAGTTCCTCATATTCTCCACCAATCTCACAACGATAAATTTTATATCCTGCACTGTTTTCAACAGGCGTCCAGGTAATACTTACCCCCGTTGCAGAGTTTACCGTTGCAAAATTTCCGGGTACATCGGGAACAACGCGTTTTACATCTCCGGCAAAGGAAAATGTTGTTGCGCAAATTGCTAAAATATTTACTACTGCAAGCAATATCAATGCCACAGATAATGATTTCTTCATATTTATCACCACGAAACGAAATTGTACTATTATTATAAAGCAAACCGGGTTAAAGCACAACACAATCCGACAAAATAATATTAAATATAACAATATTGTTACCTTTAACTTTTGCTTTCGTTGACAATAAAATTAAAAAACAGTATAATATTTAGTTGATGTTTAATTTGTGGTGGTGATGTTTTGTCAGATAAAGCTTTCAGACTTTCTTTATCTTTTTTATCGATATTTTCGGCTTTAGTTTTAACTGCAGGTATCCTTTTTTCATTCTTTACTGTAAATACCACAACACAGCAACAAATATCTATAAAAGAAAATATACAAACTGAAGAAACACAACAAAAAACTCCACTTGTTGACACAACGACTCCGGAAACCTTTGATTCTCTCTTGGGCACAATAACTGCTCTAAAAAACCGCTATCCTGATTTAATAAAAATATACACCGCAGGTTATTCCGAGAGTGAAAGAGAAATTTTAATGTACACTCTTGGAAATGGTAACAAAAAAGCGCTTATTTCAGGCGCTATTCATGCCAGAGAACATATAACCACAAAATATATTTTAAAGGTTACCGAAGATTATTGCAATGCTTTTTATAGCGCAACCGGGTACTATGGGAATTATGATATTTACAATCTTTTAAATGAATACACACTTTATGTTATCCCTTGTGCGAATCCCGACGGCCTTGAAATTATCCTTTCAAATGACACCCCTGAAAAATATGTTCGTGTTTCTAAGCTTTCTGAATATAAAGCAAACAAAAAGGGTGTTGATTTAAACAGAAATTTTCCAATTGCCTGGGATTATATAAACAACGGCGTTACTTCACCTGCGGACTATTATTTCAAAGGTTATGAAAGCGGTAGTGCAAAGGAAACACAAGTTCTTATGAATTTATGTAATGAAAACGATTTTTCCTTTATGATTTCTGTTCATATTAAAGGCAACTGCATTTTCTGGGGCGATACCCATAAAACCCAAAACAATGAAATTTATAAAGCTTTTGCTCAGGATATCTGTTATTCATCTGGACTTTCAATGACAGAACCCACAAATAAAGCAAAAGACTTTGGCGGTGGTTTTGAAAACTGGTTCAGACACACCTTTGACCGACCGGGTATTTGCATCGAGTTAGCCGACAGTAAAAATACAATTAAACCTTGCACAAAGGAAAACTACAAAAATTTCGATAATTTTGTCAATTACCAAAAATCCTCTAACGCTATTGCTGCAGCAATGGTTTCAAATAACAAATAACAAGAAAGAAAAGAGATAAAATGAAAACTCAACAGTATATACAAAGTGAAAAATACTCAAGACTCATCTTCATTGCCTGTTTTGCGGCATATTCTGCATCATATATTGGCAGAATTAACTTCTCCGCAGCGCTTCCTGCAATTATTGCAGATGGATTTTTCACAAAAGCCCAAGCAGGTATAATTGGTTCTGCATTTTTTATTGTTTATGGAGCATTCCAGATTATCAACGGCTTTTTAGGTGATAAGATTTCGCCTTTTAAAATGATAACTGCAGGTACTTTTCTTTCTTCAGTTGCCAATGTTTTAATGACTTTCTGCACCACAAACATTCAAATGGCAATTGTTTGGGGATTTAACGGATTTGCTCTTTCACTACTTTGGGCATCAATTCTTAAAATTCTTGCCAATATTATCAATGACGGTATGAGGGCAAAGGCCTGTCTTAACATTTCCGTAACGCTTCCGATTGGCACAATTTTAGCATATCTTTTCGCTTCCTTTTCCATTAAATTTTTCAACTGGAGATTTGTTTTCTATATTCCTGCAGCAATTCTTTTTATTGTTTGCGCTTTTTTTACAGTTTCATCATTTATCATAAAACCCCATATAACAGAAAGAGAAATCATTACAGAAAACATTCCCCAAAAGAAAAAAGCAAAGGGTGGTCTTCTCCCCTTGCTTCTTATGGCTGGTATTTTCATTATTCTCCCTGCAGATGCTATTCATGGCGCAATTAAGGAGGGAATCACTACTTGGGTTCCCACAATGATTACCGAGGTTTATTCAACCGCCCCCTCTTTCTCTGTTTTCCTTTCAATTATGCTCCCTGTATTCAATATTACAGGTGTTTACATAATCACACCTATTTACAACAAAATATTCAAAAAAGACGAGTTAAAAACAGGTGCAGGAATTCTTCTCTTTGCACTGATACCTCTTTCGCTTCTAATATTTATGCAAAAACTTCCTGTTGTGGTAAGTGTTGCTCTTCTGGCGATAATTACAACATCTTTACACTCATTTAACTATATGATAATCACACTTGTTCCCATGCACTTTTCCTATTGCGGAAGAACTGCAACGGTTACGGGTATTATGAACGCCACCGCTTATGTTGGTTGCGCCGCCGCTACTTACGGTTTTGGTGTAATCTCCGACAAAATAGGTTGGAATGGTTCAATTTTTGTTTGGATTGGTTTAACAATAACTGCATTACTTGTTACAATTTCCGCCTCGGGCAAATGGAAGAGATTTAAAAAAGCTACTACTGTTAAGGAATAAAACTATGAATGTTTACGATTTTGACAACACAATATACGATGGTGAAAGTGTAGTTGACTTTTTTCTTTATTATTGCAAAAAGGATAAATCACTTTTAAGATATATTCCCTCTGTTTTTACCGCTCTTTTCAAATATAAAAGAGGTCAGGTAACCATTGAACAAGCCCTTTCGAAATATGGCAAAGCGGTTGCAGATTATTACAGAAAGCATCCTGACATTCCCGAAGATATGAAAGATTTCTGGAATTGTCATATGAATAAAATCAAACCCTTTTATAAAGATATTCAGAGCGATGATGATCTTATTATTTCAGGCTCTCCCGAATTTTCACTTGAAATAATCTGTAAAAGGCTTGGTATAAAGAGATATATCGGTTCTCTTATTGACACCAAAACCGGTGAGGTTAAAAGACTTTGTATAAGAGAAAATAAGGTTAAAGCTTTTTTTGAAGAATACCCCGATACAAAAATCGAAAATTTCTATACAGATTCCGTTAACGATTTACCTTTAATTGAAATTAGTGAAAATGCTTATCTTGTAAAGAGACACAAAATCACAAAAATAAAATAAGAAAAGTAGTGAACAAATTGACAGAAGATATAAATATAATCAAAAAAAGATTTAACGAGCTGTCAATGCGTTCGCAAAATCGCGGAGTTTATTTTTACAGTGATTTTTTAAACCTTTACGAGCAAACAGTTCTTTACAATGAAATAAAAAGAGATGTCACTCTCTATGGTGGTTTTTCCGAAGCAGAGAGAAAAATTGCCTGCTTCGGAAACGAAAATGAGTTCGGCTATGAACCGAACCCACCAATTACAATTATTTGTATTAAACCACTTTCAAAAAAATTTTCCGATGACCTTACACACAGGGATTTTCTCGGTTCTCTTATCGGTCTTGGTATTAAAAGAGAAACTCTCGGAGATATTATAATCACCGAAAACGTTGGCTATGTTTTCTGCCTTGAAAGCATTTCTCAATTTATAATTGATAATCTTTTCAAGGTCAAGCATACGAGCGTAAGCTGTGAAATTTGTGAATCCATCCCTGAAAATGCTCTGCCAAAACCAAAAGAAGAAATTATCATTGTTTCTTCCTTAAGGCTCGATGTAGGAATAAGCGGAATATATAATATTTCAAGAAGCAAAAGCTCCGCCCTTGTTGACGGAGAAAAAGTATTCATAAACGGAAGGCTTATAAACAGTTCTTCAAAAAATATCGAATTAGGCGATACCATTTCCGTAAGAGGCTACGGCAGATTTCGTTATGTTGATATTTTGGGAGATACACGAAAAGGCAGAATTAGGGTATTGTGTGAGATATATTAAACGAGATGCCAGATGACAGATCCCAGATGCCAGAGTTTTGCGAATTTTGATTTCACATAATCAGGTGATTATATGAGTAGTTATAAAGAATTAATAGTATGGCAAAAAAGTATTCAGCTTGTTATAGATATTTATAAACTCACAAAAAAATTTCCCAAAGAGGAAACCTATGGTTTATCTTCACAAATGCAAAGAGCCGTCGTATCTATACCAAGTAATATAGCAGAAGGTAATGACCGAAATTCGAGCAAAGAATTCTCTCAATTTTTACGTATAGCTAGAGGTTCCTTGGCAGAATTAGAAACCCAAATCATCATTTCTGAAAAATTAGGTTATACCAACCAAGAACAAATAGCCCATATTTTAAACAATTGCTATGAAATTGGCAGAATGATAAATGGCTTATTAGCGAAATTTAATTAGTCACCAGCTATCACCCACCATTTGCCGTAATGTAGCAACAACTATACGTGAAAACTATAGCTGCTGTTATGAAATCTGGCATCTGGCATCTGGAATCTGGAATCTAAATATCCGAGAGGAGATTTACTATGAAAACAATGGAACTCGGCAAAAGCGGTGTAGAAGTACCCGTAATTGCAGTCGGCTGTATGAGAATGGCTGATAAAAGCGTTGAAGAAGCAAAAGAACTTATTGATACCGCTATGGGTGCAGGTCTTAATTTCTTTGACCACGCTGATTTGTATGGCGGTGGCAAAAGCGAAGAGGTTTTCGCAAAAGCCATCGGCATGAATGACGATGTGAGAGAAAAAATCATTCTCCAGTCAAAATGCGGTATTTATCCCGGCAAAACAATGTTTGATTTTTCAAAAGAACATATTATTGAATCCACCGAGGGTTGCCTTAAAAGGCTTAATACAGATTATCTCGACTTTCTTCTTTTACACCGTCCTGATACTCTTTATGAACCCGAAGAAGTTGCAGAGGCATTTGCAATTCTTAAAGAAAGCGGAAAGGTTAAGCATTTTGGTGTTTCAAACCAGAACCCCATGCAAATCCGCCTTTTACAGAAGTATTTAGGTGATGAGCCTATCTGCGTTGACCAGCTTCAGTTCAGCATCACAGACTGCCATATAGTAAAGCAGGGTCTTTACGTTAATATGCGGGAAGATAATGCAATTGACCGCGACGGAGGTATTTTGGAATACTGCCGTTATGAAGATATCACAATTCAGGCTTGGTCACCTTTCCAATATGGTTTCTTTGAAGGTGTTTATGTTGATAACCCCGATTTCCCCGAAATCAATGCAAAATTGCAGGAATTAGCTGATAAATACGGTGTAACAAAATCCACAATTGTTATTGCATGGATTCTCCGCCACCCTGCAAAAATGCAGCCCTTAACAGGCACAATGAATCCAAAGAGACTTTTAGAATGTGCAGCAGCAAGTGACATTACCCTCACTCGTCAGGAGTGGTATGATATATTCTCAAGTGCAGGAAATGTGATACCCTAATAGCAAAGCTCCGCTTTGCCGCGATATACATCCTGACGGATTTGCGATATACCTGTGGTGAGATATATCTGACGATGCGATATGTGCCTGACGGCACGCGATACTAAGGATTTATATCATATCGCATTGAGCATAGCAAAATATTGCGAATCCACATAGTTCTTAACTGAAAAAATGCAGTCAACCGAAGTTGACTGCATTTTTTCAGTTATATTTTCCTTACCTTAATTACATCTTCGTTAGATTCAAGAGCTTTAACAACTGCATCGGGGATTTTGTCTGCAACAACAAGTGTGTAAGCGAAATCGCCTTTTGCCTTTGAGCCGAATTCTTTTGTTTCAACTCCGTTGCTCATAAATGCACCGAGAACATCGTTCATAACATTAAGTGCATTGTGGTGAATAACTCCAACTCTTTCTCCTTCTGCTGAAAGCTCAACATTGGGGAAGTTTACAGAGTTTTTGATATTACCTTTTTCAAGGTACTCTCTGATTTCAACCGCTGCCATATATGCGCAATTTTCTTCACTTTCGGGAGTCGAAGCACCCAAGTGAGGAAGAGCGGTAACATTTTCAACACCAATAACCTCATCGGAGGGGAAGTCTGTCACATAAGCCGCAACCTTACCTGCTTTAACTGCCTCTGCCATATCAGCACCAACTACAAGCTCACCACGAGCAAAGTTGAGGATTCTGACACCGTCTTTCATTTTTGCAATTGTTTCAGCATTAATCATACCCTTTGTATCCTTTGTGCAAGGAAGGTGAAGAGTTATGTAATCTGCCTTTTCATAAATCGCATCAAGAGAATCGACATATTCTGTATCTGCAGGAAGTTCGCCTTTGAAAGCCTCGTTGAAATAGGGGTCATACCCCACTATTTTCATACCAAGGTTGTTTGCCGCAACTGCAACAAGTCTGCCGATTGCACCAAGGCCAACAACACCGAGTGTTTTACCGAGAATTTCAGGACCTGCAAACTGTGATTTACCTTTTTCAACAAGTTTGCCAACGTTTTCGCCTTCACCTTTAAGAGTTTTGCACCAGTCATAAGCAGCAGCAACTCTACGGGATGTGAGCATAAGACCTGCAACAACAAGCTCCTTAACTGCGTTTGCATTAGCACCGGGGGTGTTGAAAACAACAATACCCTTTTTTGTGCAATCCTCAACGGGAATATTATTAACACCTGCACCTGCTCTTGCTACTGCAACAGTCTTTTCGCTAAAAGCAAAATCGTGCATAGCAGCAGAACGGACAATAATACCATCGGGATTTTCGCAGCAATCAGAAATTGCATATTTGCTGTCAAGCTCTTTAAGACCGATCTGAGAAATTTTATTTAATGTAAGAATATCGTACATTTTCAATCAACCTTTCAGGAGTTTTCTTTTTCGAATTTTGTCATAAATTCAACAAGCTTTTCAACACCCTCGATGGGCATAGCATTATAAATAGAAGCTCTCATACCACCAACAGTTCTGTGACCTTTAAGGTTAACAAAACCTGCTTCTTTTGCTTCTTTGATGAATTTAGCGTTAAGTTCTTCACTGTCTGTAACAAAAGGAACGTTCATAAGTGAACGGTCTTCGGGAACAACAGTACCCTTGAACATTTTGCTGTTATCAAGGAAATTGTAAAGAATCTCTGCTTTTTTGCGGTTTCTTTCTGCCATTGCTTCAAGACCACCGAGAGATTTAATCCATTCAAGAACAAGCTTGCAGATGTAAATTGTGTAGCAAGGGGGTGTGTTGTAAAGAGAACCATTATCTGCGTGAACTTTGTAGTCAAGCATTGTGGGACAATAATCACGAGCATTGCCGAGTAAGTCTTCACGAATAATTGCAATTGTAAGACCTGATGGAGCAACGTTTTTCTGTGCGCCACCATAAACCATACCGAATTTTGTAACATCAAGAGGCTCTGAAAGGAAGCAGCTTGAAATATCAGCAATAAGTGTTACATCGCCTGTATCGGGGATTTCTTTGAAAATTGTTCCGTATATAGTATTGTTAAGGCAAACATAAGCATAGTCTGCATCCTGACGGAAATCTTCTTTAGTTGTTTTGGGAATGTAAGAGAATGTTTTGTCTGCAGAAGATGCAACAACCTTGCAATCGCCGTATTTCTGTGCTTCGGAATATGCCTTCTTTGCCCACTGACCTGTGATAATGAAATCAGCCTTACCTGAACCATTCATAAAGTTCATGGGAATTGCAGCAAACTGTGTTGATGCACCACCCTGGAGGAAAAGAACCTTGTAATTATCAGGGATGTTCATAAGTTCACGAAGAAGTGCTTCAGCATCTTTGATAATTGTTTCAAATTCTTTTGAACGGTGAGACATTTCTGCAACAGACTGACCGCTACCTTCGTAATCAAGCATTTCAGCCGCTGCTTTTTTTAATACTTCCTCTGGAAGCATGGAGGGACCTGCAGAAAAGTTATAAACTCTGCTCATAGTAAAAACTCCTTTATATTTAGTAAAATATTAAACTATGAAAAATCTGTGCAGTAATAAATATATTACATTACCACACTTATATATTATACTATTTTCATTTTGATTACAATAAACATAAAGACGAAATTAACAAAAAAATAAAGATTTTTTTGTTGAAAACCAACATCCCGCCGATAAAACCGGGATTTATCGGCGGGGTGTTGTATCTAAAACTTATTCAGCATCAGGCGAAATCAAACCGTATCCTGATTCATTTCTTTTATAAACCACATTGATTTTATCGGTATCTGCATTAAGGAACATATAGAACTGATGTCCTAGAAGATTCATCTGAAGAATTGCTTCTTCAACGCTCTGAGGTTTGAGGGCGATGCTTTTCTCTCTTATAACATCAAAAGCTGTTTCTTCCTCCACATCAATCATAAAATCATCAAGCACTGCAGAATGGAGTTTTTTGTCAAGACGGGTTTTATTTTTTCTTATTTGTCTTATAAGAGAGTCAACACACTCGTCAAGGGCATCAACCATATTATCCGCGCGTTCTTCCGCCCTGTAAATCATACCGCCTTTAGTAACAGTAATTTCAACAATCTGGCAATTTTTCTCAACTGTTACCGTTACCTTGGCATTTGCCTCTTCGCCGAAAAGTTTATCGACTTTTGAAAGGCGTTTTTCAGCACGTGTGCGGAAATCTTCCCTGGGGTTACATTTGCGACCAACGATAGTAATGTTCATAATAACACCCTTTCCTGTGAGAAATCAAAAAGAAGAACTGTCTAAATCTTTTTGGATTCAAACCGTTCTCCTTTCAATTAAATAATATCACATTGTCAGTTTAGTGTCAATAACTTTTGTGGGAATGATACAAAAAAATGAATTTTTATTGTGTTAAATAGTGCATTCAGCCAACGCGAATATAATAATTATAGATAATTTGTTTAAAAATATATTTGACATCAACCTATTATAATGTTAATATTCTATTAATAAACGAATAGGTGGGAATTTTATGAAAAAATTTATTGCGATTCTTTTAACTCTTTCCCTTGTATTTTCCCTTTGTGCAGTCAGTGTTAGTGCAGCAGAAGAAGCACCGGACCTTTCTTATGCAGTTTCAGCCGACCTTCACTACACTCGCCATGAAGAAACATTGGAATGGTTCTCTGAAGACCCAATTTACGGCTATGCTAACCGCCGTGCCGCAATGGAAAACGAAAGCACTCTGATTATTGACGAAATGTTAAAACAATGTGCAGAAGATGACAATATCGACTTTCTTCTTGTTCCCGGCGACATTACCAACGATGGTAAAAGGTTTCTGGATGACCACAAAGTTATGGCAGAAAAATTCCGTAAATTTGAAAAGGAAACCGGTAAGCAGGTTTATGTTATTAATGGTAATCACGATGTTGGTATTTTAGGCGAATATTGCGAAACAAACAGAGAAGCATTTATCAAAACATATCATGAATTCGGATATAAGGAAGCACTGGTAACAACTGATTATGACTGTTCATATACTGCAAATTTAGGCAGTAAATACCGTCTTATCGCTCTTGACAGTTGTGACCACAATAAATCCACCGAAGATGGTATGACTGAAGTAAAAGTTCAATGGGTTATCGACCAGGCAGAACAAGCCTATAAAGACGGTAAGTACCCCATTCTTATGATGCACCACAATCTTCTTGACCATATGCCTATGCAAAGGCTCCTCAGCCATAACTTTATCATAAGAAATCACACACTTACTGCAGAGCGTTGGGCAAATGCAGGTATCAAGCTTGTTTTCACAGGTCACGAGCATTGCAGCGACGCTACAACTTATACCTCAACAACAGGTAACACAATTTCCGACTTTGCAACAACTTCTCTTACAATGTATCCTCTCCAGTACAGATACGTAGAAATGCGCGAAGAAACAATCACTTACGAAGCAAAAACAATTAATAAAATTGATACCGACAAACTTTTGAAAATGATTCCCGATTACACACCCGACCAGATTGATGCAATGAACAATGGCCTTAATGAATTTGCCAAAAATTTCCTTAAAAACGGTGTTGAATGGAGACTTGAAAGAGGTTTCCTTGACGAACAGCTCGGCATCAAACCCGGTGATATTTATTATGACCTTGTAAGAGATGCAGTGGACGCTCTCAACGATATTCTTAATATGCCACTCTATGGCAAGGGAAGTGCACAGGAGCTCGGCAAAAAGTACGGAATTGAAATTCCCGACAGCAACTACAAGGATGGTTGGGATGTTGCAACAGAGCTTGTTTCCGCCCACTATGCAGGTTGCGAAGATTATCCCTTAAGCGGCAGAGATGTCACTCTTCTCATGAGACTTGTTTCAATCATTCTTAAAACAGAACTTGCAATGGTTGACGATATGGTTCTCACACAAGCAGCAACTGCTATTGTTTCTGCAACTTTAGGAACAGAGAAATATGTTATAGTTGAAAACTACCTCTTCGGTATTGGCTATGGTCCTATTTCTCCAGGCGAATATTTCTTGTTAGCTATTGCATCCCCTCTCCTTCAATCCTTTGCAAATGATGATGAGGTTGACGATAACAACGGTGTTATTGACGGATACGGAACAAGCAATAATGCAGAAAACATGAAAGCTAATTTCACTTTATCTGTAAGCGAAATCCTCAGCAGTATAAAAATGATTTTAAAATTCATTCTTAAAGGCATTCATGTTATAGGACAGGTTGAATAAAAGCAAAAAGCTCGGGCAGAAAAACTGCTCGAGCTTTCATTTTACCTTTATGTTGTGTTCGCCTTCGGCGAGTGGGGTTCGAGTCCCTTTTACTTCAACAATATATAAAAATAAAGCAACCACCGAAGTAGTCGCTTTATTTTGGCGCGCCGGAAGGGACTCGAACCCCTGACCTTCTGGTTCGTAGCCAGACACTCTATCCAACTGAGCTACCGGCGCAAAATATGGAGCGGATGACGAGGCTCGAACTCGCTACCTCCACCTTGGCAAGGTGGCGCTCTACCAGATGAGCTACATCCGCAAATGCAAACAGTATTATACATATAAAAACAAATATTGTCAATACCTTTTTATGATTAATTATAAAAAATTATAAAACCACATTATTTATATATCTAAAAATATTTTTAAAATATTTTTTAAAAAAGTATTGACAAATACACATTTGCATATTATAATTAACAGGCTTTCGGAAAGAGAGCAATTCGCCTACGTAGGTATGTATGTTGTTCACATATATGGCGGTATAGCTCAGCTGGCTAGAGTACTCGGTTCATACCCGATTGGTCGTAGGTTCGAATCCCACTGCCGCTACCAAATCAACAGACCTACCTACCAAGGTGGTTTTATAAAAGGGCTTTCGAGCCCCTCATATATGGCCCGGTGGTCAAGCGGTTAAGACACCGCCCTTTCACGGCGGTAACACGAGTTCGATTCTCGTCCGGGTCACCACAAAATCCAAGTCGAAAGACTTGGATTTTTCATTTATGTTTGCAGAGCACAATCCAATTTTGCAATTGACGCATACAAGCTTTATTTATTTGTAAAACAACTTCATTATAAAATGGAAAATGAAAATATAATTTTATTAAAAATCATATTGATTTTTCTAAAACTTTATAATATAATATATCAGTGATATTTGCCGGTGTGATGGAATTGGCAGACGTGCTGGACTCAAAATCCAGTGGTAGCGATACCGTACCGGTTCGACCCCGGTCACCGGCACCAAATATCTTTCGGGGTGTAGCGCAGTTGGTAGCGCGCTTGCTTTGGGAGCAAGATGTCGGGGGTTCAAATCCCTTCACTCCGACCACGAAAACCCTTGTAAACTAAAGGTTTACAAGGGTTTTTCACTTTTTATAAAACCATCAAAAATAACAAAATGCACACGAGTTTCCACTTCACAAGTGGAAACATTTTTGTTTTCAAACCTGTTCCCTATTCTTTGATTTATGCAGTAAAGTTTTTTATATCAACAAAAGGAAAGGAAGGCTGAATTGAGGCTAACACAACCTCAACGGTTAGTTTCCCCACTCTTACTACAACTCTCGTTACACGGCTTTCTGTGGGCAGTAAACGGCTTGTCAGCAGTCAGCCGCCAGCCTCCAGTTCTCATAACAGATACTGTATCATTCTAAATTTTTTTATTTCTAAATTCTTAATAAAACATATCAAGAAAAATGAAGTTGTTGCCACAACGCCGATAACTGGTAACCGGCGACTGGTAGCTAAAAACAGAACACCCGCCGATTTCTCAGCGAGTGCTCTGTTTTTATATTTGGAAAGAAAATGAATTGATAATTTAATTTCCTGTTTTTAAGTTGTTGTTTTTTTGTAGGTTTTTGTTCCTAACAGAGTATTTGTAAATGTTGCTGTATAAGAGCCGTCAGCATTCTTTACGCTGTTAACGGTTTCTTTTGCAACGTGCTTATCACAAATTGTACAAATTGCAGTTGCTGTGCAGGTGGTGTAACTGTTACCCCATCTGTAATACACTTTTACATTTTCTTCACAGGTTGTTTCTTCAATATCACCATAGATACGAACAAGTTTATTTAAATCTTCTTCATCTACTTTTCCGTTATAGTTAAGGTCAGAAGCAAATTTCTGTGATGTTGAAAGTGTAGGAGCACTTGAATCAATATCCGATAAAACATGATACATTGCTATAAGGTCGCTTTCAGTATATGCTTCACCGTCAAGGTCATAGTCACCTTTTTTAATATCATATACTTCATCAATTGTTTTGAGACCATTAACCACAAGTGCCATAACAGCAGCATCAAGAACATCAAGATATCCGTCCATTACTAAATCATAATGAATCAAATCATCATATTCTGCAGTTCCGATTTGCTCATGGTCGTCTTGGAGAACAGCATTTACAAGAGCCTGATAATCATTTTCATCTATTTCACCGTCAAAATTAGTATCGGCATAAAGATTCAATTCGATATCCCGAATAACATCTTCACCATACGCAATAAAGGTATCGTGATATGTCACATGACCTGCCTTTGTAACTATCAACTCATATGTACCGCTTTCAACATTAGGTATAGAATATGTAATATTGTTACCTGTTACCGTAGTGCTATAAGCTGCACTTGTTCCGTTTATTTTCCGAAGTTCAATATTAATGGATGATGAATCTCCGTAACTTGTTATGCTACCGTTAACAGAGATTTCATCCGGAGCTGATGCCCCATTAATGAAAGTATAATAAACATATACCGCATTAGCATTACTGTAAACAGCATCCCAATCATTCCGTTCGGTTACCACTTGACCGTTGATATAAGCAGTCACAGGCGATACAAACTTACACATATTCACACCGTCAACTTTAACGGGAACAAGCTTGATTTCCAACTTATACTGTTCACCCTGACGGAATGTATCAGTGGGAGCCATAAAATTACCTTCGCTGTCATACCACATAATACCATTCTCGCCATAATTTGCATCGGTCATATAAAAGTCGGAATGAGCAACAGTTATATCATAGTCAGGTGTTTTATTTGCTTGCGGTTTATCTATATTCGACATCATAACAAGCACAATATCTACAGGTTGACAAACACCAAAGCTGTATTTAATTGTCTGATTATACAGACCATCCGATGTAGTCGTACTGCCTGTTGCAGATTGTCCGTTTACTGTAGCGGTAAAGAGCATTTCAAGATATTTATCGTGAGCAAAGGTATAACCATCTTCAGTTTTCAAGTAAACTTGAACCTGATATTCGTGGCCCGGAAGGAAGGTATCATTTTCATACACCCAATCAAAGCCACCATCTGTCACATCAACCCAACCAATACCGTTTTTGATATAATACAGCTTGCGGTCATTCTGCCAATCATCATAGTATGCGTTTTTTGATGTATTCATCTGATAACCTGAGCCACTGATACTATATGTATAACGAGGTTTTTCGCCTGCAACCGGTGCTGTAACATTCAAAATCTCAATATTTTCAATAATTGTATCATTACAAATACCAAAGTTATATTGTACGGTAATATTCTCAGAAGGATCCTGTTCGTATGTTTTCACAACAGTTGCCTCATAGCCGTTAACAGTAGCACTGACATCAGGCTGAATTGTGCCCACATCTTTGAGTGCAAACTCATATCCGCTATGAGTCATAACTTCCATTTCAACCTTATAATATTTACCACCAACAAACTTGTCTCCACTGGTCATAAGAGTATAGTCGGTGCCATCGTCAGATACATACCAACATACATAGTTGCTATTACCTGGCACTGAGTATGCAGAGCTTTCATCGGTAACAGAATAGGAAATGGTATTCCCGTCCAAAGGTGCTGTAATATTCAGTTCAACACTATTTATAACAGCAGGACATGTTCCAAAATTACAGGTAAGAGTAACATTTTTGCGTTCATTATCAACTCTGGTGCTTACAGATTCTCCATTAATTTTGCCGATTATATTTTCTTGGAATAAACATTCTGCTTTTGCAGAAAGGACGATTTCTACTTTATAGTTCTCGCCGGCAGTAAAATTACTGCCATTAAACTTAACATCATTCTCATACCAAGTAATTGATTTTACAGTGCAATCACTGTTCAAACCGTAAACGTCTTCAGGTGAAGTAAGAGGCTTTTCACCGCCAACAGGAGCGTTGATCCATACGTTGATTTCATCCGTGATAACCGTTGCAATCTCTACATGAGAAACCGGATCACCGTTAGCATCAACAATGATGCTTCCGTTTGCAACGACATTATTCGTATCAACATGACCGTTCTGTGGAACAAGTATCTGTAACGGCTGATTTATACCGATGTTACCGTTAGCTGCACCCAAAGCATACGTGCCGCCTGTGGTTACATCAAGGGAACCGCCCTGGATTACAATATCACCTTCACGGGCGTTAATAGCGCAACTATCTGCTTCAGAAGAACTCACGGTAATATCACCATTCAGATAAATACTGCCGTTGTGCGTGATGACCGCATTGCTTGCCGAGGTGATATTGAATGTTCCGTTGGAGAGCGTGATGTCGCCTTCACCTGAAACCACGCAATAATAATTCCCATCAGTGTTGTTTGCTGTCAAATCTCCATTAACAGTAAT
>JAZNGU010000060.1:0-61939 GCA_045576615.1 Acutalibacteraceae bacterium | reverse complement strand
CACGCCGCCAGCGTTCGTCCTGAGCCAGGATCAAACTCTCTAAATTATTGTATCTAATCATCTTTCGATGCTTAAATCTAATCTAAAGCTCTTAGCTCATTTTCGATACTCTAGCGTATCTCTCTCAAACTTCTTTCGAAGTCCGAATTCTACTGTCGCAAAATCTTCTTTTACGCTCAAAAAAATCTCAAGGGTTTCTTTTTTCTCGTTGTTTAATTTTCAAGGTTCGTTCGCTACTCCCGAGGCTCGGTAGTTTGTCCTCAACTCGCGAGTGCCTGAACATAATATCATGTTCACATTCATTTGTCAACAACTTTTTTGCGATTTTTTTGCGATTTTTCAACCCACCCGGGTGTTTCGCTTTTTCTCGCCCTAAAGAGCAACTTTTCGGTTATTCCGTCCGCGCTCTCTTGTCGCCAACGAGACAGAATTATATCACCACTATATAGAAATGTCAATACCAAATTTCAATTTTTTTCAACTTTCTTTGCGGTTGATTTTTCCACTATTTTTTCATACTGATTTATATAGGAAAAACCTAATATATTCATATCTGCATACAACTCTTTTAGGGGCACAAGAACAAAGTCCCTTTCCCCTATCAGTGAATGAGGAACTGTTATATGGGGTGAATTGCTTTCATAATTCTCAAACACCAGTAAATCCAAATCAATTACTCTTGGACCATTTTTAAATTCACGAACTCTGCCCATTCCCGCTTCAATACCCAAACACGCCCCTAAAAGCATTTCTGGTGATTTAGTTGTTTCAATCTCAACAACTGTATTATAAAAACTTTGTTGTTCAGTATAACCCCAAGGTTCAGTTTCATAAATTGAAGCACACCTCAGAACTTTCACATCCGGCAATAAATCCAAAGCTTCAATGGCATTTCTGATATTGTCTGCTCTGTTACCTATATTAGTGCCGATACCTATTACTGCTTTCATTCTACGGACAACTCCACGTACTCTTCCCGAGTTATTGTTTCTTCAACTGCTACATAATCAAAATCTGCGCTTATGGGTGCTTCCGGCTTTTTCAGAAGCACAGTAACACTTTTAAGTTTGGGATATGTTTTCATTATTTCCATACCTACTTTATTTGCGACATATTCAATAAGATTATAACTTTCCGCAGTAAACACTGCTCTTGCAGTTTTGATTATCTTCGCATAGCTAACGGTATCATCAAGTTCGTCACTGGCATTTGCGGGTTTAGCATCAATTAAAGCGGTAATATCAAGCTCAAACATCTGCCCGTTTATTTTCTCTTCAGGATTCACGCCGTGATATGCTTTCAATCTTAAACCTTTAACAATTATCTTTTCCATTTTTTCTCCTTACTTATATATTCTCCTTACTTATATAATAGTATGGAAGACACTTTTAAAGCTTCCACTGTTTCTTTAACATCATGCACTCGTAAAACACCTGCACCATTACCTGCACAACATACGGCTGCCGCAACACTTCCGGAAACCCTATCTTTAGGATTTTCACAACCGGTTAATTGACCGATCACTCTTTTTCTTGATACACCTATCAACAATGGCGAATACTGCGACAAAGATTTACAACTTTTTAAAAGTTCAACATCGTCATTACGAGTTTTTCCAAAGCCTATCCCACAATCATAACACAAGCTATCTTCACTTATTCCGAAACCAACCGCTTGTGATTTAGCTCGCTCAAAAAAATCCAGGACATCTTCAACTACACCATTTTTATACCCGGTTGCTTCTTTTGAGGTTTTTCCGCCTGTATGCATAAAAATCCAACCTGCATTATATGCTTTGACGATTTCTGCCATATCAGGATTAAAAGCACCACTTTCGTCATTGATTATATCAACACCATTTTCCAAAGCGAACTTTGCAACTTCCGGTCTGAATGTATCAATTGACACCGGCACTTTTGCATTTTTCACAAGTTGAGGTAAAATCCTGAGGCGGTTCAACTCCTCTTCAACAGATATGATAGTATTATTTGGTGCTGTTGAACAGGCACCGATATCAATAATATCTGCACCGTCTTCATAAAGTTTTTTAAGCCTTTCGAGAGCACTCGAAAGGCCATTGAATTCTCCACCATCAGAAAACGAATCGGGCGTAATATTTAAAATCCCCATTACAACTGGATTTTTTTTCTTTTCAATCAAAGTTTTAAAAGAAAACATTATTTTCCACCTGTCAGCAAAGACATAACTTCAGAACGGGTTCTTGCATCGCTTCTTGCAGTACCACGAAGAGCAGAAGTTTGTGTAACTGCGCCTGCAGCTTTTGCACCGCGCATTGTCATACAAAGATGCTCTGCTTCTATAATAACTGCAACACTTTTTGCACCTAACTCATCATAAAGGAAATCTGCAATCTGAGTTGTAAGGCGCTCTTGTACCTGAGGACGCTTTGCATATACATTAACTATACGAGCAAGTTTTGAAAGTCCGATAATTCTGCCATCTGCAGGGATATAAGCAATATGTGCTTTACCAACGAAAGGAAGGAGATGATGTTCACACATTGAATACAATGGTATATCACGAACAACAACCATTTCATCGTTGCCCGGTTCGTTAAAAAGCTTAAGATGAGTATGAGCATCCTCAGAAAGACCCGAGAACACTTCCTCATACATTCTTGCAACTCTGTTAGGAGTTTCCTTGAGACCTTCTCTGTCAGGATCCTCACCAATTGCTTCGAGAATATCTCTGACTGCTCTCTCTATTTTTTCTCTATCCATTTATTTCACCTCAAAAGAAAAGACAAAGAGCATTCATCTTTTCATCAGTACTGTAATAAACCTTTGCCCCCACCAAATCTTCAATGAGACCTAAATCGTGATAAATAGTGTAAATAACGCCTGTATTGAAAAGTGTGTCTTTCGCTTCATTGAGCGCATTTAAATCATTAAAGCGAAGTTCAACACACTTGTAGTTTCTCTGACTTGCATTATAAACCGCGTTTTCAACAGAAATTCTGAGTTGCTCGGTTTCAATATTATTTATAAAAGCATTTTCATAAACAAAATAATTATACCTTGTTGCCGTGCATAGCGGAACGCTCTGATCAATATCACGATGCTCTAAAAGAATATCATTAGTTGTTACATTTAAGAATGTATGACGAAGTACCTGAGTAGCGGTTTTCGGGTCATCCCAGGTAACATCTACGAAATACCCCTCATTATCAAGGACAACATAGTTCCACATATGACCTATATAATTCTCGCCATCTTCGGTAGACTCACCTGTTATGAGTCTGTTATCAATATTCAATGCACTTAAAAGATACTGAAAAGCTCTTGAATAACCTTCACAAGATGCTTTCCCCTGAACAAGACAACCATATATATTATTCGCGCTGGTACTTATTTGAGGGTCAACATAAACTGTGTTTGACACAATGTAATCGTGGATATAAAGTTCCTTTTCATATTTAGCTGTATATTTATCTGCACCTTTGAGAATAACAGGGACAACAGTTTTCAACTCTTCTCGCTGTTTTTGGTACTCTTCCTTAGTCATTGAATATGTTGGTTCAAAATATGTTTTCAAACCTTCCGTATACACTTTGCAATTAAGTCCCAAACAAAAAAGGTCCGGGTTATCATAAGAAAGAGCAGTGAAAATTTTATTAAGATTTCCTGTAGTCATTTTAGGAATCTCTATTCTTTCCGGCATATCATAAATACTTTCAAGCACAACCGTATAAATGATTTGCTCTTCCGGCGAAAGCTCATAATAACAATGTCTGTAATAACCGGAGTCAATACCTGATGCGGGTGCTTTTAAATTCTCAAATTCGGCGGGTTTCAGGCTTGTATCATAAATTGCATAAAGAAGGAAGCCACACACAGCAACAGCTACAAAAAACACCGCTACCAAGGCTGCAAGTATTTTTGCTTTTTTATTATTCTTCATCATAAATCTCCTTTTCGGAAACATAAACTTTCAGTTTCTCTTTCGAGGTTTTAGGAACAAGATATTCTATTTTATCTTTATTCTCCGTATAATCCACAATGGAAATATCGCTTTTACAATAATTAATAAGTTTTGAAAAAAGTGTGTCTGCAGAATTGAATTTTTCAATGTTATAAAAACCCTCAAATGCTGAAACAATTATTTCTGCATTTAATCTCGAACACTCATATCCTTTTTCGGTTTCACAGATATATTTCATATATTTAAAAACTTTTTCAGGAGCAATCGTATTCTCTCCCCTTTTAAGTTCCAAAAACATATCGGGTGTATCATATTCAATATCTTTATTAACTCTGACAGTTATATCACCCAAAGTCCTGAACACAGATTTATAACCGGTATCAGTAAAAAGAATATATCTGTCTATATCAACTCGTCTGTCGCTTTCCGCAGCGGAAACCAACTCTTTTATACCGCTTTCAAGCAAAACTTTTTCATAACTTGATTTGTGTTGTTTACTTTTTTCAGTATGGTCAAAAGGAAGTACTCTGACAGTTTTTTCACCCAGATTCACATCAATAAGATTGATAAATCGTGCTTCTTTCCCGTCATCATCTGTAACTGCTACAAGGAAAAGTGCATCCCCCTGAAGTACAATACTATCTGGTTTTTCCGTGGTAGGAGCAGATGTTGTACTTTCATCATCGGATTTGACAAAGATATTATTAAAATCATAGTTCAAAGAACGCCACAACAAAAATGTTGAAACTGAACCCAAAAGAATTACAAAAGCAATAAACAAACATATTAAAACGGTTGTTTTTCTTTTTTTATTTTTACGTTGTAAGTCAAAGCCATATTTAGCCAAACTAACACCTCGTTAATCAGTTATACATATACACATTAATTATACTAAAACAATATAAAAAAAACAATACCAAAAGAAAAATTCACATTTCCTTTTGGTATTATTCATATTTGTTTCCCGTAATGAGTAGGGTTTAGAATTTTTCCAACTCTGGGAACGAGAAAATCAATCCACCAATGAAACCATTTTCCAATTAGAATACACTTTAACTTATCTCCGACTTTTCTGGCTTTTTCGTCTGTACCCGGAATATAGCTCGGATACATTTTGATTTTATCACCTTTGAACTCAAACTTTAAAACCCTTTCTGCTACTGATGGCAAAGCTCTTATATGCATTATAAGAATATTTTCATTTTCCCAATAGGCATAAGAACGAACCGGCATTTTGAGTTCTCCTATGGAAACTTTATCAAAACTCGCTTCACCATCCATAGAAAGGTAAATTGTGTTTTTAAAGTCTCCGTCTTCTTTCCAGGAAAAAGTACAACCATGCTCTGAAAACTCAAATTTCAGGTCATTCATATTACCACCTCTGTCTTTTGCAAAAAAGACAATCGGCATAGGTAACACACTGATAGGAAAGCCAATAAAATTAATAAATTTACATTTCCTAAGAGAATACGTTTTTCCATTTACTAATCTTTCTGTCGTGGAACGGGTTTTATTTATAACAATTGATTTATCAGGTAAAGATATTACCTGACTTTCTTTATTCGAACACTGCTCAATAAAAGCATTCGGCATATACTCCCATATAACATCAAGAGTTTCCTGCAAACCGCTATATTCCGATGTCATAATAAGACACGCGTTATAATCATCAAAAGAAATCGCATATTGACAGAACATACCCTCAGCTCTATAGGTGTTTGGCATACCTTCACACCGCCAAAAACCACAACCATAACCGGCACTTGCATCCGGTTCTTTTTCGCTGACCGAGTTATCACTTATAAAACTTGTCGCTTCTTTTGTCCACCATTCAGGTATTACCTGAACATCATCGTACTTTCCCTTATTCTGATAACACAAAATAAACTTTGCGATATCCTCCGTTCTGAGTTGTAATCCCCAACCACCCGCTTCAACGCCATCAGGGGAATGCTCCCAAAAAGGCACATCAATTCCGAGAGGCTGATAAAGTCGGAGTGTAAGATATTCAGTAATAGACTCACCTAAAACTTTGCAAAGCATTTTTGATGCTATGTAGTAATTATCATTTACATACCGCCAACTTGTACCCGGCTCAAAAATCCATTTTGCATTAACAAAAAGTTTCATCCAATCATCACTTTTGCTACCGCGAATCGAGGTTTGCTTTCCTGCAGTCATACACAAAAGGTGGTGAATCGTAAGTTTATCTAAAAACTCATCCTTCTTTTCAAGCAACTCAGGAAAAACATCTACAAGTTTGGTTTCTCTTGTTATCTTTCCTTCATCCAAAGCAAAACCGTAAGCTGTGGCAAGAAAGCTTTTGCTTATAGAATATACCATATGAGGCATTTCGGCACTGAGAGGATTACTCCACGCTTCACAAGCGACCTTATTCTCTCTTAATATCATTAAGCTGTGAACATTTATGCCCCGATATGACATTTCCTCGGTCATCTTTGCGATAACCGAGGAGTTTATACCTACTGATTCGGGAGTTTTTGCTCTTTCAATTGATTTATTCAAAATCTTCATAATCTTTAATATGCTCTGATTCGTAGCCTTTATAGATATCAACACTACGAATATGCCATTTAACAAAGCCGTAGTCATCTGCCATTCTGTCAGCGGTATCTTTCCATTTTCTTGCTACATCAACTGTTTTTGCAAAAAGATCTTCAACATTTTCAGGACTCTGAAGGTCTGTTGATTTCGCACCGCTTTCCTGAACCATTTTCTTAATAGCACCGGGATTGTCCATAACAGGACAAGCACGAAGCATATTATCTGAGAAAGGCTGACGAGCTTTATATGCCATAAAGATAGGGCTCTTAAGAGCATCAAGAACATGTTTGTCTTTATCTTTAATATTAACATTTGAGTAGTGTGCAAATACACAAGGTTCACAGTCACCATTTGCACTTATATGGAAATACTGCTTACCGCCTGCAACACAACCGCCAACATATTCACCGTCATTAAAGAAGTCAATTGTAAACATGGGCTTAACCTCTTTAAATCTCCATTTACGAATCTGGTTATACATTTTTTCGCGTTGCTCTGCAGTTGCCATAAGCTCGGGAGTTGAACCGCAACCAACAGGAACAAATGTGAAATACCAAGCAAAAAGAACACCTTGGGAAATAAGGAAATCTGCATATTCATCGGATGCGATAACATCTGCATTAAGTTTTGTATAGCAAAGAGAAGAACCAAAAGGAATACCACGTTTTTTGAGGCGTTCCATAGCAGAAACAACTGCTTTATATGTACCTTTGCCACGACGGGCATCAGTTGTTTCTTCGTTACCCTCAATTGAAATTGTAAGGAACATATTACCAACTTTTTTAAGCTCATCTGCAAAAGCATCATCGCAAAGAGTACCGTTTGTAAAGGTGATGAAAAGGCAATCAGGATTCTCTTTACAAATACGAATAAGGTCATTTTTACGAACAAGGGGTTCGCCACCTGTGTAAAGATAAACGTATGTACCAAGTTCCTTACCCTCTTTTATGACTTTATTGATATCGTCATAAGTCATCTGAAGATGGTTACCATACTGTGCCGCCCAACAACCTGTGCATTTAAGGTTACAAGCAGTCGTAACATCAATGAGAATTGCCCAGGGGATATTACAACCGTGTTCCATCATAGCTGCACGTCTTCTGTCATAGCTTTTAACTACGCTGTTGATGAAAGGCGGTATGAGTTTCTGAATAACGTCAGGGTCAGTATCCATAACTATTCTTTTAATAAGAGTTGCCCATTCGTTGCCGGGCCTTGAAAGTCTTTCCTTGAGGCCACGAAGCACCTTATGGTGAATCTCTTCTTTAACTAATTTATCACCAAAATCAATCAATTTAAAAAGATTTTTATCATAATCTTTCCTTACATATTTAATTGCTTCCTTAATTATTAATGCAATTGCTTTTTGTTTTAATGACATTTTTTCTTTTCCTTTCTTACCAATCCAATCGCCATTCTTCTGTTTGCTCACCTTCAAAAGTAGCAGAACCGCTTATAGAGCCTTTGTGAGCTGAACCATCTATGTGGAGTGGGATTTTGTAATTTGCATAGGTTACATAACCTTCTGCATTTATTCTCAACTCAAGACTTGACCCTTTATAAACGATATAAGCCGAATCCACTTCCATAAAACTCAAATCAAAGCTTGCTACATCAAGATAGCCGATAGACGCAGCATTATGTTTGGGAACATCATACATTCCTACGTCTTCTTCAACAAGATTAATTTTTATAACATATTCATTACCTGCACGTTGAATAGTTGCAGATTCAACGCCATTTTCTGTTAACGCAAAAGCATTCTTTTTAGGAAGAATAATAGGTACGGTTTCACCCTCAGAATTCACTGCTTTGCCATTTTGGTAAACAAGCGTTTCATTAACCGGTTTCACAACCCAACCAATCATTAAATCAACAACGCTTCTTACAATACCACCCGCGCTACATTCCGTAACATTTGCACTGAAACTTTCCGAATGAGCTACAGTCAAATTCCCCGCATATCCTTTGGTTTTGTTAACTGCATCCTTAGCCTTTGAAACAATTTGGCCAACCGTCCAACCTGACGGGTCAGCGAGAGCGTTTACGGAAGTGGTTGGTATATTGGTTGCAAGAGTCTCTTCCCTACTGCCACTATTATTTGGGATTATCTGCGTTTCGTTATTATCTTTTTTATTGTTCTCATCTTCTTTTGTTGGTGCAAAAGTCAAACCTTCTTTGTAAACGATACTGCTTTGAGCATCATTTAGATTACCATATTTTGTTTCCTCTTTATTTTTCAGCACCACAACACATAAAAGCACTGCCGCTGTAAGCAAAACAGCAATTACAAATATGGTCAAAACCTTTTTATTAAATGTAAAACCTGAATCTTTACTCTGTTTTATTCTACTCACCACCAATAAAAAACAACAACAGCAGTATTTTAAACTACTGTTGTTAAAATTATGTTAAATCAAATGATAATAGTAAATTCCGAACCTTTACCCGAAACGCTTTCTACTTTTATTTTATAATCAAGCATATTAACAACCTGTTTTACCAATGCAAGTCCTAAACCGTTACCTTCCTGCGAATGTGATGCATCACCTTGATAAAACTTGTCAAAAATGTGCTGTAGCATTTCTTTTGTCATACCGCAACCGTCATCAGATACACGAACAATAACATCGCTTTTATCTTTTTTTAAATCCACACCGATTGTACCACCATAAGAAGTATATTTAACAGCATTGGAAATCAAATTATTCCAAACAATTTCCAGAAGTGCCCTATCGCTTTTTATAGTGACCTCTTCCAACTCTGCATTGATTGTAATTTTTTTCTCATCAATTTTATCTTCAAATGAAAGAATGCAATATCGAATTTGTTCATCTAATGAGAACTTTTCCTTCTGAATAATACCTTGATTTTCAATTTTATTTAGTTTAAGAATGTTGGTTACAAGGTTTGTAAGCGACGCAATTGCTTCCGACAATAAATGCGTATATTCACTTCTTTTTTCAACGGACAAATCCCGATTCTGCAGTAAATCAGCATAACCCTGAATAACACTCAAAGGTGTTTTTATTTCGTGCGAAACATCTGCCACAAAATTATTTCGCATATTTTCAAGCGATGATATTTCGGTAAGCATTTTGTTGAAGTTTACAGCAAGGTAATCCATTTCACTTTTTGGCTTATCGAAATACATAGGAACCCTTACATTAAAGTCACCCTTGGCAACCTTACTTGCGGTATCATAAAAAATTTTTATTTTATTGTGATAAACTCTACCCTTGACATAGTATATAAGGCAAGTTGAAATGGCACAGCCAAACAAAAGATATAATATACCTACTAAAGCAATAGTAGATTTATCAAAATCTTTACTTATTGCATTAACCAGAATTAATACAAGAAAAGTTCCGTTCAAGGCAACTATCGAAAAAACAGAAACAAACTCAACAATAAAGTTACGGAGCCTACTGGCAAAAGCTTTTTCTTTTGTAGTGAATCTCACCCGATAATCACCGCCTTGTAACCTAAACCATGAACAGTAACAATTTCAATATCTTTACATTCAGAAATTTTGGCTCGGAGTTTTGTTATGCAAACATCAACTGTTCTTGGAGCACTTTCGCTATCGTAACCCCAGAACTCATTCATAAGCTGTGTTCTTGTAAAAGTTCTTTTGGGATAGGATAAAAACTTAAAAAGAATATTAAACTCTTTAACAGAGAGACCCAGATTCTTCCCCTCATAATAAGCTGCATTCTCAACTGAATCCAACTCTAAACTGCCAATAACGATTTTCTTTTTGTTGACAATTCTTGCTCTTCTCAAAATCGCTTCAATTCTGAATGTCAATTCTTTCATTTCAACAGGCTTAACTATATAATCATCAATACCCATTTTGTATCCTTTTTCTTTTGAATGCAAATCATCCCTTGCTGTTAAAAACAAAAACGGAATATCTTTATTAACAACACGAACTTGCTCTGCAAATTCAAAACCATTAACATCTTTCATCATAATATCAGAAATAATCATATCAAAAGACATTTTATCCATTTCTTCAAAAGCTTCTGCGGCACTATGACAACCTACCACATTGTAACCACTATCAGTTAGATATGAGCAGACAATTTTGTTAAACTGGACATCGTCTTCCACAAGCAAAATGCAAACCATTTTATACCCTCCAAAAAAAGAAAGTCAATATAGTTTATTTTACATAAACAATATTAACATTTTGTTAAGTTGCAGTTAAAGAATTAACTCCGAAGAACTTAATTCTTCTTCGGAGTTTTATCTGATTTTATTAACTTTTCAACAGGTAATTGAGCAAGGATTATTGCTATGAAAACAAGTGCGCAGCCAAAGATTTCATTTCCTGTAAGTCTTTCACCAAAGAACGCACCTGCTAATGCAGCAAAAACAGATTCGAGACTCATCAAAAGACTTGCAACTGTCGGATTGAGATTTTTCTGCGCAACAATCTGAAGAGTAAAAGCTATACCCGAAGACATAACACCCGCGTAGAAAATAGCGAACAAAGCTCTTGAAATCGCCTCCGGATCCGGCTGTTCAAAAATAAACATTCCTATTGCAGAAATAACTGCAGAAACGGAAAACTGAACAAGTGAAAGACGAACACCGTCAACCGTCTGAACGAAATGGTCAACTATCATAATCTGCACAGCGAAAAGGAATGCACAAAGAATCAGTAGAATATCTCCGGCACTTATGCCTCCCGCCTCCGTAACACAAAGAAAATACATACCGAATGTCGCAATAACAATACAAACCCAAAGAATTGGCTTAACCTTTCTTTTAAAGAACAACCCTAAAAGAGGAACAATCAGAATATAGAGGGTAGTTAAAAACCCTGCTTTGCCAACACTTGAATACATAATTCCATACTGTTGCACCAAAGACGCAAGGCAAACGGATGTACCACAAAGAAGTCCGCCTATAATAAGCCGTTTTGAAAAGAATGTTTTATTCTCATTATTGGGACCGTTGCCAATTATTTTCTTATTCCGTTTCATTATAGCCAATGAAACGGGAGTGAGAAAAACGACTGCAAGACAAGACCTTAAGCACAAGAATGTAAAATTACCTATTTCCTTTAAGCCTTCGCTCTGAGCAACAAAGGCTGTACCCCAGATAAATGCAGCAAGGGTTAAAAGCAAAGAGGAAAACAACGCTTTTGATTTAGTGACTTTTTCTTCCATAAATACCTCTAACGCTATTATGCAAGACTTTGCCTTACAAGCTGTGCTCGTAATTTATCTCTTTCAACTCTGTCAAGTGGTCTGTCAACAGAAAGGGAAATTGTTGCAGGTTGCATATGAATCATAAGCGCTTCAATCTGTGCGCAATCCATATTGATTATACCTTTAACTGCGCCAAGTCGAACAAGGGAAATAAGCTCCATAAATTCACTTGTATCAATCATTCTTGCGTATTTCAAAACACCGTAAGCCCTGAAAATTCTATCCTCGGTAACAGGGGCTTTGAATATTTCTTCTCTTGCAACTCGTTCTTGTGCCGCAATCTGAAGAGCAATTGATTTAAGATTTTCTATTGCGGCTTTTTCGGAAATACCCAAAGTAATTGTATTACTCAAACGGAATAAGTCACCTTTTGCCGCAGCGCCCTCTCCATAAGAACCGCGAAGAGAGAGACCTAATTTGGAAACCGTTGTTATAAGTTTTGTAATCTGTGAAGACGAAACAAGTGCAGGAAGATGAAGAACAACAGACGCTTTCATACCTGTTCCTAAAGCGGTCGGATCCTGAGTGAGATACCCTAATCTGTCATCAAAAGAAAACTGAAGTTTATCACTCAACTGACTATCTATTTTATCGGCAGTTCTGTATGCCTCGTCAAGAGCAAAGCCTGCATACATAACCTGAAGTCGAATATGATCTTCTTCATTGAGCATAACACTGACCGCTTCATCATCTGTTAAAAGAAGTGCTCTGCCATCACGTGATGATGCGAATTCAGGACTTACAAGATGCCTTTCTGCCAAAGAAACAACCTCCGCCTGAGAAAGAGTTTTCATTTCATAATAATTAAAAGAATAATCGTTTAACTCTTCCGTTGCATTTTTGATAACGGAATTCACCTTCAATTTCTCCTGCATTGAAAGTCTTGCAGGAAAAGGGAATTGCTTTATATTACGGGCAAGGTGGATACTTGTACTTATAACAACATCGTTCTGAGCACCTGTACCTAAATACCATTTTGCACTCATTACTGCTCCCCTCCTGCCATTAATATAGAATTAATTTCATCTCGAATTTTAACGGCGGATTCAAAATCCTGTTCACGAACGGCATTTTCTAACTGTTCTTTTAACATTTGCAATTTATTTTGTGAATTATTACCGTTAGGTTTTTTCCCCATATGAGAACCTTTGCCGTGAATGCGTTGTAAAGACGGAAGAAGTTTATCATAGAAAGCTGCATAGCATTCCGCACACCCCATTTTGCCATCCTTTGCAATTTCTTCAAAGCTTTTGTTACAGAACGGGCAACGTGTTGCATTAGAAGAATGGTCACCTTTCAGGAGAAAATCACCTAAGAAATCAGAAAAGCCCAAACCAAATCCTGAGAAAGCCTCACCATAACCTAAAGAACGGGCACAGTCAGAACACAGATGCACTTCAGCTGCTCTTCCGTTAATAATGCGTTTCATATGCATATTCGCTTCATTTTTATTGCAATGTTGACAAAGCATAGCACTCACCTCTTCACAAGGGTAATTTCGTTTTTTATTATACGACAAATAATTCAATAATTCAACAATTAAAATTCGTGTTCTTCATCAAAATCATCGTAATCATCAAACACATAATCAAATTCGTCGCCATATTCATAGTCATAATCATCTGAAATCAAATCTCTAATATCAGAAGGTCTGTGCTTTTTATATCTATCGAAATCAAAACTAAAACCCACTCATCTTGCCCCCTTTCAATTCTTTCATTTCGATTTTATTCTGTTCTTTTAATAAATATATATTCTCTTTGTAACAAAAAAATCTGAATATCATATTATGCATTGAAAGGGGGTTAAGAGAATGGGTTGCCTTTTCAACAATGGTAATAACTGCACATGGATTATCATCCTTATAATCCTCGTTTTGTTCTGCGGTAACGGTAACGGCTACGGTTGCGGTTCTTACAACAACGGTTGCGGTAATGATTGCGGTTGCAATAACAACTGTGGTTGCTGCTAATCGCACTTAAAGCAAACTCCCCGTCGCAATAGCGATAGGGAGTTTGTTTTTTATTATAATATTACACTGAATACTACGGATACTACACCGAGTACCATTAAGCCCGCCATAATAAAGCAGACCACTTTTTTCATCTTATCGGAAAACATTATTCAATACCAAGAAGAGTTTTAACGCTTTCAGAAATAACAGAAAGCTTATTCTCTGCTTCCTCTCTTGATGATGCTTTCGCAGTAATATAAATCTTAATTTTGGGTTCTGTTCCTGAGGGTCTTACAATTACTGTGTCGCCACTTTCCATCCTGTAAGAAAGAACATTCGATTTAGGAAGTCCTGTTTCGCCATCTGTGGTAATACCTGTTTTGTAGTCACCAACCCAAACAACCTTACTGCCGTTGATTTCTTTGGGTGGGTCATTACGAAGAGCATCCATCATGTCTGCCATTTTCTGCATACCTGCAGCGCCCTCAAAAGCATAGTTATCAAGTTGATTAAAGAAATAACCGTATTTCTCATACACACTGTTCATAAACTGCCAGAGTGTAATACCCTGTGCTTTATAAAATGCTGCCATTTCGCAGATAATCATTGCGGCATTTACGCCATCCTTATCACGAGCGTGAGCACCGGTAAGATAGCCATAGCTTTCTTCAAGACCAAGCACATAGCGATCTGCTTCACCCTTTTCGTCAAGCTCTGTAACAAGTTCACCAATATATTTAAAGCCTGTAAGCAGGTCTGCCATTTCTGCGCCATATTCTTTACAAATAGCGGAAATAAGAGGTGTTGTAACAATTGTTTTAACAACAACAGGCTTTTCGGGAAGTTTGCCCTTTTCTTTAAGCTGTGAAAGAAGGTATTCGCAAAGCATCGCGCCAACTTCGTTACCTGTCATAAGCTTATACTCACCATTATCACGAACTGCGATACCAACACGGTCGCAGTCAGGGTCAGTTGCAAGCATAAGGTCTGCAGGGAATTCCTCTGTCATTTTAAGACCTTCCTCAAATACCTGACGGATTTCAGGATTTGGGTAAGGACAAGTGGGGAAATTGCCATCAGGCTTTTCCTGAACCTTAACGACTCTTAAATCTTCAACACCCAATTTTTTGAGAACACGACGAACAGGCTTGTTACCTGTACCGTTAAGAGGTGTATAAAGAACTTTAAGGCCTGATTTTTTAACAACATCAGAGTTTATGGAACAAGCAAGAACCTGCTCAATAAATTCATCCTTAAGCCAATCTTCGATATAGTCAACCATATCTTCTGCAAGAGCATCTTCAAAGTCCATACGTTTAACGCCGTCAAACATATCAACCTTTTTCATATATTCATAGGTTTTTGCCGCACCCTCATCAGTAATCTGGAAACCTCTGGGGTCATAACATTTGTAACCATTATATTTTGAGGGATTATGACTTGCAGTAAGCACAATACCTGAAGAGCAACCAAGTCTTCTTACTGCAAATGAAAGCATAGGTGTGGGCATAAGTTCAGGGTAAATATAAACTTTGATGCCGTTTGCGGCAAGAACACCCGCAGCACATTCAGCAAAAACATCAGATTTTATACGAGAGTCATAAGCAATTGCAACACTGGGGTCATCAAACGCCTCGTTAAGATAATCTGCAAGACCCTGTGTTGCCTGAGCAACTGTATAAACATTCATTCTGTTTGTGCCTGCGCCGATAACACCACGAAGTCCGCCTGTACCGAACTCAAGATTTTTATAAAATCTGTCGAGTATAGCTTCCTCGTCGCCCTCAATAGATTTGAGTTCATCCTGCAAATCCTTATCAAGAACGGCTTTTTCTTTCCAAAGAGCATAAAGAGCATTTATATCATTCATCGGAATCTCTCCTTTATTAAAATTCATTTACTTTCTAAGTATAACACTGATTCTATTTAAAATCAATTATCTGATGAAATTGGTACGAATTTTTGGTTCTCCGGCAGGACGGTCAATACCATTCTGTTTTCCAAGCTCGATGCACTTAAGAAGCCAAGCCATATTTTTGCCGAGAGTTCTCATAATCTGCAAACCCTCTAAATCCTGTAAAACATCCTCGGGTTTTGAACCGTGAACCATATTCCAATAGCCTGAAGAAACAATGGGCATATTGTTAATAGTAAAATACTTATTTAGAACATCAAATGCGGCAGTTGAACCAGCACGTCGACAGCTTAAAATTGCGGCAGCGGGTTTATATTTGAACTTTCTTCCACCGGCATAGAACGCTCTGTCAAGGACTGCACAAATTGTTCCGGATGGTGCGGCATAATGAACGGGTGAACCGAAAATAATTCCGTCCGCTTCTGATGCTTTATCAATAAGAGTATTTGCAATATCATCGGTAAATACACAATAGCCATCATTTTTTGCACAACCACCGCAACCTATACAGCCTCTTACCGACTTATTACCGAGCCAGAAAATTTCCGAATCAACTCCTTGTTCTTTAAGTTCTTTTTCAATTTCACAAAGAGCAGTGTAGGTACAACCTTTTTCGTGAGGTCCGCCATTCACAAGTAAAACTTTCATTTAATTACCTCTTTCAATTATGTTTAATATTTCGATAGGACTATCTACAATATATTCAGGGTTAAGTCTTTCTAAAACCGCTTTATCACGAAACCCCCAGGATACTGCTATGCAAGGAAGATTTGCATTTTTAGAAGTTTCAACATCTACCTCGGAATCACCTATGTAAACAGTTTTTTCTATATCGGCGCCCATTTCGTTTATTGCACCGAAAACACCATCGGGAGCTGGTTTTCTCTCCACCCCTGCCCTTTCTCCGTAGGCGCAATCGTAAAGACCGTTGAAATAATCTTCCATTAAAGTCTTAACAGCAAAATCTGCTTTATTGGAAACAACGGCAATTTTAACACCTTTTAATTTCAGTTCTTTCATTAAGTTGATAATTCCATCATAAGGCTTGGTTAAAATTGCAGAATGATCTTTATAATATTCTTTGAAATCATAAAAGCATTTATCTGTAATTTCTGAAGCGGTATTTTCAGAAACAGAACGCTCAATCAAAAGACGGATTCCGTTACCGACAAAGGAACGGATTTCTTCTGTAGTTCGCTTGGGTAAACAATTTTTTTCGAGAGCATAATTCACGCTATCACGCAAGTCCCCTAAAGTATCAAGCAGAGTTCCGTCAAGATCAAAAACAACTGAATTAAACTTCATCCTCTGGACACTCCAAATCAACAATTGTATATGTTCTGTTTAGGGCGGGTAAAACCTTTTCTTTTAAATTCGCTGTTGAGAACTTAACAGTTGCAGTATTAACACAAGGATGGCAAGCAAAAAACTCATCCTTAAAGACATTTTTCTCAATAAGAAGTTCAACATTTTCTTCTTTGTCAAACATCAAAGAAAGTACAGTCAATGAACCCGGGGAAACATTAAGAAGCTCTTCCATTTTCTCCCCACTTGCAAAAGAAAGTCGGGAAGAATTTATCTGAGCAGAAAGATATTTTGTTTTAAAAGGCATATCACCGGGGATAAGAAGCATATAGAACTTTGTCTGCTGGCGGTTGCAAAGAAGAAGATTTTTACAGATTTTAGCATCAATAATCTTCTCAACACCCTCGCAAAGCTCAATTGTTGCCGCCTCGTCATGCTCTGCTCTTATATATTCCACTCCGTTTTTCTCAAGAAAAAGGTAGCTCTGCATTTCCTTTTCTGTTGCAGTTGTTTCGGGGTGGGTTGTAAATGTTTTTTCGTTGATATACATAGCAAAACTCCATTTTTGTTTAATTTGGTACAGGCAAGCCTGTACCTTACAAGTTAAGGTATCAATATAAGCCTATCGTCTTCTCCGCTGCTTCTCTTAAACAGAAGCCTGTTAGAACCGTTCCGTCGGAATTATATTTTTCTGTTAAATCTTTAAGGGTTGCAAAATTATCTTCCGTTGGGTTTTCCCATGTATTATAAATTGCATCAAGTAAATCGCAACACATTGAGAATTTCTTAACCCATTTTGCCATTTCTTCGAAAAGCTCGACACTTGTATCTTCAAGCATTTCAAGGCATTTTCTCATATTTGTGTTATATTCATTAAACTCTTTAAGTGCGCCCTTTTTATCTCCGCTTGATAAAAGAAAATTGATATGCGCAAGAGTGTTACTCATTAAAGCAGAACTGTATTTTGAAAGGCAGGAAACACCTAAATGGTCTGCAAAGTAACCGAACAATTCTGCTTTTTCTCCTAAAAGCTCTTTATGCGCATTTTTAAGAGATTCATCAGAGTTATATGCAACTGGATTCCAGAGATAATCCGCAATTGTCATAAGAGGAATTTTTGAACATTCTGCATATTCCATAACATTGGAAATAAGACCTTCACAATGCTTATAAAGTTCTTTATCTCTTCCGATTATTGCACCAAGGTGCATTTCCTGATACATTTCACAATCGTTAACAGGAAAATTGTCCCAGAAAAGTGGTTTATGGTTAGTTGAGCGAAAAAGCTCATCAGATTCCCTTACAGTTAAAACTCTTGAACAGATTTCTGCACCCGTCCAGAACATTTTAACATCTGTAGGAATACCCTGACCGAATTTTGAAACATAGTAACCCTTTTCATCACCGCTGTATTGTGTGGGACAAACTGTAAGTTTGATATTTTCGTCAAATTCTTTTAATACCTTATAGGTTTTATTTATAAGATAAATATGGGCATCAACTATGCCGTCAAATTTTTCTTTATCGTCATCATACTGAAACTCCCAAGGAATATCGTCAAGAAGAAGTCCAAAGGTTTTAACACCGATATTATAAATACTTTTGATTTTTTCAATAAGCAAATTAAAATCTTCTTCTGAGGTATATTTATATGTAAGTCCGGGTCCTATGCACCAAGCAAAATCGAGTTGATTTTCTGTTGCAAAATCGTAAAGATTTTTTAAAGAAGAAAGTTCATTTTCAGGGTATAAATCCCGCCATTTTTCACGATGGTAAACATCATCTTTAGGAGCATAGTAAAATGTGTTCATTCCGTATTTTGCCATAAGTCTCATAACAGAAAGGCGCTTTTTATTACTCCATGTTTTACCATAAAAGCCTTCAATATATCCGCGAGTTTCAAAAAGCGGATAATCTTCAAGCTCACCTGTTTTAAGTTCATCATTCTCAATGAGTTTACAAAGAGTATGAACTGCTCTGAAAACTCCGCGTTTTGAAGCTGCTTCAATAACTGCACTTTCTTCAGTTACTGTTATAAAATATTTCTCATCTGTAAGGCGGGAAAGCTCATCTATATATGTAGTTTTCTTACTATCAGAAACTTTAATTTCAACACCGAAACTACCATTAGTTTCAATACCGAAAGAGTCGAGAACATTATTCGCAATATTTAAGCAATCACCATAAAGGGTAACTGATTCTACATTGATTTTTTCACCATTAAGGTTATTTTTTTGAGGTACGGGGTAAATCATAAATGCTTTATCTCCTCTTTATATTTTTCAACAAACTTGTTATTAATTTCGTCTCCGCCGTCAACATTGGAGCTGGCAAAATGATCGGGCACAAAACCTTTCTTTGCACAAATATCAACCGCTTCTGCCACAACAGCATTAAGTATAAGCGCGCCACTTACGGTTGAAGTAGGGCAGATTTTGCCGTCAATACCCGGGACCTCAACACAAGCATCACCAACGCAACCGAAATTGTCTAAAACAACATCTGCAATTTCACAAAGTCTTTTGCCGCTTTTGTGACGGGAACCACCTGAATATGTATGTTGAAGATTTGTAAGGGCAACTGTTTTTACGCCTTTTTCTTTACAAAGAAGTGCCATATCAACTACAACACCATTTCTGCCCGAATTAGAAATAATAACAATAACATCGTTTTCTTTTATTCCGTATTCATCAAACAAGTTTTGGGCAACGCCCTCAACTCGCTCTGCAACTGTACTTTCAGATGCAGAAATATGAAGCATAAGCGGTGGCTCTAAAATAGGTTGAATTTTAACAAGCCCCCCTGCTCTGTAAAAAAGCTCTTCCGAAAGCATATGAGAGTGACCTGTGCCAAACAAAAATATTTTTCTGTTATTTATAAGTGCATCGCTGAAAAGTTCTGCAGTTTTTTCGATGTTTTCTGCACCATCTGTGGCAATTTTCTCAATTATCTGCTGATTAATTTTTATATATTCAAGATACTTTTTCACTGCATTTCCCTCGCAATTTTCAAGGCACCCTCTTCAGGCGGTAAAGTAAGCATTTCGATTTTTAAATCAGAATGAAATTCTTTTATATCTTCAACAAACGAATTTCTGAACAGTTCATTGTTCTGAAAAACTCCGCCATAAAGAGAAAGCAATGTGCAATTTTTGAATTCATTAAGAAGAGCGAGTACAGTTTTCGAGAAGAAATGCGCCTCGTTAAGAATTATGGTTTTCGCAACAAAATCTTCTTCCGCAATCCCACTCACTACAGTGGAAAAACCTGCAAGAATATCTTTTGTTGTTTCGTGAGAATAGATTTTATCAATTGCACATCTGAAATCTTCAACACCGAAAAACTCTTCTGCCTTTTTTACTAAAGGTGTTATCTTACCTTCGTCATAAAGCATGGCAGATGCTTTAAGAGCATTAACTGCAATTGAATAGGCTGAGCCTTCGTCACCAAAAATATGACCCCAACCGCCTTTGGTTTTTATGTTACCACTCTCATCAACACCTGTAACAATTGAACCTGTTCCGCAAATTGCAACAACACGGCATTTATCCTGTCCCGAGACAGCCAAAGCAACATAAACATCGCTGTTCATACCGATTTTTTCAGCTTTAATTATACCATCACAAAGAGCGTTTATTGTGTCATCATTGGCTTCATCATCTAAAGCAGAACAACCGATAAAAGCACTTTCGAATTCAACTTTACCAATATTTTTATAAATCTCATTTATAATCTCTTTGAGGTTTTCTCGTGCTTTTTCCATTCCTACTGAATAGAAATTAATACTTTTACCAACGGCTTTGAACAGTACTTTGCCTTTTCCATCGGAAACCGCCGCAGTAGTGCGGGTTCCGCCACCGTCAATACCAAGATAATACTTCAAAAGAAAACCTCCTTTATTTTAGTTTTAGTCTTTAATTTCCAATTCCTTTGCCATTTCAACAAATCCGTTCATAACCGATGAACCGGTTTTGCAACCGAGAGAAACAAGCTCATGATAATGGTTCATTGGGTCACCCATTGTGTAATCATTATCAGGAACAATGTAACCGATAGCATCGTTAGCGAGTCCGAAAACCATTGTATCTTCACCGAAAAGTTCACGAAGAGAAGGAATACCAAAATCCGTATGTGTAACAGAACCATCTGCATAAAGAGATGCCCCACCTGTTAACAAATCGCAACAGAACTCACCGGGAACCATACAAATTTTAAGTTCTTTGCCAAGTTCAAGATAACCGATTTCTGAATAAACAGCATATTCCTGCTTACCTTCAACAAGCACTTTGAAATTTGCAAGTTTAAGCTTACCTGCCGCCGCCATAAGAGCATTTTTAATGGGAATTTTAACCTCTTTAAGCCTTATGTTAAGAAGAGGCTTAACTTGTTTTTCTTTAACGGGCTCCCAATCCTTGCACCAAAGTGTATATTCGCCACCATTTTGGGCTGCATTTGCAGATTCTTCTGCAATTTCTTTTTCATCGTAAAGGAGATTATCTTTTTTTATTTCATCAAGGGTTTTTGTAAGAGCAAGAGTAATTCTGCCGATTTCTCTACCAAAACGAACAGACATTTCATATCTGTGATTAAGCTTAACACCGTCATTTGTAACACCGCAAGCCATATAAATCGCACAGATTGCGCCGTTAAAGAACATAAAATTATAGCCTGCTTTGTTTATTATTTCGCCCATATAGTGAACATATTCACCACAAAGACGACGACCCGAACCCACTTCGTCCTTAACGGGAAGTCCCGCAACATCGGGATGAGCAGGTAAATTCACTATAATTGTAGGCGTTTTTTCCTTATCATCGGGAGTGAAGGTAAGTCTTGTAATATCTGTTACAACACTTGGTGCAGATGGTCTGTTTTTATTTTTGAAATAATCTTCTGTTATATCTTTCCGGGCAACAGTCAATTCGCCCTCACACATATCTCTAACTGCATTTATAAGAGCATCGCTGACACCATCACATAAAAAGCGCATATATTGCTCGTCCGCACCGCGTTCAAGCACACCTTTACCGGTATATTTTCTTTTAAGGTTTCTTAAGAGTTTACCGGGAAAATCTGTCCAGAGTCCTTCTGTATCAACGCAGCTATGAGCATGGGTTGAAAAAACATTTATTGAAGCAATTTTCTTTTCGGGGAAAATCTTCTCAAATTTTTCTTTGAACATTTTTCTTATAACCCTTATATCGCCATTGGTTGTACCTATACAGTCTATAGTACAGAAAACAGAAACACCTCTGCCTGAGCCATCATCAAGAGCGATTGCTCTGCCCTGCATATCGTCAACAACCTCTTCAATAAGGTTTTTAAACTTGTTTTCAGGAGCAATATAGCCACCCATGTAGTATGCTCTTTTCGCATAATCAACAGGTGTTAAATTAACATTGGCATAACCCAAACTCCACTTTCCGTTTTTAGAAGGATTTTTGAGAAACTTTTCAGTTCCTCTATAAAAATTTTCGGGTACATAAGAGTTAACAGGAATAAAATCGCTACCGTCTTTTATTGAATTTGCAAAGGCTTTCAGAACACCGTTTATTGTTTTATGAAGCAATTCAACTTGTTTTTCTTTTTCCATATAAATCACCGAAAAGGGAGATATAAAATCCCCCTTTCCCTTCCATATTTAATTATTTTACTCTCTTCATAATATCGGCAACATTTTCTGCCATTGTTTCGTTTGTTAAATAACCGAGAGAGTTTGTTTCGTGATAATGTCTTCTGTCAAACACATCCCTGCCTTGCTCAATATAAGCCTGAGTTTCATGAAGAATATAGTCATTTGGCGTTACACAGTAACCGGTCATATCGTTGGTAACGCAGAAAACAAGAAGGTCTTTATCACCCACAATATCAATAAGCGGTGTGGGGTTAATGTCAGTACCCTTACCTGTTGCAGAAAGCTCTGCAGGAGCGGCACCACCATAAACAACTTCGGGGAATGGCTCACCGGGAAGCATAAGAATTTGCTGTGTTCCAAGTTTTATGTAAACCATTTCTGTTAAAAGAGCAAGACCAAGGTCACCCTTGTCGCAAGGATAACGCTGTGATGAACAAGCCTTAATTGATGCCATGAGAGCAAGAAGTCCGTTATCAACCGGTGAATAATATTTCTGCTGAAGAACCGTAATTTCAACAGGCATTTCTTTTTCGTTATCAATGCCAAGAGCTGCTTTACCAAGAGTTTCACCCTCAATACGAGTTCTTTCAGGCTTATCTTCACAGAAATCACCGGGGTCAACCGCACCTATAGCGCCAACGCCATAAAGAACATGAACACGCTTTTCGTCTTTGATAGTTTTTCTGAGCCAATATGGATAGTCTGCACTACATTCTCTATTGTCGCCACCAAGAGTATTGGGATGAGCGGCATAGTTCAAGAACCACATTTCAGTGCTTCCGTTATCGGGAACGAAACGGATTCGCGTAAGCACATCGTGCATTGCATTGGGTTCTCGTTTGCAGAATTGTGCTTCAGGAACACTTACCGTACCGATATAAAGCTTACCCGCTTTGCGTTTTGCATAAGCTTCTCTTGCAACCTCTTCAAGAGATTTCAAAAGCAAGTCCATATATTCAGGGTCTTTACCACTTTGAAGTTTATAAAGCTGACCCCAATAACCAACGGTATCAAAGCCTGCATGGGTATGAGTACAGGAAACGAAAACTCCAGCACACTTACTTTCTTCCATTAAATCTTTAAGATTGGCACGAACAATGTTAAGTTCAAAGTTTGTAAGACCGATAATATCAGCACTGATGTGAATGTAACCGCCGTTATCATCTGCACCAATCCACATTGCACTAACTGTGATATTATCGTGAACCTTTTCAATTACGTGACCCATACCATGACCTGCAACCCAATATTTTTTAGCATGAATGTCTTTAGGCATAACCACTCTTGAAGCATAACCGCAAACATAACTTTCGCCCTTAATAACTGTTGGCATGGGACGAGGAAGCGGTTCTGCCTTAACACCTTTTCTTACAAGCTTTTTAGAGCCTCTTTTACCGATAACTCTGACGGCTTTTGCCGCAAATTCATTAAAACCCATACTAGTTCTCCTTTAATATAGAAAATAGATTAATATATACATTTATATTGTACCAAAAAACACATTGCAAAGTCAACGAAATTACTTACTAAATAGATAGCCTGTAAATTGTGAAAAAGCACAAAAAAGCTGTTAAACTAAGCAAAATGCCAAGTTTAACAGCTTATGTTTGAAAAATTAATAATTTTCTTTTCTGACTTCAAAATAACTCTGAGGATGAGCACAAACCGGGCAAACCTGAGGGGCTTTTTTGCCCATAACAAGATGACCGCAGTTACGGCACTCCCACATTGTTTCCTCTGCTTTTTCAAATACCTGCTGCATTTCAACATTTGAAAGAAGCTTTCTGTATCTTTCCTCGTGAGATTTTTCAATCTTTGCTACTGCACGGAATTTAGCTGCAAGCTCTGTGAAACCTTCTTCCTCTGCTTCATCAGCAAAGGTAGCATACATATCTGTCCATTCATAGTTTTCACCTTCCGCAGCTGCAAGAAGATTTTCTGCAGTGTTACCGAGGGCTTTGAGCTCTTTAAACCACATTTTAGCATGTTCTTTTTCGTTATTAGCAGTTTCTTCAAAAATTGCAGCTATCTGCTGATAACCTTCTTTTTTAGCAACAGATGCAAAATAAGTGTATTTGTTTCTTGCTTCACTTTCGCCTGAAAATGCAGCACGAAGATTCATTTCGGTTTTTGAACCTTTAAGTTCCATTATAAACACCCTTTCAAAAGTATATTAGTAACATTTCCCAATTGGGATTAAATATACTATAAATGAACAAAAAAAGTTTGTCAATGAACAATTTGTTTAAAATTCACCAAAGCATTTTGCTCTTTTCTACAAAGAAAAGGGTTAATTTATTGACTTATCATTTTAAATGTGATACTATTTTTTAAAACTCAGATTAAAGGAGATAAAATGTTATGGCAAAATTAAAAGACATTGACAAAGCTGCTGAATCCAAGGGTTCAATCCTTGTTACTATCTGGCAGTTTGTTAAATTCATCGTTGTAAGCCTTCTTGCAATGATTGTTCAGTTCGTTCTTCTCAACACTCTTCAGCTTATCCCTGCAATTCAGGAACTTTATACTGAGCCTTTCAGCTGGTGGGTTTTTGTTTATCCCGTTGCAGTTGGCGGATTGGGTTACTTTATTGTAAGTAACGTTGCAAACATCATCGCACAGATTGTTGCATTCTTCGTAAACAAAGAAAAAACCTTCAACTCCGGTGCAAACATCGCTATTGCTCTTCCTATCTACATAGTTTTCACAATCGGACTTATTCTTTTCTCTGCTTGGCTTAATCCCACACTTAAGGATGTATTCCTTGGCTTTGATTGGTGCAACGAAACTGCTGCAAAAAATATTGCAACAATGATTTGCTCCGCACTTCAGTTCTTCCTTTACTTCCCTGTTGATAAGATTCTCTTCCACAAGAAAAAAGAAGAGAAATAATTAAAGCGTCAAACACCCTTGACTTTTCGAAAAGTCAAGGGTGTTTTTTGCTTTTAAAAGTTTTGTCTATTCCAACCCCAGTCATTATACCCGGTGTATTTAACATAAATTCTGTCAGGTGAAATACCAAGTTCATTTTCAAGAATATCGCAGACTACTGCTGTCATTTTTTCACTTGCAGAAGAATTAACCTGTCCCAACAAATCCACATCAACAATTGCGCAATCACTTGAAGCGTCGCCTTTAAACCAAAGTTTTGCTCCATCTTCAATACCGACCATAAGCCATGCTTCAGTTTTACCGGGGAAACTTTCAATAGCTTTGCCGAAAGCTGTTTTAATCGCTTCACACCTTTCCGGCGCTACTGTTTTTGTTGTTTTAAGATTAATATAAGGCATAAAAAATCCTCCTATTTGGTGTATTCTGTGGTAATGGTAAGCCTGTACCTTACGGTTATATTATCACATATCTTAAACGATTTCAATGATTTATGAGCCAAGAAAATGCACTTTGCGCCAGAACCGCACTTCCTATTGGCAATACTTTTTCATCAAACCTGACTTTTGGGTGGTGTTGCGGGTATATATATCCCTCTTCGGAATTTCCTGCAGCTAAAGCTAACATTACAGACGGCACCTTCTGACTGATATATGAAAAGTCTTCACTACCGCCGCTTTTATTAGTTCTTCCACCCAACTTTTCAGTATTCAAAACACATTCTGCACCCAATGCATCAATTAAATATTTTTCAATTTCTCTTGAAAGTTCTCCATCGTTTTTAAGCGGAGGACAGCCGTTGCCAAAATCGGCAGTGCCTTTGCCACGAAAAGTATCCGCAATCCCCTGCGTGATTTCAGAAATACGCTTTTTAATGTGTTTTTGTATTTCTTCATTATAGGCGCGTAATGTACCCTCCAAAACAGTTTTATCTGCAATAACATTTCCTGTTGCTCCCCCATTCATTTTTCCGATTGTCAAAGTAGCTTCATCAGAAACGCCCAATTCTCTTGCATTTATCTCTTGCAATGCAATAAGAATATGAGCACCGATATTAAGCGAATCCACACCCTGTTGAGGTGTGGAGCCATGGCACCCCTTACCTTGAATATAAATTGTAAAATAATCCGCCGCAGGTGCACTTACACCATTCGCAACAATAACAGTTCCTGTTTTCAAAGGCAAACCCGCCATTACATGAAGCATTAACGCACCATCAGGCTCAGGGTTTTCAAGCACACCATTTTCTATCATATTTTTAGCACCTGAAAGAATTTCTTCTGCAGGTTGAAACATCAATTTAACTGTTCCCATTATTTCAGTTTCGTGATTTTTAAGCAGTTTTGCCGCACCCAATAACATCGCCGTGTGAAAATCATGACCACAGGCATGCATATTGCCGTTTTCACAAGCAAAATCAACCTCAGATTCTTCATTAATAGGTAAAGCATCCATATCTGCTCTTAAAAGAAAGGTTTTACCACTACCTTTTCCTATAATAGAAACAAGACCATTTTTACCACAACGTGTAACGTTACAACCTATTTCTTCCAGTTTATTTTTTACATACTCAGTAGTTTTAGGAAGTTCAAAACCCACCTCTGCATTTTGATGCAGATAACGTTGATTTTCAACAATTTCTTTTTCTATTTCTTTTGCCTCATTAAGAAAATCAATATTACTCATTTTTTTACCCTTATTTCGCTTTTGGTTTTGTAATACACGACATAATAAGACCTGCAAGAACTGCTGCCATAATACCACCTGCGCCCGATGTCAAAGGTCCGGTGAGAATGCCAATCCAACCATCTTTATCTATAACCTCTTTCGTTCCTTCAACAAGTGCCGCCCCGAAACCCAAAAGCGGAACAGTTGCACCTGCACCTGCAAATTTTTCCAAGGGTTCGAACCACCCAAATGCACCAATCACAACACCCGCAACCACAAAACCTACCAAAATACGCCCCGGTGTTAGTTTGGTCTTATCAACAAGTATCTGACCAATAACGCATATCAGACCGCCAACCAAAAAGGCTTTCAAAAACAGCATAAAACGCACCTCGAAAAGATAAATTGCGTTTCTATTTTCTGTAAAAAGTAAAAAAATATACAAAAAAAGAGCAGTCCAAAAGGACTGCTCAAAAATTAATTAAATTATTCTGCAACTGTTTCACTAACAAAATCTTCATCAAGGCAAGAGCATGAAACGTAGTTATCTTCATCATAGCCGTGAGGAGCGTTTTTTGCTTTGATTTTTTCTATGATAACATAAACTGCTGCTGCAGCTGCTGCGATTGCTGCAATAATACCAACGATTTTTAAAACTTTTTTCATATTAAAAATCCTCCAATTACTTTAAAATATATTAATTTAATTATAGCACAGTAATTGTGATTGTCAAGTAAAACAAGAACAACAAATATTAAATTTTGGTAAACATCACATTGATTACCAATCACATTTCTGGCAATAATATTTTTGTTAAATTTTCCGCACTATCCGCCTACGGTACATAAAAATAAAAAGGAGTGCTGAAATGTATTTTAATAAAGTGGAAATATGCGGAATTGATACTTCGACCTTAAAAGTTTTGCCGGAAAAAGAAAAGAATGAGCTGTTAAAAAAGGCAAAAAGCGGCGACAACTATGCCCGCGAAAAACTAGTAACAGGCAACCTTCGACTTGTTCTGAGCGTTATTCAACGCTTTGCAAATCGCGGAGAAAACCTTGACGACCTTTTTCAAGTGGGATGCATTGGTCTTATGAAAGCAATCGATAATTTTGATACAAGTCATGATGTGAGATTTTCCACTTACGCTGTTCCTATGATAATTGGTGAAGTCAGAAGATATCTTCGTGACAACAATCCTGTAAGAGTCAGCCGCTCTATGAGGGACACTGCCTACCACGCTATGCAAGCAAGAGAAAAATTAAATAATGAACTTGACAGAGAACCAACAGTTGAGGAAATTGCAAAAGAATTAGGCAAAGATAAAAGTGAAGTTGTTATTGCACTTGAAGCTATAGTTGATCCCGTGTCATTTTATGAACCTGTTTTCTCAAATGGTGGTGATACAATTTTTCTTATGGACCAATTGGGTTCCGATGAAAGTGACGGAGACTGGATTGATGAAATTTCAATGAAAGAAGCAATTAAAAATCTTCCTAAAAGAGAAAAGAAAATACTTTCAATGCGCTTTATGAGAGGTATGACCCAAACGGAAGTTGCAGAAGAAATAGGTATTTCACAAGCGCAGGTTTCAAGACTTGAAAAAAGTGCAATAAATACAATAAAAAATGGAAAATAAATATATCAGATTAATAAAAAACGCTTCCTGCGATAATTTCACAGAAAGCGTTTTTTAATTAATTACATATCACCAAAGCCTGCTCCACCAAAGAAAAGGTAGAGGATATCACTTAACATCTGCAAAAGCTGTTTAAGAGCATCGCCGAAATTCATATATGCATTATTTTCTTTTTCAGCGGGTTCTTCCTCAGCTCCGGTAATCTTGTCATAGATTGAATAAAAGCTTTTATTAGCTTCATCAACTTCTTCCAAATCAATTACAGTGTTATCGAGCATTTTCTCTGCTTTAACAATTGCTGCAAGAAGTTCTGCTTTGTCTTCACCGGAAAGGGTGTTCATATCTATTTTCTTTGCTTCTTCAAGATCCTTCATCAAATCCTTTGTGTTACGGGCATTGTTGAATTGAGGGAATCTGTCAGGGTAAGTGTGAACATCCTTGAAACTGCTGTCAAACATAAGAGTTGACGCCAATTTCATAATAACATCGTTTGATGCTGATGATTCATGGCTCTGTCCGTAGAAATAGAAAGTTGTTTCAGGAAGAAGACCTGTGCACACATCTACAAGACCATAAGGATCTGTATGGTCGTGGGATTGGGGGTCAGTACAATTACTGTGGGTGGGTACATAATCGTCAGGAAGTTTAACATCAACAGCAACACTGTACGCACCCATTGAAGTTGACTCCAACTGAATAATACCATCCGCATTCATATCATCCCAGGAATCAACAATATGGAAAAGCGGAACATTATAATCTACGATGTTGAACACCTCAACACCATCATCAATTGCATTAAGAATATTGTCATAACGATTAAGCTGTGATCCGTAGAACCATTCGGTTTGCTCGAGAATTTTTGCTGCAGATTCATCAGCAAGGTACTTATCGCGGCTACCGGGATAATTTTCAACAGGGCAAAGTCCCCATAAAAGTGTTGAATAACGTGTGTAATCCATAATAAGTGTATTTGCTACCTGGTCGAGAATGTTATTTAAATCTGCATTGGGCATTATTCTTAAAACAACATTAATAATGTAACTTACGATGTTTTCCTCACCAAGAAGTGCAGGAAGCATATCGCAATACAACTCATTATCATCGTCAAGAAGTCCGTATTCATAAACCTCACCAACAAGTGTTGAGCCATTAAGCGCCGGAACAACATAAACAATTCTGTTAATATCTCTTGAAACAGAAATGCCGTTGTCAGCATAAATCTGCAAAAGTGCATTGGCAATTGAACCGCCCTGGCTTACAGGAACGATATTAACTTTATCGTATCCGCTTACAGTTTTAACGTGTTGTATAAAATCATAAAGTTCATTAGCCGTATCAATCATATTTCCTGTTGATACATAAGAGAAAACATAAAGCTTATCTTCCCCTGCTTTTTCAACATAATACTGTAACGGGAAATGATCAAAAATGCTTTCTCTGTCATGCTCGGAAAGTTCCGCATAGCTTACATCATACTTTGTAGCACGAATATCATTAACAAATTTTCCGTTTTCGTCGCATTTGTGCTTTTCCATAAGGGTTCTGCTAAGAACATCAGCAACTGCATTAGCAGCCATTGCATCTTTATCTTCCTGTTTAGCAATCATTGATGCAATAGGAATAAGAGCCTCACTGAGAGCATCACCAATCACTTCATTGGTGTCGATAAAGAATGGACCTGCTGTTGAAACAACCTTACCATCTTCATAGTATTTCATCTCACTTTGAAAAAGTCCGGGAACAACTATTGTGGGAATACAATCCTCATCAACATTAACCGCTGCATACGCGCCTACATAAAGACTTGTGGCAAGCATTACTACAGAAAGAATAATTGCCAACAATTTTTTTGTTTTCTTCATAAAAACATCCCCTTAATAATTCGTGTAATTGTAAAACCTTTTTAAATATACCATATAGTACCTTAATTGTAAATAGAATATTAACACTTCTTTTGTGAAATTCATCCACTTCGTCTGCTTCAAGCAGTGATATCATAAACCCACAGCAACTGTCAGACGTATCACTTTATTAACTCAATACCCTTTTCGAGAGATTCAAAATCAAGCATACCATTTGCATATGTTACAAGATTACCGTTTTCATCAATAAAATATGTTGCAGGAAAGCCATTTACGTAATATGCATTAACGGCTTCGCTCTCTGTATCAAAATACACATTGAAATCAAATTTTTCGTCCTCAACATATTTCTTTGCAGAGTCAATTGTTTCCTTATAACCGTCGGTTGCATTTATCATCAAAAACTCAACATCGGGATATTTCTTAAAAGCCTCATTAAAATCGGGCATTTCTTCTTTGCAATAAAAACACCATGTTGCCCAAAAATTAACTACAATCGGCTTACCTTTAAAATCAGAAAGTTTCACTTGTTTTCCGTCATAATCAAGAACCGTGAAATCAGGCGCAGAATAATCATTCCCATCATTGCTCTGCTCATCTTGGTTATTATTTACTGTTGTCTGAACAGGTGGCGTAATAACAAAATCATCACTGAAATTATTATATAAAACCGATGCACCTGTAATTACAACAACAAGCACAAGGGCGATTAAAATCCATTTAATAGAACTTTTCACAAGCAAACAACTCCTTTTACGAAAGCAAACCTAAAAACTTACCAAAAATCCCCGTTGCCATTAAGATACCCACAACAACAAGCAAACCGCCGCTAACTCTGTTAATTACTTTATAGTGTTTTTTAATAAAATCAAAAGCACCCTTTAATTTATCTATAAGAATTGAACTGATAAAGAAAGGTATACCTAATCCCAAGGAATAAAGCAAGAGCATAATTATTCCCTGAACAACACTGCCTTGACTTGTTGCAAGCATCAGCGCAGAACCTAAAAACGCACCAACGCAAGGTGTCCACCCAATTGAAAAAACAACACCAAACAGCACAGAAGATAAAAAACCTAAATTTTCAGTTTTATTGGCTTTTGTTCCTTTAAATATATTAAACTTTAAAACCCCGAGAAAATTAAGTCCGAAACATATAACAATAAGTCCTGTTACAATATTTACAATGATACTATATTCCCTTAAAAGTCTTCCGAAAGTTCCCGCAAGTGCACCCATTGTAACAAATAAAACTGTAAAACCCAAAATAAAACCAAGGGTATTTTTAACTGTTTTTCCGGTATTCTTTTCGCCACCACCTGCAAAATACGAAATATAAATCGGCAGCATAGGCAAAAGGCAGGGTGAAACAAAAGTTATAATTCCCTCTAAAAAAGAAATAAAATATTGCATAAAAGCCTCCTTTCTTCTGTCATACCTTCATTTTATCAAAACGAACAAATTTATGCAAGTTCATCTTCTACATAACAAACCGCTCTATTAAAACCCTAACATATTGTGTGGCATTTTAAATACTATATTCTTTCACATATTCCTACCTTTGTCCATATAATGTACCGAGCGCAAGCACGCTCTATTCACCTAAAAAGGAGAATTATGATGGACAAATACAACAACATTTATATGGTTGAAACGGCAATGCGAAAGCCCTCTTCAGATTGCCCGTGCAACTGTGTAACAACAGAATTCCCCAAAGATACTGTTGTTGCCATGGCTTATGTTCCTTTTCAACTTGACAAAACAAGTTATTCTGCGGAGATGGCCTTGTGCGAAGGCACACTATTCCCCGTGCTTAACAAACCATTTTGCGGAAGAAGTGTTATGAATGGCTGATAGAAATAAACTTCTCCGCAAGCTCCAAGCAGCAAAATTTGCCGCTTGGGAATTGCATTTGTACCTTGACACACACCCTTGTGACAAAGCAGCAAATGAAATGTTCAGAAAATACACAAATGAAGCCAAAATGCTTAAAAAAGAATTTGAAGACAGGTTCGGACCACTCACCGTCACAAGTTCAAACGAAGCCGACTGGCTCTGCGACCCATGGCCATGGGATTTTCAAGGGAGTTGTGACTGATTATGTTTATGTATGAAAAAAAATTACAGTACCCTGTAAATATTAAAAACCCGAACCCGAAACTCGCTCAAATCATTATAACACAATACGGCGGCCCCGATGGCGAATTAGGTGCCTCACTCCGCTACCTCTCCCAACGCTTCGCAATGCCCTATCCCGAGTTAAAAGGTCTTTTGACAGATGTAGGTACATCTGTAACGGAAGTGTCAAAAACTTCAATTTCAGCCTGATTTTTGCATTTTTTTGCTGATTCGATAACAAATTTCCATTTTTGCGGTATCAGATTGAGCTTTACCTCGATTTTTTTGTTTTTATGTATAACCATTTCTTCAAGAATTTCTTTTATGAAGTTTTCGGTTATTTCGCTTGCGTTCATCCAATCCTTAGCATATTCAATGCACTCATTAATAACTCTTGTCATTTCTTGTTTCTCAAATGTGTACTTGCAGCTCTCACCCAGTTCTTCCTCTTTCCGCTGGATTTCCATATCCATACTTGCGGCTTTATCTTTAAATTCTGCCTTAGATATGCAGTTGTCAAGGTACAAATCAACCAATGATTTCCGCCTTTCCTTCAGCTTATCAAGGGCGGATTTTTTCATTTCATAATCTTCAATCTCACCCATACTCAAGGCTTCGGAAAGCTGATTTCTCATAGTTTTGAGAATAGATTCAGTGTTAATATCAAGCATCTCAATTATGCTCTGCATAATCAGCTTCAGGTCTTTATCTGAAATAGGTTTGCAGTTGCAACCTACCTCTTTACCGCTATAAACATCGATGCGTTTTTTTGTACCGTGCTTCTTTTTGTTGTAGCATTCCCAGAATTTATATCGGCCTCCGCTCTCCAATTTCTTATCGTGGAATACAAAATTATGACCGCACTCGGCACATTTAATTTTACCTGAGAAGCAATATCTTCTGCCAAGCTTTGCAAGTCTTTCCTTGGATGGAGAACGCTTTGCCATTTCAATTTGAGCCATTTCAAAAAGCTCACGGGTTACAATAGGCTCGTGGTGGTCTCTTATAATTACCAGCTCTTCCTGACCTTTGTTCGGCACTTTTTCGTGAGTAAGGTAGTTTGGTGTAATGGTTTTCTTCTGAATCAGGTCTCCGCAATATTTTTCGTTTCTGAGTATGCGGAGTATGGAGTTATTCGTCCATCCCATATTGTTGAAGCTGGGTATTCCCTCTTCATTAAGCTCTCTTACAATTGTGCTTGTACCTTTATGCTCAACTACATATTTATGGAATATCTTCTGCACAATTTTTGCTCCTGCATAGTTAACAGAAATCTGACCATCGTTTACATCATAGCCTAACAAATCAGAGCCGAACACAACGCCCTGTTCCATTCGTCTTCTCTGCCCCCACTTAACTCGTTCAGATGTTTTTCTGCTCTCTTCCTGAGCTATTGAAGCCATAATTGTAAGACGCAATTCCGCATCAGGGTCAAGGGTAAACAGGTTATCGTTTGCGAACATAACCCCTACACCAAAGTCTTTCAGTTGACGGGTATAGTAGATACTATCCAACGTGTTTCTTGCAAAACGGCTTATCTCTTTTGTGATGATAAGGTCAAACTTTTTCATCTGAGCATCTACCATCATTCTGTTAAAAGCCTTTCGCTTTTTAGTGTTTGTTCCCGAAATTCCTTCGTCAACATACACATCATAAAGCTCCCACATAGGATTTCTTTCAATGTATTCCTTGAAATATCTTTGCTGACTTTCAAGGGAGTTTGCCTGGTCGTCCTTGTCAGTTGAAACTCGGCAATACACTGCAACACTCAAAATTCTATCAGTTCTTAAATTCATTTTTAACCTCCTATTCTTTATATGGTTGGCAGTAGTCCACACCACTGCCAACCCAACAATACCACAGGAATCTTCACATATCCATTCACCACAATCACCAATATTTCCGGTTCAGATTTTCCAAATATTTTAACTGTTCGAAAGATATTTTTCCTGTATCGAAGAGGGATTGATAAACCGAATAAAGCAAAGCCTTTTCGTAATCTTTTTTTCCCTCAGCACTTAACGTGTGTTCTGTTTGCTCTGTGCAAACAATCTTGGTCTTACTCAATCCCTCTCACCTGCCTTAAATTTATATGTTTTTAATTATGAAATAAGTAGTTACCAAAATATATATAAGCTCATATTATTACTCGTCATCATAGATGTAATCGTAGTCATATTCAAAATCATCTACATATGACGAACGCTTTTTGTATTCGTAATCCTTCAGTATTTCTTCCATGTTTACTCTACCTTTTGTATAGTAAACATTTCTGATTGAGTCCTTACGAATCTTATCAATATCGACATCAGTTGCTCCAAGAATTTTTGCAACAACTCTCATCAACATTTCAAGCTGAACTGCATATCTGAAGAAGCCTTGCGAAATTCTTTTGGAATTTTCTTTTCCGTTTTTGTTTATTTCGTAAGCCAACCTTCGTGAAATAGCAGTAGCATTTTCCTGAAGTGCTCTGTCTGCAGCAAGATTTTCACCTGCTATTTTGAAGAAATCACTTCTCGAAGAATAATTATATTTCTTAATAGTTTCATCGATATGCTTTACGAAATCTCTATCAAGATATAAGCTGATTCTCACCTTGTCTTCACCAATCATTTCTAAACCTCCTTTCTATTTTTAGTAATACACACTTCACGGCGCCGTTTTAACACTTTTAAAACTCCGTAACATCGGCATTTACAGCGATTTTTTCGAGTTTGCGACTGACCTGAGTGACACAACCGATACCCTCAACGGCGCCATAGTATGGTAGTGACACACAATGCCCACAACCCTCGTAGAATCGGGCTTTTTCGGTCGGCGTCGCCGTCCGAAGTGAGTCGCAAAGTGGCAAATTTGCCACCGTGCTTATTCCTGCCACTAAAATCGGACAAAAGCCCGTTTCAAAAAGGCTGAAGTCACACCAAAACCACCTCCTCGCTAACCTCAGTTTTAGGCTTTATTTCTATGTAGGAAATACCTAAAAGTCTGCAACCACTTGTCCGACGATTCTGGAAATACACATTGGCTTTTTCAAGCTCATGACGATATTTATTCATCATCTGCTTGAGAGTTTTTGCATTTATCTCCCGTCCTGAATGCTTACAGAACTCTTCACAAAACACAGTGTTCGTTCCGTTAAAGCTTCCTATGGCTTTCATAAAATCAACCAAGTCAAACATAATTTTCGGCAAAGAATATTCAGGTTGTTGGAGACTGTCTCCCACCAATTCCCATTTACATTCTTCCTTATTGAATTTCAATTCAAGGTCTCTGGTTTCAATATCTCTGCCTGTGCATTTTAGTTTTGCACTGTCTTCACCTCTGTCGCTTCTGTCAAGAATGTACATATTATCTGCCGCACCAATGATACCTGTTGTTCCCGAAATTCTGTTGAACGGGTCGCTATCACCTTGCTTGCGAAGATGCATAATAAGAAGAATTGACACGCAATGATTGTCAGCAAACTGTTTTAAAAGAGACACATCCCTATAATCATTTCCGTAAGACATATCAGAATTTTCATCACGGACAAGCTGAAAAGTATCAATTACAATCAGCTTTGTTTCAGGATAATCAATCAAGAAATCCTCCAGCTGTTCAATCAAACCTGTTCCCAAGGTGCGTGATTCAGTAACGAGAAACATCTCTTCCGAACCCTCATCGCTGATGTTAATCAGTCGTGTCTGAAGTCTTCTGGCAGTATCTTCAAGTGAAATATAAAGCACAGGAGACTTGTTGGTTTTGAGTCCGAGAAAATCATTTCCTTTTGAAATACAATCGCACAAATAAAGAACCAGCATACTTTTTCCAATCTTAGGTGCACCGCCAAGAATGTTTAATCCCTGAGGCAAAAGTGTTTCGACACAGTAATTCAATTTTGGAATATACTCGTCAATTAATGACTCGGCATCTATAACCGAGAGCTTTTCATTGTAAGTTAACATAGGCATACGCCTCCTTTTTTAATAAATTTTTCTTTTTTGCTTATTGTTTTTAGAAGCAAAAGCCATTCATCAGAAAGAGAAAGTTTTCAGACTATCCTCTTCTGCTTCATCACCTGTTGCTCCGATAGCGTTTTGTGGGAGTGGTAGGCTCACCGATTCTCTTCCGAGAGTGCTTTCGCACCTTTCTCCATCGGCACGGAAATTTTTCCGCTGTCATCGCTCAATCCACCTATCCACATATCTCTGTCGGCAGGCTATTAAATTTTCAAGGTTCACGTGATGAGTTAACCCCTCACCTCCTTATTGGTGAAATTTTTTCCAATCTGCACCAAATAATTTTTAATTTTTTCAAATTTACATTTAACTCTCATCCCCTTACTAGTAGAAATTTTTCTGATTTGCACCAAAAAGTTTTTCAAATTTTAATGTTTATTTGCCCCTCACTTATCGCTTAGCGACTTTTTTCTGATTTGCTACAAAGAAATTTTAGTTTTCCTTTGCCTCTCATTCCTTTACTAGCGACTTTTTTCAGATTTAATAGAAAACTTTTTCAAAAATTCACAAAACATATTCTTTCTCTCTCACCCCCTATTTGTGACTTTTTCTTTATTTGATAGAAACTTTTTTGAGAATTTTCGAATTTTCTTTCCCCTCTCACTCCCCCTATAGCGACTTTTTCTTGGTTTGAACAAAAAAAATTTTAATTTTCTTTTATCCTCTCACCCTCTATTTGTGACTTTTCTCTAATTTGCTACAAAGAAATTTTGGTTTTCTTTTGCCTCTCATCCCTTTACTAGCGACTTTTTTCAGATTTGATAGAAAACTTTTTTGAGATTTGTCGAATTTTCCTTCCCCTCTCACTCCCCCTATAGCGACTTTTTTTCGATTTGATAGAAAACTTTTTAAAATTCATAGTAAATAAATTTTCTCTCTCACCCCCTATTTGTGACTTTTTTCTGATTTAAGAACCAGTAATTTTGAAAAAATGAATATAGAAAACAAAAAAGCCGGACATCAGATACCAAAAACATCTACAAATTTGTAGATATTCTCAATATCTAATGCCCGGCCATTTGCAATCACGATTATACGGATGCGTTGCACGGAGCGCGCCTCATGCACCATTCAATTTTTCTTTTGACTGACACTTTTCTAACAGCCAACCACCAGAACATTTGTTCTTTGCGTTTTAATTATAACACATCATCCAAAATTGTCAACACATTTTAAGAAGTTTTTTCAAAAAAAATTAGAATGACGCAAATGACGCATGTGACGAATAATTTAACACCCATAAATCTTGCGTCATCAGCGTCACTTGCGTCATTACTTCCGATTTTTTCTAGACTATCTTTTCATTGTTTTATACATTTAAGTTTTTTATATCTCTTATTTTGGTTTAGTTATTATCATCCGTTTGTTTATTGCTTAATACGTTTACATCCCATATAATATAGGCATCGGTACCGAAATAAAATACAAGGTGATAATATATGGAACTCGGTAAAAAAATTAAACAATTGAGATTGAACAAAGGTGTAACACAGGAAGCTTTGGCAAATGCATTAGGTGTAACATACCAAGCGGTTTCCCGTTGGGAGAATGAAACAACTATGCCTGATATTTCTTTACTTCCGCAAATATCAGTTTTCTTCGGTGTGAGCATTGATGAGCTTTTTGAGTTCACAGAAGAATCACAATACGAGAGAATTGAAAATATGCTCAATGAAAAATCATCACTCACAGATATGGAATTTGAGAATGCAAAGTGCTTTCTTGAAAAACAAATTAGCAAAGAAAACGAAAATATCAATGCACTCAAACTACTCGCATGGCTTTATGCACACCGTGCAAAATCTTCAAATGTTCAAGCTGTTGAATATGCAAAGAGAGCTTTGCAGCTTGGTGACACAAGCAAGAGTATGAATAATATTTTGCGTGATGCATACGGTTCACCACATACAGACTGGAACTATCGCAACCGTCACGAGCTTATATCTTTCTACTATGAGCACTTGAAAACACATCCTGATGATATGAGAGCATATCGCTATCTGTTACCTGCCCTTGTTGCAGATGGAAGAACTGATGAAGCCAAAGAAGTAATTGAAAAAATTAGAATAATTGAAAAACCGGAATTACTATTCGTATTTGATGCAATGATACTTCGCAGACAAGGTAAAGTAGCAGAGGCAGAAAACTTACTTAACGATATGGCTAAACAGTTTCCTGATAGTTGGTACACTTGGGCAATAGTTGCAGACTTTAACGCTGATGATTGTAAATATGATGATGCAATCTCTTGTTACGAAAAATCATTTGAACTCCAAGAAGTCCCCCGATTTACAGATTCACTTGAAGCAATTGCACATATTTACGAAATCAAAGGTGAATATCAAAAATCCATTTCAACCTACCATAGAATAATTGACCTTTTGAAAACAGATTGGAACATAACCTTTGGCGCAACAGTAAATAAATATCTTCAGAAGATTGATGAGCTTACAGGCAAAATAAATTGAATAAACTTTATGTAACCAACGGTGTACCCCGAAAGGTGCACCGTTGTTTTGGTTGTAGCTTATTCTTTGAATTATGCAGTTAAAATTTTTTCACATAAAAAGCAAACAACGAGAGCAGGGATTAACTTCCCTACCCTCGTCCTATCTCGCCACAAATCGCGCCACACCGCGCAGAAAAGGCATAATAATCGCAATCATATATCCCCCGACTTATCATAAACTGCTTCTGCAATAAGCTTCACACCTAACCTGAAACCATCGATAAAAGCTTCCTTTTCCAAGAGATTATTCATATCCGTCATACAGTCTTTGATCTTTTCAAACATCTCCCTCTGTTGTGGTGATAACAGTGCTGAAAGCTTCTCCTCATTCTTCACTGCCAAATTCAACAGTTGCGAATACTCACTACCACGAGTCAAACTCTTCTCACACGGACATATGTTACCATAAAACAATTCTTCAATCATTCTCATATGTTGCACTCCCTTCATGCAACACAAACATATATCACAAAGAATTCCAAAAGTCCAGAGAATCTTAATAAAATGATTTAATGAATCTGTCGCCACCTACCAATCTTCACTTGTAGACCTTTCCAATTTCATCGCAAAACGCAGTTATTTTGATTACCTTATTAAAAAGGCAATATCGCTTTTCCAATAATATGTAACAAATTGCTATCAAAAATCTTGTTAAAATCGGAAAAATCATACCTAATTAATCTCAAGTAATATGGATGGTCATCATACTTGTGTTCACAAGCTGATTTTTTTACAAGTTCCTGTATTTTTGAAAATAATGTGTTCAAATCTTTTATGAAAGCAATTGCCTCCGATGCCCGCAAACAAATATCATTTTCGGCAACTTCATAAGTAATAGAAAACAACGACGAAGAACCACTACTAGAAGCTACAACTCTAGCGCCATGCATTTCATGCTCCAGTTTATTTCTAACTTTTTTTGCTTTTTCAAGAAAATCTTTGTGTTTCTTAAGAATTTTTTCGTAATCATCTATCAAAAAGGGAATATCGTTGGCAAAACTCATCAAGCCATCCGTTTTTTTGATTTCATAAACACTGGTATTCTTATTATAAACATAAGGAACAAGTCTAGGCACAGCCATGGTCACTTCATCAATTCGTCTCTCTTGTTCGCCAATATAAGCAACGATATCCACACCACATAAAACGATCAAATTTTGATTCAATCCGTATAGCGTTTCAAAATATCTATAAAGTGCATTTACTGCTGCAATTGTCATTCTCATAACCTCTTCCAGTTATTCACACAAATCAAGAATACCTGCCATATCCTCATCCATGCCTTTTATTTTCTTATATATAACTTTTTTCTCATATGGGAGTATATACACATCAAACGGATTTCTGTAATCTTTTAAAACACGTTTATATAACAAATAGCATATAACAGAAATGGAAACACCTAAAGTTAACGCATCACCCACGGGAGCTAAAAGCATGTCCAAAATTGACTCTACATTTTCAGGCCTTACTATAATCTTATCACAAAAACTACTTATTATTTCACCTATATATGCAGTACAAAAACCAACAATTAACACTAGGGCAATATTATTTTTTATATATTTAAATGAGTTTAATTTATAATAACTTTTCATCAACTCATCAATATTTATATCATCTTTAGCATAATGGTTATCAATTTCGAATTTTGTAGCTTTAATAACATCATAAAATGTCCTGTATTTCTTTTTATTTTTTTTGTTCTTTTTATAAATTTCTTCACCCTTGGTGATATACTTTTTCTTTCTCAAATCGTCAAAACTCCTCTACTATTCTCTTCAATATATCCTTATCAGCTGGACAGAAATTATAGTTTGGGATTTCAGATGGAGTTATCCATTTCAGGTCGTTGTGTTCTAAAAGTTCAGGAACACCTTCGGATATTTTGGCATTGAACAATGTTAAATGCACGGTAATATCAGGGTATTCGTGAACAACCTCGGTAAAAATATCACCAACAGAAACAGTAATATTTAACTCCTCTCGGCACTCGCGTATGAGTGCCTGTTCTTTTGTCTCCCCTTCTTCAACCTTGCCACCAACAAACTCCCACAACAAAGCACACGACTTTGTCGCAGGTCGCTGGCATATCATAAATTTATCCTTGTCCCATATCAAAGCTGCAACAACTTCGGTCATATATAACCTCTCAAACTAGTTTACTATATTCTATATAATGTTTATATCGTTTTTTCTTATGTTACTTATTAATTGAAATTGTTTTATTCTTTATATGATATTGAATGTTGTTTTGTTCACAAAAATCGATTACATTTTTAGCACAAGCATTATAAAACTCTTTGTTATCCTTATATTGAGATACAACCTTATTGTAATGCAGTCTACCAAATATAATCTTATCAACAAATGAAATGGCTTCTAAAATTTCAAACAAATCCTGATTTATTATATTTGGTGTAGGGTAAGGTTCAATGCTAACCCATGTTTTGCAACCTGCATCGTGCAACCTTTTCAAAGCAATTATTCTATCTTTAATTGGTGCTGCTCCTGGCTCATATTCTTTCCTATATTCCTCATCTAGAGAAACCAGTGTTATTCCATACTCATTCTTTTTTGATAACTCCATTAGTTCTATAGGCAAAACACCCTTTGTTAAAACTGAACACTTTATGTTATAGGCATTAGCTTTACGCAAAACTGCTAAACTCATTTCACAAATTTCATCTTGTTTGTACATAAATGGGTCTGTCGTGAAACAAAGATGTAACGATTGTATTCTATCCTTGTATTTGGGTAATTCTTTATCAAGTATCTCAATCGTATTTTCAACTATACAAGGCTCACACCATTCATCGTATGTTTTGACCTTGCCGAAGCGCTTGGCCATCATCATTGCATAACATGGATATTTGCATCCATGAGAACAACCTTGAATATGATTTAAGGTATAATCCCCATATTCAACACCAGTTTTATATATTAATGTCTTTCTTTTCATTTTTCCCTCTTATCAAAACGGTTTTTTATCTTTTAAAATGTAATTAGCAACTTTTAATGCCAGCCCTATTGCTTTAGGATTTTCACTTGAAACCGCAAAACAAAACAAAAACAACGGACTATTGTTAGAATTACATAATACCCTACTATTATTGGAAACCCTTCCAAAAATGCTGCCTAATCGTCTTTCGATATACGACTTAATCTTTTCTGTATCTGCATCTCTAACTATATTGGTTCCAAACATAGATAACTGATCATCTTCATGGTAAAATTCTGATTCCCAACTATCATCACCAAACAGCGAATTAAGTTTATTTTTCCATGATGCATCAATTTCTCCCGACTTTTTCATCAATCTATTTGCAGCATTCAACGGAAAAAGATACCAAACGTCAATTGCTCTTGTTTCCGCTATTGCTTGTAATGTTTCCCATTTAACATTGGTTGCATAAGGATCAAGAAACAAAACAGCACGAGTTTTTTTCCAATCAACTTTATCACAAATTTCCAAAAGCACCTCATTACAATCTGAGTTAATAATTTTTATTTTATCTTTTTTGGTGGGGTACTCACTATCAATCATACACTCCAATTCTTTCGCGTAAGCTTTTTTCTTTTCTATAAAAACATACTCAGAAAAATCATATTTGGTATTAAGGGCAAGCTTAGCTGAGCCATCAATAACTTCATATTCTTCTTCATTACCAATATTAATTTTTCCAGTTCCTGCAAATGCATCTATATACATTAATTTGAATGGTTGAGATTTCAGAGCTTGAACATAAAAATTCAAGTATTCTGATAATATACCTAATTTTTCAACTGTCCATGCACCGCCAAATTTTTGTTTTGTCATCTTTTCACCTCAAACTATAAAACGCTATTTTATTATTAACTGGTAATCAATGCCTATATGAATACACGTCGTGATTACCATCTCTGCGGTAAGTATATGCATCTATAATGTCCCATTCTCCATCTTGTTGTGCTAATCTGCACATTATGTTATATGTATTGGTTCTCTTGCCAAAAGCTACAAAACCCTCAACACATATTTCCTTGCAATTAAGAAAAGCTTCACGCTCTTCAGCAGATGCAAAAAAATAACATATACCCATTGATAAATTGCCGTTTTTATTAACTTTAGTATAATTTTTCGGCAACAAACCTGCTGTTTTTCTTCTGTATTTCAAACCATTCTTTTTAATTGCGTGTTTCAAAGAATCCATTCTGAAAGAAAAACAAGAAACATAAAAATCCATATATGGATTCTTAAACTTTTCAAGAAAACTAAATTCAAACTCAACCAAACCATGACCATAATCATTGGAATTCAAAAGTGCGAATGTTAGTTCGTCGAATTCGGAATATGTTTTCTCGAACATTTTAGCTTTACATGAACACAAAATCAGTCTCTCGTCTGTTGAATTTTCTGCACCACTTTGCAAACTTACATTAAAAAGCGTTATTTCGTTATTCAACATCAAATTTCACCTTCTAACACCTTCATAATTTCATCTGCTATCCTTCTAATAACAGGCACTACAACACTATTTCCACATTGTTTGTAAGCTTTTTCGAGTGGTATGTTAGGAAACCGAAATTCTTTTGGAAAACCGAGCATTGCTAAACACTCGTAGGGTGTTAATTTTCTAATACCGAAGTCATCTTTTATAACTGGTATTTGATGTTGAAATACCCCCATACTTGCTGTTAAGGTCGGACAAATTTTGTACTTTCGGATATCGTTTCCGTTATCTCTTATACGATAAACTACAGACCTATTTTTAATGCTTAGTTCTAATTTTTCATATATTGGGTCATTATTTTTATAGTAATAACAATCGCTATGCTTTACAGTTCTGTCAATAATATCATTCAAATTAGTTTTCAACTCTACTTTTTCAGGAAAAACAAATCTTTCGCACTTTTCAAAATCTTTAAATGCTACTATAAACACCCGTTCTCTGTGTTGTGGTATATTTCCATATTCTTGAGCATCCATAACACAATATTTAAAAGAATATCCAAATGGCACCAACTCATTGTATACCGTCAAAAATGTTTTTCCTGCATCATGTTCTAAAAGATTTGCTACATTTTCCAAAAATATAATTTCTGGCTGTTTCTCCTCTACAACACGCACTATTTCAAAAAACAACTGACCACGTTCATCATCAAAACCTCTTTGTCTACCAGCTGAAGAAAAAGACTGACACGGAAATCCTGCTACAAGAATATCAAAATCAGGTATTTGAAAAACATCTATTTTTCGTAAATCCTTTTCAACAATATAGTCATCGCCGAAGTTTTTTCTATATGTAGCTACTGCATATTTATCTATCTCATTTGCCCATACAATATCAAACCCCGCTTGTTGAAAACCGAGGTCAATACCACCTATTCCAGAGAAAAGACTACAAACTCTCATTTTACATTTATACCCTACTCAAATAATGCGAATTCTTCCGAATCTATTATCCTTTTACGGCTATTTTTATCTGTTCTGCTATACGGTGAATTACAGATACACAAACTGAATTTCCTGCTTGTTTGTATAACCTTGCATCGCTCATTTCAGGCAGTTTGAAATCTGTAGGGAATCCTTGTGTATTAAAACATTCGTGTGGTGTCATTTTACGTATGCCATATTTCGTTTTAATCAAGCAAACATTATGCCCACCCTCACCTTGATTAGCAGTTAAAGTTGGAACAACTCCGCTTTTGTTTTTACGAACATATTTCCTGCGCCACTGATACACGGCATTATCATCATCCATAGCAGCAACCAACTGCTCATACATATCTCCTTTGTACTTACCTTCACGATAATAATACTTCTCTGGCATCTGTGTATTAAAATCAATAACATCGTCCAATGTAGCTGTAAGCTTAATGGGTTTCGGAAAGTCAAATCTACGATATGTTTCAATATCCTTAAATCCAACAATATATATTCTCTCACGGTTTTGAGGTATGTTACCATACTCCATAGCATTTAAAACAGCGTACTTAACATGATAATCTTGCTTTTCCAATTCATCCAAAATAACAGAAAATGTATTACCGTTATCGTGCCCAACAAGATTTTTTACATTTTCTAAAAATACAATGGATGGCTGTTTTTCCTTAATAATGCGAACCAATTCAAAAAACAGCGTACCCCTGCCCTTTTCGTCATCAAAACCCTTTCTATAACCAGCAACAGAAAACGCTTGACAAGGAAAGCCTGCTAACATTACATCAAAATCCGGAATTTCTGAAGCAGACACAAAATTTATATCTCTACAATCGACTTTAGTTTTGAAATTTTTTTCATATGTTTTTACAGGATATTCATCAATTTCATTGGCATATACAGTTTTGAAAAACTTGGTTTGTTCAAAACCCATATCTATACCACCAACGCCTGCGAAGAAAGACGCGCACTTCAATTTTCCCATTTCGAAATACCTCCGTTAAATAGCGGCACGCCGCGATTTTATATCGTAGAAAGGAGAGACAAAACACTCTACCTTTCTACGATTATTACCTGTTGTCCTCGATTATTCTGCATCGGCGAATATCGAAAATGACATCGGGTTGTAATTGTTTAGCGTCAACAAAAAGACTTTGTAAGCTGACGTGAGGACGTCTACCTTGATTTTTTTGGTCTTGAATAGATTCTTTCTTATTAGCAGGATATTTGCCAAACTCTTCCGAATTGATTTTTAAATCATATATGTAAAGCAAATTTTCATCTAATTTAAAACGAAGGAATACCAAATCGTCAAATTGACATTTAGGACCAAAGGATGACAAGTCACCCTCAAATCTGGATGTTGCTTTGAACTCAACTTTTTCGTTGGTTCTTGGGTTAGTTGCATCGCCTACTTCATCACCACGATTCCAAAGCAAACCTAAGCAGTAGCACCCCATAGGTTCGCTAATAGCATCAGGCATATTAATGCCACGATGACTATTGTTTGAAATGTAAGTGTTCAAGTCTTTCCACTTGAAATAGGCATTACAAGTTTCATCAATACGAGCATCATCAATGGCTATATGGCCAAAATCGTTGTATATCGGCATAATGCACCTTTTAGAGTGTTTCATCTCATATTCAATAATAACACAGTTCAAATTCAATGTAAAGGTCGTTTAAAAAGATTAAATACTTAAATTTATATTTATTTTATTTTGATTATTAATCCTCTTCTGAATCGTCGCATCCCAGCAATTCTTTTAAATCATCAAAGTTATATGGATAGGCGTTGTCGCCGTATATTTTGACGGGTTTTATGCCGTTGGAATAGTAGATTTCAAGTGACCATTGAGTTCCATCGCAAACACCGTATCCAAATCGCCTTGTGTTGTAGTTCTTTCGCCATTCCCCTATGTGCAGTCTGCGTAATTCGTCGAGAAATTCTTCTTTTGTTATGTCAATACCCATAACGGTTATTTCATCGGGTTGTGACGGGATATCGGAATGACCAAAGGAAAACAACGCATCATTATCCATTAGCACAACTTTATACTCGTCGTTACCGTAAAAATAGCCACCGACAGAGAGCACGACACTAGTTATGTATGGAAGGTTTTCATCAAACTCAGCTACCTTCAATTCAGTTTTTGAAGGTTGGTACTCAACGCCCATATTGGCAAGGGCTTGTTTAGCTCTTTCAAGATATTCGCGAGTGCAAGATATCTGAACACTTTCCGACGGATGCATTGTACACTGATATTCAGGATGTTCCACAATATTCTTTAATCGTCCTATCTGATTCTTCAAGCCACGAATAGCAGAAAGTATTTCATCTGCAGTTTTATCTTTAAGATAAAATTCGTAATAACTTTCGGGGCCAACCATCATAATTAACACCTCAAAATTCACTTTCGTGTTCTTTGAAAAAGTCGTAGTATGCTCGGACGTTTTCGAGCTCTGTCCAATTACATTCCCTTGCGGGATATAAATCAAGGTTATAAATCTTTGCGCCGGGCATTGCTAAAAAGAACGGTGAATGGGTTGAAATTACAAACTGACAACCGAAAAATCTTGCGGATTGGTGGATATACTCCGCCAATTCCTTTTGCCTTATGGCAGAAAGTGAATTTTCAGGCTCATCAATGAGATACAGGGCATCCCTATCTATTCTTTCAGTATAATATTTGATGGCAGTTTCACCATTTGACTGCATATCAACATTTCGCATAAGTCGATTTTTAACATACATAGACTGTGTTGATTTTTTCGCATCCATACTTTCTTTCCACTCATCATAGTCTGCCATTGATTTCAGTTGGTGGTGGCTATATTTTCTGTCTAGATATTCGTCAAACAACTCGTTTCTGCGAACATCAATACCGTCATTCAGATAGCGGATATTGAGAAGATAATCGGTAACATCATCACTTGTGAGAATCTGACTACATTCGGGTATTGGCTTTGCATCTAACTGACAATAGCGTGTATATTCCTTGAAAAACGCACTACCACTGAATGCAGAATGACGTGTTACACCTGTTAGCTCTGCAAGAATATTGAGAAGTGTGGTTTTGCCCGAACCATTACCGCCATAGAAAATTGTTATGGGTGCAAAATCCACCCTTTCAAGCCCTTTATCAGGAAAGATTTTGAAAGGATAAACACCGTTATAACAAGTGCGGACTTGATTTTTTATAAATATTATTTCATCCGCATCTGATGTCAGTTTTAAGGATTTTATGTACATTTCGCTCCCCTGCCTTCACAACTAATTTCTTAATACACCCAGATTATATCACATCCATTGGGACATTCTTGGGACTTTGTGAGGTTAAATTCATCTGATTTAATTAATTAATAGTAACCGGAAGCTGATATAACTGCCGGATATACTATTCACCCATCCATATCGTTAACAAACAACAATATCTATTGTGTTTTTCACTGTTGCTTTTTGTGTTATGGGTGGTATAATTATCATAAATCTAAGATACGGGGTGTTTTAGTTGAGCAAAACTACTATGGACTTTACTCAGGAAATCGGTACAATCAAGCCTATGCACGGTGTGGGTCAGCCACCATTTACAGGCATTGATTTTTCTATGTGTGATTATCTTAAAGAGGCTCATATCCCCTATTCACGCCTTCACGATGTAGGCGGTGCCTTTGGTGGTAATCTGTATGTGGATATACCTAACCTTTTCCGTGATTTTTCCCGTGACCCTGAAGACCCTGAAAGCTATGACTTTGATTTTACGGACTTACTTATCAACGCTCTTGTTGAGCGTGGTATTGAGCCCTTCTTCCGTTTAGGTGTAACTATTGAAAACCACCGTAAAATCAAGGCTTATCGCATTGACCCACCCAGTGATTATGAAAAATGGGCGCGTATCTGCGAGGGCGTTATCCGTCATTATACCGAGGGCTGGGCAAATGGCTTCAACTATAAAATAACCTATTGGGAAATATGGAACGAGCCTGATAATTTTGAAAGTCCTGAAGAAAATCAGATGTGGGCAGGCACACCCGAGGATTACTACAGGCTATATGAGGTTGCTTCAAAGCACCTTAAAGAAAGGTTCCCACACCTTAAAATCGGTGGCTATGCAAGTTGTGGCTTCTACGCTATTACCGATAGTCAAACCAATGTCGGCGCTTGCTCACCACGCTACCAATATTTCATTGATTTCCTTGATGGATTTTTAGAGTACATCAAGGCACATAATTGTCCATTAGACTTTTTCTCATGGCACAGCTATGCCGATATTGAAGCAAATCTTCAATGGGCTACCTATGCCCGAAAGCGTTTGGATGATGTAGGCTACGAAAGTGCCGAGCACACCCTAAACGAATGGAACTTCCACCCTGAGCTTAAGGGAACAATCAGGCACGCTGCACTCACCTGCGGAATGCTTTTAGCATTGCAAGGCACCTCATTGGATAGCGCGATGTTTTATGATGCAAGATGCAATATGGGAATATATGCAGGGCTTTTTGACTGCGTAAGCTTCAAGCCTCTCCCCACCTATTATTCCTTTGTTGCTTTCGGTGAGCTTTATAAGCGAAGCAAGCAAATCCAGATTGGTGAGTTACCCGAGGGCGTTTATGCATGCGCATCAAGAGATGCAGACGGATGCATTGTTATGGCAAACGTAACCGAAGAAGAAAAGGCCATTGAGCTTGATTTAATTGGTGTCAAGCATATCACTGAATGTAAGATTATTACAGATGGAGCTGTCTGGGAGGATTATGAATTCAAAAGCAAGCTTCCTGCCGAATCTGTCATTTTTATAAAAGTTAAGCTTTAAATAAAATAACACCTATGAAGCCGAAAAATCTCAGTTTCATAGGTGTTTGCTTTTATATTCTCTTCATTAACTTATAATATTCTCCGTCTTTATCAGCACCATCAAAAAGGACTTCGGTAAAGCCGTATTTTCTGTATAAATGCAAGGCGTTTTCGTTATCCTTATCAACACCGATAGTCATTTCAACAAATCCCATTTTCTTAGCTTTATCAACAAGGAACGCAAGAATTTCGCTACCGATACCACGGTTCCTGTATTCCTTTTTAACAATCATTCTCGAAACATAAACACGCTGACCAGATATAGTATAATCAGGGTCGCCTGTATCTAAAACCAATGCACCCTCACCTATAAACTCGCCATTGATTTTATAAATAAAAACAAGACGATTGCCCGACTCAATTTCCTCACGCCACTTTTCGGCAAGAGGTTGAGCTTTCATGTTCCAGATGTTAGAGCACTTGTAGTATTCTTCGAGTTTGAGAGGTTCGATAACCGTGTTTGCAAACTCTGTGAATGCTTTGTTTATTACCTTGTATTTCATATTCGCAACTTCTTTTATGGTCTGCTTTTTCATAAGGTGACGCACAAAACGGCAACCGAGAAAATAGCCCACATCAGAATGACCGTTGTAGCTCTGCCAATCGCCAAAGAAATCCTGAACACTTTCTTTTTCATCAAGGCAACGGAGATATTCTTTCTTTATATCGTTCTCGTTGTCATAGCACCAATCAAGCCAACCGTCTTTATTCTGATGATAAAATTCATCATCACATAAAATCTGTTCGCAAACCATAGCAACACCCTCTTGATAGAGTTGCTGAATAGCTTTTCTGCGTTTAGTGAAATCAGGAATATAAAGATTTCCGTTCATTTTGTGCCATAAATGACCGATTTCGTGCAGTATCAGGGCGCGCATATTTGTTTCATCGCCCCAATTAAGCTCGATAATCTTTTCAACACCGAGAAGAACGGTATTTTTGCCGTCAAGTGTAGTTGCCCAACCTGCACCATTACAAAGTCCAAGATAAAGAATAATATTTATGTCAGGCTCGCTCTCAAAAAGCTTTGAAAGATTTTCGTTCAAAGTGTCAATTACTATTTGAAAATTACGGCTTACAAAATCGATTTTTTCTTCATTCAAAGCATTTTCAAGAACAGGCAGAACCTCTTTTTCAAAATCATAGTTTTTGGCATCGTTTTCGCATTTTGACGTAAGATTTTTTGATATTTCACCTGCATATTCACGCCACAATTTAATATCATAACCATCTGCAAAAACGGATTTAATTTTTTCACAAGTGTTGATTATTTTCATTTTTTGTCCTTTTTCATTTCCTGCAAATAAAAACATTTGCAAATTCAGTTTCATAGTGTTCAAGAAATTGTAAACCCGAATTGTTTATGCACCGTGTAATATCTGCCGCTGTGTCGGGATAAACCTCAATTTTATTTGAACCGATATCAATATATTTATCTTGGTTTTTATCTGTAGATAACACAAATAAACCACCATTTTTAAGTAACTGCCGAACCTTGTTTATAGCACTTGGTTTGTCTTTTATATGCATAAATGTAAGTGATGAATATATAACATCAAAGGTAAGTTTGAAATTATATGTCATAAAATCATCACACATGAGATTTACATTTTGGTATTCTTCAAGGTTCTTTTGAGCTCCTTTTATTGTTTCGGGTGAAATATCGATACCATAAAAAGCCTTGCAAAGTGGTGCAGTACGAACAGCAAGTCTGCCTGTTCCTACACCGATTTCAAGAACAGTCTTTTCCTTTGATAATTGCATTTTATCAATAAACTCCTGACCATCCCACTTATCCATATACGCTTTAAGTGGTGCGGGGTCGTGAACAGGGTCGTTGCCTTCGTTTATTAAAATGTCATAGTGTTTTGCGATGGGGTTTTCTTTCATAATTTTTCCTTTACAATGTTATCCAAAATCTTTTTAAATTGCGTTTTCCATCAGGTTCATATACAGTTGATTCATAAACACCACCGTTATTAAGTATTGCTTTCTCGCTACCTATGTTGCCGTCGATACAGGTTATGAGTATTTTATCAAGACCGAGGTCTTTGCAATACGGGAGAATGGCACGGAGCATTGATGTTGCATAGCCTTTTCTTCTTTCGCTTGGTTTTATTGAATACCCGATATGACCGCCAAACTTTGAAAGCCAATCATTGAAATAATGGCGCACCTGTATCATACCCACAAGTCGATTGTCAGTCTTGCGGATGTAGAAAAACTGCGTTGATATAACCCACCCGTCAGGAAGTGTTTCGGGTGATGTGTATTTTCTGCACTCTGAAATATATGTAAGTGGGTCCTCGCATCTGCGAAGAGGACCGCAACCATCCATTGAGGAATCTGCATCCAGAAAAGCCTGCTTATATTCAGCAATCTGCTCTACATATTCTTCGCTAGGCTCAACCAGGAAGAAATCCCCTGCATCTATTTTAATCATTATTCGTCACCTTGTTTTATACTTTACAATATATTCTTCAATCGCAGGTAAATTGGGCTTAAAAATGTTATCAGGTAAAGCAGAAATATCAAAGAACTTTAGGTTCTCTACCTCGCCTGCCTGACATTTTAATTCACCCTCGTAGCTTTTGCAGATATAAACAATATCTACATTCGATACTTCATCGCCATTGGGATAAATGTTGTGCATACATTCGCCTGAAAACACACCTAAAAGAGTTAATTCTTTAGCGATTAATCCTGTTTCTTCATACAGTTCTCTCTTAGCTGCATCCTCAACTTTTTCATCTATTTCTACCGAACCACCGGCATAACCCCAAGTGTTATTATCACTGCGTAATTGAAGCAAAATGCGACCGCACTCATCAACCATAATAACACTTGCACCAACTTGCAATAAAGGTCTGTGTCCGACCACTTTTCTCAAATCCATTATGTAGCTCATAATAGAACTCCTGTCATTTTTTAACTTTCAATTTTTTCATTTCTTTTTTTAGCCTGTTATTGCATAGGATTTCCCATAAAGGCATTATTAAACCACCACTCAAACGGCAGGATGCTTCATTCATCGCACCATAATATGCAACTCGGAAATCTGTATATTCTGAAAGCTTGTACTTGCTTTTATATGTATCGTAAAGACCAAATATATCGCCCCACATATTACGGAGCTGGAATAAATCATATTCTCTGTCGGTATAGATTGAACCGCTTGGGTCTATTATCCCGATAAGCTCAAGGCTTTTGGGGTCTGCCATTATGTTCATAATATTCAAATCGCCATGAATCAAAACAGGCTGACCTGATTCGTCAGGAAGATTATTATAAATCTCGGTTGCTTCTTTTAGGAATGCAAGTGTCTTTTTGCTAAATTTTCCGTTGTCAGCAAGCTTTGAAAGTCCTTCAAGAAACGGCTTTTGTTTTTCCGTGATATAGTAATCACGCCAACTGTCATATATAGGGTTTGACATATCACCGAATTTGTCAACTGTTACCGAATGCCACTCTAACATAGTATCAATAACATCGTTGGCAAATTTCTGCTTCTGTGCCTTGCTTTTGAAAACAAACAAGGGATTCAAAACATTTTTACCTTCTATGAAAGACATACCCATTAACGCTGTTTCTTTATCTTCATAAAGGAAAAGTACCTCAGGCATTTTAGTTTTAGTATGTTTGGAGAGTTCAATCATCTGTTTGGACTCTTTCTGCATAGCACCCTTTATTCTGAATGCCTTAACTGCAAATTTTCTGTTATCATTGGTTTCAACGCAATAAACCTTACCATTACTGCCACCACCGATAAATTTGAGCTTTACTACAGATGTACCAAGCTTTTCAGCAACAACAGTTTTTATAAGGTTGTTAAGATGCTTATCACTGACATTTAAGTTCATAGTTTTACCTCCAATTTCCGGTACATCATTTAAACATCATCTGTTTCTTACAAACGAAAAAATTTGCAAGTTATGTTTCGCAATCTTCTCCTGTCAGATTTTCGTTTTACTCTTCATCAGATAATTTCTTTTGTTTATATTTAGGAAGTTTGCCAACTACAGTAGCATAACTGTGGTCTGTCATTTCAATAATAAGTTCATCAGGAACACTTTCAAGCGGAAAAGTATTAAAATATGGTTGTTGAACGGGAGGACAATGATAACCTCTCACGATAACTCCGGGATACATCTGCCTGTAAAAATCTCCCATCATACACTCGCATTTCAGAGTTACAGTTTCTTTACCTTTAAGAACAAACAACTGAGCAAAGATTTTACCTTCAACCTTAATTATATCACTTTCAGGACCAAAGGGATGGTCAATATACGCTCCTTTTTTCGAAAGACAATAATCAAGCAATTCTGAATATTTCATTAGAAACCACCTCTGCAATCAGCGTTACTTTTTCAATATTGAAATAACGCTATCAAGCTGGTCTGTGGGTACGCCCAAATCTGCAAGATAGTTGTAAGCTTTTTCGCTTAAGGTGTTGCCTTGTGCATTCATTACTTCTGTGTAATACACACTTTCTTTGAGTTGGTTAATTTTCCGTTTACTACCTATTGCACCAAAGTTTGAGAAAAGGTAATCGCGACACAAATCTTCTTCAGACACACCTAAAAGGGCATTTATGAGAAAAGCGAACATACCCGTTCTGTCTGTTCCTACGCTACAGTGAATAATCATAGGATAATTTTCTTCATCAGATAAAACTTCAAATACCTTTAAAAGCTGAGCATTGTTTTCACCATGCAAATCGCCTGACCAGTCCATCGGACAGCTTATGTAATTAACACTTTCCCCTATGGGACTTTCAGTTATACCACCGGTTTCACCTGTGTGAATCTGACGTAAATCAATTTCGGTTCTTATACCTAAACCGTCAAGCATTTCTTTTTTACCGTCTTCAGTGATTATAACAGCACAACCGTTGTCCTTACTTTCATTCAATCTGCCACATCTGTAAATAAGACCTTGATTTGTGCGAGTTCCATCCTCAGTTACCCAACCGCCAATATCACGGACATTTGTAATACCATCTACATAGATATTTCTTGGCGCAGCAGACGAAGTAGTAAATTTCTTCACATCACTTGTTTCACCATCTGCACTGACAGTCCAATAATAATCGGTAGCAATTTCAAGATTATAAACAGATAAGCTGTTTCCGGTTGTTGAATATGTCTGCGCTTTCCTCATATCTTCAGATTTGCTTATAGAAACCGTATATTCTGTTTTACCGTCAGCAATCTCTTCAGAGGGCCAAGAAAATTTCACCGCTTCGGGATGGCTGAGTTCTTTTTCACCCTTAACACCAAAAGGTACTTTTTCACAATCACCTGTCAGATATTTATTTTGCTTTTTTGAATGCAATTCAACCTCGCATTCGACCGGATAAAATGTATCATTTTCAGATGAAACGGATTGATTATCAGCAATACCACACCCAACTAAATTAATGATACATACAATTATCAACAAAGCAGAAATTAATTTTTTCATAAAACTACTCCTCAAACAATTTACGATAATTATTTATCACACAAATTTTCTTCAACGAACCTTTTAATATAACCGATCTGAGTCGGCATAATATTTTCGGGAATATTGTCTAAATCAAAAAATCTTAATTCTGTGCTTTCTCCATCGGGTTTAAGGTCGCCCCAAAACTCATTGATTACATACACAACATCAGTGTAATAAACCTCGTCCTTGTTAGGATAAACCATATGAACATTGGCTTTAATATCAAAGAGCTTCGGATTTGCAAAATCAAGATTGGTTTCTTCCTTGATTTCTCTTTTAAGTGCATCTTCTAATGATTCTCCAAGTTCAATAGCGCCGCCGGGAGTACACCACTCACCTGTATCTGTTCTCTTTTCAAGAAGCACACCTTTTTCTTCGTTATAAAGAATAGCCATTGCAGCAACTGCCATAATGGGTGCGTGTCCTACAAATTTTCTCATATCACCAATGTAGCTCATAATAATTCTCCCATTTGAATTCCGTTAAAAAGTAATTTTTCAATAGTTATGCGAGGACGCCACCAAGCTCTTGCTTGTTCATATTCATTAGGATATGGGGTATACCATTTCCAAGTAATATTAAAGCCACCATCATCCATTTGTAACTTACCTAAAACATCTTTTTCAGCAATAATTAATGGTTTGATTTCCGGAGTGACAAGTTCCAAATATGTACCTGCAAAGATGCTAGATGGCATCGGTACATATTCAACACCGTATTTTTCAATATCCTTGCAAATGGTGTTATTAATGGCATTGCATAATAAGTCTTTAAATAAATCTAAATCAACTATATCGTTGATATTGTTTATCTTTAAAAGTTCGTATGCCAACAGAAAACAATTCAAATCGTCTCCACTGATTTTTTCAGTGTTTTTAAGATACTCAAATCCTTCTTCTACTACACCTTCATAAAGAGGTGTGCGGTTTCCGTAGCAAACCATAAATGAAGCCAAAGAGATTGAAGGATTAAAACTGCTGATTCCGTCACCCTTCTTCTCCCACCATATTGCGTGTGGATAATCATTGCTACTGTCAATGGCAAACAACCAACGCTTTTTATCTTCATCAAAAGAATCGTGAGATTCCAAATATCTGATTATTCCTTTTACAATATCATAATCTCTGTTAAGTGCATTTACACGATAGAGTGTAATTATAGCATCGTTGGTTGCAATAGGACTTGAGTTGGGATTGAAAAAATCGGGTTCAAGAGCGTTGCCAAAACCACCATCATCATTTTGGAATTTAGAAAGCTCATCAATAACAGCTTGATTAGATTCGTTTTCAAAGAAATATTTATAAATAGCCAACTCAAGAGGTCTTGCATTTTGTAAAACATATTTTTTTGCTTTGGTTTTATCCATAGTAATTCTCCTGATAGTATTTATAAAAGTTTTTCGATTTCCGTAAGAAGTTTTGTTTTCATTTCTTCCAATTCATCGGAAGATGGCTTATTATCTTCAGCCCACATTATCTCTTTTGGCAACCACCAAACAGGACCTTTGCCATTATTGCCATAGTCCAATAAGTCACCGGCTTTTCTCGGGAAGATGTGCCAGTGTAAATGAATATCACCATTGCCGAGACATTCATAATTCATCTTTTCTGCATCGAATGCATTTTTCACTGCTTCAGCAACAATAGTCATTTCAAGTAAATATTTAGTTCTGAAATCAATATCCAAATCGAACAGCTCAACAACATGCTGTTTGCAGATGAATAATGAATAGCCATAAAAATGCTGATTCCAACCTAATATAACATAGCCTGTTTCAAGCTCTTTCACAAACCAAGGATTTTCACCGTTTTTGATTTGTTCAATAACCTTGCACATATCACAATTCATTTTTACTCACCTTTATATCTCTCAATAGCTCTTCGTGTTGCTTACAAAACAGTTCGGGCATATCGTCTAATGGGAAGTATTTGAGTTCCAACGTTTCATCCTTGTCGCAAACTAACTCTCCACCAACAACAGTCATTTCATAACCGATACAGATGCTTTGGACTTGGTCTCCGTTCGCACAAACGACGTCACAGTCAGTATAAACACCAATGAGATTGCCGACTTCAACATCTAAGCCTGTTTCTTCTTTAACCTCTCGTTTGGCTGCCATTTCAGGTGTTTCGCCAAGCTCAAGAGCACCACCGGGAAATCCCCATTTATTACAGTCTGCTCGTTTTTGAAGAAGCACCTCACCTTTTTCGTTAAAGATGCATCCGCCCGCATAAACAATTACAATTTTCTCATGACCAACCTTGCCACGAATCCATTTTATGTAATCCTTCTTCTCCAAACGAACCACCACCAAACTATACTACCACAATTTTACCATTGATATAAAAGAAATGCAACCCGAGAACTTGTATCTCAAGTTGAATTATAATTCATTCTTTTCTTTGTTTAGTGCAGTAAAATTTTTTGCACTCGACTTCCGGGTATTTTCAAGTTAATATCCGAAGATATTCTTGGATGTTTTTGTTATCGGTTTCAATTCATTTTGAAAACAATTTGTTTTATTTTGCGATTTTTTTAACTACCACATCTTTTAAGAGCACCGATAGAATTATAAAAGTGTACGGAGTATAAAAAACATGTTCACAGACTCTTCACTGCAACAGTATTTTCACTGTTGCTTTTTGTCTATCATAGTGATACAATATTGCGGACATTGATAAAGAGGTATGTTTATGAAAATTTTAAAGTTATTTCCCGGAGTTATATTATCAGCTCTGATTGCTGTTTTTGCAATGTGGGTTGAAAGCTTGCTCCCCGTTCATTTAATAGGTTCTGCAGTTATTGCCATGTTTGTTGGTATGTTTTTGAACCATTTCATTAAATCAACTGACATTTTTGCCGGTGGTATTAAATTCACCTCAAAAAAACTCCTCAAATTCGCTATTATACTTTTAGGATTATCACTTAATATTACAACTGTTTTACAGGTTGGAAAAATGTCACTCACCGTTATGATTTTCACCTTGTTGACTTGCTTTGGTGGTGGATATTTTGTAGGCAGAGCATTGAGCCTTAACTGGAAGCTTTCAAACCTTATTTCAGCAGGAACAGGAATTTGCGGAGGCTCAGCAATAGCTGCTATTTCGTCTGTAATTGATGCCGATGACGATGATGTTGCTTATGCTATGTCTGCCACATTCCTTTTTGATATGGCAATGATTGTCCTTTTCCCTATTATGGGCAGAGCAATCGGAATGACTGACGAAGCCTTTGGCATATGGGCAGGCACAGCTGTTAACGATACTTCATCTGTTGTTGCAACAGGTTATGCTTTTTCAGAGGCTGCCGGTGATTTTTCAACAATGGTAAAACTCACAAGAACGCTTTCCATTATTCCTACGGTTATAGCTTTCGCCTTAATTCAGCTTCGGCTTAAAAAGAAAGAAGCCGAAAAAAACAGTGAAAATGCAGATAGCTTAAAAGCGAATTTCAGCATTAAAAAAATCTTTCCTTGGTTTATACTTGGGTTTGTTGCAATGTCAGTTGTTGCAAGTATTTTTGAAATTCCCGCAGAGCTTGTTTCAGGCACAAAAGCTGTAAGCAAATTCTTTATGGTCAGCGCTCTTGCAGCAATAGGACTCAACACTTCATTTTCGAGCTTCAAGAAATCCGGAATACGCCCTATGATTCACGGATTTATAATTTCAGTACTCGTTGTCATCGTTGCCTTGCTTGTTGAAATTGCAATGGGTATTGTATAAAATATAATAAAGCACTTATAAGCAACAGTACATCGAACCACCAATTTTACAGTGGTAAAAAATAATAAACCAATAAAAAGAGCAACGCCTATGAAGTTAGCATTTAACCTCATAGGCGTGTTTTTATTATAAACTTATTGTCATTTCAGCTACATACTATTCAAGGCATAAAAGCAATGCCTTTAGGAAGTCTGCATCGTTTTGGTCGGTGCGCTTTTTAGGGCCTTTTGTTCTGTTGCCTGCCATACGCTCCTTTTTGCCTATAAAACGGGTGAAAAGGAGATTTTCTATATTGCTGTCGGTATAGATGAGTCCGTTCTGATTAAGAGCCTTACCGCCCTTACCAAGAACGAGCGCCGCAAGACCGTAGTCCTGAGTGATAATCACATCACCCTTTTCGGTAATATTTGCGATACGACAATCGGCAGAATCTGCGCCCTTATCCACAACGATAGTTTTTGCATCGTCCTTTTCAATGGTGTGGGTGTTGTCGCAGACAATGATACACTCGTGTCCTCGCTCTTTTGCTACATTGACGGTAATATCTACAACGGGGCATGCATCGGCATCAATTATTATTTTCATAGCATACCTCAAATTAAAATGCCATCACAATGGTCGATTTCGTGTTGGATTATTTGTGCGGTCCAGCCGGTGAAAGTTTTGATTCGGGTCTGGAATTCTGCTGTTTGCCACTGCACTTTTATACTCTTATATCGCTTACACGGACGAGGACCACCAAGCAGAGAAAGGCATCCCTCTTCTGTTTGATATGGGTCTGATTTCTTAATAATTTCAGGGTTGAACATAGTCATATATGTACCGTCATTATCAAAACAGATAATGCGCTTATGCACACCAATCATATTGGCAGCCATACCAACGCAACCATCAGCATTAGCGGTAAGCGTGTCCAACAAATCCTCAGCCACCTGCAAATCTTCAATTGTAGCCTTCTCCGACTTTACACCCAACAAAATCGGGGCGTGTATTACTTCTTTAATCATATTTTTCACCTTAGTTCCGCAATCAATTGAGTTAATTATACCACCCTCACAAACAAAAAAGCAACAGTGAAAAAATACATTCAACACTGTTGCTCTTGTTCGTTAAATTGGAATTTATCTTTTTGTTAGTTTTTTGCACCAAGTCCATTTTCCACATTTAGTACACTTCAACAATCTTCTGGTTGGCGTTTGCATCAACAAGGCAATCTCTTTATAGTTAGGAACAAACATATGTTGACAGTTCTTACATTCATAATACCCAGTCTCAACCTTAAACTTAAGAGCAATAATGCAAGGAATTATAAATAATATAACAGACACTATTATCAAAAAGTCTTGAAATCCACATTCAGGGATAAGGAGTGATATTAAGGTTATCAGACAAACAAGTGCTATCAAACTGGTTGCGACAATCACAAAAGCGGAATGCAGCAGTCGTTTATGATATCTTTCCTCATTTTTTGCCATCTGAAAAATCAATTCATTTAATTGTTCATCCTTTTGTTCCATATCAATCATCTCCCCACATAATAATTCATTTACATTTATCCCAAGAACAGAACAAAGGTCGAGCATAATATTGGAATCAGGCATTGCTTTACCTGTTTCCCATTTTGATATAGCTCTGTCGGTTATATTCAATTTTTCTGCCAATTGTGCTTGTGTAAGATTTTTCTTTTTTCTGCACTCGGCAATAAACTTTCCTGTTTTGATTTGGTCCATAGGCTACCTCCTTTCACTTTAATTATAGTAGCTTTTAAGGAAAATAACACGAACTTATGGTTGAAAGGGGAGAAATCAACCATTAGTAGAGTGAAAATTGAACGTCAAATTCTTATTTGTCGAGTTGATTATATCACCAATCAACAGCTAAAGCAATAAAAGAAAAACGGCTGAAAGCAGATCAGAGCATGTAAAAATTTGACTACACAAGTCAGCTCCTGTAGTTTTTAGTTCGACAAATTGGAATATTATGCTCTTTTAGGTTTTATCAATTCTCCTATCATTGCACCACCGATGATACAAATTGCACCAACAATCTGAACCACAGTCATTTTTTCGCCAAGCAAGAGAGAAGCAAAAACAACCGCTGACAAAGGTTCCAAATAACCGCACACTGCTACTGTTTGCACAGGTAGTTTTGCGAGTGGCGAAAAATAGAGATAACAACCAATTCCTGTGTTTATAATACCAAGTATCAAAATCCAAACCCAAGCGTTTGCAGGTGCATTGATAATAATTCCTTGCTTAAAACCCGTGAATATAGCCACGGTCAAGAAACTAACCACAAGTTGTATTACGGAGTTTTCCATTCCACTTATATTTTTTGATTGCTTGTTAAGTGTTACCATAAAGAAGTACATTACAGCTGACATTGCACCGCAGAACAAACCCCAAGGGTTGCTCTTGCCAACTGCATTACCGTTTACAAGAAAAATACCAACAAGCACCGTTGTAAAGCCTAATAATTTAGGGGTAGTCAGTTTTTCACTAAAGATAATCGGTGATAATATCATCACAATAACAGGACCACAATAATAAAGTAACGACGATAAGCTTACACCTATCTGCTGATATGCTTCATATAGGAACATCCAACTTGTTCCCATTGCAATACCTGACAAGGCAATAAAAACTGTGTCTTTCTTATATTCTTTTATATGAAATTTACCCTTACCAATTAAGAAGAGGATAATCAAAAGGATACTGCCGATTAGTGTTCGTAAAAATACAATTTCATAACTGTTCAGAGGAATATGGCTTGCTACTATGCCATTTAAACCAAACAACAGTAATGCAGATATATATTTTAAAAATGCTTTTCTATCCATATTATACTCCTTGATTTCAGGTTAGAAATATTGTATCATAAATCATAATATAACAAAAGCGAATATTTGTTATATTAAAAATCACATTTTGTAATAGTGAGCATATGGATATGAATTTACAAAAATATCTTTCGTTTGTTAAAACTGTAGAATACGGAAGTTTTACAAAGGCGGCAGAGATACTAAACTACACACAATCAGGTATCAGCAGAATGATTGCTGACCTTGAAAAAGAATGGGGCGTAATACTTCTTGAAAGAAATAAAAACGGAGTAAAAACAACCAGTGATGGAATGAAACTCCTGCCGCATGCACAAAACCTTTGTGCTGATTTTGAAAGACTGAAAATGCAGGTCGATGAATTAAACGGTCTGCAGTCAGGACTAATTCG
>JAZNGU010000059.1:0-36193 GCA_045576615.1 Acutalibacteraceae bacterium | reverse complement strand
CCCCTTTGTTGTGGGGATAGGAAAAAAAGATGCAGAACGAACAAACTGAGTAAAAACAAGACTTCAGGCTTGTTTTTACTTGCCCGAAGGCGTACAAAGGTACGTCGAGTGGCGAAGTTTGTTTGTAGCATAAAACATAATTTTTTCTATTTTTTCAGTTTTTTGATATTTTTATGGGATTCTGTAGGAATATTTAACTATCGAACCCCTTGATTTATCTTGTTTTATGCGGTCTGCGCTTTTTTTACATCCCCTTTTTGTTCTGAGCTAAAGCAGGTGTCTATTTTACCATTTATGATGAACTTTTTCGTGGAATACGGGAATATTTTCAATATTTAAAACTGTTCCGTCATCAAGAACTGCGGTGCCGTTGAGCATACCGAAAAGCTTTTCTGCCTTTTCGCAGATAACACCTGCGCTTATGTTGGTATGGTCATTGAAGAATGGCTTGAATCTCATATTGAAACGATTATCGTTTGAGGTCATAATCCATTCATCCATAACATTGCCTGTTGGCATACCGAAATCAATCAAATCAAGCTTATGACATTTGCCCTCATAGAAAAGCATATTTTCGCTGGCGTTTGATGTATCACCAAAGCCGTAGCCGATATTGTAACCAAAAGGTTTGCCGTCAACAAGTCCGCAACCGATACCCCAATACCACGTATTGTTATATGTCCATACGCCCCTGCCCCAGTCAAGAATACCGAAATCCTTTTCAGAATCAAAGGTATATGTTCTGCCTTTAACCTTTACATAGCCACTTGCATTCATACAAGTGATTTTCTGATTATAGTAGAAGGCTTTTTTGTCTTCTTTCCAAGGGGTTGCAATAACCATTGTATCCATTGGTGGTTGTTTAAGATAAATATCTGCCTCAAGGTCTGTGTGGTTAAAGCATCTTTCATATTTGCAATAAATGTGTCTTCCGTCTTCTGTTCTGTCAATATGATAATCGCAGGTTTTGGATTTAAAGGCGATATCACCTTTTTCGCTTGTTACAGGAAGATTTAATTTACCGTTTGGCATAATCTGCACTTCGGTGCAATCGAATTTCTCCTTCGTTTCAAAATCGAAAACCGAGCAACAAACAAGCCCCATATATCTGTTATCATCAAAGGTGAAAGATAGGGCATATTTACCCTCACTATTCATAATGAGATAATAATCCCATTCTTTTAGGCGGTTTTTCTTACTATTTGCCACCATATCAGGCGAATAGTCAAAAACAAGTGAATTTGCCCATCCGGGTTCACGAAGAACACCGTCTTTATCAAGAAGAGGTCCGTTACCTGTTATTTTATGGTTTTTATTCATAATCAGATACCTTTTTCGTCAAAGAGGAATACTGTTTCAAGGGCAACCTTGACGCCTGTATCAATTGCCTGAGCAGAAAGGTTATCCGCTGTATCAAGACGGGTGTGGTAATATCTTGCGGGAGTCGGGTCCATAGCAGTGAAAGCACTTGCAGAAACGCCTGCCTGTGACATTGCCGCCGCATCAGTTGAACCAAGTTCAATTGTACCGATTGGAACATCAATACCAACAGTTTTTGCAGCAGTCTGCAAAAGCTCTGCAACTCGGCGGTCATTTTTAACCATACCGGTCATATCTTTTTCGTAAATCTTTGCAAATTCAAGTTCACGTATTGTATCGAAGCTTACGAATACAGTTTCAACACCATCATTAAGCATAGCTTTATTCTGCTTTGCAAAGGCTTTTGAACCGCGAAGACCTGCTTCCTCACCACCTGCGCAAAGAACTGCAACCTCAGTATTTTCAAAACGAATATCATTATCCGCAAGGAATTTTGCAACTGCACAAGAAATAAAACAACCTGAAAGGTCATCGTTTGCACCCATAACGGGTAATTTATAGTTGCAGAATCTGAAAGCCATAATGAGAACGGGAACGGTAATATACATCACAACTGCGAGAATACGAAGTGCGATGTTACCATCTTCACCCCATACAATTCCGCCAAAAGCACCGCCGTGAACAAGACCGTAAATATTACCGCCCAAGCCCACAAGAATTGCAACAACTGCAGTTACGATAATTGTTGCAACAACGGGTCTGCCACCCTTATATGTATAAGTCCATTCAAAAGCAGAGTCGGTATGACCGCTTAAAATAATACGCTTTTTGGTTTCGCCACTTGCTTTTCTCACACCGTAAACATTACCGCTTGTAACCTTTGGGAAGAAGGGGTCAAGAACGGGTTTATAGAAAATAAACTCTGCAAGAACAAAGAAAAGTGTGAGAGCGGAAAGAGCAAGACCTACCACACTCCACCCCAATGTAAAGGAAATTGTTGAGAGAATGAGAAGTGCCGCACCAATGGGAACCCAAGCCATAAATGCCTTGTCACTGCATTTATACTCCTCTCTCTTAACCTCATCGCAGAATTTTTCAAGGTCTGCTTTCATATATTCCTGTGCATTTTTTTCAGCCTCAGTACCAACGGCACGCGGACCGAAATTTTTGCACACATTTTTAATACTTTTAATTGCATAGTTTGTATATTCCCTTACTTTTATATCAAAATTAGGGATGCTTTCATTTGCTTTCATACTGTACCTCTTTTCTAACTTAGCGACACCAACCCCGCCTTTCTTGCGAAGAAACGGGGGACCGCCGCTTGCAGTGGTGGAAAGTTTTAGCGGCGCAAGACGCGTATAATTAAATGTTGCGACAACAACTTACCTTATTATATACCACCTTATTTGATATATCAAGTTCTTAATAGTGGTTTTAAATATTTTCCCGTGTAGGATTTTTTGCATTTTGCAACCTCTTCGGGTGTGCCCTGGGCAACAATTTCGCCACCACCGTTACCGCCCTCGGGACCCAGGTCAATAATATGGTCGGCAGTTTTGATAACATCAAGGTTATGTTCAATAACAACAACGGAATTATTCGCATCAACAAGCTTATTGATAACTTCAAGCAGCTTCTTCACATCAGCAGTATGGAGTCCCGTTGTGGGCTCGTCGAGAATATAAATTGTTCTACCGGTTGCTCTTTTGGAAAGTTCAGTTGCAAGTTTTACTCGCTGTGCTTCACCACCCGAAAGCGTTGTTGCAGACTGACCAAGAGTAATATAACCTAAGCCAACATCGAAAATGGTTTGCAATTTGTTGCGGATTTTAGGTATATTCTCAAAGAAATTCATTGCCTCTTCAACGGTCATATTAAGAACATCACTGATACTCTTACCCTTATATTTAACATCAAGAGTTTCACGATTGTATCTTGCACCGCGGCAAACCTCACAAGGTACATAAACATCCGAAAGGAAGTTCATTTCAATTTTAATAATACCGTCGCCTTCGCAGGCTTCACAGCGACCGCCCTTAACGTTAAATGAAAAACGTCCTGCATCATAACCCTTTGCTTTCGCATCCTGAGTAGATGCAAAAAGGGTTCTGATATCATTGAACACACCCGTATAGGTTGCAGTGTTTGAACGAGGAGTTCTGCCGATTGGCGACTGGTCAATATCAATAACTTTATCGAGATTTTCAAGACCGAGAATTTCATCGTGCTGTCCTGCAAATTTCTTAGCATTGTTAAGTTCTGACGCAAGTTTTTTATAAAGAATTTCATTGATAAGTGAGGATTTACCTGAGCCCGAAACACCTGTTACAACAACCAATTCACCTAAAGGAATTTTCACATCAATATTTTTAAGGTTGTTTTGTCTTGCACCTTTAATTTCAATAAATTTCCCGTTACCCTTACGGCGTTTTTCGGGTATTTCAATTTTCTTTTTACCCGAAAGATATTGACCTGTAAGGGAACGTTCACATTTTTTAATATCTTCCACAGTACCTGCGCAAACAATTTCACCACCGTGAACACCTGCACCCACACCTACATCAACAATAAAATCTGCCTCATTCATTGTGTCTTCATCGTGTTCAACAACAATGAGAGTATTGCCTAAATCACGAAGATTTTTAAGTGATTTCAGAAGTTTTTCATTATCTCTTTGATGCAAACCAATACTTGGTTCATCAAGAATATATAAAACACCCATAAGGGAAGAACCGATTTGAGTCGCAAGGCGTATTCGCTGACTTTCACCACCTGAAAGAGTGCCTGAATTACGTGAAAGGGTGAGATAATCAAGCCCAACATTACAAAGGAAGGAAAGTCTTGATTTTATTTCCTTAACAATCTGCTTACCGATAATCTGTTCTTTTTCAGTAAGTTCAAGGTTTTCAATAAACTTAAGCTCATCCCCAATGGACATATCGGTAAATTCTTTAATATTTTTTCCGCCCACAGTTACTGCCAATGGTGCGGGTTTAAGTCTCGCACCATTACAATCGGGACAAGGGCAAGAAGTCATATATTGCTCAATATCTCTTCTTGACCAATCGCTTGTGGTCTCTCTGTAACGGCGTTCAAGGTTATTGATAATACCCTCAAACTCTGTCATATATGTTCCGCTTCCATATTCATTTTCGCGGACCATTTTTATGCGTTCACCATCTGTGCCATAAAAAATTGCTTTCTGACCCTCAGGGGAAATTTTGTTAAAAGGCGTATCAAGAGTGAAATTGTATTTATCTGCAAGAGCATTATAATACATACCCGAAATGGTGCTTGAATCACTTTTGCTCCAACCCGCACCGTTTATTGCACCCTCGTTAATTGATAGTTTTCTGTTGGGAACAATCAAATCTTCGGAAACGCGCATAAACACACTCAACCCTGAGCAAGTGGGACAAGCGCCGAAAGGATTATTAAATGAGAACATTCTCGGTTCTAATTCATCCATACAAGAGCCGTGTTCAGGACAGGCAAAATTCTGTGAAAAGAGAATTTCTTCTCCGCCGATAACATCAATAATTGCAGTACCCTCTGTAAGAGAAAATGCAGATTCAAGAGAATCTGTAAGTCGGGAGGTTATCCCCTCTTTCATAATAAGGCGGTCAACAATAACCTCGATATTATGTTTGATGTTCTTTTCAAGCTTAACCTTTTCCGAAAGGTCATACATAATACCGTCTATTCTTACTCTTGAATAGCCGGATTTTCTTACACTTTCAAGCTCTTTTTGAAATTCGCCCTTTTTACCTTTGGCAATTGGTGCTAAAATCTGGAACTTTGTTCCCTCTTCCAAAAGAAGAACTTTGTCAACAATCTGGTCTATGGACTGCTTTGCAATTTCCTTACCGCAAACGGGACAATGAGGAATACCTATTCGTGCATACAAAAGCCTTAAATAGTCATAAATCTCCGTAACCGTACCAACAGTTGAACGGGGGTTTTTGGAGGTGGTTTTCTGGTCAATGGAAATGGCGGGAGAAAGTCCGTCAATACTGTCAACATCGGGCTTTTCCATAATGCCGAGGAACTGCCTTGCATAAGAAGAAAGGCTTTCCATATATCTTCTCTGTCCTTCAGCATAGATTGTGTCAAAAGCAAGTGAGGATTTGCCAGAGCCGGAAAGTCCTGTGAAAACCACAAGCTTATCACGGGGAATTTCCACGCTGACATTTTTCAAATTATGCTCTCTTGCACCTTTTACAATTAAATTCTTTTCCATAAATAATTTTATTTTCCGTTTCTGATTTTTTCAATCTGGTCGCGTAAATACGCCGCATGTTCAAATTCAAGTAACTGTGCGGCAGCCCGCATTTCTTTAGTAAGTTTATCAATAAGCTCGTTCTTTTCTCTTTCAGAAAGTCTGCGTTTCGCAACTCTTTCCTGAATATTATCCTTAGAGCTGATTTCAAGAATTTCACGAACATCTTTCTTGATTGTCTGTGGAACTATGCCGTGCTCTTCGTTATATTTCATTTGTTTTTCACGTCTGCGGTAGGTTTCATTTATAGCTCTTTCCATTGAGCCCGTCACCTCATCCGCATACATAATAACCTGACCGTCTGCATTTCTGGCAGCACGTCCGATGGTCTGAATAAGTGAGGTTTCGCTTCGGAGGAAGCCCTCTTTGTCTGCGTCAAGAATTGCAACAAGGGAAACCTCGGGGATATCGAGACCCTCTCTCAGAAGGTTAATACCCACAAGCACATCAAACTCACCCAATCTCAAATCACGGATAAGCTCCATTCGTTCAATGGTATCAACATCAAAATGCATATATCGGACTTTAATGCCGTAATCAGTTAAATAATCTGTCAAATCCTCCGCCATTTTACGAGTGAGAGTAGTAACAAGAACACGCTCTTTTTTAGCTACTCGCATATTGATTTCGGAAATAAGGTCGTCTATCTGACCTTCTGTCGGGCGGACGCTTACCTCAGGGTCAAGAAGTCCTGTGGGTCGAATAACCTGCTCGGCAATCTGTGTGCTTTTTTCTTTTTCCAGGTCACCGGGGGTTGCGCTTACAAATATTTTTTGATGAGTTTTATCATAAAATTCATTAAATTTCAATGGTCTGTTATCAAATGCAGAGGGAAGCCTGAAACCGAACTCAACAAGACTTTCCTTTCTTGAACGGTCACCACCGTACATACCACGAACCTGCGGTAATGTTACGTGAGATTCATCCACAAAAAGAACAAAATCATCAGGAAAATAATCAAGAAGAGTAAAGGGTGCTGTTCCCGGCTTTCTTCCTGACATAACCCGTGAATAATTTTCTATTCCCTTGCAGAAGCCCGTTTCACGAAGCATTTCAATATCATAGAGGGTTCTCTGCTGAATTCTCTGTGCTTCAAGAAGTTTTCCTTGTGATTTAAATTCTTCAACTCTGTTTTCCATTTCATTGTAGATATTTTCAAGAGCCTTTTCCATTTTATCATTTTCTACAACATAATGAGAGGCGGGGTAAATTGCCACGTGAGAACGGGTGCATTTAACCTCACCCGTAAGAGGATGAATCTCGGAAATTCTGTCAATTTCGTCACCGAAAAATTCAATTCTGTAAGCAGTTTCAGAGGAATAAACAGGAAAAATTTCAACCGTATCGCCTTTCACCCTGAACTTATTACGGGTAAAACTTACATCATTTCTTTCATACTGAATTTCAACAAGCTTTGCAATAAGCTCGTCCCTGTCCTTTTGCATACCCGTACGAAGAGAAATAACCATACTACGATAGTCAATGGGATCACCGAGAGTGTAAATGCAAGAAACACTTGCAACAATAATTACGTCTCGCCTTTCGGAAAGAGCAGATGTAGCAGAATGACGCAATTTATCAATTTCATCATTAACTGCACTGTCTTTTTCAATATACGTATCCGTTGTTGGAATATATGCTTCAGGTTGATAGTAATCGTAATATGAAACAAAATATTCAACTGCATTTTCAGGAAAAAACTCTTTAAATTCCGAGCACAACTGTGCTGCAAGAGTTTTGTTATGGGCAAGAACGAGAGTGGGGCGGTTAAGCTTTTCGATAACATTTGCCATTGTAAAGGTTTTACCTGAGCCCGTAACACCTAAAAGCGTCTGCTCCATATAACCTTTATTAACACCCTCAACAAGCTTTTCGATTGCTTCGGGCTGGTCACCCGTGGGTTTATAACTGGAATGTAAAATAAACTTATCTGCCATACTCTCACCTCTTTAATACCAATTTTAAAACATTGATATTATATTATACCACGAAATACTTTGCAAAAAAAGACACTATTTATTAAATTTCTGTCTTGTAAGAATACACTCAACCACTCTGTCTGCAATCAACCCTCTGTCGCGTTGAGGGTAATATTCAAGTAAGGGGTCAAGTTCTTTCATAATATCCCTTGATGTCAACTTTGGCATTTTAAACTGACTTCCCCATAGAGCTCTTGCATCATTCATTTGCCTTGTAAATTTCATATTAAACGGACGGGCAACAACATCCTTTATTAATGCTTTCGGTTCTATATCCATGGGTGAAAGCTGCACATTTGAAAGAAGTCCTGCTCCGTTATCAAAAACAGGGCAATAATCAAACTTGCCGTTTTTTTCAATAACAGCAATATTATTAAGATGTCTGTCATCATTAAGAAACAGAGCATCAATTTCAAACAACAAAGTAAGATATTCGGGGAAATCTTCAAGTCCTGTAAATTCAGCAGTCACATTACCCAAAAATTCAATTCTTTTCTTATCGCTCGAAAGTTTTTCAAGTTTATTTTTTAAAGAAAAACCAAGAAATCTTGAAAAAAGGTGACTTAAAGTAATTATTGATTGACCCTCTTTCAAGAAATTGCCACTTGAACAAGCGGTACGTTCTCTGCCATGAACTCGAATTCTCTCCATTTGATATTCTGCAAAAGTAAAAGGTGTTCCACTTTTTATGTTACTTTTTTCCAGCAATACGGAAATTAAAGTTTCAGATAGAGCCTCATAGCCAAATTGGTCAAGCTTGTACCATCTGCCTGTATCTTTATCAAACCACTTTTCCTGATTGCCCTTTGAAGAAGTTTCAGCAACCTTTTCATTTGTAACAAATTTAACTGTCATTTTAATTTTTCCACCTTAATCCATTGGTTATCTTCTGCCATTCTGCCTTGTGTTTTTTCAATAATCTTCAATGGGTCGTATCCTTCCACACCAATTGCTTCAAGATATTCTCTTATTCCGCTTCGGCTTTCAGGCACACAGCGTTCTCTTAAAAAGGTTTCAAAATCATCCCAAACCGGTGAAATATTTTTACCAAAAGCTGTTTTCACAATATTATCAGTAAAATTTTCTGCAACAATTGTTTTATCAGTAAAATCCGCACAGATTTTTGTGCACAAAACATCGTTATCAAAAAAATTCAACAAAAGCAATTTATGCCCTACATTTTGTTTTTTTATTAAAAATTCTGATAACGTCAAGCAAGGTAAAATAATTATTTTCTCACCATCAAAACACATCTGAATTTGTTTTTCTTCTAAATCCAATTCGTTCACCCATTTTGTCGGCAAAGAAACCTTATAGGTTTTCGACCCTTTCCATGCAGTACCGCCTGAAGAACCAACAATTATTTTAGAATTTCTCTTCTCCATTTTATCACCAAACATATCTTACCACATTCGTTACGAATTTTCAATATTTCTACATTTTTATTTCCATCAACAATGCCAATTTCCAAGAGCAATTTTTGTTATATTTTAACCCCGATTTTTCAAATTCTTTTATTGCCCGTTATTTGTGTATATGGTATTATGGAAATATATTTGGAAAAATCAGGAGTTGATACTATGAAAACACCTAAACAGGGCGTTTTATTTGATATGCTAAAGCAGTTGAATAAATACTGCATCAAAGAAAGCATTAATATGCCTGAATGGGAAACCTATGACGGTGATTATCTTGGTGAAGGCCAGCACAAATTCTATCCCGAAACTAAGCAAACCCTTAAACTTGGCGACCATTGGCTTGCACGCTATGACTGTGCAAGAATTTTTAAGACAACTGTTACTCTCCCCGAAAGCTTCAAGGGTAAAAAAATATATCTCAATCTTGATTTCGGTGGTGAAATTCTTATAAGAATCAACGGCAGAATAGCTAACTCCGTTTCATCGCGAGAAAAAAGCGGATGGGTTGGAAGAGAAACCGTTAATATCACTTCTGAATTTTTAGCCTATGGCGAGCCTATGGAAATTGAACTCGAAGCCTGTGTTGATTCTGCAGGTTTCTGTGACGATGCCATGGCAGGTAAAAAGGAATGTGAATACACACTTAAATTTGCAAACTTTGCAGTAGTTGATGAAATTTGTGAAAAATTCTATCTTAACTGCGTAACCGCCTGGGATGCTCTCCCTTGCATCAAGGATGAATTTATTAAAGAGAGTGTATATAAAGTTCTTGATGATTCTCTTCACCTTGTTGACTTCGATTTCCCCGAAGAAGAAACAAGAAAATCTATTGCTATTGCTTGTGAGCATTTTGATAAAAAGTTAGCAGAAATTGAATATACTGCACCATCCGAGGTTATTTTTGACGGTCACTCTCATATTGATATTGCATGGCTCTGGAGAATTCAGGAAACAGAAAGAAAGAGCGCAAGAACCTTTGCAAACAACCTTGCTCTTATGGATGTTTACCCCGAATTTACCTTTACACAAAGTCAGGCAATTGCCTACGATATGATAAAAAAGAATTATCCCGAGCTTTACGAAAGAATTAAAGAAAAGGTTAAAAACGGACAATGGAATATTGTGGGCAATACATGGGTTGAGTGTGACACAAATATTGCATCCGGTGAAAGTATGATTCGTCAACTTCTTTACGGAAGAGAATTTTTCCTTAAAGAATTCGGGGTTTCATCTGATACCTACTGGCTTCCCGACTGCTTTGGTTTTTCCTATGCTTTACCGCAGATTATCAAAAAGAGCGGTATGAAATATTTTATTACAACAAAGCTTTTAAACCAGGACACAAACAGATTCCCCCACACCGTTTTCAAATGGAAGGGTGCAGATGGTTCTGAAATTCTCGCACTTAATCAGCGCTCTCATTATCAGGGTGATTATGACCCCAAGCAAGTTTGCGCTGCCTCCTTTAACAACGATTTGAAGCACGTTTTAAAAACAGGCTTTGGTATGTTCGGCTATGGTGACGGCGGTGGCGGAAGCACTTACAGAATGCTTGAAAATGCAAAAAGACTTAAAAACTTCCCCGGTCTTCCCAAAACAAGAATGGGACATCCTGCAGAATTTTTTGCAGAAGCAGAAAAAATCCGCGAAGAGCTCCCCACATACTGCGATGAGCTTTATTATGAAAACCATCGCGGTACATATACAAGCCAGGGCTTTATTAAAAAAGGTAACCGTAAAAACGAATTTCTTTTAAGCCGTTGCGAAATGGCAGGAGTTTTTTGTGGCGGTTACGATATTGAAAAGCTCCAGAATCTCTGGCTTTTATTCCTGAAAAATCAGTTCCACGATATTCTCCCCGGCACTTCCATTCACGAGGCAATGGAAGACTGCAGACCTGATTTTGCAAAACTCGAAAAAGACGGAACAGAGATTTTCTGCTCTGCTCTTGAGGGAATTACCGCAAACATCACCGCAGAAAAAGATGGTATTGTTGTCTGGAATATGATCTCAAACGAGGTAACCGCACCTGTTACTGTTAAGGGCAACAAGAAAATCGGTTCACTTTCAAGAGTGTTTACAAAAGATGGTGAAGAATACACTGAATTTATTGCAGACCAAGTTCCCCCAATGGGCTACAAATTCTTTGCTTTTGAAGAAAAAGAAGAAAAAGAAACTGTTAAAATCGGTAACGGAATTATCGAAAACGAAATCCTTAAAGTTTCTTATGATGAAAACGGTATTCTTACATCAATCTTTGATAAAGAAAACAACAGAGAAACTCTTGATGGCAAGGGTAACCTGATTACTGTTTTCATTGATAAATGTGTTCACGAAACTGCATGGAATCTTGAACAAAACTACGAAAAGAAAAAATGGGTTCTTGAAAAAGCAGAAAGCATTGAAATTACAGAATGTTCACCCGTAAGAGCAGTTCTTAAAGTTGTGAGAAAGTTTAACAAATCAACCATTTCACAGAACATTATTCTTTATGCAGGTAGCAGGCAGCTGCTCTTTGAAACAGAGGTTGATTGGCAAGAACGCGACAAGGTTATGAAAGCTGCTTTTGATGTTAATATTCTTAACACAGAAGCAACCTTTGAAGCTGCCCATGGTGCTATTAAACGCCCCACCCACCGCAACTCTTCTTTTGATGCGGCACGCTTTGAGCAATGCGCACATAAATGGGCAGACCTTTCCGAAGGCGATTATGGCGTAAGTATTCTTAACGACTGCAAATATGGATATGATATACTCAACAGCAGAATGAGAATCACTCTTCTTCGTGCCCCCACAACGCCCGACAGATACGGTGATTTGGGTCACCACAGCTTCACATATTCCTACTACCCCCATGCAGGTACATGGCAGACAGGTGGCACAGTTCAGGAAGCGTTCAAGCTCAACTTTGCGCTTAAGGGTATACCCGTTTCTGCAAAGAACGGTAATTTGCCGAAAAGCAAAAGTTACATTAACTGCGATAATGATGACATTGTTATTGATGCGGTAAAACAAGCTCAGGACGGTAAAGGAATTATTGTTCGCGTATATCAGAGCAGAAGAGTCCGTGGTGAAAGAACACTCACAATAAATCTGCCTTTCTCAAAGGCGTACCAATGCAATCTAATGGAAGTTGACGAAAAAGAAATCACCTTTAAAGATAATAAAATCACTTTCAATATTACGCCCTTTGAAGTTAAGACATTCAGATTGGTTTAATTATAAGGAGATATAAAAATGGGAAATTTTACAAACCCTTATTCTGCGGGAACCGGAAACAGTAAACTTTTCCGTATTCCATCAATACTTACTCTCAGAAATGGCAGAGTTCTTGCAGGTGGTGACATCCGTTACGGCAACGGAACAGATGACCCTGCAAACATTGAAACTGTTATTCGATATTCCGATGACAATTGCAAAACCTGGTCAGATATTGTCTGGGTAAACCATTTCAATGATATGGAAGATGCTGACCATAACAAAGCAATTCCCACATCCGCCTCTTTTTGCGATGCGGCAATGTGTGAAGATAAAAGTGGAGTTATTTACCACGCTTGTGATGCTTGTCCTGCATATATGGGTCTTTGGAGTGCAGGAACCTACGGAAAAGGCAGTGGTTTCATTGACGGCAAACTCGTACTTTGTGATAAAACAAGCCACGAAAAAGCAGAAAGCACAACTCTTGATAAAAATCATTATCCCTATTATGTTGGTGATTTCAATGATGGCGGCTTTGCCCCTGTTCTGAAATTCTCCGATAATTCAAGCTATAATGATTATTTTGTTGATAGATTTTATAATATTTATCAAAAAATCGGTGAGGCATTTTCCCCTGTTCTCATAAAACAAATGAACAAGGATGGCACATTGAATAATAATGACATTATCGCAAATATTTTCTACGCTTATGCACCAATTAAAATTTATCCGACCTATTATCTTTGGGTAAGAAAAAGCTTTGACAACGGCGAAACCTGGTCTGAGGGTAAAATTCTTAACACACAAATAGACTCCAAAGGTTTTACAGGCTTTTCTCCCGGTGTTGGCATCTGCATTGAAAAGGACGGAAAGCAGAGAGTTCTTTTCTCAATTTACGATAACAATGGTGGCAGAGAATATACAAGCGTTATTTATACCGAGGATGGCGAAAACTGGCACCGCTCTGAAAAAGCCAATCAAGTAGGTATGGCAGGAAAAAGCTCCGAAAGCCAATTTGCGCTTCTCAACAACGGTGTTCTCCGTATGTATTCAAGAAATATTGCAGGTTATATCAGCTACACCGACTCAACCGACGGTGGTGAAACCTGGGGCAAATACACAGTTGACAAGGGCTTGGAATATTGCTCCAACTGTATGTTTTCTGTTATAAATTACAGCAAAAAAATTGACGGCAAGGATGCAATCATTGTTGCTTGTCCATCAAAGAAAACGAGAAAACTTGGCGTCATAAAAATTGGTCTTTATGACAAAAACAATGTTGTGGAATGGAAATACACAAAGAAAGTTACAGACAGTTTAAATCCATTTTCTTATGTATATTCCTGCATAACAGAGCTTTCTGACGGCAGTATTGTTGACCTTTACGAAAGCGACAAGGCTGAGTTCAGCTTAAAGGGCTACACCATTGACGAATTAAAGGTTCACGATAAAACAAGGCTCTCACTTGTTGATGGTATTAAATCAAAGATTTATAATAAGACGAGGAAGTAAATAATGTTTGGAAGCAAAGCTTCCCCTCAACTCTTCACTATTCCCTCTTACCTCTTCCACTACTCTCGTAGGAAACTACGAGAGTTTTGTTCCGCCTTTTCGCACTAAAATTGTGTCGTCACCGATTACAACAATATCTTTCCAGCAAACGACGATTTCCTCCCCTTTTCCGCAAAAACCAAAAACACCTCTTCCGCAAAAGACGGTTATGCTTACAAGACAACCTGTACATGTGTCGATTTCTACATCTGTAACGCAACCCAAACGGCAACCGTTATCAACATTTATAACCTCTTTTGACCTTAAATCAGTTATTGTACATTTCATATCACTACCCCCAAAATCAGAAACCAAAATCGTTATCTATAAATGAACATCGTATAAGCGTACCAAGTCCGTATTTATGGCGAATGTTGTCTTTGGTACATTCAAGTCGGTGTTCTTTTTCTCTTTTTATGTGATAATCCAAATCCAAAAATGAAATTTGTTCACAAACTTCATCATTATTCAAAAGTTTTGTTCCCGTTACTGTCAAAGAGCGAATCGGCTCTTTTTCAATATCAATGTTTGCTTCTATAAGTGAAAGTGCCGCATTCCGCAAATCATATGATAAATCCGTTGGCGATGATAATTGTGATGAGCGCTGAATTGTTTGAAAATTTGTATCTTTTATGCCTACCTGCAAGGCCGCACATTCATAATTATGCTTTCGAAGTCTTGCCGCAACTTTATCACAAAGAAAGAAAATACATGTACGAACATCACTGAAATTCATTAAATCTCTTTTAAAGGTTGCTCCGTTACCAATGGATTTATAGGCTTCTCGATAGTCAAATCGCAAAACAGGTGCATAATCGTATCCATTGGCATATTGCCAGAGCATTCTGCCGTTTTCACCAAGAATACGGTAAAGGATTTTTTCGTCCGTATCTGCCCCGTCACCGATAGTTCTTATTCCGATACTACGAAGTTTTTCCGCAGTTTTTCTGCCTACCATAAATAAATCACCTATTGGCAAAGGGTATAAAAGCGCTTTGAAGTTTTCTGGCGTAATCTCCGTCGTGGCATCTGGCTTTTTGTAATCGCTACCCATTTTTGCAAAAATTTTGTTATACGAAACACCAACAGAAATTGTAACACCTATTTCTTTCTTTATAACTTCGCGTAATTCATCTGCAATTTCTTTACCGCTACCGAAAAGATGAACACTCCCCGTCACATCAAGCCAACATTCGTCAATTCCGAAAGGCTCAACCAAATCCGTATACCGACAGTAAATATCAAAAATTCTTTTTGAAAATTCTTTATATTCTTTATAATGTGGGGCAACTGTTACTAATTTAGGGCATTTAGCTTTAGCTTGCCAGATTGCCTCCCCTGTTTGCACACCATATTTTTTAGCCTTTTCATTTTTTGCAAGAACTATACCATGACGATTTTCAGGGTCACCACATACCGCAAAAGCATATTTATTAAGTTCAGGTTTCAATGCCGCCTCAACTGATGCAAAAAAGCAGTTGCAATCACAATGCAAAATAACTCTTTCCACTTTCCTCTTCCTTTACAATTGTAGAACATTTGTTCGTGACACACATTATATCAGAACATTTGTTCTTTGTAAAGAGGCAAATTCACAAAATTTAATTTATAATGTTTGGAAGCGAAGCTTCCCCTAACCTCTTCACTCTTCACTTTTCACTCTTCACTCAAATTATCATCCCAACCACCATCATTGCCTCAAGTTTTTCATATATCTTCTCAACATCTTCAAGTGGTAAAGGATTTTTACCCTTGCCGATTTCAATTGTAAAAGCAGGACGATTAAACTCTTCAATAAACCAATCTTTTAAACCACCGCTTGAATAAAGCCCCTCATTTTTAACCAAGGTATAATCGGTTAAAGCAGAAAAGATTTTTGCAATATGCAAGGCTTTTTCAGGGGTGTTTTTACCATATTCATAAAATATTTCTTCACCTTGGGAATGAAATGTAAGCATCATATCAATGGGTACTCTTCTGCAAAGTCGGGTAATTGCTGCGGTTTCAGGTTCACTTTCAGGAAAAAGTCCACCATAGCGACTTGGTGATGGTGAATTTATTCCTGCTACCTTTTCCTTCTCTCTCAAAGAATACCAATCTGCATTAAAATTATGATTTATATCAACACCTCTTGCATTGGCACTCCATAAACTGAAATCGCCATTGCATATTTCAAAATTTGACCCCTTATATTTTTCACAGGCAGAAGCACCTTTAATTGCAATTTCGATACCATCAGGATTAAGTTCGGGAATTATAATAATTTTTTTATTCTTCAGAACATCTTTAATATTAAATCCCGAAAGCAAGTTTTCATTTTCATAAGCGTTCGCAAGATTTTCGGTGAATTTTAACAATAACAAAGACGTAAGCCATTCAATACCATGTGTTCCACCTACGTAAACAATGTTCTTTTCCCCCTCCCCTGTAACAAAAGCGAAAATATCTTTCCCCAAAAGACTTTTTCCGCAAGTGGTAATTTTCAAGGCTTCGTATTTTTCATTAAGTTTTTTTACAAAGTTTTCATATACCGAATATGTAAGGATTTCATTTTTTACAATTTTTAACATAAATCTCACCCATATAATATATGTTCACTTTTCTTATAATATTTACAAAGTATCTGTTTTGTGATTTAATATAGTATATAAATTTTATTGTTTTTCGGAGAGTTGTTATGACTGTTATTTGCATTTTACTTTTATCGATATTTTCTGTTGGTGCTTTCTTCATCTATAAAAAATCGAAAACTGAAAAAAACATAGAAAAAGCCTTTGTTCTTGCTTTGGCTTCTATTGTTCTTTTCAGTATTGGTCTTGAGATATCAATTTTTAATATCAATTTTTACATCTCTAAGGGTAACGAAGAAATTAATCTTAATTCCAAACTTTCCGATTATGAAAATTGTGAGGGATACTATACATTTTTCACCGATGAAACCATAGAAATTCCCGAAATCAATCAAAAAATCAATAATATTCATATTAAATTAAACCGTAATAACCCATCTGTTGTAACAGCTAAACTTATTCTTACTGACGAAGCAAATCAGTTCTATTACAGCACTCCTGAAAGAGATATTTATCTGAATGTAAACAAAAGTCAGTATATAAATATCAATACATCCGGAAAATCCGAAAAAGTTGGTTTGATATTTGAAAGTAACTCTGACACAATTAACATTGATTCTATTTCAATAAATGCCGAAAGACCTTTGGAAATTTCTCTTTTAAGAATTTTCTGCTTAGTAGGAATACTTTGCCTTGTTTATCTTTTCAAACCCTCTTCAATTCTTTACCAAAAGAAATTAACAGATAACGAATATTCGAAAAACACTCTTGTAACAGTTCTTCTTTGCCTTGAATGTGCAATAATCATCATTCTTGCTTCAATCAACCCTACCTTTATGGGAATTGCATCAAAGAATTACAACAGTTATAAATGGGATGGCAATGGTATTGATTTTGTTCGTATAGATTATACTGCTCATAACCAATATGATGAGTTGGCGCAAGCGTTTCTTGAGGGAAAAACCTATATTGATAATAATGATGTTCCTCAATCTCTCATAGATATGGAAAATCCCTACGATACTACCGCCCGTTCAAGACAATCTGAAATATCAGGCGACAGTTACCGTTGGGATGTAGCATATTTCAACGGACATTATTATGTTTATTTCGGTATTGTACCTTTACTTATAATGTATTTACCATTCCGTGCCATTTTTGATGCACCTTTCCCCTCAGCAGTTGGAATTATGGCATTCGCTTTATTTTTCTCAATTGGTGTGTTTAAACTGCTTGACCATCTCTGTAAAAAGAAATTCAAAAACATTTCTATTGGCACATACCTTTTGACTTCATTAACATTTGTAAACTGTTGCGGAATGACTTTCCTTGCAAAGCGACCTGATTTTTATTCTATACCAATTATAACCTCAATGGCATTTGTTGTATGGGGAATTTACCTTTGGTTCAGAGGTCTTGATACTGACAAGAAAAAAATATTGTATTTCTTTACAGGCTCACTTTGTATGGCGTTGTCAGTTGGTTGCCGTCCACAATCGGTTCTTATTTGTGGTATTGCATTACCTCTTTTCCTTAGTTATTTCTTTAAAGATAAATTTATTTTCAAAAAGCAGGGTATAAAAGAACTTATTACCCTTGCAATACCATTTATAGTTATTGCATCGGGAATAATGTATTATAATTACATTCGTTTCGGTTCACCTTTTGATTTTGGTTCCGCTTATAACCTTACAACAAATGATGTTACAAGACGAGGATTTTCATTTGGCAGAACAGGCTTAGGAATTTTCACATATCTTTTCCAGACACCGGCTTTCAATGCTACTTTCCCGTTTATCGAGCCTGTCAGCATTGAAACCAACTATATAGGTAAAACAATCTCTGAAAACTGTTTTGGCGGACTTATAACAAGTTTACCTTTATTATGGTTCAGCTTTGCTTTACCGAAAGCAAAATCAGTTTTAAAAGAAAAAAAAGTTTTCGCTTTCACAATAATCCTTTTCCTTATCGGCTTTGCTCTTGTTATTGCCGATGTTCAGGCAGGCGGATTATTACAGCGATATTATAGCGATTTCGGTTATATTTTCTTCTTAGGTGCCATTTTTGTCATATATTCTCTTTATGAACAAAAACCTCTGGAAAATAATGCAAATTCACTAAACAACCTCTTGATTTTTTCTGCTTTTTTAAGCATTTTTTACTCATTTGCTCTTGCATTTTCTGTGTCAGATGTTACAATAGATACAGAGAATCCAACTTTGTTCGGCACACTTCGACATATTGTTGAATTCTGGAATTAATTACAAAGGACGAAACACAATGAAAAAGTTCAAAAACTCAAAATTCACAAAAATACTTTCGCTTGCTTTAGCACTTATTTTTATAGTAGGTACATTTGCAGGTTGCGGTGGTAAAAAGGAAGATGAAACCACTGAAGCCCCTTCAACTACTCAAGCACCAAAAGATACTGCTATAAGAAACCCGCTTACAGGCGAAGACGGTTATAACGAAGAGCTGTTAAAAAACAGACCTGTATTTATGGTTGTTGAAAATCATCCCCAGGCAAGACCACAATGGGGTCTGACTTCCTCCGACATTGTCTGGGAAATGGTTGCCGAAGGCGGCATTACAAGAATGCTCCTTATGTATGCTGACGCTTCAAGAATCCCTGACAAAGTTGGTCCCATCAGAAGTGCAAGACATTATTTTGTTGACCTTGCAGAAGGCTTCGATGGTATCTTTGTTCATTTCGGCTACAGCCCTATGGCAAGAGCTCAGATTGAAAAACACGGTGTAAACAATATTAACGGCTTGGTTGACAATTACTTCTACCGAGACAAATCAAGAAACGTATCTTCCGAACACACCTCTTATACAACAGGTGAATCAATTAATAATGCTATTGCAAATAAAGAATACAGAACAGAGATTAACGAGGATTACAAATCACCGTTCAAGTTCAATGCTAAAGCAAAAAATCTTTCTGCTCCCTGCACAAGTCTTACAGTTGCTTTCTCAAGCAGTTATACCTACACTTACACCTACAACGAAGAAAATAACGCTTATTACAGTTCTCTCAACGATGAAAATTTCGTTGACAGTGAAGGTAATCAACAGAACTTTGAAAACATCATCATTTGCTACACAGATATAACCTCACTGAACGACTCTAAAGGTCGTGTAGATCTTGATTTCTCCGAAGGTGATGGTATTTACGCTTCCAACGGTTCCTATACCGATATTACTTGGAAAAAGGGTGAAAGCGATGATATGCTCAAACTTTACGATAAGAATGGTGATGAGCTTTCGCTTAATATAGGCAGAACATACATCGCCATCATGGACAAATCTGCAAAGAGCTCTAACACAATTTCATAACAAATAAACACTCAGTTTTATCATAAAATCTGATAAAACTGAGTGTATTTTTATTTTATAAATTTTTTAAATTTCAGGGAAAGTCGAGTCAATAAAAATCTGTTTCTTGTAAGACAAAAATCGTAGAGGATGAATGCCACATTAGCCATTAGGAGCAATATAGGAATTGTATATTTCCCGAATTCATTATACTCTTCTCCGGAAACGCCAAATAAATAAAAACTCATTACACCTATACCGACTGCCGCACAATTGAAAAGAATAAACTTCAAAATCCAAGCCAATGCTTTTGGTAATTTATCTATTACATCTTTAATTAACGGATAATAACCGAAAAAGAGTGCATAAGTCAATGCTGCTTCTTTATCTGTTATTAAAAGCAGCGAAAGGAATGCGGTGGAAAAAAACACTCCCACGCCCCATTTTTTGTTTGATACATCCGCCGTAAAAAGCACCAAAAGGCCTGTTACGATAGGAAGTACATACATAAAAACAGGAACTAAAGTTGTTAACATCATAAGCACCACAGAAAGTGCCGTCATCAAACCGCATATGGCGGTGTTTTTTGTTTTATTTTTCATAATTAACTATAATTAAAATACAAAAAGCATATAATCCCTGCAACAACCGAAAGCACTGCAAAACAAATAATAATTGCCAAATGAATCTTTTTCCATTTCTTGCCGTTGGGAATTATATTAAATATATGAAAAGCTTCATTTCTCGGTGTTTCATCGGAATATCTTCCTGCATCACCGAAAGTATCTTCAAATCTGTTGTATTGATATTTTTCGCCGTTTTTATATTTAGGCTTATCATTTTGATTCGGATTATTATTTTCCATAAATTTATTCTCCTGCATCAAAATCTATACATACATCTCTGTTGATTTCCTGTTGATTCGAGCATTCCGAAAAAACCGTATTCCAAGCAGTATCAGAATCTGCAAAAGAAGTGTAATAGGTAATTTTTCCATCTTCGGAAATACTGAAAGCAGAAAAAGGCAATTCTGCATTAATATGCAAGCCGTTTTCAAGATAAAAAGAAACATCACTTGCAATATGAACTACTTCATCGTAATCAAAACTATATGAAAATTCATATTTACATTTGCCGTCAACCTGCTTACCTGAATAATAATAACTTTCCTCAATAGCGTTATTATAGCTTTCCGCTTCAACTATGTCTTTGGAAAAATCACAAAGCATCATTTCAACAAAGGTATCTTCAGAAATCATCTCTTCTGCCATAACACCTGAAAAAATATCATCTTGCATATTTTCGGGAAGAATATCATCAAAGCCCATACCGCTTATTTCAAGAGTAAAGTTTTTAAAATTCCCCTGCGTATCAACCAACTCAATTGTTGCCTTATCAACAACCGTATAAAGTTCGTTGATATCTTCTGCTTGTTCAGACACAACTTCATAATCGGAAGAAAAAACATCGCCATCATTTTCATTTAACAAGCCTGTTATTAAATTAAAAGCGATAACCACACAAAAAACTATGATTCCTACGGGAGTGGGTGTTTTACGCGCTTTTTTTCCTGAAAAAGTTTTTGTTATATCGGGAAGATTTATTTTGGGCAACTTCTCCCCATAATTATCTTTTTTATCTGATGTATTATAGGGGGTATTTTCCCTTTGTGCATGGGGTTCATAGCCTTTATTATAGGTGGTGTTCTGATATTGTGTATTATTGTTTTTGTAAATTTCGCCTCTGTCGTATCTTCCACTGTCAAAAGAAGAGCCGTGAATGCACTGTTTTTGAGCAACCGCACCGCAATGAGGACAGAAAACATCCTTGGTTTCTTGATAAAGTTTACCACAGCTATCACATTTTCTCATAGGAACACCCCTTTTTAATAAATTTTATTTATCTTTTCAGTTTATTACAACCTCATGTCCTGTTCTTGCAGATTCATAAACAGCGTCAAGAATTTTCATAATTTCAACACCATCTTCTGCCGGAGCCTTACAAGGCGTACCATTAAGCACACAGTCAACAAAATGGTTAATTTCTCTGCAAAAAAGACCATCGAAAGCAAGAGAAGTATCTTTATTAAAACTTACATCAACAAGATACCCGTTTTCATCTGTAAAAATTTCTACCTGAGGGTCAAGCTTTGCACCTGCTTTTGTACCGAAGAACTGAATGTTCCCCTCGCCATTTTTAATATTGAGAGAAAAACTTGCTTCAACAGAAAGAACAAGCCCGTTATCAAAACGAATGAGTGCAGTTGCAAGGTCTTCAACATCGCAAATATCTTTATCTCCTGCAGAAACAGATGTATAGCCCTTGCCATCCTTAATCTCAGGACGGTTAAACAGTTTTTGGAATGTTGCACCATAAACTGAAACAGGCTTCGGATTACCGCAAAGGAACCTTGAAAGATCAATTACGTGAACACCAAGGTCAATAAGAGGACCACCACCTGAACGGGATTTGTCACCAAACCATCCGCCCGGGTTACCATTACGACGGAGATATGTAGCTTTGGCATAATAAATATCACCAAATTTACCTGCGTTAATAAAATCCTGCATAACATCAGCATCGTTACCATAACGGCGAACAAAACCAATCTGAAGAAGTTTTCCGTTTTTCTTTGCGGTTTCAAGCATTTCTTCTGCTTCTTTTGTATTCATTGCCATAGGCTTTTCGCAAATAACATCTTTACCTGCATTAAGTGCAGCAATTGTACATTCAGCGTGAGCAGAGTTCCATGTGCAGACACTTACAATATCAATTTCTGGAAGTGCTTTAAGCATTTCATTTTTATCAGTAAAACAACGGTCCTCAGGAATACCGTATTTTTCGGACATAAACTTAAGCTGTTTTTCATTTATATCGCAAAAAGCATATAAATCAACATTTTCGTTTTTGATATAACCATTAATATGTTCGTTAGAAATACCACCCACACCAATAACTGCGGCTTTTAATTTTTTCATAAACAACACCTCTTAATTGAGTTTTTTCTTTCATTTTCATTGTATCATTTTTGAGGAAATTTGCAATAATAAATGTAGACATTTATCTGAAAAAGAGTTATAATTTTTATAACCTATTAATGATTAAGGGAAAATTTATCTATGGAATATTTATTCGAAATGCACACCCATACAAAAGAGGTCAGCACTTGTGCAGTAGCTTATGCTAAAGATTTAATTGAAAGTTATAAGGACAGCAACTATTCAGGTTTTGTTTTAACAAACCATTTAAATGCTTCCACCTTTGAAAGAGTAGGTTTGCAGGATGCCTCCTGGAATGAGAAAATCGACCACTTTATGAAAGGCTTTAATGCGGTTAAAGAAGCTGCAGGTGAACGATTTATTGTGCTTATGGGCTTTGAATTGAATTTTTATAACACCTCAAACGACTATTTGGTTTATGGTGCAACAGAAGAATTTTTACGCGCTCACGGTGACCTTATGGCAATGACTCCCAAGCAGGTTTCAAAACTCTGCCGCGAAAATGGTTTACTTTTCATTCAGGCTCACCCCTTTAGAAGAGGTATGAAGATTGTTGACTGGAACATTCTTGATGGTTACGAGATTTTCAACGGCAATCCCCGTCACAACTCCAATAACGATATAGCTGAAATATGGGCAAAAAAGCACAACAAATCGATTGTTGTTTCAGGTTCAGATTTTCACGAAATTGATGATGCTTGTGCGGGCGGTATATATTTCAAAAGTCCTATCAACAATAATGATGACCTTTTAAGAGAACTCAGAAGCGGAAACTACACTTTAAAAAAATCAGGAGAGTAAGAATAATGCGTTTACAAGAATCAGGTGAGATGTACCTTGAAACAGTTTACATCCTCACCCAAAAGAGCGATAGCGTTCGCTCAATTGACGTATGTGAATATATGGGTTTTTCAAAGCCAAGTGTCAGCCGTGCCATTGGTCTTTTAAAAAACGGCGGTTATATTACAGTTGACGCCAAAGGTTACATAACCCTTACTGAAGAAGGTACTGCTGTAGCAATCAAAATGTTTGAGCGTCACACAATGCTTACAAATTTTCTTGTGAGATTAGGTGTTGATGAAAAAACTGCTTCTGAAGACGCTTGTAAAATTGAGCATCACATTAGTGAAGAGTCTTTTAACGCCATTAAAAACCATGCAATAAAATATGGTGACAAATAATGAAATTAGGTAATTTAGAAATAACAGAAAAGGCTGCATTAGCTCCCCTTGCAGGTGTAGCAGACAGAGCCTTCAGAGAGCTTTGCAGAGGTTACGGCGCCGCTTATACAGTTTGTGAAATGGCAAGCGCAAAGGGCATAAGCCTTGGTGATAAAAAAAGCTCTGAACTTCTTTCAATCACCCCAACCGAGCGCCCTGCAGGGTCACAGATTTTTGGCAATTCACCTGAAACAATGGCAATTGCCGCAAAAAAAGCGCTTGAATACAACCCTGATTTTATTGACATTAATATGGGGTGCCCTGCACCGAAGGTTGCTTCATCAGGTGGCGGTGCTTTACTTATGAAAGACCCGATACTAGCCGCTAATATAGTAAAAGCTGTTGCAGAGGTTTCAACTGTTCCCGTTACCGTTAAAATGCGTTCAGGTTGGGACGACAATCATATAAATGCAGTTGAACTTGCTAAAAGATGTGAAGATGCAGGTGCGGCGGCAATAACAGTTCACGGCAGAACCAAAGTACAAATGTATGCTCCACCTGTTAACACAGATATAATCCGACAGGTAAAACAAGCTGTTTCAATTCCCGTTATCGGAAATGGTGATGTTGTTGATGGATTGAGTGCCGCTCGGCTTATGGAAGAAACCGGTTGCGATATGGTAATGGTAGGCAGAGGCGCTTTGGGCAAACCTTGGATTTTCTCGCAGATTAACGCTTACCTTGACCACGAAGTTATTCTTCCTGACCCTCCTGTTGTCGAAAGAATGAGGGTAATGCTTAAGCATATTGAAGCACTGTGCCAATACAAAGGTGAAAGAGTCGGTATAAGAGAAGCGCGAAAACACGCCGCATGGTACACTAAAGGTCTTCACGGTGCCGCCAATTACAGAGCAAGGATAGGATTAATCAGTTCAATAGAAGAACTGCAACAAATAGCTTTGGAATTAATTGAACAGAACAGATAAAAAACTACACTTTCCGAAATGGAAAGTGTAGTTTTTTAGTGGCAAGTTGAAAATTGAAAGTGGCAAGTTAAGGGGAAGCTCCGCTTCTGAACATTATAATCCGGCGCATTTCTGCGCCCCGAAACTTGCCATTTGCCACTTGCAACTTACAACTTTTAATAACTCATCATTTTATAGAAATTCGGATAATCCGCAAAAAATTGGTTCAAGGTTGTCCTTGTATTTGAACCCGGGTCATTGATATAGAAGGATGATGTTGTCAGACTGTTCGTTGATTTAACTCCTGTAATAACAACATAATGCTGACCACCGCTACTTTTTTTCGCACCTATCAGAACAGGTTTCCCGGCCTTTAGAAGATTATAAATTTTTGTAAGATAACCGCTTGATGAGGTAATAATAGTATAATGAGACGGCCAATAAACCGCACCACCTGAGGTGTAGGAAAGTTTCTTTGCCATAGCATTCGGATAAATTGTTGTTCCTGTACGATAGCTTTCAAGCATTGCTATTGCAGTTGTAGCACACCCTATTCTGGCTATAGTTTGTCCTGATGAACCCAGGGTAACATTTGCCCATCTGGAATCTGTCTGCTTGTAACTTGGCACACTTAATTTTATCGCCTTATAAGACGAACCTGAGGTTGTATTATTTGTTGCAAGATAACTTGACGCAACATATCCGCTTTTTGTTCCGTTATAAAGGATTTTTGAAAAACTTCCACTTGTTGAAAGTACAGTAACCTGTGTGCCACTGGAAAGATAATCTTTTACTGTAGCACTGCTTGAAGCTGAACTTCTCACCCGAAGTCGTCCTGATGTAGTTTTAATGGTTCTTACCTTTGTAGATGATGTTTTTAAATAATCTGCGTGGCAATAACCATAGCCTGATGCAGAATACTGCACCCTCCAGAAGTTTCCGCTTTTAGAAATCAAAGTCACATATGAATTTCTGGAAAGTTTGGCTTTAACCGACGAACTACTTGAAGCACTTGAACGTACATTAAGTGCAGTTGAACTCGTTATAACTTTACCTGCACCATAGATTTTTTCTGCAGCATTTGCCTTTGGAATAAATGGGAATAGCGTTAAACTTAACACAATCACCATTAAAATACTTATTGTTTTCTTCATAGAAAAACACCTCGTATAGAAAAATTTTCATTGACTTTAGTGCAATGGATCAGACAATGAATGTGTATATGTTATCACATGGCAATACTGAAAGTCATTGTATAAATATTGGAAACTATAATTCCGATTATATATCATTTGTAAATTCCAACAAAAAACAATACAAATTTTTATAAAAATAAATCCACGATTATTGAAAATAACACTTTCTTTTTACACTGCAAAGTGTTATAATATATTTGTATTTGTGTGACTATTTCTGCCGAGTCGGTGCGGCTTTTTTCCCCGACAAAAAAGAACCTCTTGAAAAGGAGTGTGTTTTGTGGAAAAGTTTGTTATTCACGGTGGCAATAAACTTCACGGAAACATTAATATAAGTGGTGCAAAAAACGCCGCTTTACCTATAATTGCAGCATCTGTTTTTGCAAATGACATTTGCAGAATAGAAAATGTTCCTGATATCAGCGATGTTCGTATGATGATAAAAATTCTTGAATTTTTAGGAGCAGAAATTGCAAAACCTGAAGAAAATGTTATCCTTGTGGATTCAAGGAATGTAGCGCCCGCTACAATCCCGGATAAAATGACAAGCAAGCTCCGTGCGTCGTACTATCTTTTAGGCGCTCTTTTAAGTAATTTTGGCAAGGCTTGTGTTGCACTTCCCGGTGGTTGTTATTTCGGTGTACGCCCCATTGACCAACACATCAAAGCATTCGAAGCTTTAGGTGCTGTTGTTGATATTGAAAATGCCCTTGTTGACGTTAAGGCAGACGAGCTTTACGGCTCCTCAATTTACCTTGATGTTGTTTCGGTTGGCGCAACCATTAATGCCATGCTTGCAGCAGTAAAAGCAAAAGGGCTTACCGTCATTGAAAATGCCGCAAGAGAACCTCATATAGTTGACCTTGCAAACTTCCTTAACTCTATGGGTGCAGATGTTCGTGGTGCGGGTACAGAAGTAATCAAAATCCGTGGTGTTGAAAAAATGCACGGTTGTACCTATTCCATTATCCCCGACCAGATTGAAGCAGGTACCTATATGGTTGCCGCTGCCGCAGTTGGTGGTGACGTTACCATTGATAATGTAATCCCCAAACACCTCGAATCTATCACAAATAAAATAGAAGACTGTGGTATCACTGTTATCGAATATGATGAAAGCGTTCGCATTATTTCTGATGGTGGAAAAATGAAAGCCTGCAGAGTAAAAACGAGTCCCCATCCCGGCTTTCCAACAGATATGCAACCTCAATTTGCAACAATGCTCTGCCTTTGCAACGGCACCAGCACAGTTGTTGAAGATGTTTGGGACAATCGTTTTAAATATATCGACCAATTAAGAAGAATGGGCGCAAATATCATTGTTAATGGTGATACAGCTCTCATTACAGGTGTGGACAAGCTTCACGCTGCTCCCGTTGAAGCTGACGATTTAAGAGCAGGTGCAGCGATGGTTATTGCCGGTCTTATGGCAGATGGCGAAACCACAGTTGGTAATATCAGGCTCATTGACAGAGGCTATGAAAACCTTGTTGAAAAACTTACAGCAGTTGGTGCAGATATTTCAAGAGCAAAATTTGAAGACGAATAGAGTGGGTGTGTTCGAACCACATCTGGTTTAATACAGACACTTTTCCCTATAATATCGTTAAAACTCTTGAAAGGAGAAAGCCTTCCGGTGAGTTTTGCCTTGTTACAAAAAAAATTGCCAAGTATTAAATTTCGCAGAACCTTAAATGTCCGAATTTGCGTGCATTTGGGATTTTCTTTAGCGAAGTAATACTGGCGTATTGCGAGACAAAAAATTACAAAGGTGCGTGAAATCGGACATTTAAGGCATATTGGGTTCGAATACACTCACTCTAAAAGGAATATAATTATGATTAAGTTTTGTCCGCTGTTCTCTTCGAGCAGCGGCAATTCTGTTTACATAGGCGACCGCGATGGCGGTATTCTCGTTGATGTGGGCAGAAGTGCCAAACAAACAGATAAAATGTTAAATAATATCGGTGTGGATATAAGTCAGGTTAAGGCAATCCTTTTAACCCACGAACACACCGACCATGTTAATGGTTTAAGTGTTTTTGCCGCAAAGCATAATATACCTATTTATGCTCCGAACGGAACATTACTTGCATTAAAAAGAAAAGGTACACTTTGTGAAAAACACATTGATATCACTTTACCTGACTCCCCTATTGAAATTGCAGGACTTAAAATTGAAAACTTCAAAACATCCCACGACTGTGCAGACGGAAGAGGTTATGTTGTGACAGGACTTGATGGTATAACTAAGGTTGCCGTTGCCACTGACACCGGATATGTTACAAATGATATTCTTTCAAAAATAACAGGTTGCAAATTGGTTTATATCGAATCCAATCACGATGTTGCAATGCTCAGAAGCGGACCTTATCCCTACACTCTCCAGAAAAGAATTCTTTCTGATATAGGTCACCTTTCAAATGATGCTTGCGCAGATACTTTAAGAGCCCTTGTAAATAAAGGCACAACACATTTTATCCTTGCTCATTTAAGCAAAGAGAACAACACCCCTGACCTTGCTTATAAAACCGCAACATCTGCCCTTTGCGAAATGGGGGCATTGGAAAACAGAGACTATATTCTCAAAGTGGCAGAACCTGAAAATCAGGATAATATTATGACTATATAATAAAACAGTCCGCAAAAACGGACTGTTTTATTTATACAATATTTTTTATAAGTTCTTCCTTAATTAAGGCATGACCTGCGGCAGTGGGATGAACACCATCAGCAGTCCAATATGTTGGTGGCATAAGTTTTGATGCTTCATCAAATTTCTCCTGCAAAGGAATAAAGATTAAATTATATTTTTCTGCAATTTTTTTTGCCGCTTCAGAATGCAGTTTAACATCTGCAAGAAATTCATCAAAATATCTTTCAGTTCCCGAACCCTTAAGAACAAACGGTTCTAAAATAAAAATCTTAATATCGGGAAGTGCTTCTTTAATTTCTTCAATAAGCATTGAATAAACCATTTCGAATTTTGGTGCAGCAACACCATTTTTTTCATTTAACTCGTGCCAAACATCATTAACACCAATGAGAATTGAAAGATAATCGGGCTTGTGATTTATTATATCCTGCTTGATTCTTGCATACAAATCAACAATTCTGTCGCCACTAATACCCTCATTTATAAATTCATATTCACCCGGATATCTGCACATAAGCTCCGATGCTACGAGATTAGGATAACCATAGCCGAAATTTGCTTCGTTATCTCTATCGCGGTCGGCATCTGTTATAGAGTCACCCTGAAAAACAAACTTAATCATATTTTCACTACCTTTTCTATTGATAGCAACTCAAAAATGTGCTATACTCACTTGTTGTTACCGTTGTAATTCTCTTCAACGGATTCTACCCATGGACATACAATCTCAGGAACAACCTCTTGTGGTGCTGCCCAATGAATTGCATTATTAATAATTTTCTGAACTTCCGGTATATAATATGTAGGATTTTCTTCGTGACCGGGTTGGAAATAGAATACTTTTCCCAAACCTCTTTGGTAACAACAACCGGAACGGAAAACCTCGCCACCCTTAAACCAACCAATGAAAACAAGTTCATCTGGCTGAGGAATATCAAAACGTTCGCCATACATTTCTTCCACAGGGATATCAAATTGCTCAGGAATACCCTTTGCAATTGGGTGAGACGGATTAATACACCAGAGTCTTTCTCTGTCCCCATCACGCCATTTAAGAGAGCAGGTTGTGCCCATTAATCTCTTAAATGGTTTTGAAAAATGAGCGGAGTGAAGTGCAATAAAACCCATACCTCTCATAACTCTGTTATAAACTCTTTCAACAAGGTCATCGGGAACGCATTCGTGCGCCATATGGCCCCACCAAAGAAGAACATCTGTATTTTCAAGAACACTTTCGGGAAGACCGTTGTCTGCATCATCAAGAGTTGCAGTTGTAATATTAAGTTCTTCATCGGTACCTAAAAACTCTGCAATACAACCATGAATACCTCTTGGGTAAACCTTTGCAACAGATTCACTCTCTTTTTCATGTCTGCCCTCGTTCCAGATTGTTACATTTATCATTAAAAGCACCCTTTCCTATGGGATTATAAATACATGTTTATAATATATCTTTTTGCTAAAATAAGCAATGTTTTTTTATACGAAAAATCTTTGCTTTTTTTATACAAAATGTGAGTTCGAAACCATCCTCACATAAGCGTTTATCGCCTAAAAAACAAAACTATGGAGTTGATTTAATTGAAAAACAGAAAGAAAATTATTAACATTTCAATCGCGGCAATAATCGCGGCACTTTATGTAGTTTTAACATATCTTGCCTCTGCTTTAGGTCTTGCAAGTTTTGCCGTACAAGTCAGGTTTTCTGAAGCGCTGACAATACTTCCCGTTTTTACCCCTGCGGCAATTCCGGGACTTTTTGCAGGTTGCATTCTTGCAAATATTCTTACAGGATGTGCTTTATGGGATGTAGTTTTCGGAAGTCTTGCAACCTTAATCGGTGCATTAGGAACATATTTTCTTAAAAGGCACAAAATTCTCGCAACCTTACCACCTATAATTGCAAACACTCTTATAGTACCCTTTGTGCTTTTAAATATTTATAATTTAGAGGGTACTTATTGGTTTTTCGCTTTAACAGTTTGCCTTGGGGAAATAATTTCCTGCGGTGTTTTAGGTTCACTTCTAAGAAAAAGTCTTGAAAGAAGAGATTTATTTGATAGATTCAGATAAAAGAAATCTCTTTTAGGGGTTTATTTTTCTTCTTTATTGGAGTATAATTTTATTAATGTGAAACAATCCTATTCGAAAGGATTTTTGATATGATAATTGATGATGTTATAAAATCAGCTAAAAGAATACATTTTATCGGTATCGGTGGTAGCGGTATGTGTCCCCTTGCAGAAATTTTACACGCTCAAGGTCACTATCTCACCGGCTCTGACAACAACGAATCCGACACGTTAAAGCGTATTCGCTCTCTTGGTATTCCTGTTACAATGGGTCAAAAAGCAGAAAATGTTGAAGGTGCAGATATGGTAGTTTACACCGCCGCTCTTCTTCCCGATAATCCTGAGCTTGTTGCTGCAAAGGAAAGTGGTATTCCCACCTTTGAACGCAGTAAGTTATTCGGCTATTTTACAAGAAAATATGACAACTGTATCGGTGTTTGCGGAACTCACGGCAAAACAACAGTTACCTCAATGCTCACTCATATATTAATAGATAATGATTTTGATCCTTCTGCAGTTATTGGTGGAAAGCTTCCACTTACGGGCACAAACGGCAGAGTTGGTAAAAGTGATATTCTTGTTTGTGAGGCCTGTGAGTATAAGGACACTTTCCTTGACCTGACACCTGATATCAGCGTAATTCTCAATGTTGACCGAGATCATATGGAATATTTCAAAACTCTCGAAAACCTTGAAGCGTCTTTCAGAAGATTCGCCGATATGTCAACTAAAGCTGTTATTTATAATGGCGATGACCAAAACACTCTTGACAGCATTAAAGGTATTTCAGACGGCAAAACATTGATTTCGTTTGGTACAAGTGAAGCTTGTAAATATGTTGCCAAGAATGTTGGCTACAATAATGGCGCGTTCCCATGCTATGACCTTTACATTGATGGCGATTTCAAAGGCAGAATTGAGTTAAGTGTTCCCGGCGAACATAATGTTCTCAACTCTCTTGCTGCTATCGCTTCGGCTATGTACTGCGGTGCAAGTGTTGAACAATGCAAAAACAGCATTCTTACCTTTAAAGGTGCAGGAAGAAGATTTGAATTTTTAGGCACTTATAATGGTGCAGATATTGTTGATGACTATGCCCATCACCCTGCTGAGCTTGAAGTTACTCTTTCAGCTGCCAAGAAAATGGATTATAAGCGCGTTTGGGCAGTTTTCCAACCTTTTACATTCAGCAGAACTAAAATGCACTTAAATGCCTTTGCTGAGGCACTTTCCATTGCTGACAAAGTTGTTCTTACCGAAATTATGGGTTCGAGAGAAATCAACACATACGGCATCACAACGCAGGATTTAGCCGATGAAATTGATGGTTCTGTTTGGTTTGATACTTTCCCAAAAGTTGCAGACTATCTTATGGAAAATATCAGCGAAGGTGATTTGGTTCTCACCCTCGGTTGCGGTGATGTTTACAAAATCGCTAAAATAATATTAGACAAAGAATAAACTAACAAATACGCCCCTATGAGAAAACAATTGTAATTTTTCTCATAGGGGTATAAATCAAAAGTTGCTTGACTTTTCGGTCAAGCAACTTTTCGTTTTAATTAAACTAACTCAAGAATGCACATCTCTGCTGCGTCACCGCGGCGAGCTTCAGTCTTGATTATACGGCAGTAACCGCCGTTAACATCTTTGTACTTGGGAGCGATCTCGTCAAAAAGCTTTTTAACGACATCTTCCTTAGTAATATATGCCATTGCCTGTCTCTTATTATGGAGACTGTCAACTTTAGCAAGAGTAATCATTTTTTCAGTCATAGCGCGAACTTCTTTAGCTCTTGTAACTGTTGTTGTCATCTTACCATTTTCAAGTAAAGATGTAACCATGTTACGAAGCATTGCGTTACGATGATCAGTTGCTCTGCCGAGTTTTCTGGTTCCGGGCATCTAAATCACTCCTTTGTAGAAAATACGAATTTCTTATTCGTCTTCATCACGAAGAGAAAGGTCGAGAGAAGCCAATTTAGCAACAACCTCATCAAGAGATTTTCTGCCAAGGTTTCTAACCTTCATCATATCGTCTTCAGTTTTATTGATTAAATCTTCAACAGTATTGATACCGGCTCTCTTGAGGCAGTTAAATGAACGAACCGAAAGGTCGAGTTCTTCAATAGTCATTTCAAGAACTTTGCCCATAGAAGTATCGTCTTTAACAACCATAATCTCTGTATTTGAAACTTCATCAGAAAGTTCAACGAAGAGATTAAGATGCTCAGTAAGGATTTTAGCAGCAAAGGAAACAGCCTCTTTAGCAGAAATTGTTCCGTCTGTCCATACATCAATAGTGAGCTTGTCATAGTCGGTAATCTGACCTACACGAGTGTTGTCAACTGTGTAGTTCACCTTTAAAACAGGTGTATAAATAGAGTCGATTGCAATTACGCCGATAGCCGGCTCAAGAAGCTGTTTGTTTCTGTCTGAAGAAACATAACCTCTGCCCTTATCTGCAGTAAGCTCCATTGTTACATGTGCATCAGCATCAAGAGTAGCAATGTGGTGGTCAGGGTTGAGAATTTCAACCTCAGAATCGGCTTTAATGTCACCTGCGGTGATTTCACCGGAGCCGTTTGCCTCGATATACATAATCTTGGGACCGTCTCCGTGTATTTTGAGAATAACGCCCTTAAGGTTAAGAACAATCTCAGTTACATCCTCTTTTACGTTCGGGATCGTTGAGAATTCGTGAAGAACATTATCAATCTTTACAGAAGTAATTGCATAACCGGGGAGCGATGAAAGAAGAACTCTGCGAAGGCTGTTGCCAAGTGTTGTACCAAAACCTCTTTCAAGAGGCTCTACAACAAAGGTGCCGAATGCTGAATCTTCTGCTGAACCGGTAAATCTTACTTCGGGTTTCTCAATACCAATCATACCAAACCCTCCTTAAAAATTACACAGAATATCTGCGTTTTTTGTTTAGCCTTTATAGGCTCGAGGCTAAAGAGCATTATTTCGAATAGAACTCGACGATAAGATGCTCAGCAACAGGAGCTTCAATCTGATCTCTTTCGGGAAGGTTAACTACCTTACCTGTGAGAGCTTCACGATTGATATCGAGCCATGCGGGAACAGGACGGCTTCCGTTAGCTTCGATAATATTCTTGAATGCGTCGGTCTGTGCTGATTTTTCCTTAATAGAAACTACATCCCCTGCTTTGCAAAGGTATGAAGGAATATCAACTTTTTTGCCGTTAACACAGAAGTGTCCGTGTGTAACAAGCTGTCTGCCTTCTGCACGGGAATCTGCCCAACCGAGAAGGTAAACTATATTATCCAAACGGCTTTCGCAAAGTTTAAGAAGGTTTTCACCTGCTTGACCGGGCATTTTTTCAGCCATAAGGAAATATTTGTGGAACTGTCCCTCAAGAACTCCGTAATAACGTCTTGCTTTCTGTTTTTCACGAAGCTGCATTCCGTATTCGGAAATCTTTTTACGACCCTGACCATGCTGGCCGGGAGCATAGGAACGGCGCTCAATAGCGCATTTATTGGTATAGCATCTGCCACCCTTTAAAAAGAGTTTCTGACCCTCGCGGCGGCAAAGCTTACATACCGCACCGGTATATCTTGCCATAATTCGTTTCCTCCTATAATGTTATACACGTCTTCTTTTAGGCGGACGGCATCCGTTGTGAGGAATAGGTGTTACGTCTTTAATAAGAGTAACATCAAGACCTGCAACCTGCAATGCTCTGATTGCAGCTTCTCTTCCTGAACCGGGGCCTTTTACATAAACTTCAACAGTTTTCATACCGTGCTCAATAGCAACTTTAGCTGCTGTTTCAGCAGCAGTCTGTGCTGCGAAGGGAGTGGACTTACGAGAACCTCTGAAGCCCATTTCGCCGGCACTTGCCCATGAAACTGCGTTACCTTGAGTATCAGTAATAGTAACAATTGTGTTATTGAAGGTGGATTGGATATGAGCCGCACCGCGTTCAATATTTTTACGTTCACGACGCTTGCGTGTTCCGGCACCTTTTTTGCCGGTAGCTTTTGTAGCCATTCTAATACCTCCTCCGACTTATTTCTTCTTGTTAGCTATAGTCTTCTTGGGACCCTTACGAGTACGAGCGTTTGTTTTGGAACGCTGACCTCTTACGGGAAGACCTTTACGATGGCGAACGCCACGATAGCAACCGATTTCTACAAGTCTCTTGATATCGAAAGCTGTTTCACGACGAAGGTCACCTTCAACCTTAACATTGTGATCAATATACTCACGTAATTTTGCAACATCGTCTTCAGTAAGATCCTTAACTCTTGTGTCAGGATTTACGCCTGTTGCAGCAATAATTTCGCTAGCAGTTTTACGGCCGATACCAAAAATATAGGTAAGACCGATTTCTACTCTCTTATCTCTTGGTAAATCAACACCTGAAATACGAGCCATTTGTCAGTTGCACCTCCAAATATGGTTTACGCGCTGGGATTAACCCTGACGCTGTTTGTGCTTAGGGTTCTCACAGATAACCATGATTTTACCCTTACGTTTAATAACTTTGCATTTTTCGCAAATTTTCTTGACAGAAGGTCTGACTTTCATTAGAATACCTCCTAAAATTCAGCTTTTGCCTATTTACTTATTTTGAGCGCCATGTGATACGTCCACGAGTAAGGTCGTATGGCGACATTTCTACTGTAACCTTATCACCCGGAAGAATTCGAATATAGTTCATTCTGAGCTTACCGGAAATGTGGGCGAGAATTTTGTGACCGTTTTCAAGTTCTACCTGGAAAGTTGTGTTGGGTAACGCTTCCAAGACAGTACCTTCAACTTCGATCATATCGTCTTTTGACATAACAACTACCTCCTGATTTCCTGATATTTATTTTATATCTTTGTCATAATTAACGGACCGCTGCTTGTTATTGCAATTGTATGCTCAAAGTGTGCGGACAATTTGCCGTCGGTTGTTTTCACCGTCCAGCCGTCAGACAATGTTTTAACAGATGCCTTACCCTCATTAATCATGGGTTCAATGGCAATTGTCATGCCGGGAACCAAACGGACACCTCTACCTTGAGTGCCGTAGTTTGGCACCGAGGGGTCTTCGTGAAGCGCGGAACCTATTCCGTGCCCTGTATATTCTTTAACAACACCATAGCCACGCTCTTCGCAATAGCTTTGAATGGCAAAACCAACATCACCAAGTCTGCCGCCCGGAACTGCCTTTTTGATACCTTCATAAAGGCTCTGTTCGGTAGTTTCCATCAGCCGCTTCGCTTCTGCAGAAACATCTCCGCAGGCGAAAGTAGCGGCATTATCACCGGTAAAACCATTGATGCAAGCTCCGAGGTCGATACTTACTATGTCGCCTGCTCTCACAATGCGGTTTTTGCTTGGAATACCGTGAATAACCTCATCATTTATGGAAATGCATGCCGCAGCAGGAAAGCCGTTATAGTTAAGGAAAGTAGGTCTTGCGCCCTTACTTTCGATATACTTTCGGGCTACGCGGTCAATCTCCCAGGTTGAAACACCGGGTTCGACT
>JAZNGU010000058.1:0-94335 GCA_045576615.1 Acutalibacteraceae bacterium | reverse complement strand
AAAAATATTTTTCCAAAGTAACTTGAATCAGAAAATCCACACTCTGAGGCAATTTGTGTCATTGATTTGTCGGTTTGTACCATTAAATGTATAGCTCGTGATAAACGATATTCAGTTAAATACTCAATAGGAGTTTTGCTTGTGTATTGGCGAAAACAACGAAAGCATCCACTTCGGCTTGCTTTGGCATACTTAGCAATCTCATCAATTTTTATATCTTCATTATAATGATTGTGAATATAATTTAGTATAATTTTTGCCTTTCTCTCATCTTCCTGATCTATATTTTGTAATGAAAGCGTATCCTTGTTTTCTTGAAGATATGCCAAAGTCGAGCGCCAAATATTGCTAATATAGTCAATACATTTTAGTTCATAATCATAATTTTGTTTGCTATGTTCTATGAATATTTTTGTTAAATACTTCAAAATATCTTTGCTGTTTTTTTGAGAATCCGTTATTAGAAAACTCTTAACAGGAGACTGTAACACCGGAAGAAAAAATCTTCGATAAATTGTATTTCCTTCAGCGTTTGCAAATATAGTCGGCAAAAAACTAAATGTATACACTTTTGCGTTATTTTGGCTAACCTGTGTGGCAAAATGAAGGGCATTGGCATTAACAAATATTGCTTCGCCTTGTTTGGCTTCTACATAGTGCCCTTCGATTGTGAACCCTACAATTCCGGATAAAACAACACAATACTCAAATTCATTATGCCAGTGATATGCCAAACTCTTATTAATGAAGTTGCGAAAATTACCCGTCCATACAACTAAAGGGAATGTAGGATCAGTATATTCAAATAATTCTCTCATCTTATCATTGAAGGAAAATTGAACTTCAGTCATAGCAGTCTCTCCTTATATTGACACTAAACTACTAAAAATAAAAAACAATTATCATAGAAAATTAAAACCATCGACATTATAATTATATATTGGATAGAATTACAAGTCAATAATGAGGAGAGGAATTATGGAAAAACTCAAATATAAAAAAACCAAACTTACGTGTTATTTTACATATCTTGCAATGTCATCGGTATTCAGCTTGCCGCCGTTATTATTTGCAACATTCAGAGAAATCTATGGCATATCATATACTTTGCTTGGAACACTGGTTCTTGTTAATTTCTGTACTCAACTCGGAATTGACTTGATTTTCAGTTTTTTCAGTAAGCATTTTAATATTCACAAGACAATCCGGATTATGCCACTTGTAACCGCATCGGGTTTGTGCATTTATGCTCTGATCCCCACACTGTTTCCTCAGTATGCGTATGCCGGTCTTATTATTGGAACGGTTCTCTTCTCAGTTGCTGCTGGGCTTGGCGAAGTATTGATCAGCCCCACCGTTGCAGCACTACCCTCCGAAACGCCCGACAAGGATATGAGTATTCTTCATTCTCTTTATGGGTACGGTCTGGTAGGTGTTGTACTGATTAGCACCTTGTTTCTTAAATTTCTTGGAAATGAGTATTGGATGTATCTGACATTTTTCTGGGCGGCTCTCCCTGTCATTGCTTCTATTCTGCTGTTTACCTCAAAACTGCCGAATATGAACGTTGACCACAATGAAGAAAAAGCTATTAAATCCACATACAGAACAAAGGGGATCTTCCTTTGCATGGCGTGCATTTTTCTTGGTGCCTGCGCCGAGAACACTATGTCAAACTGGATTTCCGTTTATACGGAAAATGTGCTCTACATTCCTAAAATGTGGGGTGATCTTTTCGGTATGTGCTTATTCGCAGTACTCCTTGCTCTTACACGAAGTGCTTATGCAAAGTTTGGTAAAAACATCTCCCGTGTACTAATGATAAGTATGCTCGGTGCTATTGCCTGCTATGTTTTGGTTGCATTCTCATCCAATGCAGTTCTTTCTCTCGTCGGCTGTGTTTTGACTGGTATTTGCACATCAATGCTGTGGCCAGGAACTTTGGTTCTTATGGAAGAAAAAATTCCTGCTGTCGGTGTATCTGCTTATGCTTTGATGGCGGCAGGTGGCGACTTCGGCGCTTCATTTGCACCTCAGACAATGGGAATTATCGTTGATAAAATTTCCGCTACTGAATGGGCACAGACTTTTGGGAGCAGTTTATCCTTGTCTCCGGAGCAGGTAGGATTTAAGGTCGGTATGCTGATCGCAGCTGTTTTCCCGATTTTAGGTGTACTTCTTTTGTTGTACATGAAAAAGTTTTTTAAGAGTGATATAAAATAAGTTAGCTAAGTCCCTGAATTGGCAGCCATTTTGAAGCTGCAACCTGCCTTTTGGATTTGCAACCTGCAACATCGAAATGCGACCTACCCCAATTTTGTATTAAAGGTGGAGTAGTTAGACACGGAAGAACAGATAGCATCAGTTATCTGTTCTTTTCTTTTATTGCTTTAGCTGTTGATTGGTGATATAATCAACTCGACAAATAAGAATTTGTAAGTGTGAATATAAAGGCAAAATATTGTCTGAATAAAAAATATAATTGATTATGAATAGCAAGAAATATTAAAACAAGAATTTTTGGTTTTGCTATAATCCTTCTATGAAAGGAGGGAATAAATAGTGAACGGTAATATTGCTAATATCGAAAAAGTTATTGACTATATTGAAAATAATCTTAGTAACAAGTTGGATTTAGATAAAATTTCCGAAGCAGTCCACTATTCAAAGTACCATTTGCATAGAGTGTTTTCGGATACAGTAGGAATGACGATTCATGACTATGTTGGACGTCGCCAGTTGACGGAAGCAGCAAAATTATTGGTTTTTTCGGATAGACCGATTATTGAAATCGCTTTTATTTGCGGTTATGAAAGTCAACAAGCATTTTCTTCAGCATTTAAATCGATGTATAAAATTCCACCTGCACAGTATCGAGAAAATCGTGAATTCTATCCTTTACAGTTGAGATTTACATTGCATAGAAATATAGCTAATAAAGAATTTAAAAAGGATGATATTTGTTTTGCTGAAAAAAGTGATATCCCGATTTGGATGGATTTGATGCGATTAGTGATTGACGGATATCCAGTTATGAATGAAGCAGACTATTTGAAAGAGATAACAAGGCATATAGAGGAAAAACATGCTCTTGTATTAAAAGATGACGGCATTTTAGTTGGTGCGATGGCTTTTTCTGATAATCCGAGTTGTATTGATTATTTGGGTATACATCCACAATATCGCAAACAGGATATTCAAAAACTATTTTTAGATATTCTTTTAGAAACGTACTTACCAGGAAAGGAAATCAGTATGACGACCTATCGAGAAGGTGATAGAGCGGATACAGGACATCGTGAGTTGTTAAAGAATCTGGGTTTTGCAGAAAAAGAATTGATGATAGAATATGGTTATCCGACACAACGTTTTACTATCTCTCCTAAAGAAAAGGAGGATATAAAATGATAAAAGAACTAAATCCCAAAGACACAACAAGGGCGATGGCTTATGAATTATGGATGAAAGCACCTAATCCAATGGTGACTTTTTTTAAGACGTTAGATGTGACAAATCTAATAAGAATCAGTAAAAGAAAAGGTATGAAATTTAATATGCTTCTTGATTATTGCATTGGCAAGGCAGCAGTAGGTGTAAAAGAGTTTTACATCCTTCCTGTCGGTGAAAAACTTATGCAATATGATAAGATTGCAGTAAATACAATTGTAAAGAATAAAGATGGTGAAGTCAGTTCTTGTGATATTTTATATGTGGAAGACTTAGAGGAATACAATAAGCAGTATTTAAAATATACCGTTCAAGTTGCGGAGAACTGTCAGGATAGAGACTTGTCAAATGATAGTATGGTAATAGGAACATCGGCGATTATTGATACAGAAATTGATGGTGCTGTTGGTATGAATAGTGGTATTTTCAATAATCCGTTTATCATTTGGGGCAAATATAAAAAGAAATGGTTTCGATATTATTTAGCACTTTCTTTTCAATTTCATCATACGCAGATGGATGGTGCTCATGCAGGTAGATTTTTGGCGAATTTACAAAATGAAATTAGTAGTCTGAAATAGATAGATTGGAGTAATACAGAGAGTAAAATTTCAGTTTAACGGAGAAACAAATTCCAATTTGTCAAACTAAAAACAACAGGAGCTGACTGAAAAGTCAGCTCCCTTTCTTTGTATTATGCAGTCAAATTTTTACATACTCTGCTCTTGTTTTAGCCTTTCCTTTTCTGCCTGAATTTCGGCTTTCATCTCCTTTATAAGCTCTGCAAGGAGTGTTTCACATTCTTCTCTTGTTTTGGCGTAAATGTTTTTCGAAATCCGTTTTCCGTTGGGAAGTCGGGGAGAGAATCACTTCACTCCGACCAAAAAAGACTGAAAGTTAGATGTTTTCAGTCTTTTCTTTTATTGCTTTAGTTGTTGATTGGTGATATAATCAACTCGACAAATAAGGAATTATCGTAACCACATAACACAGAAACGCAATGGGGATTTTGTCACTTGCGATTGAAAAGCATGGTTGCATTGTGTTATAATTATTTCAACGAATCTGCATCCGGGAGGATTTATTCTTATGAAGAAAACTTTAAAAACAAAAATGTTCGGAACAATTTTTCTTATTTTGGGCATAGCTTTTGCAATTGTCGGTTTGTATTACTACCACATGCAATATCTCTGCTTTGAATATACACCGCTTCAGTTTATTCTCGGATTTGTTGTTTGTCTTGGCGGAGCATTGCTTTCGATACCCCTGAGCAAAAAAGCGGATAAAAAGAAAACAGCATTGAATGCAGTTTTAACGGCTTTTGCTTTTGCTACAATTCTTGTTGGTGGTATGTTTTTGATAAATGCCGTAATCGGCAGCGGTGAGCTTGAGTTGGCGGCAATGGTTATTCCTGTGTATCTCACATTCATTATCACATCTGTTGTGGCTCTGCTTTGTGTGTTCAGGATATTTAACAACAAGGTTTTGAAAGTGATTCTCTCCATACTTCTTGTTATCGGATTTCTCTTCGGAAGTCATTCGTATATCAAATCGCACATTTACGTTTTGCTTTACGAAGATTACACTGCTCCTACACCTGTTATATCAACAGTATCAAAAGAAAAGAATGATGATAAAATGATTATAGGCGATTTTTATGTAAGCACAACCGGAAATGACAACAACAGCGGTACAAAAGATTCACCGTTTCTGACAATTGAAAAAGCGGTTGAAGCTGTAAGAAATACAGATAAAGCAGGCAAAAACGGAATAACCGTCTGCATTGAAGCGGGTGAATACCGTGTGTCTTCTCTCGAACTTACCAAAGAGGATTCAGGCACAGAGGAATGTCCTGTAACATACTGTTCTTATAACGGTGAGGTTGTTATCAACGGTGGTATAACACTTAATTCTGCCGATTTTAAAAATGTAAAAAGTTATCCCGAAATCACAGAAAGACTTTCTGCCGATGCTCAGGAAAATGTTGAGGTTATTGACCTGACAAAAGCACCCTATTCCCTCACAAGTGATGATTGGGGTAAGATTTATGCAATCGGCTCTTACCACACAGCAGACAACTATGACGGCGATTATACGGGGCCTCTTTATTGCGAGCTTTTCGTGGATGACATAAGACAAACCGTTGCAAGATATCCCGATAATGAATATCTTTATACCGAAGAGGTTGTAAAAACAGGCTTGGGCAAGGAATCCGACGGTGCGCTTACAGAGGTTAAAGATTGGTATGAAATCCGTAATCCCGAACCGGATATTTACAAAGTGAATTCTGAGCTTGCAAAGAGAATTTCAGGCTGGAAAAACCTTGATGATGTGTGGATGTTCGGCTATTGGAAATATGATTGGGCGGATGCTTCAACTCCCATAGGAAATTTCGATAAAGATACTCGTGAGCTTACTCCCAGATTTGTTAGTCTTTACGGAACAAAAACCGATGCACCGTACTATTTTTTCAACGTTCTTGAAGAGCTTTCTGCACCCGGAGAATGGTATCTCGACAGAGAAAAGGGACTCCTTTGTATGTGGGAACCTGAAAACAAGGATAATGCAGAAATTATTCTTTCTCTCTCTCTCAATTCCGTAATAAATTCCGAGGCTGATTACATCACCTTTGACGGATTAACCGTAAAAGGAACACGAAGTGACGGCGTAGTTATAACAGGCAATAACAATACCGTTCAGAATTGTCTTATCAAAAATGTTGCAGGTAATGCACTTGTTATGAACGGTAGCAACAACCTTGCATATAACAACGAAATTACCCGTACCGGAAAGGGCGGAATTATTATTACCGGTGGCGATACAGAAACTCTTACCCCCGGCAACAGCAAGGCTGACAACAATTACATCCACGATTGGTCGGAAATTTACCAGACCTATCAGCCTGCCGTTACTCTTGAAGGTGTGGGAAATATTTGTTCTCATAACGAAATGGCGAACTCTCCTCACGAGGCAATTACATATAAAGGTAACAATCATATTATTGAATATAATCTTATTCACGATGTATGCCTTCTTTCTGATGATGCAGGTGCAATTTATTCGGGAAGAAGCTGGGTGTGGTACGGAAATGTTGTAAGGTACAATTGTATTTATAACGTCGGTTCGGAAAATCACAACCCCGATGGTATTTATCTTGATGATGCGGTTTCAGGTCATCAGATTTACGGAAATCTTCTTATCAATATTCCCAGCAACTCAATTCACGTCGGTGGTGGCAGAGACAATGTTATAACCAATAATATCATAGTGAATCCGGGTAACAACGCCCTGAGATTTGATGACAGAGCAAGAGAAGGTGCTCTTGAAAACGGATGGTTTACTCACGCTCACATCGGCAGCGGCGATATGTGGGAAGCACTGTATAATTCACCCTGGCAGAGTGAAGCCTGGCAAAATACATTCCCTGAATACAAGAACTGCACAGACGATATTTCAAAATCAGATTCGCCTGATTATATTCCCAACCCTGCAAGCACCTTTAAAAATAATATTATTATTAATAAAAATATGGGTTATGGCGAGATTTACAGCTCCGTTTGGCAGTTTAGCTATATAAGCGAAAACGCAATATATAATGTAGGCAAATGCGATGAAATCTTTGTGGATATCGATAACGGAGATTATAATATCAAGGATATTGATGAAATCAGAAAAGACACTCCTGATTTTAAAGAAATCCCTCTTGATATGATAGGTAGGGTAAACTGACAAATTCCAATTTGTGAAAATAAAAACATTAAGGAGCTGGCTTTTTTTAGTCAGCTCCCTTTCTTTGTATTATGCAGTAAAGTTTTTTACATTGGCAAAGGAAAAGAGAGCAGGTGGTGACCTGCTCTCTAAAAATATATTTTGTTATGTATCAGATATCTCCTGACTTATCGTAAACGGATTCGGCAATAAGCTTCACACCTAACCTGAACCCGTCGATGAAAGCTTCTTTTTCAAGGATGTTTGTCATATCATCTATGCAGTCCTTGAACTTTTCTAACTGCTCCTTTTGTTGAGGGGATAAAAGCTCGGAAAGTTTTTCTTCGTTCTTTACTGCCAAATCGAGCAGATGTGAATACTGACTGCCACGTGTCAGACTCTTCTCACACGGACATATGTTGCCGTAGAATGAATTTTCAATCATTCTCATGTGTCGCACTCCTTTCATGCAACACAAACACATACCACAAAGGGGTTGAGAAGTCCAGAGAAAATAATAAGAAACTATTACTGTTCCTGATTTTTTTGTTTAACTACATCATACTTACAATGTCGAACAGTTACACCATCTATACTGATAATTGTTTGGCTAGAAGTATCAATAACAATTTGTGTTTGGCCGTTCTCTGGATTTATACTTTCCGTGGCTTTCTCTAAAACTAAATTGTTATCAAATGTATGTAAAACCACATATGATTCTTCTTGATGTTTTATTATATAAAAATCTCTTTGTTCTTTAGGGTTTTGAGCAACAGCAACTACAACATATACAAGAAAACAAGAGAGAAATACGCTCAACATAACAAAACTTCTTTTCAAAACAGAATCTGTGAAGAATTCTTTAATATCTTTCTTGTTATATTCATTTTTGTATTCAAAATCTTTCCAGTCGTCTTCATCGCTTAGATATTTATTCACCATTTTTTTTATTTCTTTTCTTGGTACCTTATGTCTTGCGGTTAGATATCCTAAAAAAGAATAAAGTGCCACGACACCTAAAGTCATTAAGACTGTAGTTTTTATGTAAGAAGCATCACTAACAATAAACATATTTAATAAAAAGAAAACCAGAAACATGCCGAAAGTTAATGATACTAATTTTAGTACTAATTTTGGTAAGGCAAATTGTTCTTTTTGAGTGCAAACTTTTTTAGTCTTTTCAAGTTGGTCACTTAATGTTTCGAGAGATTCATCAATCGAATTTAATAATCCTTTGCTTTTATCGAGTAATTTTGACCAACCTTTAAACCAATGCCAAAATTTAGTTTTTTCTAAAATAAACACACAACATTTTGAAAGTTGTCTCTTTATAGCAATCTTTTTAAACTGACGTTTACATTCTTTGTAAGCATATTTTACCTGAATTATATGTATTTGTTCGTTAAAATATTTTGCATAAAAAATATTAATGAGGGTTATGCAAGTTATCGCACTCAAACAAATAACAATTGATACACCTAATTGATACATAAGATTAGTGGTATTATATTCTATTAAATCTGTAGAGATATTCCAATAAGAGAAATATTGTCTTTGTATTGAATTTGCGACAAAACTCAATATAACTGTTACAACAGTTATCACGGAGGTTATAATAGTAATTAACATTGATGGTTCTTTTTTCAAGAAGTTTAATATTTTATAATTTTCAATATTAGAATTATCATCAATTAAATTATCCGCTGAGTCATTCTCAATAACAATAATATCATTTTCTCCTGTTTGGCTCATAATTCACCCCTCCAAACGTATTGTGTTTTGCTTACGCAATGCCGACCCAACCATAGCCTTGAACAGCCATGTCGATAAAATGGTTAAGAAGCAAGTCAGTTTTCACAACGAAAACTTCTTTGTCATAGCTTTCGGGAAGGTCAGCATCGAGTGCTTCCATAATTGCATCTTTAACTTTTGCTTTTGGTTGTTCATCCTTGTACCAATCAGCAACGAACAGGTTGTTTCTGTTCTCGCTTAATTTCTTGAATAAGTTTTTAGCGGAAAGAATAACTTTCTGTTCTTCTGCTTTGGTAAGATTTTTACCTTTTATAAGCAAATCGTAAATTTCAAGTTCTTCTTCAGAAAGACCCATCAGATTTGGTCTTTCTGATTCTTTTTTCAAGTCTTCAATCAACTGTAAAAGCTGTTCATAATAATCTTCATTTTCAGAACCACCTGCATTATAACGGTCAACTATATTCTTGAAACGAGTTGAGAATTTGTCACGTGTGCAGTTTTTATCCATCATTTGTTGAAGTGCCGTATCAATAAACAACTTCAAATCATCAATTTCAACGGATTTATACGCAGCAGTTTTTATTTCTTTTTTCAATTCATCAACGTCAAGCTTAGATAAATCAATTACCTTTGTTCCGTGGATTACATATCCTTCGTCATTATCCTCAGCTTTTTCAGATATGATGCTGCTGTCAAGAACTTGTCCCATTCTGAGTCTTGCTCGTTTGATTTTTTCGTCATCTATCTGCTGATACATCAAACCATGAATATATGCAATCGGACCGAATTTATCGTTATGCCAACGCAATTCAAAAATCTCAGGCTTTGATGCATCGTGTAAATTCATTAATGTGTTTGATAAAACTTTGAATTTCTGCTTGTTGTCATCATTTGCAACAATAGTATCGTAAGCTTTACGAAGTTCTTCCATTTTATCAAAAGTATCGTCACCTGAAAGAATTTCATCCAAATTAACAGATATTGAATTAAGGAAGTTGTCAGTTTCTTCAATACTTTCATCAATAAGCTCAACTAATCTATCAATATCTTTAGCAGGATATTCGTCACCACCATCACCGGTTGCATACTGGCTGAGAGCTCGCTGCATATATTTAAACACATTTACATAGTCAACAATAATTCCGCAGGGTTTATCAGGATATACACGGTTGGCACGTGCAATAGCCTGCATTAAGGTATGACCTTTCATTGGCTTATCAAGATATAAAGTTGAAAGGTTTTTCACATCAAATCCTGTGAGCCACATTGCACATACAAAAACAAGTTGCAACGGGTCTTTTGGATTCTTAAACCTATCTTCAATATCAAAACCATCTTTTATTTCGTTCATTTTTGCTCTGTGAGCAGCAATGCTCAAGCCCTGGTCAGCAAACTTTTTATCTTCGTCCGCATCTTCAGAGATAATAACTGCCATTTCAACAGAATCCATGTAGTTTATAATTGCAGTGATTCTATCACGTTCCTCTTTGTTAGGAGCTTTGTTTCTTTCTGCAACAAGAGCTTTTTTCTCTTCAGCCCAATAATGTTGCACCTTGTCATACATTTTAACTGCCGTGAATTTATCAACAGAAACAACCATACCTTTTCCGAGGAAACCACGGCGTGGGAAATGATGAGCAATATCCTTTGCAATTTTATCAAGTCTGTCTTCACGTTTGATAACTTCAAGTATTCTTGATGCTGAATTTTCAAGAAGACGGGTTTCAGCTTCATTGAGATTTTCATCCTCAATAATATCAACAACGTCATCATCAAGGAAATCGTTCTGCAAACCAACCTCAGGTACACGACGAGAATAGAAAAGCGGTACAGTAGAACCATCTTCTACTGATTGGGCAAAGTTGTATTCAGATACATAATCACCGAACCACTGGTTTGTAAGGCGCTTTGCACCAAGCAAAGGTGTTCCTGTGAATGCAATGAAGTTTGCATTAGGCAATGCAGTTCTCATATTCTCGGCAAGGTCTTTATATTGTGTTCTGTGAGCTTCGTCAACCATAACGATGATATCATCACGAGTTGTAAGCACAGGATATTTCTTTGTTTTATCATAACGGAATTTATGTATGAGAGTGAATATGAAAGACTTGTTTGTCTGCAAATATTCACGAAGCTGTTGTCCGTTTTTAGGCTGACATTCTTCCTTGTTGCCAACAACTTCTGTGCGAACAAAGTTCTTATAAATCTGTGTGTCAAGGTCATCTCTGTCTGTAATTACAAGGAATGTAAAGTTACCTTCAACCTTGCGACGCACCTTACGGGCAAACATAACCATTGAATAGCTTTTACCTGAACCCTGAGTATGCCAGAACACACCTAACTTACCGTTCAATTCTTTTCGGTTATGAACGGATTTCATAAGGTTATTTACACCAAGGAATTGGTGGTTTTTAGCAATAATTTTGATTGATTTATTTTCAAAAAGAATAAAGTTTTCAATGTAATCTATAAGTGTAGCTTTATGTAAAAGACCATCAACAAAGTACTCAGCGGAAATACCACTCTCGCTGATTGCTTTACGGTCAAGTCTTTCGCCTTCTTTTTGCTTGAGCCACTCAAAGAAATAGTCGTAAGTAGCATTGAAAGCACCAAGGCGAGTTTCAAATCCGTTTGAAAGAACACAAATCTGATTAAATGCAAAGAGGTTTGGAATATCCTTGATATAGCTTTTCAAATTTTTCTGATAAGCTTCTTCAACCTTTACAATACCATTTTTAAGTTCAATAAAAACAAGTGGTAAACCATTGATAAAGATAATCACATCAGGTCTGCGCCAATTATAGCGACCTTTTATCCACATCTGAGAAACAGCGGTGAATGTATTGTTCTGAGGATTATCAAAATCAATTAACTTAATGAAAGCAAAATCTTCTTTGCCGTTCTTGATAATCGGTATTTTTATATAGTTACGGATTTTGTTATAGAGCTCATAGTTCTTTGATACAAGGTCAGAATCGGAGAAATCGGCAGTTAAATCTTTTATTACGGATTGGATTTTATCGGAAGGGATATCGGGATTGATACGGCAGAGAGATTCTTCTAAAATGCATGGCAAAATACACTCTGTTTTAGCAGAGCGTCCTGTTCCATCATTTAAATCTTCTTTTTTATCGGGTGAAGCATCGCATATAACGATATCGTACCCGAATTCAGGCTCTCCTAACTTTTTAAGTATAGCCTGTTCAATCATATCTTCCGTAATAAAATTAGCCATGATTGACCTCCAATTTTATATATTTCCGTTTTCTACACAAAAATTTATTGCTTTAATAAATTCGTTTAGTTCAAGTAAATATAATTCTTTTGCTTTAGCTTTGTCAGAAGCTAAAAGTAAACCCTTTAATTTTTTTGATTGTTTTGAATATGAAAATGACCAAACATATGAATGAATAATCTGGTTGCAAAGTTTGTTTAATTCAATTTCTTCAATAATAGCATTTTTGCAGTCATAAATTTCAGGGATAACGTTTTCAATAATAAACTCTTCATCACCTAAAAAAGGATATACCGATACTTTAACTTTATATTCAAGAAGTTTCAAAGGTGGCATCGGCATATCAGCCTTTTTTATCGTGGTTTCAGCGTGTTTTTCATCTTCAAACAATTTTCTCATAATAACCGCAGAATATAAAACCATTTTATTGATTTGATGTTCTGCATAAGAAGGATAAATTTTTAAACACTTATACCAAAAGCAAAGCTTTTTTGCGTTTTGGATTAATTCTTTTTTCCAATACCCATCAAAAATCATGCTTTATTACCATCTATGAATTTATATCTGTTTTTAATTTTTCTATTTTTTCTTTTCGTTGGATATTATCCAATTCAAGAAAGGCTAATAAACACAATTGATACGTTTCATCGTACCATTTCTCAAGTTCTTCTTTGCTCATATCAGCGATATATTTTCGATATTTTTTTGAACCCTGTTCCAAGTTATTGTGACGTATGTTAATGTTGTTGAATAAAAAATATAAGTGATCTTCCATTTTGGAATTTATTTGTTTGAGTTTCTTTCTGTTGGGCTCCAACTTGTCGGCTAACAGAACCAATATATTCTTTTTCTTATCAAGATTACCTTTCATAGACTTGTGGTTATATTCTATAACCCTATAGGACAAATTCTTATCAAGTGTCTCTGCAACCGTGATTGCTGCTTGATCTTTTGGTACAATGATGGACACACCATTATCAGCTGGTGTAAACATGTATCCGATCGAATCAACAACCCTATCCATCTGATTCCAAAATATATCGCGTGGATTTTGAATTCCATAGCCCCAAGAACTAAAGCTTGTATAAATAACAAGATTATATGTATATTCACAGAAATTCAATAGATAATCCAAATCAAAGTTTTCTGGGTTTTTCTCAAAATTTATTTCATAAAAATCATCAAAATCATCTAACGAAAGACAAGTTCCTCTTATTGGCATATTCCAAAAATTTGCTGCACAAGCATCTCGAAGAACATTTCTCGTAGAATCGATTTTAGTTTCATAAAACAACTCATATAATCGATGATATTCTCTTTCATAATCAATTTTTGCATCCTTTAAGATTTGAGAAAGATTCTTTCTTTCCACTTTTACACCTCCAATTTGCCACTCATCAGGCGGGGTAATAATAAGTCGCGCTGTTTAGTAAGGTTATCATTCTTATTTTTAAGCATTTCTATTTCATTAAAGTAAGGTTCGACAGTTTGATTGAATTTTACAATGAGTTCGTCAGTGGGTTTTAAGACACAGAGTTTGTTTATGTTTTTAGGATAAACATGTGGTTGCGCAGCGCCACACTGAAGATTACTAATTACTGGTTGTAAGAATTTAAGAGTGCAGTATACAAACCACAAGTTCTTTTCGTTCTGATAGTAGGAACAGTCAGCAGCCCAAATATCAGAAAGATGATATTGCAGATAACCAGCATTTGCACCAGAAGCACTTATTGTAAGGCTGCTTCCTGTTACATTTGCTTTGTTATGATAACCTGATGGCTGTAAGCCAGCTGAAATAACAGGGATTTCACCTTCTACCATTTCTGATGCGGTAATATTTCTTCCTCTTGTAAAACTACCGAGGTTGCTAAACTCACAATAATCAAAGCAAGATGGAGTCATTGTATTTTTGCAAGATGAAACAAGCCAACCCAAAGGTTGTTTCTTTTCAAATTTAGCGGTTTTATAACCCGGGAAACGAAAGCGGACAAACCACTCTTTGTAAAGTTCTTGTGCTGCTTTTTCTAAAAGGGCAATCCTGCGATTGTTGTTTTCAATCAAATCGTCGTATGTAGAAAGAATATCCGCAACTCGTTTTTGTTTTTCAATAGAAAAATCAGGAAAGTCAAAACGTAATAAATTTTCTATTCGCAGGTTAGGTTGTGTAGCAACACACGAAACATTGTCAATATAGTTCAAAAATTCTTTAGTGTTTATCAAGTAATAAAGGAATCTTGCATCTGCATCATCAGTAACTTTCAATTTAATGCTACCATTATTAAACACAGCTTCAATATCATCTTTAACAATATAAGAAACACCAACGGTTGCACCCGTTCTTGCGACCAAAACATCATTTTTACATAATTTATATTTTTTATAATCATTATTTGATGTTTTAGTATAAGCCCATTCTAAAAAACTTTTATGCTGTGAAATATCTTGTATTCTAATACATCGTAAATTGGTAGGATAATCTAAAACAGGTGCTCTTTTGATTGCATCTAAACCAGTATTAGCCGAGTAAATAATATCTCTTATTTTCATAATGACACCTCAAAAAGAGACTTTAAATTATTACTAATTTTGCTGTGCAATGAAACTGCTTCTTCATCCATTTTATCAAGTGCATCATTTAACGAGAGCATTTCTGCTTTGAATTCTTCTTCAGTCATGCCATCATCTTCAATCACAACGCCAACATAACGACCGGGGTTAAGTGAATAATCTTGGTCTATTATGCCGTCTTCACCTTCAAGCTTTGCAACCTTACAAAGACCGATAACATCACGGTATTTGCCATCGGGGAATCGTTCAAGAAGCCAATCAATGTTAGATTGCCAATAGCTTTTTGGCATAATATCTTTATCATCAGAGGTTTCGGGTGCATCTGCAAGTTTGGTTTCATATTCTTTTATAAGCTCTTCAAAAGCCTCTGTGTCGCCTTCATAAAGGCGAGTGATAATTGCAAGATTTTTGATTTGCTCATCGCTGAATTTACGATGAGCTCTGTCAACCTGAGTGAATACATTTCTTGCATCAACAAAAAGGATTTCATCTTTTCTCTCTGTACCAACCTTTGATTTATCAAAGAACCAAAGAGTTGCGGGGAGTGTAACAGATGAGAACATATTTGAAGGTAAAGTTACCATCTGTTTAATCATACCGGATTCTATCAGATTTTTCCTGATATCAAATTCACTGTTTCCTGCATCGGAAGCAGAGTTTGCCATAACAAGACCTGCTCTGCCGTTTTCATTTAAGGCAGTTGCAAAATATGAAATCCAAAGATAGTTTGCGTTTGGAATCGTTTCTTTTTTATCGGAATTTTTCTTCGAAGACTTTGATTTGTTTTTAGGAATTCCGTACTCATTGAATCTTGGGTCATCCTTAACTTTTTCATAAACAACCTCATCAACGTTAAAGGGTGGATTTGCCATAACATAGTCAAATCTGCCGACTGCATTGTGTGGGTCAGCATAGAAAGAGTTTGCTTCTCTGATATCTCCACGGACATTGTTAAGAAGCAGATTCATTTTTGCAAGTTTAACCGTGTCAGGCTCTTTTTCAACACCATAGCACATAAACTTCATCATATCTTCGGCAGAGGCATTGTGATTGTGCATATAGCGAGCTGCCTGAACGAACATACCGCCTGAACCACACGCTGGGTCCAGGAAAAGTTTATTTCCTATTTCAGGTTTGATAACATCAACCATATAACGAACTACTGTTGCAGGGGTGTAGAATGTTCCGCCGTCTTTACCTTCTTGCAAAGCGAATTTGCCAAGGAAAAATTCATAAATTTCACCGAAAAGGTCAATGCCGATATCTTCGGGAATATCCTTGAATACACGGATGATTTTTGAAAGAAGTTCAGGCTCTTCTTCGGGTACAAGTTGTCCGTAAACTTCTTTTGGAAGAACGCCTGCCATACTTGGATTTTCTTTTTCAATATCTTCCATTGCCTGTTTAACAAGAGTTGCTTTGTTAGCATCGTCTGGAGCATTATTGATTTCATCAAAATATGCACTTTCAGGAAGATAAAAACCGCATTTTTCAATAGAAACTTCTTTCATTGTTTTTTCGGCACGAGTTCCTATTTTACGCTGGTATTCATCTGCGATTTCAACCTTGTGCTGTTTGAAAAGAATATCTGCATAGCGAAGGAAAATCAAACCAAGAATAGGTTGTCCGTATTTATTCGCTGCAAGGTGAGCACTGGCACGAAGCATATCTGCTGAATGCCACAAATCATCTTTCAATTGTTTAAGCTGAGCGTCTGTCATTGTTACAACTCCTGTTTCTGCTTAATGTATAGTAAGCAGCTATAATTATAATAATACAAATTACATTATAATACATTTATTTTCACATTTCAACAAAATCTAATCCTATTCAACGGACTATGAGTGTAATCTTTTAATATTGCGTATGAAATTAAAAAGATGATACACATCCCACTTATATATGACAAAAAACAACAAATATTTCAGGTTTATTTTATGATTTTTAAATTTTCAGCGTATTGCATAGTTGGTGGGGTGATGGGTTGGTTAATTTGACGGTGGATTGTATTAAAATAGGCTGATTAATCACATAAGAAAAAATTAAGGCAGACGAATTTATTTTGTGATAAATCCGTCTGCCTTTTCTTTGTATGGTTTTATGCAGTAAAGTTTTTTATATGAATGTAACTGTGGAAATGTGGCGGAAGGTATGGTATAATGGATTTGATGAATGAGAATTTGACGAGGTAAAAGAAGTGGAAATAGTAATACGCAAATATGAAGAAAAAGATTTGTGTGCGATGATAGAAATCTGGAATGAAATCGTTGAGGCGGGAAATGCCTTCCCCCAAGAAGAAACCCTGACTCTCGAAAGCGGTGCTGACTTTTTTGCAGAGCAAACCTATACGGGTGTTGCAGTGGATACCGGAACAGAAAAAATATACGGACTATATATTTTACATCCGAATAATATCGGAAGATGCGGTCATATCTGTAATGCAAGCTATGCAGTGAGTTCTCATAGCAGAGGCTTGCATATAGGCGAAAAGTTGGTATTGGATTGCATCGAAAAAGGGCGTGAACACGGATTTTCTGTTTTGCAATTTAATGCAGTTGTTGCCACAAATACGCATGCAAGACATTTATATGAGCGTCTTGGCTTCATTCAATTAGGGACAATACCGAAAGGCTTTCGTATGAAAGACGGATATTATGAAGATATTTGTCCGTACTATCGAGCGTTATAAATTCCAATTTGTTGAGTCTTATTAATTTTGAAAAAATGAGTTGTAAGTACAAAAAGGTGAGTTTTAACATAAAGTGAATTGGAGGAATTAATGTGAAGAAAACAATCAAAACAATATCAGTTGTGCTTGTTCTCACTCTTATTATGAGTATTACGGCTTTCGCTGAGCCGGGCTTTGCGTACAAGGACGAAGTGCTTACAGAGTTTTCACCCACATGGTCACAAATACAGGGTGATGACACAGTGATTTCCGTTACGCCGGGTGCCGCAGTCGGCGAACTTCGTTTTGCGTGGCTATCAAGCTCAACAGACAGCAATCCCGTTTTCAAGGTTTCGGAAAACAGCAATATGTCTGACGCTGAAGAGTTTGAGGTCATTACTGCCGACGCTATTGAAAACCTCAGGTCAAACAAGGTTACCGTAACAGAACTTGAGCAAGGCAAAACCTATTACTATTCATACACTGAAAACGGTGTCTGGAGCGAAGCACAACCGTTTACGGTTCAACCTGCGGACGAATTCACCGTTCTCTATGTTTCCGATGCGCAAATCGGACGTTCCGGGGACGAAACACTTGAAGAAATACTTATCCGTGACACTTGTGGCTGGAATTATACGGTTGAGAAAATGCTTACAGCTTACCCGAATGCCGCTTTTGTAATTTCAGGTGGCGACCAGTTTCAATCGGCTGACAGCCTGGTTCAGATGAAGGCTTACCTTTCTCCTGAAGCTTTACGTTCTCTGCCTGTTGCCAACACTATCGGCAACCACGACGATGATTCTACACTTTACGGCGAAATTTTTAACAACCCCAACCAGGTTGACGAGCTTAATCCCAGCGAAGCAGGTACGGGATATTATTACACTTACGGTGATACGCTTTTTATTACAATCAACTCAAATAACAACCTTATGATTGACACCGCAAAGGTTTTGCGTGAAGCAACACAGGCTTATCCCGACACCAAGTGGAGGGTTGTCACAATGCATCACAACCCTTATTCAGCCTCATTAAGCGATGATGATTTTTCAGAAGAACGGATTTTCTTTTCATCGCTCTATGATTTATACGATATAGACCTGTGCTTGAGCGGACACGACCACTTTTATTCACGCACAGACACTATGTACGCAGGCGAAGTCACAGATGGCGAAGGTACGGTATATGTGCAGTCTTCCTCAGCTTCCGGAAGTAACTATGACCCGCTTCCCGAATCAACCGCTTCGTTTACTGTTTCCGCCTTTGATGTGCGTGTTCCCACCTATACAGCGTTTAAGTTTACCGATGACGCGATTGCTGGCACGACTTATCGCACCGACACAGATGAAATCATTGATTCTTTTGAGATAATCGACAACACAACTGACTCAGATGTCAATTTTTTCACTATAATAATTTTATTCTTCAAAACTCTTTTTTCTATGATATAAGAGTGAATGTGTTCGAACCAAATATGGTTTAATACAGCCACTTTTCCCTGTAACATCGTTAAAACTCTTGAAAGGAAATAATTTTTTAAGGAGATAATTCAATGCAAAGTATTATTAAATTTTTCTTTACAATTTTCACAACTGTTTCAATTTTTTGTTCGAATCTGATGTTTCCTGCAACGGTTTATCCCGAAAGTGAGAATTTCGATTTTTCGTTTCTTGAATATCCGGATGAAGCAATAATCACTCTTGAAGAGGCAGGGCTTACCGAGCAGGAGCTTGTGGGCAGAGCCTCAGCTCAGCTACCTGAATATGTGCAGTCCGGCGGATATGATGATATAAACGGTATAACAATATCGCCTTATTACACAGCAAAGGTAAGCGGAGAGGAAATCCCTGTTTATGCTTCGGTGGTTTTCATACGTGTTGATGATACGGGCACGCTACACTCTTTCTCCGAAATTTATGTTGATTCAAGCGAAGAGTTTTCATTCAACATTGAGATAACGGGTGCTGATGTTGTGCTCGAAAATGCCATTGTGTTACCTGAATCACACGGTGTAAAGGCACAGTGTAAAGACAACACCGTAACTGCATCAATCAATAAAACAGGAGTTTATACTTTCCTTTTTAACGATGCAAACCAATATTACGGTTATACTCTTATGGTGCGCGAAAAGGTTGATGAGGACAAAGAAATTGCAGAATACATAGAGAAATATGGAGAGGATAATGTCTGGGTTATTGATAAAGGTGTATATCAATACGACTATGTTAACCTCGTTGCACACAATAATCTTGTTATTTATCTTCGTGAAGGGGCTTATGTGATTGCAAATCACCTTTATGATATTGACTGTGCCGAGGATGAAAACAAATATTTGGAGCCTACTGCACCGGGAGACAATGCAATCGGGCTTACAAGGTATCCGTTTATAAATTTTTACAATTGCAACAACATAACCCTTGCAGGCAGAGGCGTAATAGATATGACCCGACTTGACAGACGCGAGAGAAGAGGCGTTGTTTTCACCAACTGCAATAACGCAAATGTCAGAGATGTGAAAATTATAAACTCTCCCGAATGGTCGTTTATCTCCTATTGTTGCACCAATGTCAGCATTGACAATGTAGATATCATCGGCAACCGTGGTAACTGCGACGGCTTTGCAATATGCAACAGCCACAACGTAACTGTTGATAATTGCTTTGCAAGAGTGGCGGATGATACCTTTGAGGTTAAGGCTCTCGGCGGTACAATGGACAGTAATAATATCACATTCACAAATTGCATTGCCTGGGGCGGATATGCAAGATGCTTCGGTATCACGGGGGAAGTCAACAAGAAAATTTCTGATGTGGCTTTCCGCGATTGTGCCGTAATTTACCGCGACGGTATATGGGATAATGACAGAATAGGCTCGCTTGTTGTTGTAGCAGAGCAGACCGAAGGCGGTATTGACGGGGTTGTTTTTGAAAATATTGAAATATTCCGTGACGAAGGCAGACCGATTCTTGTGAAGATTTATGATGAGGAAGCGGAGAACTTTGAAATGAAAAACATTGTATTCAGAAACATTTCTTACACTTCATATATGAGCCCGAAAATTGCAGGTACTGACAGCAACACAAACACAGTTCAGGTTGAACTTGACGGTATTACAGCTAACGGAAATAAACTGCACTCCCCGAAAACAAGGTTCATCATCGGTAAGTATTGTGAAGTAACTTCTAAATAATTTATTAGGTCGGTTTAGAATTATAAAACATGAGTAATAAAAGAAATTATAGAGTATAAATATCAATTTAAGTCCAATTTATTGAACTAATAACATAAGGAGCAGATTTGGTTCTGCTCCTCTTTTTGTTTATGTGATGTTTTTTGTTTAACAAAAATTTACATTTTCCTTGTTGAAATTTAATTTTTTGAGTATCATAATAAGACCAAAAAATTGTTGCGAAAGGTCTTGTTAGAATGAAAAGATTGTTAGTGTGTGTTATTGTTGTGGTTTTGTTTTTGACAGGTTGCAGTACACCCACGGAGCCGAAAATTGATGGTGTTCAAATCAATCTTTCAGATGAAAAAATAACGGTTGACGGCAAAGCAATAACTAACGATGTTGCTGAGACGGTTTATTCTGCAAATGACATTGTTTTTTATCTTGAAGGTCAGGATTTTAAATATGGTGAGGGTATAGAAGCTGATGAACATTCACAAGATGAAGCAGATTCTCATACAGTTGTTCATATTACAAAGCCCGGCAGATATGTTTTAAGCGGTAAGCTTTCGTTAGGTCAGATTGCAGTTGACCTTGGCGAAGATGCAGAGGAAAATCCGGAATCAGTTGTAACCCTTATTCTGAATGGTGTTGACATAACCTGCACAGTTGCTCCTGCGGTCATTTTCTACAATGTATATGAATGTGGCGTTGTTGATGAAGAAAAAGCAACAAAGGATGTTGATACATCTGAAGCAGGTGCAAATGTAATCATTGCAGACGGCACGGAAAATAATATCAATGGCTCATATGTTGCGAAGATTTACAAATCTTATGAGCTCAATGAAGAGGGCACAGAGGTTGTTGACAGTAAGAAGCTCCATAAATATGACGCTGCATTCTATTCAAAGAAAACAATGAATATAAACGGTGGCGTTGTTGGTGACGGTGTTCTCAATATCAAAGCTGAAAATGAAGGTCTTGACAGCGAATTGCACCTTACTATAAATGGCGGTAACATTAATATAACATCGGGTAATGACGGTATAAACACAAATGAAGATAATGTTTCCGTTACTACAATAAACGGTGGTGTGCTTAATATACTTTGTGATGGTAGCACCGGTGAGGGTGACGGAATAGACTCCAACGGTTGGCTTGTTATCAATGGCGGTAGTGTAACAGCACAGGCTTGTGCCACAAGCGGTGACGCAGGGATTGACTCTGATTTAGGTATTTATATCAATGGCGGTAAGGTAATTGCATCGGGTAATATGCTTGACAGAATTGCAGGCGCAGAGCAGACTTATGCGGTATTCAATTTTGCAAACCGACAGGTTGGTGACAGTACTTATGCACTGAAAAATGCTGAAAATAACGTAATAGGTGAATATGCACCTACCAATGATTTCAAATATCTTTTAGTTGCAGGTGATGAGCTTGTAGAAGGTGACTATACATTTTGGCAAGGCGACACTCAACTTTCAGCATATTCTATGGGCAATATTCAAGGCGAAAAACCTATAAGCGAAGGACAACAATCGTTTGAAAATATGAATGGCGAAAGACCGGAACTGCCTGAAAATATGGAAAATCCACCTGAAGTGCCTGAAGATATGACAAGACCTGATGGCGAGATTCCTCAAATGCCAAACGGAGAAAGACCCGAAAAGCCTGAGGGAGAACAACAATTCCCTGACGGAGCAAGACCTGAAAAGCCTGATGGTATGGGCGGAATGGGTATGATGAATGGTAAATTGTCAACAGCATTCACTATAGTTAAAGGTGGCAACCAATTCTCAAATGTAAGCCCTGTTCCAACTACAACAGCGGAATAAATATGAGCTAAGGAGCAGGTTTCGGTCTGCTCCTTTCTTTGCATTATGCAGTAAATTCTTTTACATATATGTAACTGTGGAAATGTGGGGGAATGTATGGTATAATGAATTTGACAAATAAGAATTTAACGAGGTGTCTAATGAATCTTAATGACAAAATATCACAATTCCAAAAATTGAATTGCGAAGATGTTTTAAGTGTAGATTGTTTCTATGATGTTTTAGAAAACTGTAATGCATTAAAGAGTGATTACCACGAATATATGACAACCACTCCGATAAATTGTGATGTGGAGTTAATTCGTTTATCTACTGCTGATTACGATTTGTGTTGTGCGCTACTAACAATGTTGTTGAGAGAAGACCATTTCAGTAATGGTACTTTTGGAAGACGCCAAAGATGTGGTCAGGTTAAACCTATAATTGAACGCATTATCAAACTTCTTTTGCAAAAAAGTGAAAATCACATCAGTGCTTTTTCTGAAAAGGCACTTGATTCGTTAAATGGTTTTTATGTTTATGCACTTGTTGATCCCAGAGATGAAAAGGTTTTTTATATCGGCAAAGGTACAGGTAATAGAGTGTTTTCACATGAGATTGAAAGTGAAAAAACTTCTAAATCAGAAAAGAAAAAACTACAGAAAATACGCGAAATTGAAAATAGTGGTTTCTCAGTAAAGCGATTAATTGTTAATTGGGGCTTGAACGAAAGCGAAGCTTTTTCAGCAGAAGCAACTCTTATAAATTTATTGAAATTTGTACCAGGTATGCAACTTACAAATGAGGTGTCAGGGCATCATGTTCATGAATGTTTGACAACAGAAGAATTTGAAATACTATATGGTGCAATTCCGTTAGAAAAAGAAGATGTAAAACACAGTGTTCTCGTTATTAAAATAAATAAACTTTACCGCAAAGGTATGAGTGAAGCAGAATTATATGATGTTGTAAGAGGTTATTGGTCAGCATCGCTAAAATCAATCAAAGATAGAAAAGTAGAGTATGTTTTTGGTGTACATAACGGATTGATTGTTGCTGTTTATAAGCCTGATGAATGGCATTATGGCTACGAAATGGTTGATGCTCCCCAGAGAGAACTTTTAAAGCCGGAGGATTATGAAAGACTGAAAAAACGTGTATACTTTGTATGCAAAAATTATACTGTTCTTGATGAATATGCAGAATTTTATCGCTATAAGACAATAGCAAATTTAAAAGTCAATCAATCTGCTCAGAACCCAATTACATATTTGTCACCTGAAACACTTTAAATGGATAAATCATGCGAAGCAATGTTCTGTTCTTTTAATATTGATTTTTAACTCAAAACCCACCAACGACCACATAAAGCCCACAGTCAGAGTCGGACTATATTAAAACAGTGTGAAATTCAGCTCATGAAAGCATTTTAAATATACACAAAATGTGGAGCACCTGAGAGCAGACCGGAATACCTTTTCGGGATAAAAAATAGGGTGTTCGAATCACTTCACTCATAGTTAAAATAGCAGATAGGCTTTTACCTACCTGCTATTTTCATGTAAAACTCTTAATCCGGATAAGTTACTTGTCTGCCGGTAACAGTTTCTATAAATTTACCGTAAACATCTGTTGCGAATTTTTGTAATTTACCTTTAAAGGCAAATTCAAGAGCCATTTGGTATGTGGATTTGTCTGCGTTTCGCTTTTCTTCTTTTACAGTTTCAAAATCGTATATATCAAATATACGTGCTACTCGTGTTTCATAAGTTGAAGTATCGTTTTCGTCAACTTCAATTACACGGTAGCCACATTGTGTGGAATGAAAAAGTCCTATGTAACGGGTGCTGAGAGAATTAACAATATCAATTCCTTTATACTCAACGCCAAAGGCATTTGTGTGGTCGTGACCTGTAAACATTGCAAGGACGTCACCCTGCTCTACCATTGCTTCAAACTGACCAAAGTTATGGTAACCGGGGCAAGGGGTTTCTCTTATTGTACCGTAATTCACACGGTCAGGGTCAAACATATAATATTCTTTTTTATTATACAAGTGCTTGTATGCATAAGATTTCCATGAATCTGATTTTTGAAGTGCATCATAAATTTCGCCTACGATTATATGCTGAAATACCAGAGAATTTACGGTTTCACCATTGTTTCCTGCTTTGAGTTTGTCAGAGGTTTTTCTATACCACTCAATCTGGTCGGGCTTAACACAACTGTACCTTCCTTCTTCGTCATAATCGCCTGAGTCGAATACCCAAAGATTGAATTTCACCTTTTCTCCATCGGAAGAAAGCACGGGAATGTTGTATGTACCACAACCTGAAAGCTCTTTGACATCATCAACTGAAACTGAACAAGAGAATGTGTTGTAGTATGCCATCAATTCTTCTCGTGACATTGCACCTTGTTCTGAATCGTGATTGCCGAAAGTTACTGCAACGGGAATATTTCTTGAATCAAAAATATTCATCAAAGCGTTAATCATTTTCTTTGTGTCTTCTGCGTTTTCGCAATTCACAGCATTGTCACCTGTTATCATAACTATATCAGGTTTTTCCTTCTCACAAGCCCTCTCAACCAACCAGATTGTCGGGTCAAAGTTATGGTTAAGATTTAAATGAGTGTCAGTAATATGCAAAATTTTGATTTTGCCGTTTGAATTGAACTTAATTGTTTTGTCCGTTTTGTTCTCAATATCAGCGGGATTGTAGTTAACTCCGCTATATTCGGTTCTTAATAAGGGTAATAAAATTCCTAAGGCTATAACAACCGCCAATACTAACGAAATCCATAGTATAATTCGCTTTTTCATTTTCTCATCCCCAAAATAAGCTTTGTGATGTAAATAATTATAACATTCCCACCAAGGAAAAGCAATAAAAAGGCAGAAGCACTACTCTAAGTATTGCTTCAAATAAAAAAAGGTGATAAAATAAATCTGATTAATTTCAAATACAATAAGTTTTATCATTTGAAACAATATCGGGGAGGTTTCTATGCAAATTTTACAGACAATTGTTTCTTATCTTGTAATAGCGGCAGGTTTTCTTACTTCACTTTTTCCATCGGGGGATTTGACAATGGTACCTTTTACAAATGATTACAATATTCCCGACAGTATTCCCGAATACAGAAGGATTTCAACGGTGGAGAAAACCGATTGGAATGCCAAATGGATTTGGGATAAGGAAAATCTTACGGAGAAAAATGTCTGGATGTGCTTTAATAAAAGAGTAAGTCTTGATAAGATTCCCGAAGAACTTATTGCAGATATTTCAGCCGACTCTAAATATTGGCTTTACATAAACGGAGAAACCGTTGTTTTTGAGGGAAGCGTGAAACGTGGTCCTGCTAAAAACAGCGGATATTATGACAGTATAAATATTGCGCCATATCTTAAAAAGGGTGAAAACTCAATTTGTGCTTTGGTGTGGTTCTGGGATAATGAAACAAGCTATTCCTATAGTAGCAGCGGTCAGGGCGGATTCCTTTTTGAAGCCATAGGCGATGGTGTCACCATAATTTCTGACAAAAGCTGGAAGGTGAAAAGAAACAGTGCTTTTGTTGACAGTTCTCTTTATCCGCCTAACTACAGACTCCCCGAATACAGCATTTATTTCGACGCAAGGGAAGATATGGGCGATTGGATAAATGACGGTTATGATGTTTCATCCTGGGAAAATGCAACCGAATATGTCATCGGTGGTGAGGGCGTTTACGGCAAGCTTTACCCGAGAGGAATACCTTTTTTGAAGGATTACGGTCTTAAAGATTATGAGAATTCAAAGGATTATGAAAACTATAGCGTAAATGAGCTTTTCGGTGAAAAAATCACTGTAGATATTTCCTATAACGCACAGCTTACTCCCTATCTTAAAATCATAGCACCTGCGGGCAAAAAGATTCGAATAACAACGGAAAATACTTTAATCGGTGCAGTTTCAACTACATATATAACAAAAGAGGGAGAGCAGGAGTTTGAGGCTTTAGGCTGGTTTAACGGAGAACATGTTACTTATAAAATCCCTAAAGATGTTACAGTTGTTTCTTTGATGTACCGTGAAACAGGCTATGACAGTTCATTCTGCGGTGATTTCAAGTGCGATGATGAATTTCTGAATTCTTTGTGGCAAAAATCTCTGAGGACCCTTTATGTTACCATGCGTGACAATTTTATGGATTGTCCCGACAGAGAAAGAGCTCAATGGTGGGGCGATGTCACAAGTGAAATGATTATGACAATGTACTCTTTAGACAGTAATTCCTACCTGCTGTATCAAAAGGGTGTGGAGGCGATGCTTTCTCACATTGACGACACAAAAGTGCTTCAGACTGTTGTACCTATAAGTGGTGACTATTTTGAGCTTCCCGTTCAGCAGCTTGCAGGAATCGTAGGCTTTCTCACTTACTATGAATATACCGGAGACAAGGCTTTTGTTGAAAAGGTTTATGACGCTTCCCTTGATTATCTGAAGCTTTGGGAAACGGATGAAAATAATCTTGTGGTTCATCGTAGCGGTTCTTGGGATTGGCCTGACTGGGGCAAGAAGGCAGATATGACAGCTATTGAAAATGCCTGGGTTTACTATGCTCTTTCTGCCACAGAGAAAATGGCGGAGATTTTAGGAAAAAAAGAGGATATTTCATTTATTACCGAAAGAAAAGCCACTATCGAAAAGGGATATAAAAATCTTTGGACAGAAGAAGGCTTCAAAAGTGAAGACGCAAAAAATCCTGATGACAGAGCAAATGCTCTTGCAGTTTTGTCGGGACTTGCAGAAAAAGAACAGTATGATACTATTACAAGAGTGCTCACAACCACTAAAAATTCAAGTCCGTATATGGAATATTATGTTCTTGAAGCCCTTTGTAAAATGGGAAAATATGAAGAGGCATATAACAGAATAAAGGACAGATATGATGGTATGATGAGTGAGGATTACTCTACACTCTGGGAATTCTGGAACGAATGGCAAGGTACTAAGAATCACGCATGGAGTGGCGGACCGCTTGTTATAATGAGTAAGCATTTTGCAGGCATCACTCCTCTTGAAGCAGGCTATGAAAAGGTTAAAATTCAGCCTCAGTACGCTCTGTCTGACAGTATGAACTGTACTGTTCCGAGCATAAAAGGCTTAATCACTTTGGATTATGAAAAGGCTTCAGGGGATTATATTATCAACCTTACTCTTCCACAAGGTATTAAGGCTGTTTTATATGTGCCTAAGGCTGCTGTTGTAAACATTAATTCAGAGGTTTATTACCAAAATGGTGAATATGTAAACGGTGATAAAAAAGGTGATGTGGAGATTGTTGAAAAATAAGTTGTATTTCAATTTGTTGAGCGAAATCACATTGAATAAGAGAGCGTTGATTTTATGAAAGATAAAGATTACTTTTTGAATAAGGCTCAGGAGAATTTTCCTGAACTGAAATATTCTGTTCTCACTCCCGATATAACCGAGTTTATTGGTTCAAACGGGGACAGTATTCTTCTTGATTTGGGAGAACATGCAGTTGGACAATTTTCCTTTAACTTTGATAGGGTTGATGTTTTTGTTGATGCTCCTGTTCGTTTGATTGTCAAGTTCGGCGAAGATATGAGAGAAATAAATGATGATTTTTCTCTGTATAATGGTATTCTTTCAAAAACTTGGTTGCAGGAGGAAATAATTAATCTTGATTTCCCTCAGAAAATAACTATGCCCAGAAGATATGCTTGCAGATACATAAAAATAACGGTGGAAAAAACCACCAGACCAATAAAACTCTTTGGTTTCAGCTTCTGTGCTTCAACAAGTGCAGATGTGTCATTATTGAAATCTGCAAATACAACGGATTCATTATTGAATAAAATTGACTATGTTGCAACAAACACTCTCAAGGAATGTATGCAGACCTTCTTTGAGGATGGTCCCAAGCGAGACCGCCGTCTTTGGATTGGTGACCTTCGTCTTGAAGCTCTTACAAATTATTACACATTCAATAACCTTGAAATTGTAAAAAGATGCTTGTATCTCTTTGCCGCAGGTGAGCGCAATAATCTCGGCTTCCTGCCGTCCTTTGTTTATGAAACCCCTTACTACCATTCCGGTGCAACTCATATTGAGGACTATGCACTTTTATATGTTGTGAGTGTATGCGATTATTTTGAGCATACAGGGGACAAGGATGTTGTAAATGACCTTTTGGAAATTTGCAAATCACAGCTTGAATGCTTCAAAGCCACCCTTGACAAAAATCTGATTGCAACAAGGCAGGAGGGTTGGTTTGCTTTTATTGACTGGTGTCCGGGTCTTGAATGTATGACTGCATTGCAGGGTGTATATCTTTATACACTTGCTCGTTTTAGAGAATTGCTGAAGGCAATAGGTGATGAGGAGTATGAAAAATATTCTGCTCTCATTTCAGAGGTTCGTTCCGCTTCAAAAAAGCATCTTTATGATGAAAGCAAAGAAGTGTTCGTGAATGCTTTAGATAATAGTCAGCTCAGCGTTCATTCTCAGGTCTGGATGATTTTGGGCGGTGTGATAACAGGAGAAGAAGCAAAAAAACTCCTTCTTTCTTGCCTTGATAACAAGGATTTCAAGCAACCTGTCACACCATATATGCGCCACTATGTTATTGAAGCTATGTTAAAGCTTGGTATGAAGGGTGAAGCAGTACAATATTTGAAAAAATTCTGGGGTGGTATGGTGGAGCTTGGTGCAGATACCTTCTGGGAAGCGTATATTCCCGATGACCTTGATTTCTCACCGTATAAGGACAGAATGATAAACAGCCTTTGCCACGCATGGAGCTGTACGCCATCATATTTCATTCGTAAATACTGATAAACTGGAATTTATCAATTACTGTAAATTATTCATAAAATAATACAAATATTTTTAAAAAACAGGAGGTTAAAATATGGCGTGGTATGACGAAGCCGTATTTTATCATATTTATCCGTTGGGTTTGACGGGTGCACCGAAGCAGAATGCTTACGGTGAGCCTGTACACAGACTGAACACGCTGTTGCCTTGGATTTCTCATATAAAAGAAATCGGATGTAATGCAATTTACATCGGACCGCTTTTTGAGTCTGTTGGTCACGGTTATGAAACAACAGATTACAAAAAGTTGGATTCAAGACTTGGAACAAATAAAGATTTGACTAACTTTGTATCGGAATGTCATAAGCAGGGGGTCAGAGTAATTTTAGATGGTGTATTCAACCATACGGGTCGTGATTTCTTTGCATTTAAGGATATTAAGCAGAACAGAGAAAACTCACAATATAAAGACTGGTATTGTAACGTGAATTTTTGGGGGAACAACTCTTTCAATGATGGCTTCTCCTATGAGAACTGGGGAGGATATGACCTTCTTGCAAAATTAAATCAGCATAATCCTGCAGTCAGGGACTATATTTGCGATGTGGTTCGTTTCTGGGTAAGGGAGTTTGATATTGACGGAATACGTCTTGATGCGGCAGATGTTATGAATTTCGACTATATGAAAGCACTTCGCCAGGTGGCAAATGAAGTTAAGCCTGATTTCTGGCTTATGGGTGAGGTCATTCACGGTAATTATTCCCGTTGGGCAAATGACGGAACCCTTCATAGCGTCACAAACTATATGCTTCACAAGGCTTTATATTCTGCCCATAATGACCACAACTATTTTGAAGTTGCTCATACAATCAAGTATGTCAGTGATATGACGGGAAATCGCATAAAACTTTATACTTTTGTTGACAATCACGATGTAGAACGTATTTACACAAAGCTTAATAACAAGGCACATTTTGTACCCGTTCACATTATGCTTTATACCTTGCCGGGTATTCCGTCGGTTTATTACGGCTCTGAATTTGGTATTGAGGGAAGAAAAGAAAGCGGCTCTGACGATTCTTTAAGACCTGCATTAAATTTTGAAGATTACAAAGATGCGGTAAAAACAAACTCTTGCACGAAAATTATTTCTGCTCTCGGGAAAATCCGACAGAACACGCCTGCTCTTTGCTACGGTGATTATAAGGAGCTTGAGCTTCAGACTACACATTTTGCCTACGAGAGAAACCTTGACGGTAAGAATGTAATTGTTACTGTCAATAACTCGGATAATGATGTGAATATGAATCTTTCTTGTGGTAATTACACAGAATATGTTGGTGCATTGTCGGGTGAAACAGCGACTGTGGTTAATGGTCGTATTCAGGTGAGAGTGCCTGCAAACTATGGCGAAATATGGATTTCTGAAGGTGCTATAAAAGAAAGCCTTGCACCTGTTAAAACAATAGAAATTGAAAAAACACCCGAACCTGTTAAGCTTGTTGAAAAACAAGAAAAAACAGAACCTGTAAAGGTTGAAAAAAGTAAAGCTCCTGTTATTGAAGAAAAACAGGAAGAAAAGAAACCTGAAAAAGTAGTTGTGGATTGGAAAAAACCTTATGCGGATATGTCTGTTGAAGAGCTTCAGGAGGCAATTCTTGAGAAAATGAGAAAGAACGGTCCCGTAACCGACTATATGTTAGGTACAGTGCGAGAAAATACCCATCATGGTTCTTTGGTTACATGGGTGAAAAGCTTTAATTAAGTAATTAGAAATTCAAGGAGTGTTTTTTATGATTCCGTTTAAGCAAAATAATGAAATTACATATGACGATAAAGAATTAATGGAAGAGAATTCTTTCATCGGAGCCCAGGTGGAAAATGCGGAAATTCCCTCTTTTGACTCCGTCAGAAGCGAATTGCCCCAGCCGATTTGGAGTGAGCATGTCGATTACATCGATTGTTATTGGAAGGCTTGGGAAATTGCCTTCTCCAATCTCAGAAAACCGGAAAAGGATACAGGCTTTGTAACAAATTATATTGATGCTGCGTTTAACGACTGTATATTTATGTGGGACTCGGCATTTATGCTGATGTTTGGTAAATACGCAGACAGAATTTTTAAATTTCAGAAAACCCTTGATAATTTCTATTCCCATCAGCACGTTGACGGTTTTATCTGCCGCCAGATTGAAGAAAAAACAGGTTGCGACGTTTTTGCCCGTCATGACCCGTCTTCAACGGGACCTGAGGTGCTGGCTTGGTGCGAGTGGGATTATTTCCTTAATTTTGGTGACAAGGAGCGTCTTGCTCGCGTTTATCCGTGTCTTATTGCTTATCATCAATGGATGAAGGAGCATTTTACATGGCGTGACGGCACATATTTTTCTTCAGGCTATGGTTGCGGAATGGATAATTGCCCACGTCTTGACGAAAAGTACCACGTTTGTTACAGTCATGGTCATATGGTCTGGGTCGATGCTTGTATGCAGGAGCTTAACGCCTGCAATATACTTATCAAAATGTCAGAAATTCTTGACAGAAAAGAATTTATTCCCGAACTTAAGGCGGAAAGTGACAAGCTTTTTAAGGTGATTAACGAAAAGCTGTGGGACGAAAAAACAAAGTTTTACTATGACCTCAGGGATGATGATACATTTAACGGTGTTAAGCATCTCGGCGCATTCTGGTCGCTTCTTGCAAAGTGCGTTCCCGAGGACAGAAAAGAGGCTTTTATCGCACACCTTAACAACGAAAAGGAATTCAAAACCATTCATCGTGTTCCAACACTTTCAAAAGACCATGAAGAGTATAGTCCGGTAGGGAAATATTGGTGCGGTTCAGTATGGGCACCCACAAATTACATGGTTCTCAAAGGTCTTGATGCGTACGGAAAGTACGGTCTTTCACATGAAATTGCAGCATCACACCTTGATGCTGTTGTAAGCGTTTTCAAAAACAGAGGAACACTTTTTGAAAACTATGCACCTGAGCTTGTTGACGGTAAATTTGAAGAAGGAAGCTCCTCAATGCCTGATTTTGTTGGTTGGACAGGACTTTCACCGATTTCAATTTTGTTTGAATATGTATTCGGCATTAAGCCTGATGCCTCAAAAAATAAAATTACCTGGCATATTAATCTGCTGGAAAAACACGGTATAAAAAAATATCCCTTCGGAATAGAAGGTGAACTGACTTTGATTTGCGAAGCGCGTAACTCAGAGGATGAGAAACCTCAGGTAACAATCAAGTCAAATATTCCGATTGAGGTTGAAATAATCTGGAATAAAGAGCAAAACAGTGAAATTGTTTCATTTTGAAAATGAAATACCGCGAAATTTTTCGGAGGATATATGGTTTTCTTATTGGTTGTTATATATATTGCGTTTATAGGTTTGGGAGTTCCTGATTCTCTTATCGGCTCTGCCTGGCCTGCTATTCATACTGAGATGAACATACCCGTTGAAGCGGTGAGTATTATTACATTTATTATTTCGGGATGCACAGTGTTATCAAGTATGTTCAGTGCCCGAATTCTCAATAAAATTGGAACCGCTAAGGTTACTGCTTTCAGTACAGCTATGACTGCGGCGGCTTTGTTAGGATTTTCTGTTGCACCTTCATTTTGGTTTATGATACCGTTAGCTGTTATTCTCGGTCTTGGTGCGGGTGCAATTGATTCAGGACTTAATAATTATGTTGCTCTTCACTTTAAGGCCAGTCACATGAATTTTCTGCATTGCTTTTACGGTGTGGGAGTAAGTTTAAGTCCGTATCTTATGTCACAGGCATTGAGCGACGCAGGTTGGCGCAGTGGCTATCGCTATGCTTTTTTTGTGCAGGCAGCAATCACATTATTACTTATTGTGTCTCTCCCTCTATGGAAAAAATCTGTTTGTACTCAGCAAGACGAAGAAGAGGGTAGTGTAAACCTCACTCTTCTGCAGATGGCTAAAAAGTCCGAAGTTCGTCTGGTGTGGGTTATTATGCTTGCGACCAATGCAATTGAATATGCCTGCGGTGTGTGGGGAAGTACATATCTTGTAAGTGAAAAAGGTTTTGAGACTGAACATGGTGCCCTTGCATTGACAGTATATTATATCGGAATGTCTGTGGGACGTTTTCTTTCAGGTTTACTTTCCGGTAAAATCAGTACATGGAAGCGTATCGGTATAGGTGCCGTGATTCTTGCTCCTGCCGTTGTAATTATGCTTCTTCCTTTGCCGGGGGTTGTTTCTGTTTTGGGATTGTTCCTTATAGGTCTTGGTAACGGCTCTATTTATCCGAATATGATACACCTGACACCCCACAACTTCGGCAAAGAAGCATCACAATCAATTATGGGTTCGCAGATAGCATTTGCTTACATAGGTGTTATGTTAGCACCGCCCATGGTCAGTCTTATAAGTGGACTTTTCGGTATAAGAGTATATCCCGTTATGCTTGCTGTTCTCTATGGCGTAATGGTTATTGCCCTGAAGTTATTTATAAATAGATTGAAAAATCAAAATAAATATAATACGGATGTCTGAATTTCAAGGATGGTTCAACAATGGAGAATAATGATAAATTTGATATAAAAAGCTTCATATCACCGGATGCTTCCTATGCTCCTGTTTATGTATGGGTATGGAATGATATCTGTACTCAAGATATTATAGATGCTCAGCTTGTTGAAATGCAAAACCTCGGAATACGGGCCTTTTATATTCTTCCCGAACCAAAGAATTTCCGACCTGACAGTATGCCTACAAACCTTACGCCTGATTATCTCTCATCGGATTATTTTAAGTTATGTGCCTATGCTATTGAAAAGGGTAAAACCCTTGGTATGAACTGCTGGATTTATGATGAGGGGGGATGGCCCTCAGGCAGTGCCTGCGGAAAGGTTCTGAAAGACCATCCCGAATATGCCCGACAGACACTGGAGTTTTATGAACGGTCTTTTTCTGCAGGTGATTTATATGAAAAATCAACACCTGATGTTATTGCCACTTTTTTGAACGACAAGGAGATTATTAAAGAGGGGTACCTATTTTCTGATGATACTGTCGTAACCGAGTATGTGGCAGAAAAAGTGATTTGCGGAAATGCAGATTACCCTGATTTGTTGAACAAATGTGCAACAGATTATTTTATTAAAATTACTCACGAAGAATATGCGCATGCCTTGAAAAAAGCACTTGGTAAAAATGTTACAGCCGTATTTACAGACGAGCCGAAAGCACCGGCAGGCGCTTTTAATAAAGAGTTAGCAGAAAAATATGAGTCTATATATGGTGAGTCAATAATACCCCATTTGCCACTGATTGCAGAAAGAATAGCGACCACAGAGGAAAATATACACATATTATATCGTTGGTATGATTTGTGCAGTCGGATGTTCTGTGAAAATTTTCTTCTTCCTTGTAAAGAATGGGCAAATGAACATGGGATTGCTTTTACGGGACATATGGATGTGGATCACGCTCCTCTCGGCTGTATCAATGGTGGCGGAAACTTCAATCTGATGCGTGCTCTCAGATGCTTTGATATTCCCGGTGTGGATATTATATGGCGTCAGCTTTATCCCGAAAACCAAATAGCTAATAAGAATGATATGAACGGCTACAACGGATTTTTCCCCAGATACGCATCATCTGCCGCAGCGCAGAACGGTACAAAGTTTGCAATGAGTGAGATTTTCGGAGTTGCAGGACCGGGACTTACTTACGATATAATGCGATATACCGTAGGTTATCAGGCTGTGCGCGGAATAAATATTTTTAATCCCTTTAATTTCCCTCTCGGTCGAAAAGATGCTCTTATTGCACAGGAATTGCCTGTTTTTACTGAGAACCAGCTTTATTATCAGAAACTTGGTCAGTTCAACCGTTATGTTGAAAGGTTATCATATATCTCTTCATTAGGCGAAAGAGTTTGCCAGACAGGACTTTATTATCCTGTTCACGATTTTCAGGGCGGTCTGAAAGCAGAAACTGTGGCAAAAGAGTTTGATACTCTCGGCAGAACACTGGAAGATATGATGGTGGATTTTGACATTGTTGACGATGATGTTATTCAAAACGCAAAAGCAATAGATGATGGTTGTATTTCTATAGGTAGTGCATCATATAAAAATATCGTTATTCCCGAAAATGCATATATTCCTGAGGATATAAAAATAATTCTTAACCGTTTTATTAAAGGTGGTGGCAGAGTTTTACGTACGCTTGCCGACCTTACACCTGTGATTCAGGTTGAGGGTAGTGGCTTATGTGCAATGCACAGAAAGACAGAAACTGCACAAGTTTTCTGCCTGTTCCGAGAAAAAGGTGAAAATAATGAATATAAAATTCATCTTCCCACCTCAAAGGGTTATCTGCTTGACTTGATGAATGGTACATTACATCATTTTGAATCAGAAAACAACATTTTGCAAATCTCACTCCGGATAGGTGAAACGGCTGTAATATTACTGACAGATGAAATGCTGAATGCAGAGAATAAAAAAGATTTCAAAGAAAAAATTCATATTTCGCAACCGTTTATATTCCGCAAAGAGAAAGAACTTGTCTGTAATGAAAATGGATTTGATAATATTGGGTATTACGACAATGCAACGCCAATTAGTCTAGGTGATTGGTCGTATCTGGTGGGTGAGTCTTACTCAGGAAGTGGTGTTTATGAAACAACATTTACACTCCCTCTCGAAAAAATAGGAAGAGAAGGCGAAATTGACCTGGGTGATGTGCATTTTACAGCTGAGGTTTTTCTTAACGACCAAGCCTTAGGAACAGCTTTAATGCCTCCGTACAGCTTTAAAGTTCCTGAAGGGGTTCTCGATAAAAACAATAAACTGAAAATAGTTGTTACAAATACATCTGCAAATTGGTATGTTAATACAGATTATTTTGATAAATGGAATATCAAAGAATTATCACCATATTTTGAGGCAGAACTTAATTTCGCAAAAAGCTCTGTATCAGGAGGGTTGTACGGTCCTGTTATGTTGTATACGGAATGATATTTACCGAGATGAAAATTTTTGCAAAAAAAAGATTGAAAATTAACGGTTTTGAGTTTTTACTATTTGTGATTTTTTGATAAATTAATGGGGCTCTACAGAAAAACAACTGTAGAACCCATTGATTTTTTGTTTTTTATCAGCAAAATTTTGCTTTAGCTTTTTCAATCATTTCAAATACATTCTTTGCAAGTGGTTTGCTTTCTTCTTTAAGCTGAGCCAGAGGCTTTCTTGCATCACCGATGTCGATGCCCTGAAGTCTGAGTACTTCTTTTGCGGCTGCATACATATTGCATTTACAAGCGCACATTGCATAAATAATTTCATTTATTGCATATTGAATTTCTCTTGCTTCATCGAGTTTTCCTACTTTGATAAGCTCGTCGCACTTAAGGAAAAGTTCAGGCATTACTGCGTATGTTCCGCCAATACCGCCCTGAGCGCCAATTGCGCGACCTGCAACAAACTGTTCATCAGGACCATTGAAAACAACGAAGTTTTCGCCACCCTCGGCTTTGAACATCTGAATGTCCTGAGTGGGCATTGATGAGTTTTTAACACCGATAACATTAGGGTTTTTAAGCATTTCCTTAAAGAGAGGCATTGTAAGAGAAACGCCTGCAAGCTGAGGAATGTTATAAATAACAAAATCTGTGTTGGGAGCGGCGGAAGAAATATCATTCCAATACTGTGCAATTGATTCTTCGGGGAGTTTAAAATAAATGGGGGGTATTGAAGCGATTGCATCAACACCAAGGCTTTCTGCGTGAGCGGCAAGCTCCATTGAATCTGCAGTGTTGTTACAAGCAACATGAGCAATAATTGTCATTTTGCCTTTTGCCACTTCCATAACGGATTCGAGAATACGTTTTCTTTCTTCCTTACTCTGATAAATGCATTCGCCTGATGAACCGCACATATAAAGTCCTTTGACGCCTTTGTCCAAAAGGAATTTTGCAAATGCTTTTGTTCTTTCGGGGGAAACGTTTCCTTCGTCATCGTAGCAAGCATAAAACGCCGGGATTATACCGTGATATTTTGTAAGGTCTTTCATTTTTTGAAGTTCCTTTCTTTTTTTTATTTGAGAAAATATTATCACAAATTTTGTTGGTTGTCTATCTTTAATATTGTTTTTTTATGTGTTATACTTAAATAAAAAAATCTTTGAGGGTGAAAAGAATATGATTAAAAGATTTTTATTGGTTTTTTTGTCGGTTGTTCTTGTGGTTACATCTTTTGTGAGTTGTACCAATGATGTGAAAAACGAGGCGGTTAAACCTGTTGACAATTTTAAGGTTGTAGCCTATATAAGAGGAGATTATATTCAAGAGGCAGATAGTTTATATAGTGAGGATTTTGATATTATTACCCATATAATTCTTTTCGAATGTGCATCCTTTGATAGTGAGGGTAAGGTCAATTTAGAAAAAGAAAAACTTGAAACCGCTCTTAAAAATATCCGCAAGGCGATAGGTGACAAGAATGTCAGCATTACTCTTAACCTTTTGGGTCCTCGTGGTATTACTGATTCAGATATCTGGGAAGAGCAGATGAAAGTACAAAGTGATGAACACAATAAAGCCTTTCAAAGCGGTGTTTTAGAGGAAAATATTGTGGATGTTCTTAATGAATACGGTTTTGACGGGGTTCATTTTGATTATGAATATCCGCTTTCAAACAAAGCCTGGCGCAACTATAATAAATTTCTTGTTTCCTTGGATAATGTTCTGGGGGATTATACTTTAGGTGTTGCAGGGGTTGATTGGAATATAGGTTTTACTAAGAAAGCGGCAAAGGCAATTGATTCTTTTGAACTTATGGCTTATGACTATAATGACAGTGAAGGTAAACACGCTACTTATGAAGATATTATAACTCGTATTGAAAATGCCGATTTCGGCGCTATAGCAAGAGAAAAAATTAATTTTGGTTTACCATTTTATTCAAGGCCTACTGATATGGATGCTTATTGGTATGGTTACAATACCTACTATAAAGAAATTGACAAAGAGGGCTGGTATCATTGTCCGGAAATCAATAAAGATTTCTGGTTCAATACTCCTGAGGTTATAGAAAAGAAAACGGAATACGCTATTGATAATGGTTATGGCGGTGTAATGGTATGGCATTATAACTGTGACTTACCCTCAACTCACGAAGATTCACTTTTTCGTGCAATTGACAAAGCAACTTCAAAGAATAAATAAAAAATATCAGGTCGGTTCACTTGACTTAGTGAATCGACCTGAATTAGTTTATTAGTTTTTCTTGTTTTTAGGACTGTCACTTACCTGCAATTTGATTTTTGCTTCTTCACGGGCACTTGTTTTGCCGTGGGGGATAATGTCACCGGCTTTTGTAAGGGCAACCTTTGTAAGATAGGGTCCGACAAGCTCATATACGAGAACGGAGAAAAGAGTGATGCTCTGAACGAGAACACCTATATCACCGCCGAATTCAAGAGCCTGACTTGCCATACCCAAAGCAACACCTGCCTGCGGGAAAAGGGTGATACCAAGGTATTTAACTATGTTATTATCACATTTTGTTGCCTTTGCACTCATGCGAGCACCAAAATATTTACCTAAGCAACGGAAAATAATATAGGCACCACCGATAACAATATAAATCCAATTTTTGAAAACGGATAAATCAAGCTCTGCACCGCTTATTACAAAGAAAAGAACTAAAAGCGGAGTTGTCCAACGGTCTGCTCTTTCCATAAGCTCTTCCGAGAAATCGCAGATATTGCAGAAGATTGTACCCAACATCATACAAGCTAAAAGGCTTGAGAATGCAATGTGAACTCCACCGATTTCAAATTTCATAGAAGAAATCGCAACAGTGAGCATTACGAATGTAACGGAAATTGCCATACGCTTAGAACGGGAGTGGAAGAATTGCTCACAAAGAGTGAACAAGAAGCCCATTATTGCACCGAGAGCAATTGACAAAACAACCTCTAAAACAGGGTTTACTATCATTGAAACAACATCGATTGCCCCTGTATTAATTGCACCTGCAACACCGAATGAAACTGCAAAAACCACAAGACCCACTGCGTCATCAAGAGCAACAACAGGAAGAAGAATGTCGGTAACAGGTCCTTTTGCCTTATATTGACGAACAACCATTAAGGTTGCTGCAGGAGCGGTTGCAGTTGCCACAGCACCTAAAATAATTGCTGCAGGGAGGGGGAGATAACCTTCGGGCAGAATAAAGGAAAGGGCAATAAGGGCTATATCAACAACAATGGTTGTTACAATTGCTTGAGCAATACCGATTATTGTTGCCTGCTTACCGATTTTTTTGAGCTGTGCAAGGCGGAATTCATTACCGATTGCAAAAGCAATAAAGCCTAAAGCTAAATCGCATAGGATTGAATAATACTGAGGGGGATTGAACTCTTCATTAAAGCCAAAGCCTAATCTGCCTAAACAGAATGGTCCGATTATAACACCTGCCACAAGATAGGCTGTAACAGCAGGAAGCCCCATTTTTTTTGCTAAACGGGAAAGTAAAAGTCCCGATAACAAGGCGATTGAGAGGGTTAAGAGTACCTCAGGAGTTGAGTGCATAGTATTACTTCTTTCTTTGTGTATATTATATAAATATTAATAGCAACAGTTGTATATTTTAGCACAAAGAATTTTATTGTCAAGAGGTTGTTTTAAGTGTAAAGCGCAAAGCGCAAAGTGTAAGGGCGCAAAAAATGCGCCAAAATAAAAGATCTCAGTCTTTATTGCCTTGAATCCTTTGACATTATATACTGCTGTGCGTAGCAAGCTTTAATTTTGCACTTTGCACTTTGCGCTTTGCATTTTTAATGATGATGGTGCCCGTGATTATGGCTATGCTTGTGGGCTCCCGGGTGGCAAACCAAATCTTCGCACTCTTCTTCGGGAGTTTCAATTTCTACTGTTGTATGAAAAATGTCGTGTTCTTTCAATTCCTCTTTAACAGCTTTTTTTACGGTCGCAGGGTCGCAAGAGGTGACAATATGAAGAGTTGCTATATGGTTGATGCCGTCAAGCGTTCTCACGTGAAGATGATGAACATCAAGAACTCCGTCAATTTCTTTTATGTGTTTTTTTATTTCTGTAACATCAATGCCGTGGGGAGTTTTTTCGAAGAAAATATCACAAATTTCTTTAAAATGCTTGAAAGCGTGAATAAGAAGAAAAATTGCAACACCGATTGACATTATTGGGTCAATATAGGTAATATCGGTGAATTTCATTAGAATTGCACCGAGAAGTACAACACCCCAGCCTAAAACATCTTCAAACATATGAAGACTGACAGCTTGTTGGTTCAAAGAACCGTCACCGCGAGTGGCGATTGAGGCAACAAGGTTGACACCCATACCGAAAACTGCAAAAAGAAGCATTCCGTTATAGTCGATTTCTACGGGGTGAATGATTCTGTCGCAGGCGTGAACGATAACGAAAACTGAACCCACTATGAGAATAACGGTCATTATAAGACTGCCTAAAACGGAATATCTGCCGTAACCAAAAGTGTATTTATCGTCTGGCTCTTTTTTGCTTTTTTCTTCAAGAATATAAGAAATGCCGATGCTGACACTGTCGCCAAGGTCGTGAACAGAGTCGGAAATAATTGCAACACTTCCCGTTAATGCTCCGCCGATAAATTCAAAGATTGCAAAAATAAGGTTAAGTACGAAAGCAGTTAAAATTCGTTTTTGGGATTTCATAGTTATCTCCTTGAAAAAGAAATAGAATGGTATATAATATATTTTACTACTGTTTTATTGGATTTTGCAAGAGATAAATTAAAATGTAAAGCGCAAAATGCAAAATGCAACTTTGCGTTTTGCACTTAACACTACTAATTTTGAGGTGGTTTTATGTATCAGAAGAAATTATGCCTTTCGGCGAGTAAATCATACGGCATTAGTTTAACCGAACAAATAAGGCTTTTTAAGAAAACGGGATTTGAAGGATTTTTTGTTCTATGGCAAAAGGGAATGGATGATGAAATTAAAAAATGTTTTGAAGTGGCAAAAGAAGAAAACATGATATTTCAGTCTATTCATGCTCCTTGGGGCTACTGCCAGGATATGTGGGATGAAAATGAAAAAGAAGATGCCCAAAAGGGTGTTGAAGAGTTAAAGCATTGCCTTGACCTTTGCAAGATGTATGATGTACCTGTCCTTGTTTCCCATGTGTTTGTAGGTTTTGATGTGGAATACAAGCCTACGGAATTTGGTCTTGAGAATTACGGTGAGGTTATTGGTTATGCGGAAAAACTCGGTGTAAAAATTGCCTTTGAAAATACTGAGGGTATTGAATATTTAAAGGCACTTTTTGAAAGATATGGTGACAGAGAAGCTATGGGCTTTTGTTGGGACTCGGGTCACGAAATGTGCTATAACTTTTATGAAGATTTGCTTCAGCTTTTCGGTCACAAATTATATGCTACCCATATAAACGATAATTTAGGTGTTAAGGATTTTAACGGCAAAATCTTCTGGCACGACGATTTGCACCTTTTACCCTTTGACGGCATTGCCGATTGGGATTACAATGCAAAGCGCCTTGCGAAATGCGGTTATGAGGGAATTCTCACATTTGAACTGAATAAAACGTCAAAGCCAAACCGACACGAGAATGATAAGTATGACAGAATGAGTATTGAAGAGTATGTTTCTGAGGCGTACATAAGAGCTTGTAGATTTGCTAATAAAGTGCAAAACGCAAAGCGCAAAGTGTAAAGTGTCGGGGAAAGCCGATTATAATAAAAAAGAAATCAAGACATTTTACTGCCTTGATTTCTTTTTTTAACGATTATAGTGTTGCTATTTTTGAATTTGTTCTGCGGTACATGCAAGACTGTACCTTACGGTTTATCAGAAATCATTCCGCATTACGAATTACGCATTACGAATTTTTATTGCTTTGCTCCGTTATCGAATTTCTCAAGAACCTTAACACTTGCGGCAAAGCACTTTTCAAGGCAATCCTTATTAAGAGCATCGGGTGTATCAAGTCTTGTATGATAAAAATCGGGAAGAGCGTGGCTAAGTGCCGTAACACCTGTTGCTCTGAGACCTGCCTGAGCAAATGCTGCAGAGTCAGTTGCGCCGCCAAGAGGGGGAACCATACCTTTTTTGCAGGGAATATTCAATTCCTCACAAGCTTCGATAAACAAATCGGAAACATCTTTATCAACCTTAACAGTTCCGTTAAGGTCACGATAGTTAACCATAAGCTCTTCCGACTGTGTTATTGTGTCGTATGAATAAATAAATGTAGGTACATCGTTCATTTCGTCTTTATGAGCTTCGCTCCAAGCCTTTGCACCACGAAGACCTGCTTCCTCACTACCTGTGAAAATAACACCGATTTCAGTGTTTTCAAGCTCAATGTTTTCATCCTGAAGCATTTTGAGAATTGCCATACCTATATAGCAACCTGAAAGGTTATCGTTAGCGCCATCAACAATTCTGTTTCTGTTCCACATAAAGTAAAGTCCGAACCAGAAGGGTACAAAAACAAGGGCAATGAGACCAAGCTTTGTGGCAAGAGCACCTTCAAGAACGCCTGCTATTTTTAAAATAGCGATAGCAAGTGTATAAAAAGCACCAAGGAAGCAAAGCATCATATGAATGTCAAAGCCGAGATATGTAAATTTGTATTTAAATGGCCATTCCCATGCACCATCAGCGTGACCAACAAAGATAATTCTTCTTTTTACTTCACCGGTGGGCTTTTTGAAGCCTGTTGCATTGTGACCGGTTTCTTCCTTGAAAAGCTTATCAACAAGCTTCTTGTAAAGACCAAACTGTAAGAAGCAAATAACAAGACCGATTGCAATAAATGCGACTGATAAATAAGGAATAAAGAAATATGAAAGAAGTGCTAAAAAACAACAGGTGATTGTAAGATAAATCCAACCGAAGAAGGAACCTGGGTTTTCTTTAAAGCCTTCAACATAGGTTCTGTCGCAACCTAATTCTTTCATTTTTTCTACTGCATATTCGCAAGCCTGATACTCACCCTTTGAACCGGGGCCTCTTTTTTCAAAGGTGTTGCAAATATATGTGATTTCATCAATCATATATTGGGCAGCTTTGCTTTTTGCATCAATAATCTTACTTAAATCCATATTAATCTCTCCTTTTAAGTATATATTTTATACTCATAATAACATTTTACTAAAAAATGGATTAAAGTCAACAAAAAATTAACAATATTTCACATTTATTGTATAAAAACATCACAAAAAATGGGGTAATGGTCGCTTAAATTTTTCATATTGTTTTGTGACATAGTGGTATGTTGAGCGATTTCCACATCACCGAAAGAAAAAATGTGGTCAATGAATAATGATTTTCTATTGGTATTTTCTCCGTGAGAAATGATTTTTGCAAGGTTTGAGGTGTTCTGAAAGGCTGTTGTGAGAATGTCATAAATGGGTGAGGGCGTTTGCTTTGTTGCTTTGTGTGCGTTGAAATCACCTAAAGCAAAGACAGGACAATTAAAAAGCGTTTTCAAATCCTTGCAAAGAGTTATGAGTTCAAGGGCTTGTGTCAAAGGTGTAGTGTTATCGGTAAAATGACCCTCGCTTAAACTGAAATGAGTATTCACAACTGCAAAAACTTTGTCAGTTTTTTTGTGACGGAAAACTCCCCACACCATTCTCCGAAGTGGAGAATTACTGCCACTTTTAAAAACTTGATCTCCGAAAGCCAATAAATTCAGTGTTCCGGGATTATAGGCAAGAGTTGTCATGGTGGAAAAAAACGCTGAACGAATGGGATGAATAAATTTATAATTGGTATTGTTAAAAATACAAGCAAACCATTTACGGCTTGTTTCCTGAAAACCGCATACATCGGGAGAAATACCATTTATAATTTTGCAGACTCCGTCTGCACGAGTCTCAGCAGGGCTACCCTCAAAACCTATGGAATCTGCAAGAATGTTATAGGTCATAAGACGGATCTGTGTTTCTTCTTTTTTATAGAAATTACTTAATCTTTCAATTTCGGTGATTTCCTCCGTAGTGGCAGGATATTGGGAAATGTCTCCGTAGGTTTTAAGATACATATCTGCACCGGTTAGAAGGAAAAATAGTATTGTGATTATTATTGCCATTGCTTTGTAAATGTTATTCTTAATCATAAAATTATTATTTACCCGAAAGTGCAAATAATAAGTGGCAAGTTGGAAGTGGCAAGTGGCAAATTGTGGGGAAGCTACGCTTCCGAACATTATATAGCGAATAGCGAATAGCTAATTGCTAATGGCTAATGGCTAATGGCTAAGAGCTGACCGCAGGTCCCGATACTTTGCGTTTTGCACTTTGCGTTCTTAATATTTTATGAATCTTGAAAAATATTAAAAATATGCTATACTTTACTAAATCGATAAACTATAGTAATTGGTGAACTTATGGAACTTTATGAAAATAAAATTGAACAGGAGAGAGCGGTGCTTGTGTCTGTTGACACGGGTGAGTTTGATGTTGATTCATCGCTTTTGGAACTTTCTGAGCTTGCAAGAACTGCGGGTGCAGAGGTTATCTGCGAAATGACACAAAAAAGAGAAGCGCCTGAGGCTGGCACTTATCTTGGTCGCGGTAAACTGGAAGAGCTTGCGGAATACTGCGAAAATGAAAAGCCCGATTTGGTTATTGTTGACGGGGAGCTTACACCTGCTCAACAGAAAAATATTGAAACAATAACTGACACAAGAGTTATTGACAGAACAACGCTTATTCTTGATATTTTCGCCGCCCGAGCTTTATCGGGTGAGGGCAAATTGCAGGTTGAACTGGCGCAGTTAAAATACGCTTTGCCACGTTTGGGTGGTAAGGGAGCCAGTATGTCCCGTCTTGGTGGTGGTATTGGTACTCGCGGTCCCGGTGAAACAAAGCTGGAAACTGACCGCCGTCATATCAGGCGCAGAATTTCTGCACTTTCTGAAGATTTGAAAGAACTTGAAGAAAGACGCGCCCGTCACAGAGAAAGACGTAAAAAAGACGGAGTTATTACAGTTGCTCTTGTTGGCTATACGAATGCAGGTAAATCTACTCTTATGAACACTCTTACAGATGCAGGTGTTCTTGCAGAAAATAAACTTTTCGCAACCCTTGACCCAACTGCAAGAGCGTTGACTTTGCCTGATGGCAGCAGTGTTCTTTTAATTGATACCGTTGGATTTATACGCCGTCTTCCTCATAAACTTGTTGAGGCTTTTAAATCTACTCTTGATGAGGCGGTTAATGCTAATGTAATTCTTAACATTTGCGATGCTTCAAACGATGAATGTGCTGAGCATTACAGAGTTACAATGGATTTGTTGGAAGAGCTTGGTTGCGGTGACAAACCCATTATAACCGTTCTTAACAAATGCGACCTTGTGAATGATATTTCTATTCCTATGGGCAAATCCGTCAGGGTGTCTGCAAAAACAGGGGAGGGTCTCTCTGACCTTCTTGAAGCAGTTCGTCAGGCACTTCCGCCTACAAGAAAGAGAGTTAAAATTCTTCTTCCGTTCTCAATGGGTGGCGTTGGTGCAGAGCTTCGTAAAACAGGTGTTGTTCATTCGGAAGAATACACCGCAGAGGGATTGTTGCTTGATATAACTGCGGAGATATTTACATTGGAGAAGTATGAGGAATATATTTTATAAATGCAAAGCGCAAAGCGCAAAGTGCAAAGTGCAAAGTGTCGGGTCTGCGACGCTATTATAAATAAAAAAATGGATTCAAGACAATTTTACTGTCCTGAATCCTTTTTTGTTGTGAAAATAACTTTGCTTTTTGCGTTTTGCACTTTTAACTTGTTTAACGCACGCTAAACAAAAGCTGTCCGTAAGATGGGTAGCACCATTTGTCTGAGGGGCAGAGAGCCTCTGCGCTGTCAACTGCAAAACGTAAGCTTTCCATTACGGGAATAATTCTTGTTTTGTAGAACATTGCGGCGGCATCGCTTTCTTCAATGGTTTTAACTTCTTTTGAAAGCTCTTCCAATTCATTTACTGCATTGAAAGCATCTTTTGAAAGGTCGGAAAGTTCTTTAGCAACAGCCTCTTCATAAGAAGTATCAATAAACTCACCAATTTTTCTTTTTGCGATAATTGTATCTGCAAGCTCGTGAATCTGACGGCTGACACAAGGAAGAATGTCTTTTTTGGTCATATCAATCATTGTGAGTGCTTCAATGTTAAGATATTTGCAGTATTTTTCGTTTTTGATTTCGTAGTGAGCTTTAATTTCTGCTTCACTATATACGCCGTGTTTTGTGTAAAGAGCGATGTTTTTATCGTGGAGCATATAGGGAAGACAATCGGGAGTGGTTTTAAGGTTGAGAAGACCTCTCTTTTCTGCTTCCTCTACCCATGCATCGTCATAGCCATTGCCGTTGAAAATGATTCTTTTATGCTCTTTGATAACTCTTTTTATAAGCTCTTGGATTGCAGTTTCAAAATTCTCTGCATTTTCAAGCTCGTCCGCAAACTGAGAAAGAACCTCTGCAACTGCGGTGTTAAGGGTTGTGTTAGGACCTGCAACAGAAGCGGAAGAACCTAACATACGGAACTCGAATTTATTACCTGTAAAAGCAAAGGGTGATGTTCTGTTTCTGTCGGTTGTGTCTTTTGGAAAACGGGGGAGAACATGAACACCGACTTTAAGAACTTCTTTTTTCTTTGAACCGTAATCTTCGTCATTTTCGAGTGCTTCAAGAACCTCTGTTAATTCTTCACCAAGGAACATTGAAACAACTGCGGGAGGTGCTTCCTGAGCACCTAAACGGTGGTCGTTCCCTGCGGAAGCAATTGAAATACGGAGTAAATCCTGATAATCGTCAACGGCTTTAATAACTGCACAAAGGAATAAAAGGAACTGTGCATTTTCTGCGGGAGTTTCACCGGGTTCAAGCAGGTTTGCACCTGTGTTGGTGGAGATTGACCAGTTATTATGCTTACCGCTACCGTTAACACCTGCAAAGGGCTTTTCGTGAAGAAGACAAACCATACCATGCTTTTTAGCAATTTTCTGCATTGCTTCCATTGTAATCTGGTTATGGTCGGTAGCAATATTTGTTGTTGCGAAAATGGGTGCTAATTCGTGCTGAGCGGGAGCAGCTTCGTTATGCTCGGTTTTTGCAAGAACACCAAGTTTCCACAGTTCTTCGTCCAAATCTGCCATAAATGCCTGAACACGAGGCTTGATAGCACCATAATAGTGGTCGTCAAGCTCCTGACCCTTGGGGGGCTTTGCGCCGAAAAGGGTTCTGCCTGTATAAACAAGGTCCTTTCTTTTATTGAAAACGTCTTTATCAACAAGGAAATATTCCTGTTCGGGACCAACGGTTGTTTTAACGGAAACAACATCTGTATTGCCGAATAATCTTAAAATACGAAGAGTCTGTTTATTGATTGCTTCCATTGAACGAAGAAGAGGAGTCTTTTTATCAAGAGCGTCACCGCCATAAGAACAGAAAGCAGTGGGGATGCAAAGAACACCATCTTTAATGAAAGCGAAAGAGGTAGGGTCCCAAGCGGTGTAACCACGTGCTTCAAAGGTCGCACGAAGACCGCCTGAGGGGAATGATGAAGCGTCGGATTCGCCCTTAACAAGCTCCTTACCCGAGAACTCCATTATTATTCCACCCTCTTTGGTGGGAGTGATAAAGCTGTCGTGTTTTTCGGCAGTAACACCTGTGAGAGGTTGGAACCAATGGGTATAATGTGTTGCACCTTTTTCAATTGCCCAATCCTTCATAGCATTGGCAATTACATTTGCAACATCTAAATCAAGACGATGACCTGTTTCAAGAGTGCGTTCAAGCTCTGCATAAGTTTCAGCAGGTAAACGCTCTTTCATAACAGATGCGGAAAACACATCACAACCGAAATATTCTGTTACTGTTTTCATTGGTATCCACCCTTTCTGATAATCGAAAGTATTATATACTAAAATAATGGGCTTATCAATAAAAAAATTGAACTTTGTCGAAGATTTGGAGAAAGTTATATATTATTTATAAATAGGGAATTTATAATTAGATAAAATGCGGAATTCGAAATTTGAAATTCGGAATGTAGGGAAAGCTACGCTTCCAAAAATTATATTATGTGTTGCTTTGTGGCACAGGCAAGCCAGTGCCTTACGGGTGTAATGGCTTGAATTTGCTTGCAGGCAATGGCAAAAACTGTAAGGTATAGGCTTGCCTATACCACAGAAAAATATAAAAAAAGGGGATGTAAAAAAAGCGCAGACCGCATCAAACAATATAAAGCAAGGGATTCCTACAGAGCTGATATCTGTAAGAATCCCTTAAACAATGAAAAAAGCACAAGTTATTAAGAATTTTAAGTTTAATGCTACGAACAAACGTCGCCACTCGACGTACCTTTGTACGCCTTCGGGCAAGCGAAAACAAGTCTGAAGCCTTGTTTTCGCTCGGTTTGTCCGTTCTGCATCATTTTTTCCTATCCCCTAAAAAGGAGCTGTAAAAAAACTTTCGTTTTTTTACAGCTCCTTTTACTTTTATCAAGTTTTTAATTTTTGCGAAGCTTAATTCCGAATTTCGAATTACAGCAAAAATCCTGCTGCTATACCTGCAACTGCAGATAAAACGATAATTATAATTGGATGAACCTTTTTGAAGACTAAAACTGTCATCACAACGGCAATTGCTAATGATACAAGTAAATCGGGGATTACTATACTGCCAAAATCGAATCCGTTGGGAAGAAAGACCGTTAAAATCATTGAAACAAGGGCAGAACCGATAAGACCGATAACCGCAGGTCGAAGACCTGTCATAACGGAAGAAACGATTTTACTTTCCTTGAATTTTTTATAAAACCTTGCAACGCTGAGAATAACAATAAACGAGGGTAGAACAACGCCCAAAGTGGCGCAGACAGCACCTAAAACGCCCCCTGTTTCCATACCAACGTATGTTGCACAGTTGATGGCAAAGGGTCCCGGGGTGCTTTCGCTTACGGCAATAAAGTTGATGATTTCTTTAATTTCCATCCAACCGTGATTAAGCACCTCTTTCTGAATAAGAGGGAGCATTGCGTAACCGCCACCAAAGGTGAACAGACCGATTTTAAAAAATGTTATAAATAATTCTAAAAATATGCTCATTCTTTAACCCTCCTTTTGATAACAAGAGAGTTAATTAAACCTGCAACGCCACAACCGATAATTACAAAAATAACGTTTACATCGGTAAATGCCGCAAGAATGAATGATGCGCCCATAAGAATATAGGAGAAAATATCTTTCGGTGCTTTTTTGTACATCGAAACAAGGGCTTTGATAATGAGAGCGAGAACACCGGCACGAATACCGTTAAAGGCATACTGAACCGCTTTTATATCGCTGAACTCACGAAGCACGAGAGAAATTATTGAAATAATTGTAAAAGAGGGGAGTACAACTCCAAAAGTAGCACAAAATGAACCGAAAACGCCACCGATTTTATAGCCGATAAAGGTTGCGGAGTTGATTGCGATAGGACCGGGGGTGCTTTCTGCAATAGCAAAAATATCAAGAATATCTTCGCTTGTAATCCAACCATGCTTATCAACGATTTCCTTTTCGATAATAGGAATCATAGCGTAACCGCCACCAAAGGTGAAAGCACCGATTTTAAGGAATGTAAGAAAAAGTGTTAAGCAGTTTTTTATTTTTCCTTTCATACTTTTCCTCCTTAGAAATTTATTCCTACATATTATATTGTTGGAGTTGAGTTTTGTCAAACAATATGGTAAAATTAAATGCAAAATGCAAAGTGTCGGGTGCTGCGCACGGCAATTTTAACAATTACACAAAACCCGGGTTATCTGAATGGAATTTGTTTTAATTATGAATACAAAATTTTATGTTCGAAGCAATGCTTCCCCTTTATTTTGCATTTTGAATTGTGCACTTTTTATACATGATAAATAAACAGAGGACGCAAAAATATGATTTTTGAAGATGCTAAAAAAAGAGCAGAGGAATTGACTGCTATTCTCAATGACTGTATTGATAAATATTATATGGGTAATGAAAGCGACGTATCGGACTATGATTACGATATGATGATGCGTGAGCTTTCCGCTATTGAAGAGGAGTTTCCTCAACTTTTAAAAGAAGATTCGCCTACTCACAGAGTTGGTGGAAGCAGTGACACAACCTTTGAAAAGGTTGTTCATACTGTAAGAATGGAGAGCTTGCAGGACGCTTTTTCAGAAGATGAACTCCGCGAATTTGACGAAAGAGTAAAAAAGGTTTTTCCCAAGGCGCAATATGTTGTTGAGCAGAAAATTGACGGGCTTTCCTGCTCCCTTGAATATCGTGACGGTATTTTAGTCAGGGCATCCACCCGCGGTGATGGTAATGTGGGTGAGGATGTTACTGCAAATGTCAAAACAATCCGTTCTGTTCCATTGAAGCTTAAAGAGGCTCTGCCATTTATTGAGGTGCGCGGTGAGGTTTATATGTCCCACGATTCCTTTGACGAGCTTGTTGAAAAGCAGGAATTAAAAGGTGAAAAAACCTTTAAAAATCCACGGAATGCCGCATCGGGTTCATTAAGACAGAAAAATCCGAAAATAACTGCCGAAAGAAAGCTTGATATTTTTGTTTTCAACATTCAGCAAAAAGAGGGGGGAAAGGAATTACATTCCCACAAGGAAAGTCTTGATTATCTTGCTGAATTAGGCTTTTCAACAATTCCCGAATACACTCTTTGCGACAGTATTGATGAAGCAATCTCCTGTATAAAGGGCATTGGTGACGAAAGAGGTCAACTTACTTTTGATATTGACGGTGCAGTTATTAAGGTTGACGATTTTTCTATGAGAGAAGAGCTGGGCAGTACCTCTAAATTTCCTAAATGGGCAGTGGCTTTCAAATACCCACCCGAAGAAAAGGAAACGAAGCTTTTAGATGTGGAAATTCAGGTGGGCAGAACAGGTGTTTTAACTCCCACTGCCATATTTGAACCTATCATTCTTGCAGGTACAACTGTTTCAAGGGCAACTCTTAACAATGCAGATTTCATAAAAGAAAAAAATATAGCCATTGGTGACAAAATTATTGTCCGCAAGGCAGGGGACATTATTCCTGAGGTTCTTTGTGTTAAAGCGCATACGGGTGAAAACGAGCAGTACCAATACCCCGAAAACTGCCCTGCTTGTAACAGTAAGGTGGTTCGTGAAGAGGGGGAGGCGGCAATCCGTTGTGTCAACCCCGATTGCCCTGCACAACTTCTCAGAAAACTTATACACTTCTGCTCAAGAGATGCTATGGACATTGAGGGCCTTGGTGAAGCGGTTTTAGAACAACTTGTAAAGGAGAATCTTATAAGCAAGGCTTCGGATATTTACAGATTAAGTCCGATGGAGCTTGTTTCACTTGAAAGAATGGGTGAAAAGAGCACGCTTAATCTTCTTGAGGCTATTGAAAAATCAAAAAGTAATGATTTATATAAATTGATTTTTGCTCTCGGTATTCACCATATCGGCTTAAAGGCGGCAAAATTGCTTGCAAATCATTTTGATACTATGGATGCGCTTTTGAATGCAAGTGAAGAAGATATTAAAGAAATTGATGGTATGGGTGATATTTCCGCAAAAACTCTCAAAGACACACTTTCCCTTCCTGAAACCATTGCTCTCATCGGGGATTTCAAGTCTTTCGGGCTGAATATGAAAAACCTTACAGAAAAGGCAGATGACCGTTTTAAAGGTCAGACATTCGTTCTTACGGGTACTCTTTCAAAATTTGGCAGAAGAGAAGCACAGGAAATTATCGAAAAATTCGGCGGTAAAGCGTCGGGCTCAGTTTCCAAGAAAACCACTTATGTTCTTGCAGGTGAGGATGCTGGCAGTAAGCTCCGTAAGGCTAATGAATTGGGAATTACTGTTATTTCAGAGGCTCAATTTGACGAAATGATTAAATAAGGCTTTTTGATTTTATGCAATACACCAATAGACAAAAATCTATGGAATAATGTAAAATATAGTTTATACCAACACGAAAGGTTGATTTTATGCCTACAACAGAAGTTTTCAAAATCAAAACTAAAAGAAAAAATCTTTACTTGCGTGTAGCAAAGGGTCACTTTGCAACAAGCTACACACATTCGAATTATTATATTGATGTTGCCGACCAGAAATCCCGTTATTCTGAGGCGAAAGCGGTTGCAGAAGAGCTTTGTTCAACATATAATTACAGCACAACAATTGTTGACACAATTCTTTGTCTTGACGGTACAGAGGTTATCGGCACATGCCTTGCAAATGAGCTTACAAAAAACTCATTTGCAAATATAAACGCCCACCAGACGGTTTATGTGGTTACTCCCGAAATTGTTAATGGTTCACAGATGATGTTCAGAGATAACCTTGTTCATATGATTAAGGGTAAGCATGTACTTATTCTTGCGGTCAGTGTTGCTTCAGGTGCAACTGCAAAAGCGGCTATTGAAGCGGTTAAATATTACGGTGGTGAGGTTTCAGGTATTGCATCGGTTTTCGCAACTGTTGCCAATTGTGGTGGTTACACTGTTAACTCCGTTTTCAATCCTAATGATTTGGAAGGCTATTTTGCTGTTCCCGCTCACGAATGCCCACTTTGCAAAGAGGGCAAGAAACTTGATGCACTTATTAATTGCCATGGATACTCTAAACTTTAAAAAACAAAAATTAGAGCAACAAAAATTTTGTTGCTCTAATTTTTTTGGTATTTTTCCTAACAATATTGAAGAGTGAAAAATTCTGTGATAAAATGATATTTGTAATATTTTGGCTTTTTGGGGGTATATTATGACCTTTTTTGATGTTTTAAGTCTTCTTGCAGGACTTGTTTTCTTTCTTTTTGGTATGAATACCATGTCCGATGGTCTTGAAAAGGCAGCGGGCAGTAAACTTGAAATAATCCTCAAAAAAATGACCTCAAATGTGTTCGTAAGCATTATTATGGGCGCATTGATTACTGCTGTTATTCAGTCATCTTCTGCAACAACGGTTATGCTTGTGGGTCTTGTTAACTCAGGACTTATGGCATTTGAAAATTCAATCGGTGTTATTTTCGGTGCTAATATCGGTACAACCATTACCGCTTGGTTCTTGTCGCTTGTTGGTGTTCAAAGCGATTCATTCGTCATTCAGATGGTCAAGCCCCAGAATTTTGCTCCCATTCTTGCAGTTATCGGTATTGCTTTTATAATGATGTCCAAAAGTGATAAGAGAAAAACTCTCGGTACTATTTTTGTTGGTTTTACTCTTCTCATTTATGGTATGGATATTATGTCTGATTCCGTTTCAGGCCTTGCAGAAATGCCTGAATTCAAAGACGTGCTTCTTAAATTCAATAATCCTGTTTTAGGTATTCTTGTGGGTGCGGTGTTTACTGCAGTTATTCAGTCTTCTTCAGCTTCTGTAGGTATTCTTCAGGCTCTTTCTCTTACAGGCTCAATTACCTACACAATGGCAGTACCGATTATTCTCGGTCAGAATATCGGTACTTGTGCAACGGGACTTATTTCCTGTATTGGTGCAGGTGCAAATGCAAAAAGAGTTTCTTTTACTCACACCATAGTTAATATTATCGGTTCATTAATATTTATGCCTGTTTTCCTTGTTGTGAACTCTGTTATTGATAATTATTTCGATGTGAATTTTGTGAATCCTGCAAGTATTGCTGTTGTTCACACCATATTCAATGTTACAACCGTTATTCTTCTTGCACCGTTTACAAAACTTTTAGGTAAATTAGCTCACAAGGTTATTAAAGATAAAAAGACCGAAGAGGAACAGGAGAAGGCAGTTGTTTACCTTGATGAAAGACTTTTTCGTTCACCTACGGTTGCGGTTATGGAATGTGATAACTCCACCTCCAAAATGGCAGTTCTTTCTAAAGATACCATCCTCAAAGCGCTTAACCTTGTTTTCTCATACAATGAAAAAGAAGCAAAGAAAATCAAGGAATATGAGAATATTCTTGATACCTATGAGGACGAATTGGGCACATATCTTGTTAAACTTTCTGCGGAATCCCTTTCTGCCAATGATGCCCGTACAGTTTCAAGAATGCTTCATACAATAGGTGATTTTGAGCGACTTGGCGATCACGCTTTAAACCTTAAAAAAGTTGCTCAGGAAATCCATGAAAAGAAAATAGAATTTTCTGAAAACGCTCAAAAAGAAATTACTATTCTTATTGAAGCTATTACGGAAATTGTTGTTATGACAACAAGAGTTTATGAGAAAAATGATTTAGAATTGGCTTCAAGGGTTGAACCTTTAGAACAAGTGATTGACAACCTTACGGCTGAAATCAAATCTCACCACATTAACCGACTTCAAAGTGGCGACTGTACTATTGAAATGGGCTTTGTTCTTTCAGATTTATTGACTAATTGTGAAAGAATTTCCGACCACTGCTCCAATATTGCCGTTGCCGTAATTGAAGCCCGGAATGATGCCTTTGACCCACACAATTATCTTAACAAAATCAAATATGATAACGAGGAATTCAAAGAGATTTTCGAGGAATATAATGGAAAATACGATTTGCATAAATAATATACCGGTTGTTTTTGAAGACGACGACATCCTTGTTATAAACAAGCCTGTTGGAATTATAAGTGAGGATTCGCCTAAAGGAGAAAAAGGAATTTTAACTTGTCTTCAAAAAGACAACCTGCACCTTTTGCACCGCCTTGACCGAGAGGTTTCGGGTGTAATGGTTTTTGCAAAAAATAAAAAAAGTGCTTCTGCGCTTTCAACTGATATTGCTAACGGAAAGTTTTATAAATTTTACCTTGCGGTTACGGACGGTATTCCCGAAAGTGACGAGGGAATATACAAGGATTTGCTTTTCAAGGATTCTAAAAAGAACCGTTCTTTTGTTGTTAACAGAATGAGAAAAGGCGTAAGAGAAGCAAGCCTTGAATATGTTGTTTTGAAAAAAACTGAGAAAAATGCACTTGTGAGAGTGCTTTTGCATACGGGAAGAACTCACCAGATAAGAGTTCAGTTTTCTTCAAGAAAAACTCCACTTACGGGCGACGGAAGATACGGCAGCAAGGTCAGAGACTGTAATATTGCCCTTTATTCTCACAAAATAAGTTTTAATCACCCGAGGACAAAGGAAACGGTTGAGTTTATTTCAACCCCGGATTTTAATGTTTACCCTTGGAATTTAGGAGATAATACATAATTATGATTGATTTGTTACAGAATTTCAGCGGTGTGCTTGTAAATGTTTTAACTGTTTTAATAGGCAGCACCGTTGGTCTATTACTTAAAAAACAAATACCTGAAAAACTGACAAGCGCGGTTATGACTGCAATAGGACTTTGTACTGTTGCTATTGGTGTAACAGGTGTTATAAAGGGACAGAATCAACTTGTCATGATAATTTCGCTTGTTCTTGGCACAATTATCGGTACACTCATGGATATTGACGGCAAACTCACCAAAATCGGTGACAAGCTTCAGAAAAAAAGCAAAAAGGGCGGGAATGAAAAAAGCACTTTTTCACAGGGATTTGTTACAGCATCCCTTCTTTTCTGCGTTGGCGCTATGACTATTGTGGGCTCAATGAATGCAGGGATTTCAGGCGATAATCAAATGCTTTACACAAAGTCCGTTTTAGATCTTATTTCTTCAACAATGCTTGGTGCCAGCCTTGGTATAGGTGTTCTTTGTTCTTCTGTTTTTGTTCTTGTTTTCCAAGGCGGACTTGTGACTCTTTCAATGGCTCTCGGCTCATTCCTTAACGATTTTGCAATTGCAGAGCTTATCTGCGCAGGGTCGGTTATGATTATAGCCTTAGGACTTAATCTTATCGGTATTACAAAAATAAAAGTCGCTAATTTATTGCCGGGACTGGTGTTTGTTCCGGTGGTGTGTAAGGTTTTTGAAATAATTTAAGTGGCAAGTTTCTGGACTTGTGACGTTGTATAAAGTAAGAAATGTAAAGTTGTTTATATATTGGCAACTGGCATCTTGATATATGTTAACAAATTATCACACATTATTGACAAATTGTACTATTTAATTGTATAATTTAAATTATATAAATTTTGGAAAGATGGGGTGTTTTTTATGTCTAAAAAAACCGTATTCTTAACCGGTTCATCAGGTACAATGGGATGGGCAGGTTTTAAGGAACTCTATGCAAAGAAGAATGAATTCAATATAGTTCTTCTCAACAGAGGAAGCCAGAAAAACAAGGATAAATTTAAGGATTATGAAAATGATCCTTCAGTTAAGCTTGTTTGGGGCGACCTTACAAACTACGAAGACGTTCTCGAATGTGTAACAGGTGCGGACTACGTTCTTCACGTTGGCGGTATGGTTTCCCCCGCGGCAGACTATTATCCCGTTAAAACTCAGAAAACAAATGTTACTGCAGCTCAGAACATTGTTAACGCTGTCAAGGCTCAGCCCGACCCCGATGCAATTAAGGTTGTTTACATAGGTACAGTTGCAGAAACAGGTGACCGTAATCCTCCTATTCATTGGGCAAGAACAGGTGACCCCATTAAAATCAGTGTTTATGACCACTATGCAATCAGTAAAGTAAAAGCAGAAGCAGTTTTTGCTGAATCCGGACTTAAACATTGGGTATCTCTTCGTCAGTCAGGTATTCTTTACCCTGCAATTCTTAAAAATATGGAACCCATTATGTATCACGTTCCTATTAATGGTGTTCTTGAATGGGCAACTGTTGAAGACTCAGGTCGTCTTCTTGCAAATGTATGCGGTGACGATATTCCCGAGGAATTCTGGAGACGCTTCTACAACATCGGTTCAGGTGAAGAATACAGAATCACAAACTTTGAGTTTGAAGAACTCCTTCTCGGTACACTCGGTATCGGTTCAACCAAGAAGCTCTTTGATCCATATTGGTTCACAACTCAGAACTTCCACGGTCAGTGGTACTATGATGGTGACGAGCTCGAAAAATATTGCCATTTCCGTGCTAACATTCCCGTTAAGCAGTATTTCAAACAGATGATGAACAATGTTGAGTTCTTCTATAAATTGGCTTTCCTTGCAAAACCCTTTGCATTTGCAGTTAAACCCTTTATGAAGAAAATTGCTCAGACTCCCGAGTATGGTACACTCTGGTGGGCAGCGAACAATGTTGATGTAAGAATGACCTCTTACTACGGCAGCAAAGAGAACTTTGATAAGCTCCCCAGAAAATGGGCAGATTTCGATATTAAAATTCCTTCAAAGAAAACAACCGCTGATGATGTTATTCTTCTTGACCACGGTTATGATGAAACAAAAGATTTCGATTCACTTACTCTTGAAGACCTTCAGAAAGCGGCTGCTTTCAGAGGCGGTGAATGTCTTGCAACTGAAATCGTTGATATGTATACTCCTGTTAAATGGAGAAGTGCAAGAGGCAATGAGTTCGAAATGAGTCCCAACCTCGTTCTTCGCGGTGGTCATTGGTGCCCCGCAGAACTTCCCTGGCCTTGGGATTATGATACCGAAGCAAAAATTAACCCCTTCTTTGCTCAGGTTTGGTATCCGCTTCACAGTAAAGAACAGAACTATTTCTATGGTCCTGAAATTTTTGATAACTTTAAGGAGAAGGTTACAGAATGAAAGTATTTATGATTGGCGGTACAGGTCTTTTGGGCTGTGAAGCCGCAAGAATATTTATTGAAAGAGGTCATGAAGTAACAAGTGTTGCTCTTCCTCCTCTTCCCGAAGGTGCTCCCATTCCCGCAGAAATGAAACTTGAATTCTGCAATATCTATGAGAAAACAGATGACGAAATCCGCGAACTTCTCAAAGGTCACGATTGCTTTGTATTCGCTGCAGGTATTGACGAAAGAGTTGAATTCCCTGCACCTGTTTATGATGCATATTACAAATACAATATTCAGCCTCTTGAAAGAATACTTCCTCTTTGTAAAGAGGTTGGCGTTAAGAGTGCGGTTATTCTCGGTTCATACTTTGCATATCTTGCAAAAGAACGCCCCGATATGAAGCTTACAGAAAAACATCCCTACATCAGAAGCCGTATTGACCAGGAAAATGTTGCATTCTCCTTTGCAGATGAAAACTTCGATGTAGCAGTTCTTGAGCTTCCTTATATCTTCGGTACTCAGCCCGGTAGAAAACCCGTTTGGGTTATTCTTATCGAACAGATTAAGAGAATGGATAAGCTTCCTTTTACAATGTATCCCGGTGGCGGTACTGCAATGCTTACAGTTCGTCAGGTTGGTGAAGTTATTGTTGGTGCAGCTGAAAAGTCAAAAGGCGCAAAAGCATGGCCCATCAGTATGTATAACCTTACTTGGAAGGAATTCCTTAAAATCGTTTATGCTGCAAGAGGTATGGGTGAAGACAGAAAAATTATCAGCGTAGCACCCTGGATGATGAGAATGGGTCTCGGTGGTGTTAAGAAAGAATATGCTGCTAAGGGTATTGAAAGTGGTATTGATGTTGACGGACTTGCAGATATTATGGACGTTAATCTTTTCATTCCCGATCGCTTTTCAAAGGAACTTGGTGCAACTGATGACGATATCAAAGCGGCTATCTATGATTCAATTAAGGTTTCACAGGCAGTTTATGACGGAACAGTTGAATTGTTAGGAATGAAGGGAGAATAACCTGAAATGAGCGATAAAATAAGTCTTGTAACAGGTGCAACCGGTCATATCGGTTATGCTCTTTTAAAGGAACTTGTTGATAGTGGTGAAAAGGTCAGAATACTTATAAGAAAAGATTCCAGGCAGTTTGACGGAATTGAATGTGAAAAGGTTTACGGTGACGTTACTGACCTTGATGCACTTCGTTCTGCATTCGAGGGTGTTGATGTTGTTTATCACCTTGCAGGTATTATTGATATCAACGCAGACCAGGAAGATATGATCTGGAATGTTAACGTTGGCGGAACAAAAAATGTTGTTCAGGCTTGTGAGGAAAAAGGTGTAAGAAGACTTATTTATGCTTCTTCTGTTGATGCTTTCGTTCCTCTTCCTGATAATCAGGTAATGAAAGAGGTTGACTCTTTCCCCATTGAAGAACTTGAGGGTACATATGCTAAAACAAAAGCAACTGCAACTCAGTTCGTTCTTGACGAGGTTAAAGCAGGTAAAATTGATGCGGTTGTTACCCATCCTGGTGCTTGTATCGGACCTTACGACTTTAAGGTTTCCAACGTAGGTGAAATGGTAAGAATGTTTGTAAACGGTATTTTCCCCGTAACACTTTCTTTCGGTGCTTATAACTTTGTTGATATCCGTGACGTAGCACATGGTATGTATATGGCGGCAAAGCAGGGCGGAAAAGGTGAATGCTACATTCTTTGCGGTGAGCAGATTTCCGTTGATGGCTTTATTAAAGCAACTGCAAAAGCTTGCGGTAAAAAAGCACCTAAAATCCCGCTTTCTTACGGAGTAGCAAAAGCTGTTGCTCCGGCGGCAGAGGTTTTCTATAAGCTTGCAAAGAAAACACCTCTTTTCACAAGATATTCAATCCGTAAACTTGTTTCTAACTGCAATTTTTCTATTGAAAAAGCAAGAAAAGAACTTGATTACAACCCAATGAGCGTTGAACAGTCTGTTTCAGATATGGTTCAATGGATTCGTGAAAATGAAAAGTAATAATTAAACAGATTCTCCCATATATTTTGTATAGAAATATATGGGAGGATTTTTATGTTCAACGATTATGATGAAAGAGCAGTAGAACTTGGCAAATACATAACTCAAAGTAAAAGCACCGTAAGAGCGGCAGCTAAAAAGTTCGGTATTTCAAAATCTACTGTGCATAGCGATATTACAACTAAACTTAAACGAATTGACCCGACATTGTATGGTGAAGTCAGAAAAGTTCTTGATATAAATAAAGAAGAAAGGCATATAAGGGGCGGCATTGCTACCAGAGAAAAGTATAAAAGGGAAGCAGTTTTAAAACGGTAACAAGATTGTAAGTTGACAAAACTCTCCGAAAATTGTATATTGTTTATATACTAAAAAAATGATTGTTAAAATGTTTCGGAGAATAAATATGAAAAAAATAATTGCAATTCTTTTGGTGTTATGTTGTATAGCAGTTTTTTCTTCCTGTGGTAAAAATGAAGAGGACGATGGAAAGACTCTTGAAACGGCAGAAACTTATGTTGAAATTACCGGTAATGCAGGTTCAATTGCTTTGGATGAAAATGTTGCCAGAACACTTTTAGAAGTTTATGACAAAGACAGTTTAGGTTTATCAAAAGATATTTATGACTATGAACTTAAATTAAGTGCTACAAGATTTTCAAATAGTGATGCTTGTCTTGTTGAGGCTTTTCTTGATGGGGCTGAGAAGCCTGAGGGAACATTTATAATTTTAGGTCAACAGTGTTTTGTGTATAACGAGAAGCGTCAGGAATACTTGCTTATTACAGTTGGTGGCCCTGTGCAATACACACCTTCAACTGAAAGTGGTGAAAAATCGTCAACAACAGAAGCGTCATTTAAATATGACAAAGATAATAATCAAAAATTACAAGAAAAATTCTCTTCATACAGTAAAGAAAAACTTGGTTTAGATAAAGAAATTTCAGAATATATTTTAGTTGTTCCGGGAACCACTACTACAGCTGAAAACGGAGAAACCGTATATGTTATAAGATTATATGAGAAGAGTGGGAAATCAACAAATAACACTCTCGCATTTAACGCTAACGGGAATTATGTGTTCGATTTTGAAATTAACAAATATGTAAAACTATAATATAAAAAACTGTCAGCCCAAATGGACTGACAGTTTTTTATATTATATTACTACATTTCCGTTTGTTATGACTGATTTAATATTTATTTCGTCATCGAATAAAATTAAATCTGCATCATAGCCTTTTTCGATTTTACCTTTTTGTTTTTCAAAGCCGAGAACCTCAGCAGGTGTAAGACTTGCCATTCTCACAGCACTGTAAAGAGGCGCACCAACTGTTTTGTACATGTTTCTTACGCAGTCCGAAAGAACACTGGCGCTACCTGCAAGAGCAGAACGGTCGGATAGCTTCATTACATTATCTTCATATATAACACTCATACCGTTTTCCTGTGTGTAAACGGTATTTTCTTTTATGTCACTTGCAGAAAATTCAAGTCCGTCTGTAATAAGATACATTTTTTCGTCACCTTTTGACTTGTAAATCAATTGAAGAACACCTTTTGGCAGATGTCTTAAATCTGCAATAGTCTGCGTTGTGATTTTGTCCAGCACAAGCCCTGCTTCAACCACACCTGCAGTTCGAAAAACTCCCGTTTTAAAGCAAGAAGTACAAGCATTGTAAATATGTGTAACATCGCTGTAACCATGTTTAACTGCTTCTTCAACCTGCTCAAAACTTGCTGCACTATGGGCAACAGAGGCGACAATACCACGTTGTTTCAGTTTGTCACCTAATTCAAAACCGCCGTCCACTTCAGGTGCGGCTCCCATTATCAGAATTCTGTTCCATAAATCCAAAAGTTCTTCAGGTGGATTTTCTTTGGGATTAAGTATGTTTTCGGGGCTTTGAGCGCCTTTGTATTTCAAGTTAAGATAAGGTCCTTCCAGATGTACCCCTAAAATGTTTGCATTTTTACTTTCTTCACTGGCTCTTTTTATTGAAAGAACAACATTTTTCAGTTGGTCAATGGGTGCGGCAAGGGTTGTTGGGACAATTGAGGTTGTACCATATTTTAAATGTGCTTCTGCCATGGTGACAATGTCTTGTGGATTTTCACTCATGGCACTTTTGTTTCCGCCTCCGTGAACATGTGCATCGATAAATCCGGGGGAAAGATACAACCCCTTGCAATCTGTTACAATGTCGGCTTCTTTTTCATCATATCTGTCGACTATGTCAACAATTTTTCCATTTTGTGTAAGTACAATACAATCACGTATTTTCTGTGGAAAAATAACCCTACAATTTTTATAAATATTCATTAATGTCACCTCTGTGAGTTTCTATACTAATATTAAAATTATTCTTCGTTCTTGTCAATGAAAAGTTTGTTTAGCGACCTTTACCGACAAATGTTTTACCAAACAGAAGGTATAATTAAATTGGTTCGGGGGTGATAAATTGACAGTTTATGCAGATGTTCTTATTGCTTTGAACATATTGTTGACCTACATACTTATAGTTGCAAGTAGAGTGTTATGTAAAATTCCCACGAATAAATGGGCGGTTATGGTGGCGTCAGTCGTTGGTGGCTTTAGTTCCGTTATTATTTTTTATGAAAATGGGGGATCGGCTTTTTCCTTGATTTATAAAATAATAACGGGTGCGGTTGTAGTAAGTGTCGGTTTTCTGCCTAAAACCATAAAAATATTTTTTAAAGTGTTTCTCGCTTTTATTGGGGTAAGTCTTTTATTTGGTGGTTCAATGTATGCCTTGGAGATTACTTTGCACCCCAAAAATATAATGTTCTACAACGGAACAGTTTATTTTAATATGAGCATTGCATACCTTGTAGGTTGCGTTCTTGTTATTTATGGAATGTTTCTGGTGGCGGATTATTTAATAACAAAACAAAATAACAAAAGCGGAAAATGTCAGTTGGAAATTACATATAACGATGCCACAGTTACTTTGACAGCCTTTATTGATACAGGCAATACTCTCACAGATGGTGTATCGGGCAGACCTGTTATAATTGCAGAAATTTCAGCGGTTTTGCCCTTGTTTTCAAGGGAAGAAATCATATTTTTTAAAAGTGCGAGTTTTGAAAATGTACCGGAGAGTTTAAATAGAAATTTCAGGTTGATTCCCTGTAAATCCGTGACTGGAAAATCAGTATTGAAGGCGTTCTTACCAACTGTCGTGAAAATAAAAGACAAAGAAAAAATTTATGAAACAAGTTTTTGTGCTATTGCCCTGACAGGAAATCAACTTTCCCAAGGTGAATACAAAGCACTTTTAAATAATAATATTTTTGAAAATGTGAAAGAGGAGAAAAGCGATGGAGAAATTTATACATAAAATAAAAATAATAAAAGCAAAATTGTTGAAAAAACTTGGTCTGAATAGCGTTTACTATATAAATAGTCCTCAGATGCTTCCGCCACCTTTATCAAAGGAAGATGAAGAAAAGTTAACAGAAATTAGCGCCAATGGTGACAGAAACGCCAGAGATAAACTTGTGGAGCATAATTTGCGCCTTGTAGTATATATTTCCAAAAAATTTGAGAATTCGGGAGTAAATATTGAAGATTTGATTTCTATTGGTACAATTGGTCTTATAAAGGCGGTTAATACCTTTAAACCGGATAAAAATATCAAGTTGGCAACCTATGCTTCTCGTTGCATTGAAAATGAAATATTAATGTATTTAAGAAAGGTTAATCAGCAAAGGCTTGATATATCATTAGACGAACCGCTTAATGTTGATTGGGATGGAAACGAGCTTTTGCTTTCAGATGTGTTAGGTACAGATGGGCTCGAAATCAATGATAATATAGAGCAAGAGGATGAAAGAAAACTTTTGAATTATTGTATGCAGACTCTTTCGGTAAGAGAAAGACTGATAATGAATATGCGGTTCGGTATGGATGGAAAAAAGGAACATACACAAAAGGAAGTAGCGGATATTCTTGGTATTTCACAAAGCTATATATCACGACTTGAAAAGAGAATTATTTTAAAATTGAAAAGAGATATTGAAAAAATGACGAATTAAAACCGGATTGCCAACTTTTATAATTTACCTGAAAGAACAAACAAATCACAAGAGATGGTTTTGTGCAAACTGTCCCTTGTGTTTTTTTACCTCTTGTACTAAAATAAAATTATGGTTTATTTGGAAAAAATTGTTAGGGGGATTTTGTGTGAATAAAGCACAATTTGTTTTTAAAGCGGTTGATATTATAGGCGATCCGTTGCAAAATAATATGCATTTTGAAAATGTTGTTTCAGTCAGAGATATTGCCTATGGTAACGAAAAGCTTAATACAGGAGATTTATATTACACACCTGAAATTTTAAATGACGGAAAAAACCATCCCGTTATAGTTTATTATCACGGCGGTGCTTTTCTTGCAGGGGATAAGAAATATAGAGTTTCTATTTGTGAATATTATGCTAAAGAGGGCTATTTTGTTTTCTGTCCCAACTATCGTATGCCTCCTGAGGTTGACTATAAAGGACTTATAAAGGACTGTGTGAACTCTCTCAATTTCGTTTCTTCACTTTCTCAAAAATACAACATTGATATAGAAAATATTGTTCTCACAGGTGACTCTGCGGGCGGTTATATTGCGGCATATCTGGCGGCTATTAAATATAATGAAGAAATTTGCGAAAGAGTTGGTTGTGAAAAAATCACAGTTGACCTTAAAGGGCTTATGCTTATGTGCGGTATTTATGATTTGGAAGTTCTTATGAAAGGTACCTCCCTTTTTGGTGTTATTCCCACAACCGCAAGAACATTACTTGATTTTAATTTCAAAAATGACTTTTCTAATATTAAAGATTTCCCTGATTATGAATATATTTCTCCTGCTTCATTTGTTAATGATAAATGGTGTTCAACCTTTATTTGTTGGGCAGATGATGATATGGTATGTCAGGGTCAGGGTGAGCCGATGGCAGAAAAACTTAAACAAGTTGTTCCTCTTTATGACCAGTATCATGTAGCAGGTATTCAGAATAACCATTGCTTCCACCTTACACCCTCAATCAATAAATATGCAAAAGAGTGCCTGCAACAGTCTCTCGATTTCCTTGTAGCTTTATTTGCAGAAGAAACAGTTACAGTATAAAGAAATCACCTCATACGATTTCCGAGAAAATCGTATGAGGTGATTAGTTTAATTTTTATCTTATATTTCCTGTATTTGTTTTAAGTGTAACGTCGTGTGCGCCACCTTCTACAATACTTGTAGCACTTACGAGAGTGAGCTTTGCATCTCTCTGTAAATCAGGGATTGTAATAACGCCACAGTTGCACATTGTGGATTTAACTTTGTAAAGGCTCTTTGTAACATTATCGTGAAGAGATCCTGCATAAGTTACATAAGAGTCAACACCTTCTTCAAATGAGAGCTTTGAAGAACCACCAAGGTCATATCTCTGCCAGTTTCTTGCTCTGTTGGAGCCTTCACCCCAGTATTCTTTTACATAAGTACCGTTAATATTGAGCTTGGGTGTGGGGCTTTCGTCAAATCTTGCAAAATATCTGCCGAGCATCATAAAGTCTGCGCCCATTGCAAGAGCGAGAGTCATATGATAGTCGTGAACGATACCACCATCGGAGCAAATCGGAACATAAACGCCTGTTTCTTCAAAGTACTCGTCACGAGCAGCAGCAACCTCAATAAGAGCAGTAGCCTGTCCACGACCGATACCTTTTGTTTCACGGGTGATACAGATTGAACCACCACCGATACCAACTTTAATGAAGTCTGCACCTGCATCTGCAAGGAAACGGAAACCGTCGCGGTCAACTACGTTACCTGCACCAACTTTAACTGTGTCGCCGTATTTTTCACGAATGAAAGCGATTGTTCTCTTCTGCCATTCTGTGTAACCCTCGGAAGAGTCAATGCAAAGAACATCAGCACCTGCTTCAACAAGAGCGGGAACTCTTTCTTCATAGTCACGGGTGTTAATACCTGCACCAACCATATATCTTTTCTGTGCATCAAGAATTTCCTGAGGATTTTCTTTGTGCTGAGAATAGTCTTTACGGAAAACGAAATACATAAGATTTCCGTTGTCATCAATAATTGGAAGAGAGTTAAGTTTATTTTCCCAGATAATGTCGTTTGCTTCTTTAAGAGTTGTAGAAGCAGGAGCGGTAACGAGCTTATCAAGAGGGGTCATAAACTCTGTAACTTTTAAATCAAGGGGCATACGGCTGATTCTGTAATCACGGGATGTAACAACACCGAGAAGTTTGCCGTTGGGAGTACCGTCATCAGTGACTGCCATTGTTGAGTGACCTAAACTGTCATAAAGATTTACAACATCTGCCAATGTATTATCAGGGCAGAGGTTTGAGTCGCTAACAACAAAACCTGCCTTATAGCTTTTTACTCTTGCAACCATTGCTGCTTCGTCCTCAATGGACTGTGAGCCGTAAATGAAAGAAATGCCGCCTTCTTTTGCAAGGGCAATAGCAAGAGTATCATTAGAAACGGACTGCATAATAGCAGAAACCATTGGAATGTTAAGCGTTATGGGAGATTCTTCACCCTTTTTGAACTTGCAAAGGGGAGTCTTAAGAGAAACATTTGCAGGAATACAATCAGGTCCGGTGTAGCCGGGGATGAGCAAATATTCGCTAAAAGTTCTTGAGGGTTCGTTACAAAAATGTGCCATTCAAATCGCTCCTTGTCACAAAATTATTTCCTTATATTCTAACTCTCTTTTTCTTTTATGTCAACTATGAATTGTTACTATTTTCGGGCTGTTTTTTTATTTAAATTATTGTAAAAGTACATATTATATGATATCATTACCTTACTTTACTTAACAGAGGTTTTTTCTATGGCACATTTTGAAATTGATTTTCATGACAAAAACAGCGAACGTTATATGATTAGCGGTCGTATCAATCAACTGTTAAAAGATATGTATAGCAAATTTGTTATTATAGACAGTGTTGATACGGGCGATTTTTTATATCGTGACGGTCAGTATTCTATTGAAGATATTGATAAAGGCGAATGGACTTCTTTCAAAGCAAATAAAGATTATTGGGGTTACCGTGAATGCTATTGTTGGTTTAAACAAACAATTAAAATTCCCGAAAGTTTCAAAGGTCAGCATGTTATTTACAATATTACTCCTTATGCAAGAAACTGGGAAAACGAGGTTAACCCGCAGTTTATTGTCTTTGTAAACGGTAAGGTTGCTCAGGGTGCGGACAGCAACCATCGTTACGTTACTCTCACACCTTGCGCAGAAGGTGGCGAAGAACTTGAAATTGCCATTAATGCTTACTCAGACGATTGGGAATGGAAAGGCGAAATTCAACTTGGAGCACAGCTTCAGGCATTTGATGACGTTGCTTACTGCACATATTTTGATGTTCTCACACCCTTAAAGGTTGCAAAGTATAAGGATGAGGATAGTGATGCAAGAGTTAATATTCTTAAAGCACTTAACGAGGCTTGTAACATTCTTAATATTGATACAAATGACCGTGCGATTTTCCACGAGTCTTGTGTTGCGGCTTCAAAATATCTTGATGAAAACCTTTATGGCAAATTTGAAGAGGCAACCTGCTGGGCAGTTGGCCACACTCATATTGATGTTGCTTGGTTGTGGCGCCTTCGTCAGTCAAGAGATAAGGCTTGTCGTTCTTTCTCTACTGTTCTCAAATTAATGGAAGAATACCCTGAATATAAATTCATGTCCTCTCAGGCTCAGCTTTATGAGTATGTCAAAGAGGATTACCCTGAAGTTTACCAAAGAATTAAAGAGAGAGTCAAAGAGGGAAGATGGGAAGTAGAAGGCTCAATGTGGGTTGAAGCAGATACCAATGTTGCTTCAGGTGAAGCTCTCGTAAGACAGTTCTTAGTGGGTAAACGCTTCTTCCGTGAAGAGTTTGGTATTGATAATAAAATTATGTGGTTACCCGATGTTTTCGGTTATTCTGCAGCAATCCCTCAGCTTATTAAAAAGAGCGGTATGGATTACTTTATGACAACTAAAATCAGTTGGAATGAATATAATAAATTTCCCTATGACACTTTCAAGTGGCGTGGCATTGACGGAACTGAAGTGCTTTCCCATTTCCCGCCATCTTGCCACGTGACTGTCAATGAACGTTCTAATTGGCAGACTACATATAACAGTAAATTAAGACCCCTTTATGTTTTAGGTGGTTACAAGAGGTATTCCCAGAAAGACCTTTCAAAAGACTACTTAATGTCTTATGGCTTTGGTGACGGTGGCGGTGGTCCCACTGTTGAAATGCTTGAATACGGCAGAAGAATGGAAAAAGGTATTCAAGGATGTCCCGTTGTTAAGCAGTCAACCTCTCTTGATTTCTTCCGTGACCTTGATAAAAAGGTTTCAGATAACAAACGTCTTCCTACCTGGTGCGGTGAACTTTATCTTGAATTCCACAGAGGTACTCTCACAAGCCAGGCAAGAAACAAGAAGTATAACCGCAAGAGCGAATGTCTTTATCATGATGTAGAAACTCTTCGTGCAATTGCAAATAAGGAAATCGGACTTGCATACCCCAGAGAAGAGCTCCTTAAAAACTGGAAAACAATTCTTCTTAATCAGTTCCACGATATTCTTCCCGGTTCTTCAATTTCAATTGTTTATGAGGACAGTAAGGAGGATTACGAAAGAGTTCTTAAAGCAGGTTGTGAAATGGCAGGGGAAGCGCAGAGTGCTCTGCTTTCCAAAATAAATCTTACAGAGGATAGCATCGTTGTTTTCAATACAACAGGCTTCAATCGACATGATGTTGTAATCTGTGAAATTCCTTGCGAGGAAGAGTTTGCAATTTTTGATAAAAATGGTAATGAAATTCCATATCAAAAAACTTTTGACGGCAAAATTGTATTTGTTGCAGATGTTCTCTCAAAGGGCTACGCTACTTACACAGTAAAGAAAACCTCACCTCACAAATTTGAATTTGTTATTGCAACTGCCGATAAGGTTTCTACCCCCTTCTTTGATGTTGAGTTTAACGAAGAATATAACATCTCAAAGCTGATTCATAAAGAAACCGGCAGAAGCGTTGCACCCGATGGCGAAACCGTTGGTAAAGTTATTGCATATCAGGACAGGCCCCATAACCATGAGGCTTGGGACATTAAATGCTATTTTGATGAGGTTTCCTGGAATCTTGATTTCAAGGCATCAGAGCTTGTTGAGCTTGGTGCAGTAAGAGCAGTTTATAAGGTTGACAGAACCTTCCGTAATTCTACATTTACAGAATATTACTGTATTTATAACGACTTACAGAGAATTGATGTGGATTACGAAGCAGATTGGCACGAGGACCACGTTGTACTTAAAGCGGATTACCCCGTTGATGTTAACTCTACAAGAGCGACTTTTGATATTCAGTTTGGTAATATCGAACGTTCTACAACAACAAACACAACTTGGGAATTTGCGCAGTTTGAAGAGTCAATGCATAAATGGGCAGACCTTTCTGATAATGGCTTCGGTCTTTCTGTTATCAATGACTGTAAATATGGTTGCGATGTGAAAAATGGTCACATCAGACCCACTCTTTTCAGATGCGCTACCCGTCCCAATAAAATTCAGGACAGAGAGCATCATTCATTCTCATTCTCAATTTACCCCCACGCTAAAAGAGCAAACGACTCCGATGTTGTTAAAGAGGGTTATAATGTGAACTTCCCCCTTTATGCAATCCCTGCAAAAGCTCAGGTGGGTACACTTGCTCCCGAATATTCTTTCGTTTCCTGCGATAAAGAGAATGTTGTTATTGAAACAGTTAAGGTGGCAGAGGACAGCGACAATATTATTGTTCGTGCTTACGAAACATGGAACAGCAAAACACCTGTTACACTTACATTCTGTAATGAAATTGAAAGTGCAACAGAATGTAACCTTATGGAAGAAGAGGATGAAGCAGTTGCATTAGCAGGAAACACTCTTACTTCAACGTTTAAACCTTTCGAAATTAAAACTTTCAAAATAAAATTTAAATAAGGAATGATTATGAATTACAGTTTTTTTGCGATGATTTCACGAATGAAATACATCGATCGATGGGCATTAATGCGTAACACTGACAGAGAAAGCCTTGACAGCCATTCAAAAGAGGTGGCTGTTATCGCCCACGCTCTTGCAGTTATCGGTAACAAGCGTTTCGGAAAATCCTATAACCCCGATAGAGCGGCGGTTTTAGGTCTTTATCACGATGCCCACGAAATTATAACAGGGGATATGCCGACCCCTGTAAAATATCAGAATGAAGATATTTTAGTCGCTTTCAAAGCCGTTGAGTCTGCGGCAAATGAAAAACTTCTCAACAAACTTCCCGAGGATTTGAGAGAAGAATTCAGCAGCCTTTTAACAGGCGAAAATGAGGATGAGGAATTACTTGTTCTTATTAAAGCCGCCGATAGATTAAGCGCCCTCATAAAATGTATTGATGAGCGTAAGGCAGGTAACACCGAGTTTAAAGAAGCGGAAAAATCCACCTTAAAGCGTATCAAAAAAATGAACGTGCCAGAAGCGGATGTGTTTTTAAATGAATTCCTCCCTGCATATGAACAAACTTTAGATACCTTATAAAAAATCCAACTCTTATTGAGGTGGATTTTTTCATAAATTATCATATAATATAACGGTGAATTGTATGATAAAAATCTATTTTAAACCAAGGTTGAAAAGACCACCGCCAATTATTGCAAAAAGGTTCTGTTTTCGCAAAAAAAGGAACGCTTTTGGTTATAGAATAATTTCAATGTTTCTGATTTTTGTTATAATCTGCGTTCTTGCAGACATTAGAATAAGACCTATTATTGAAACTGTTGGTGGTAACGCTCTGAAAAACTCTCTTTCAAATGTGGTTGATGGTGCGGTTAACGATATGGTTGATGAGCTTGGCGTAAAATATGGCGAAATGGTGAATATTGAAAGAAATCCAGACGGCACAATTGCCGCCTTAACTCTTAACAACACATATATAAATGGATATAAAGCAGATTTATCCGATGGTTGTTCCGACAGACTTTCAAAATTTGATAAGACAGTTGTTCCAATTCCCATAGGGTCTTTATTGGGTGGTTCATTTTTAAACGGTAGAGGATCTAATATAAATGTCCGCGCCACCATTTACGGCTTTGCAGTTACCGATATAGTTTCCAAATTTGAAAGTGCAGGTATTAACCAGACACGTCATACAATTTACCTTGAGGTGAAAGCCTCTGCTCACGCATATATGGGACTTTGCAGGCTTAATGAAAGTGTTGATGAAACAGTTATTCTTGTAGAAACCATAATTGTTGGTACAGTGCCCGATACCTATTACATAGGAAATGAAGAAATAAATTATCCGTACATACCGCAATAGTATGTACGGATTCTATTTTTAGTCATTAATAAAACTATCCATAAGTGTATAACCCACTTCAACATAGTTTCCTGCTTCTTTGGCAGTATTCTCTGTGAAACTTTCTATGCCATTGTCACTTGCTTTTGATTTCTGATAAATCAAATAAGGTACTGCGTCACCTGCGTGAGTCATTGTAACAATGGGGGTGGGATGGTCGGGAAGAATCATAACCTTGTAGTCCTCGTATTTATCAAGCTCGGGAAGAACTTTTGCAAGAACTCTTTCATCAATCATTTCAATTGCTTTAACCTTGTTTTCGGGTTCATTTCTGTGACCGCATTCATCGGGAGCTTCAATGTGAATGTAAACAAAATCTTTTGTTTTAAGTTCGTCTATTGCACACTCTGCCTTGCCCTCAAAGTTAGTGTCTATATAGCCTGTTGCGCCATCTACATCGGGTGAACTCATGCCTGCGCATTTTGCAATACCTTTAAGGAGGTCAACAGCGGAAATAATTGAACCATCAACACCATATTTCTCTTTGAAATTGGAAAGCGTGGGTTTAGTACCCTCGCCCCAAAGCCAGATGGAGTTTGCAGGGCGTTCGCCTCTTGCCATTCTATCTTTATTAACAGGGTGCTCCATAAGAAAATCATAGCTTTCTTTCATCATAGCAATAAGCTCTTTTGCATTTTCGTTATCAGAAAGATGCTCGCCGATAACCTTACCTGAAATATCGTGGGGAGGAGTCATTTTGCCAAGGTCAAGTGTTCCGTTATTCCAGACAAGACAATGTCTGTAAGCAACGCCACTATAGAAAGCAAATTTCTCATTACCAAAATGCTCCTGAACGCTCTTGATAATTTCTGCAGCTTCTGCAGTAGAAATATCACCTGCGCTGTAATCCACCATTGTTTTATCTTCGTAGTTTTTCTCATCGGAAAGGGTTACAAGATTTGTGCGGAAAATGATATCGGTATCTTTCATATCAACGCCGATGCTAACAGCTTCAAGAGGGGAACGTCCTGTGTAGCATTCCTTGGGGTTGTAACCTAAAACACTCATATTTGCAATGTCGCTACCGGGCTTAAGACCATCGGCAACAGTTTTAACAGTACCAACCTTACCGAAACGTGCGAGTTTATCAAGTAAAGGCTTTTTGGCAAGTTCCATAGGAGTTTTGCCATCTAAAGCGGGAACGGGGTAATCTGCCATTCCGTCATATAAAACAACAAGATATTTCATCTTTGTACCTCTTTTCGTAATCAATAGAAACATTTTACAACTAATCAACCACCCTTGTCAATAAAATGACGAAAAAACCTTGAAATATAAGGGTATTTGGAGTAATATAGAAACTGTAAATATTAAAACAAAGGAGTTTGTTTTTTATGAAATTACCTATTGCTATTCAGCTTTATTCCGTTCGTGACGATATGGAAAAAGATTTTTACGGCACAGTTAAAAAAGTAAAAGAACTTGGATACGAGGGCGTTGAGTTTGCAGGACTTTTCGGCAAATCAGGTGTAGAGGTTAAGGCTATTTGTGATGAAATCGGAGTTGTTCCCGTTTCTGCACACGTTCCTTATTATGATATGCTGGAAAATCCCGAAGCGGTTCTTAAAGATTATAAAGATATGGGTTGCAAATATGTTGTTGTTCCTTATCTTACAGAGGAGTGTCGTCCCGGTACTGAGGGTTGGGAAGCAACTGTTGAGGGTATCGGCAAAATAGGTGCTGCAGCAAAAGAAATGGGACTTCAGCTCCTTTACCATAACCACGATTTTGAGTTTCTTAAAATTGATGGCGAATATGCCCTCGATATTCTTTATAACACAATTTCTGCAGATTTACTTAAAACAGAGCTTGACACCTGTTGGGTAAATGTTGGCGGTGAAGAACCCAGTGCTTATGTTGAAAAATATTCAGGCAGAGCACCCATTGTTCACCTTAAAGATTTCAGCGGTTCAAAGGGTAACGGCCCTCTTTATAAGCTTATAGGTATTGAAGAGGAAGAAACAGTGGAAGCTGAAAATACATTCGAATTCCGCCCCGTTGGTTACGGCTGCCAGGATTGGAAAAAGATTGTTGCTTCTGCAGAAAAAGCAGGCGCAGAATGGGTAGTTGTTGAGCAGGATGACCCGTCAATGGATAAAACACCCATCGAATGTGCAGAATTAAGCATTAATTATTTAAAAACATTATAAAATTTGGACTTATAATTATTATTGCCACCAATGAGTTTTTCAGAATTTCATTGGTGGCAAATTTTATAAATTTATTTTAATTTTAATGATTCAATAATTTCAATCATTTCTTCTTTTGTAAAGCCTCGCATAATTATTGCTGTATTTTCCAATATATTGTCGGTACTCTGGATGTTGAGGGTGTATCTTAAGCCATATTCCTCACTGAAAAAAGACCATCCGAAGCTTTTTATATCATTATTTTTTATTGTGAGATAGCTGATGTTTCCGCCGGGCATAATTGTTGCAAATGCGGCATAATAGGCATACCACATTGAAAATTCCTTGGGAGCTTTCAAAGCAGAATGAGATGCAAAGGGTTCCTGTGTTGTTATAAGGCGGATATAAAAATCAAAATCGTGATAAATTGTATCGGGATTAATGCCCATGTTTTCAATGCCTTTTTTCACCAAAGGCATAAAAAACGGAAGACTGTGCGTGCCATTAAAGCCGAACACACCATTGTATTCATCAAAAGAGGTAATAACATTCTCCTTTTGTAAAGGAATACGCGATATTGCAATTTGCTTATTCTCTGAAAATGTCAGGATTTCGGAAGCTTCTGTTTTTTCAAGAGTATATTTTCCGTGACTTTCATCAATAAAAAGTGAAGCGTATCTACCAGTGTAATTAGGCTTGATTTTATTATTTATTTCAATTTCAAAGGAAGCGCTTTTTGCTGCTAAAAAATCGTTATAAAAAACATCCTGAGCTAATCTTATAGGAACAATTAAATAGCAAATCGATCCTAATACAAGAAGAATTGATGCAATAATTGATACTGTTTTTATAACAACCTTTTTCTTTCCTTTTTTGATTTTCTTATTAGCATTTTTAACAGCTTTGTCAATGTCCTTGTCAATTTCAGGCTTTATGTCTGTGTTGTTCTGCAGGTTCAAAAACTCTGCTTCGCAAATAGGACAATCCTTTAAATGCTCTTCTATAACATCAATTGAATCGGAAGAGCAAACACCGTCTATGTAAAGGGGGAGTAAATCCTTTATAATATCGCAACTGATTTTACTCATTTTCTTTCATCCTTTCTATGATTTTTTGCTTTGCCCTATAATATGTAACCCTTGCCCAGCTTTCTGATTTCTCGAAAACTTCTGCAATAACATCGTATGAAAATTCCCCGAGAGTTTTCATATAAAAAACCTCTTTATACGGTGATTCCAAATCCTTTGAGGCAGATAAAATGTTTTTTATATTATCTTTCTTTACAAGATTTTCTTCAATGTTATCATCGGAAACAAGGTTTTGGAAATTATCAATATTTTCTGTTTGTTTAGGGCGCTTAAGGTTTAAAAATGTGTTTTTTGCTATCTGGCAAAGCCAGGTTTCCACCTTGCATTTGTGGTTAAATTTTCCATAGGATTTAATTGCCTTGAAAAATGTTTCCTGAGTTATATCTTCCGCAAGATTTTCGTCAAAGCAAAGGGTGAATGCATAGCCCTTAACGAATTTATAATATTTCTGATAAATTATTTCAATTTCGTTCAAGCCATTTCACACCCTTTCACATCTTCTCTTGTTTTGACCGGTCATTAATATGACACATCATTTCACTTTTTGTTACAAAAATTTAATAATTTTGCACGATTAACTTGTTTTAGCTTACTCGACGTACTCTTGTACGCCTTTGCCACTAAAACTGCGTTACTCGCACAAACTTATAAGATTTTCATACTTATATTTTAACATGTATAAGAAAAAGAGCAATAGATTGTGGTGCGGTTTTACAGGGGGGATTATAATCGGCTTTGCCCCGAAACTTGCCACTTGCCACTTTCAACTTGCCACTGAAAACAAAAACCTCCTGCCGAAGCAAGAGGTTCAAAAATTTAAATTATCTATTGAGAATAAGCTTTGTAAGCTCAACGGGTTCAACAATTGTGTCACCCTTGTAAACTCTCATATTACCTGAAGCGATTTCATCAATGAGAATAACCTCGTCATTGTTGTAACCGAATTCAAATTTGATATCCCAAAGGTCAAGACCGATAGTTTTAAGGTCATCAGCAATAATCTTTGTGATTTTAAGAGTCTGTTCTTTCATGCTTTCGAACATTGCAGGACTCATAACACCAAGTGCTGCAAGACCCTCACCTGTAACAAGGGGATCACCCTTAGCATCGTTCTTGAATGTGCATTCAACATAGCCACCTTCGAGAACTGTGCCGTCTTCAATATATTCACCATAACGACGGATGAAGCTGCCTGTTGCAACGAGTCTGCAGATAACTTCAAGACCATGACCGAAAACTTTACCGGGAAGAACTTCCATAGTAGCGTTTTCAACGTCTGCGCTAACGTAGTGCGTTTTGATACCTGCTTCTTTGAGCATGTCAAAGTAGTAGATAGATGTTTTAAGGTTTTCTTTACCGATACCTTCAATTGTAAGACCTACGCTGTTTTCACCGGGATCAAAAACGCCGTCTTTACCTGTGCAATCATCCTTGAATTTGAGCATTACGTTGCCGTTGTCAAGCTCGTAAACGTCTTTTGTTTTGCCTTCATAAAGTTTTTTCATAATAGACATCTCCTTGTTAAACATTTAGGAAATTTTTCACACATAAATTTTAAATCTTAATAAGGAGAATGTCAAGGGAGGAAAGGGAAAAAATTCTCCAGCTAAAAATGTTCTAAAAATATGTTATAAATCGGGTGTTTTGAAAAAGATTTTTTGGTAATTTTTTTGTGAGAAAAACACCGAGAACGACTAATTTCCGTTCTCGGTGTTTTCTGCTTCTTTCATTTCTTTATAGTGTGAAAGTTTGTTTTCGTACATCAAGTGGTCGGCGGTTATAAGCTGTTTTTCAATTGTATCACTGCTTTGCTCCCATGATGTGCCGAAAGAAACACTTATACCGTTTTCGTTAAGTTTTTTTATGGCATTCTGAACATTTTGCTCGAATACATCTTTTTTTATGTGGCAGGTGATAACGACAAATTCGTCACCACCGATGCGATAGGTGTCACCGATGAATATACTGTTAATACCGGCAGCGGCATTTTTAACTAATTTATCACCTGCGGCGTGACCTTTTGTATCGTTGACCTCTTTTAAGCCGTTAAGGTCAAAATATGCAACACCTATGTCTTCAACGGGGTGTTGATGATATTCTGCAATATCCTGGTTAAATTTATTTCTGTTATAAACCGAGGTAAGAGAATCTTCAAAGCTTAAGCGATGAAGCTTTGAATGAGTTTCTCTTCTTTCAATGCTGTCTAAAATAAAGAATGTGGCAGATGAAAGGAGGGTTAAGTCTTCGTAATTGATTTTGGGGTTATCAATTCCCAAAAAGCCGATTATAACATCATCTTTTACAAGAGGAACCGCAATCAAGCTTGTAATTCCCTGCATTTCAAGGATTTTATAAGTGTCACTTTCTTTATCAACATCTTTATCAAGGCTTGATATATAAAAGATTCCCGTTTCTTCAAATTTTTTGACCCATGTGTCAATAACCTCAAGAGGAACATCCTGAAGAATGTCAATTTGCTTTGTAATACCATCTGCGGCATATTCATAAGAGTTTGAGGTGGTCTGCTTTTCGTAATCAAACTCAAAAAGATAAGCTCTGTCGCCGTCAAAATAGTCATTAAGAATTTTTAAAAGATTATCAATTGCCTTGTTGATGTTTTTTTCTTCTGCAAGCAGAGTTATGCAGCTAATAAGGGTATCGGCAACGCTTAATTGTTTTTTTGTTTTGTTTTCGCTGTTCCGGGAAACTATAAGGTTAATAGCAGTAATAATAAAAACAAGCATACAAACCCCGGCGAAAGAAAACCTTAAAATGTTTAATGCGTGAGCATTATGCCAACCGTGGTCACTTATCATTTTTAGTTCCGCGTATGCAATAGAAAAAAAGACTACTAATACAGTAAAACCGGAAAGTAAAATAACTTTATTGTTTTTTATGAATTCTTTGAACTTGCTTGGCTGCATAAACTCACCTGCCTTTGTTAAAAGAATAGCATAAAACAGGCTGTTTGTAAATATTTATTGTTTAAAATTAACATATTTTTAATGTTTTCGGTTGAATTGAAAATGTATATGTATTATACTGTAAATATTGATATATTTCTTTCAGGAGTTGAAAATATGAAGCACGAAAGGCTTGAATTAAAAAATTATTTTTCATTTTTAGGAGAAGAGGACAGAAATCCCATCCTTGACCTCTATTTACCGTATAATATGGTTGAAATGAGAAGAGAAAATCAAAAAAGACCTTGTATGCTCATTTGCCCCGGTGGTGGCTACGGTATGTGCTCCGAAAGGGAAGCCGAGCCTATTGCTTTGCATTTTCTCCCCGAAGGGTTTAATGTCTTTGTTCTTACATATTCTGTTGCTCCAAACCGTTTCCCAACCCAAATCCGTGAAGTTGCGGCAGCGGTTGAGCTTATTTATAAAAATGCAGAGGAATGGAATTGCGATACAGAGAAAATTGCAATTATGGGCTTTTCTGCAGGCGGTCACCTTGCAGCGCACTATTCAACAATGTTTGATTGCAAAGAAGTAAGGGAGGTTTTCCCTGAAAGCAAGTCAGTTAATGCTTCCGTTCTCTGTTATCCTGTTATCAATGCCAATGCGCGAACTGCTCACATGGGAAGTTTTGTTAACCTTTTAGGTCACGAACCTGAAAACCAAGAGGAAGAGGATTATTTCTCTTGTGATAAGCAAGTGAGAGCAGTAACTCCACCTGCATATATATGGCATACTGCTGAAGATGGTTGCGTTCCTGTTAAGAACAGCCTTCTCTATGCAGGGGCTTTAGCACAAAAAGGTGTACCGTTTGAACTTCATATTTTTCCCTTTGGTGGTCACGGTCTTTCCACCTGTGACAGTCAGACCATTGACGATATGACCTCAACCTTTGAATATAATTCCGCATGGCTTGCGGATTTAAAAAAATGGTTAAAGGTTATTTTTAAGCTTTAATTAGAGGGGATATGTTTTTATGAATGAAAACTGGGTTCAGGTTTGGGGTCAGGCTCATTCTGCATTTTCATTTTTCTATTATCCGTCCTGTAAGAAAACCTACAGACTTGTTATAAAATCTGCACTTTCAGGAAAAAACGTTCGTTTCGAGCTTTCCAATGAATGTGCTAAAAATGATGTTTACATAGGTTCTTTGTCCGTTGCAAAATGTGATAAAGACGGCAATTTTATCGGTGAATGTAAAACTGCAACAGTAAATTCTCAAAATGCTTTTTGCCTGAAAAAAGGCGAAGTTGTTTTGAGTGATGAAATTGAAGTTGATATTGAAGCTGGACAATATTTCTGCATTAATGCCTATGTTGAAAAAGGTTCTTTGAGAAGCGGAAATCTTCTTGATAACGCTAATATTATGACAGTCAAAGGTGATGTTTCTCATATTCCTCAAATTGAAAATCAAAGAAGAATTCGGGATTCGGTAAGAGAGGTTGCATCTAGAGTTTTGAAAATGTATTTCCATAAGCCTATACCGCTTTTTCAATCTGTTCAGGTGCTAAATGATACAGATGCACGAAGCATTGTGGTTTTCGGTGATTCCATAAGTCAGCAAGGTTATTGGACAAATGCCTTTGCTGAAAGAATTTATGTTGCCTATCCCGAAAAATATTCTGTTATCAATAAATCCATTATGGGAACAAGGCTTTTAAGAGATTTCAGTAAACGCTTTTTCTGCAAAGGCTTGTTCGGTAAAAGCGGCTTGAACCGTTTGCAGAGAGATATTATGGATTACCCTGATGTAGAATATGTTATTATTGCTTTAGGCACTAACGATTTTTTACAATACGGAACAGTTCAGGCACCAAAATCAGAAAAACCAACAGCACAAGAGTTTGTTGATGGTGTGCTAACTGTTGCGGAAGAACTTAAAAAGAAGGGGATTAAGTTAATTGTTTTTAATATTCTCAATTTTGGAGAAAGCATTGATTCCCGACCTCATAAAGAAGAGCTTGTTACTCAAACTAATAAGTTGCTTTACGAAAACAGAGAGCATTTTCACGCTTTTTATGACCAGGCAAATTTGGTTGTGAATCCTGAAAAACCAACCTGCACTAAGAAAGAGTATCTCGGCAAGGACTATGTTCACCCCAATAAACTTGGCGGGAAAATAGTTGCAGATAATGTAGATTTAGAGTGGTTTAAATAAATGATACGGACAGCAAAATTCAACTGGATTTTACTGTCCGTATCATTATATACATAAAATCTCTTCAAATGTGGGCATTGAGCTTTGTGCACCCATTCTGCTGACTGCTATTGAGCCTGCTTTGTTGCCGAAGTCACAAGCCTTTCCAATATCACCGCTTTTTATATACTCAAGTGCAAGTGCAGCGGTGAAGCAGTCGCCTGCGGCAGTGGTATCAACAACATTGCTTTTATAAGGTGGGAATAGTTTTAGGTTTTCCCCATCCCAAAGAGCGCAACCTCTTTCACCAAGCTTTAAAACAATATATTTCGCTTTGCTTCTTTCTTCCAATATCTTTGAAGCCTTTAAAATATTATCATCATTGTCGGGGTAAATGCCCGTCAACGCTTTTGTTTCGCTTTCATTAGGGGAGAGAATTGTTGCACCCTGCATTTTTTCTAATGTAAAATCTTTTGCGGGACCACAGTCAATAACAGTTGTAATACCGTTTTTCACTGCGTGGTTAACACAATTTATAACAACATCTTCATTTGTTTCGAACTGTAAAAGTAGAAGGTCAATATCAGTTCCCATATCAGTGATAGCTTCCTGAGGGTCAATTTCAGAGTTCGCGCCCTCATAAACAACAATTCTGTTTCTGCCATCTCCATCAAGAATGATTGCCGCAAGACCTGTCTTAGAGCCGTCAGTTGCTACCCCTGAAATATCAATGTTATTATTTCTAAGGTTTTCCAAAAGTTTTACACCGTTAGGGTCATCCGCAACCTTGCCAATCATTTTTACCTTTGCGCCTAATTTAGCCAATGCAGTTGCCTGATTTGCGCCTTTACCGCCGTTAGCGTAACCATAATCAGTGCCCAAAACATTTTCACCAACATCGGGAACCTTTTCCATATTAAGAATTAAATCCATATTGATGCTACCAACAACTGCGGTACGAATATCTTTATACATTTTATTTACTCCAAAATATATTCAATGAAAGCTTCAGAGGCTTCAGCAATAGTTTTATCTTTTAAAAACAATGCGCTTGTACCTAAAACAAAAATATCTGCTCCGCTTTTACAAAGTTTTCTGCCGTTTTCAAGGCTCACATTTCCGTCAACCTCAATAAGTATACCCTCACAATTCCATTCTTTTAAAAGTGATTTTGCTTCTTTTACTTTCTTTTCTGCACCCAAGAACATTTTCTGCCCTGCAAAGCCCGGGGAAACTGTCATAACTAAAAGCATATCAATGTATTCAATCAAATGTTTTATGTTATCAACCGGAGTTTGAGGATTGAGGGCAAGCCCTGACTTGCAACCCTTGTTTTTTATCATTTCAAGAACTCTGTGAATATGCATTTCAGATTCATAATGAACGCATAAAATATCATTTTCGGAAAGAATCATTCTGTCAATGAATTTTGATGGCTCATTTACCATCATATGAATATCCAAAGGAATATCAGTAACCTGTTTTATAGCATTGATTAAATCAAAACCCAAAGTGATATTGGGTACAAAAGAGCCGTCCATAATATCAATATGCAAATAGTCTATACCAGCTTTTTCAAGCTCTTTTATGGAGTTTATAAGGTTTGTAAGGTCTGCGCACATTAAGGATGCGGATAAGTATTTTTCCATTTTTTAACCTCGGAATATATTCTTTTTTCTGATTTTAACATATAAGATTTTAAAGGTCAAATTTTAAATAGATTAAATTGTTCATAGGACTATTGTTGTAGCTTTCAATTTCATAAAATCCAAAGTGTTTATAGAGTTTTATTGCAGTTTCTAAAAAGGGGAAAGTGTCTAAGAGTATATGCTTATAACCGATGATTCGTGCGTCTTTAATAATTTGCTCCACAAGAAATCTACCGATGTTATTACCCCGGAATTCAGGCTTTACGTATAACCTCTTCAGCTCGCAGTTTCCATTATCAATTTTTCTTAAACCGATGCAACCTGCAAGTTTACCATCATAGAAAGCCAGATATAATCTTCCGTATGGTAAACCATATTTATTTTCCAAATGCTCTAATTCATCGTCATAATTTTGTTTCTTCAGATATTCACTGAAATCATTATCATTTTCAATAAGCATATTTGTATATTCGGTAAAGAGAATTTTGGTTTCTTCCTTGTGAGAGTATGCCTCGAATAATTCTATTTTCATAATTCAACCTTTTTTCTACCAGATAAATGGTATCAAACGATATTTTACTTTGTTTTTATACTCTTTGTAACCACTCAGCTCTTTTTCAAGAAATTCTTCTTCACCTTTTATCCTTTTTGCAATTATAAATGGGTAAACAAGAAAAATAATAAAAGAGAATATTGAACCTAAAACAAATGGTATTGATAAGAATAAAAGTAAGGTTGCGCTATACATCGGATGTCTTACTATGCCGTAAAGCCCTGTATCAATAACCTTTTGATTTTCTTGTATCTCAATTGTGCGGGAAAGGTATGCATTTTCTCGCAATACCTCTGCATAGAGAATATAGGCTAAGAGAAAAATTATTGAGCCACCGATAGTTACCCCAAAGGGCATGGTGTACCAATTAAAGCGAAAACCAAGTCCTGCAACAATAAATCCTGCAAGGAACATTAAGCCGCTTAATTTAACAATAACACTTTGGTCTTTTTTCTGTTCCTTTGCATTAAGTCTTTTTTTGAGAAGGTCAGGATTTTTGAACATCATAACGAATCCAGCAAGAAACATAGGAATAAACAAAACGCTCATAAAAATCCAACCGTTTTTGAAAGATAGAGAGCCTGCAGGTAAGAATATCAATAAACCAACCAGAACAAAACCCAACAGGAATTTGGTGATTGCCTGAAAAAATAATTTTGTTGTCATATTATAGCTCCTGTGAACATTTAGTTACTAACCGAATTATATCACACCCATCCGCTCATTTCCACATAACTCATAAATATTTCTCTTCTGTGTTGAAATTTCCCACTTGATTATGTATAATGTTAGATATATAAATACGAAAGGAAATGGGAAAATGATTAAAGAAAAACTTTCCAAAATGAATTGGATTGCGATATGTCTTTTCAGTTTTATGGGCGGTGTTGCCTGGAATATTGAAAATATGTATTTCAATACATTCCTTTACAACTCTGTTTATGCAAATGCATCCGAAGCTGCTATGGCGGGTACAATGGCACCAACCACTGCTATCAGCCGAATGGTTGCTCTCTCTGCTATTGCTGCGGTGCTCACAACATTCATAATGGGTACTCTAAGCGACAAAATGAAAAACCGTAAGATGTTTATTTCTGTAGGTTACATTTTTTGGGGTATTGTTACTGCTCTTTTCGGTTTCATCACAAGGGATAATGTTGCAAGCCTGTTAGGCCTTACAGATGAAGCGGTAATCCTTACAACTACTGTTTGGATAGTTATCGCAATGGACGTTATTATGACTTTTATGGGTTCAACAAGTAACGACGCTGCTTTTAATGCATGGGTTACAGATATTACAACTCCCAAAGTCCGTCCCACTATCGAAACCGCTCTTACTTTTGTTGGTTTCTTGTCTGTTGCGGTAGTTATGGGTGTTGGTAGCCTTGCTCAGTCAGGTACAGTTTCATATCAGACTTTCTTTATGGGCTTAGGTCTTGTTGTTTCTGTTTGTGGTGTGATTGGTTTATTTATAATTAAAAATCCAAAAACAATTTCAAAAGAAAACGAAGTATCTTCAAGCTATTGGGCAGACCTTTTCTATGGCTTCAGACCATCTGTTATCAAAGAAAACTCCCGTCTTTATCTTGCTCTTTTAGCTATAGGCTTCAGCAGTATTTCTTATCAGGTATTTTTCCCTTATCTTCTTGTTTATCTTCAGTATGTTGTTATTCCCGACAATGGCGATAATCTTATTACAACAAGCGTAATTGTTACAGCCGCGATAGTTGTTGTAGCGCTTGTTGTTGGTATGGTTGTTCTTCTTAAGCTGGCAGGAAAAAACAAAGCTCTGGCTCTTGTACCCAGTGTAATTCTTGCTACTGCAGGTTTGCTTCTTCTTTCAACATCAACAAATATTCATATTATTCTTATTGGTGTTGTTCCTGCACTTGTAGGTAACCTTGTTATAACCATTCAGTTGAATGCAGCTATTAAAGACTTTATTCCTCAAGGTAAAGCAGGTCTTTTCCAGGGAATAAGAATGATTTTCGTTGTTCTTCTTCCTATGATTATCGGACCTGCATTAGGCGACTTGGCTTGCAGAAATTCTGCAATTACTTATGCAAACGAATATGGTGTTGAAACTATTGTTCCATCAAGCAGTATGTTCCTTTATGCAGCTATTGTTGCAATATTCGCAATTCTTCCTATGATTATGCTTATCAAAAAAGGATTTAAGGTTGAAGATGCCGAATAAAAAAGGCATGATTTAAGTATTTAAATTCTATATACAAAAACACCCGATCGCTTCATTATGAAGTAATCGGGTGTTTAAAATTTTATTCAGCTTCAAACATAAGAATTATAGCTTTCTGACCTTCGGGAAGGGGGAGGGTCAAGCCTTCGTTCATAAGCTCTTTGCCTGATAATTTCTTGATTTCTTCGGGTTTATCAATGTCATAAATCTCATAGGTTTCTGAAGCTATAAGACCGTTGAGCTTAACTGTGTATTCAGTGTCTTTAACATTTGCACGTTTGTAAATCAATGCTGTACCTACGGTTGCATCTTCGGTTATAAACTCCATTGCGTGCATTTTATCATTATCAAAGCTACCGAAATTGAGGGGATAGTAATTACCACCCATCAATGCTTTTTGTTCTTTATAAAGACCAAATTCGGGATGCTGATGTGAATAGAAATCCATAAGCATCAAGGGCATAATAGCAGACCTTGCGGCATATTCATCCGACATATAAAGGTTTGCACCGGTGATGGGAAGCCAGAAGGAAATGCCGTATGTCATAGATTGAGTTGCATCAAAAAGGTCGGGATGATAAGAGCAGTTGTAATCACTTCTCCAGAAAGCTATGCTACGGTAAGTCATTTCAAGGTCAAGTCGTTTACCACCTGAAGCGCAGTTATCAATAATAAGACCATCAATGTTTTCTGTGAGATAATCAAGATACTTATAGAGGTTTGTTACATAGTGGTTTTCACAGATACCAGTTCTTCCATTGTAATATTCTGCATCTGCTTTCTGCCAATATTTAAGTGGCGGAAAGTTGAAATCCTGACGGTAAATTGTAACACCGTTTTCTTTCATTGATTTCAAAAGGTAGTCACAATAGTATTTAAATGCATCCTCATTTGCAAGGTTCCACATAAGGTTGTCATCATCGTCAACACTAATCAACCATTCAGGATTTTCGGAACCAACAGTATGGAAATGAGTGCCGGGCCATACTCTTTCGGGTTCATACCAAAGGGTGTGACCTAAGCCTTTTTCCTTAGCGTAGTCAGAAAGCTCTTTAATACCGTTGTCATATCTGTTAGTATCAACAGTCCAGTTACCAACGCCATCGTACCAGCCTTCATTATAGCTGTACCAACCTGCATCCATCCAGAAAGCATCAATTTCTTTATATACACTATCGGCTATTTCAGTATCGAGAATATTAATGATTTCATCGGTGGTTTTTGTTGAGGTAGGTCCTGCAACCTCCATTACAGTATATGAATTCTGTTTTACATTTTCAGGGTAAACAGAGTCCATAACCCAATTTCTGAAAAGATTAAAGCCTTTGAGTGCATTATCGTTATCGTAGAAGCTGATTGAAACAAGGGGCGAACGAACCTCTTCACCGGGAAGAAGATATGCATTGAAATTTTCCTGCTTAACAGTAATGTTTGTTTCGCCCTTAGAACCTGAAATGCCCGATGCCCATTGACCTGTCCAACCGATACCGAGAATCATTCCGTAATTTTCACCGTGAATGTTGAAATAGGGGAGAAAAGCTTCTGTAGGCTTACCATCGGTAGCACTGAATTTTCGTTCAGCAGAAGTTAAATTTTTCTTTATAAGTGAAAAGTCGCTTGCTGCGGTATCACTGCCCATTGAGTAGTAAAGATCTGCCTTGCCTGTGGGGAAAGCATAGTCAAGGGCATAGAAATCACTGATTACTCCCGAATCCTTTTCTCCTGCATTTTTAATATATACAGTCCACTGGCAAGTAGCGTTCTTTTCGAACATAGTTGCTTCAACAGTTACTTCAAGTCCGCTGTTTTTGTTTTTATAAACTATATATTCGGTCTGCCCGCCCTGATAAACTGAAGCAAACTCGGGCTTTTCCATAATATGCTGTTCCCACTCGGTTGGGTTGAATATTTCGCCATCAACCTTAAAGGTGAAAGGCATTTTGCTGTGAATACCAAAGAATTTGTCTTCATACCATTGAGCGCAAAGCTCCTTTTCTTCTTCGGTTATTTCTATTTCAGCAGCGCTTATAGTATCAAACTGAATATTCTTTTTATATTCCAGAGCTTTTATGTTTTCTTTGTTCAGAACAATCACACCACCGCAAGAAATAATGAAATAAATAATTGCAAGGATTATGTTTAATATTGCAAGCTTCTTTTTTGCTCTTAAAATGAAAGTTATTAAAAGAAGAATTGCGGATAAAGCGAAAGCAACTGTGTATGCTTTAATAACAACCTGGTCATTTAAATAGCATTCTTTATTGATGCTTGCATTAATTCCCCATATCAAGCCTTGAAAGAAGCCATTACCAACTAAAAATGCAATAAGCTTTGGAATCCAGTTGGCATTTTTAAAAACGGATTTAACGAACATAATAAGAAACCAACCGATTGCCGTACCTGAAAGTACAGTATAAAGGTGGATATCAGCACCGCTCTGAGTTCCGTTGAATATGTACCATAAAGAATATGCAGCATATATCATAAGTCCCAAAAATATCGTCGTAAGGCTTATTTCTACAATGTTGTTGTTTTTTAATTTTTTCATTGCGCTTCCCCCATTTGAGTTATGAAAACATTATATACTTAATTGTCTTTGATTTCAACCATTCATAAAAAAACTGCATAATGTTATTAGGTTATTTACAGGGAAGTGATTTTTTAATAGGGGAAATGGACTTTAATAACCTTAGATTCAACAGAAAATATATGGCTGAGGATAACGACCCGGACAAGCATTTTGAACTAACTACCGTCAATATTACAATAGGATATATCTGATAGAATATATGGCAAGCAGAGAAAAACTCTCGGGTTGCAATTCTTTTATATCAATGGTAAAATCAAATAAATTACTGTAAAGAGGTAATGGCAATGAAGTATGTATGGCGCGATTATAACCCTGAAACCATGGGATATATTGAAAAATGGCTTGACGAAACTGCTGTTAAAATGACAGGTATGGATGAGGTTAATCCAATCGCAAAGCATTATGATATTTTAATGAACGAAGGCAATGACCCTGTTCATGACCCCGAGCCACTTAAAGCATATATGGATAAGTGGGACGGTCAGGTATTTATTGATAAAATGCAGTTGTCTAAGCACAAGACTGTTCTTGAAATCGGTGTAGGAACAGGCAGACTTGCAGTTCGTACTGCACCACTTTGCAAGGCATTTTACGGCATTGATATTTCGCCTGAAACAATAAAAGGTGCAAAAAAGAACCTTGAACAACATAAAAATGTAAATCTTATATGTGATGATTTTATGACATATAATTTCAATACCACTTTTGATGTTATATATTCATCACTTACATTTATGCATATAAAAGATAAACAAAGCGCTATAAACAAGGTTCAGAAGCTACTTAAAAACGGTGGTTTGTTTGTGTTATCAACAGATAAAAACCAAGATGAATTTATTGACATAGGTTCTAACAAAATTGTGGTTTACCCTGATACAACGGAAGAAATTACACAGTGTATAAATAATTCGGGTTTGAATTTGCTTGAACATTACGAAACAGAATTTGCAAATATTTTTGTTTGTAGAAAATAGTTGACAAAGCTGCCTTCACGTTCGTGGGGCAGTTTTTCTATACAAGCAAACTATATCGCTGTGGTGATATAAAACGACATAAAACGTTGACAAAGCTATCACTTTGGTGATATAATATAGACAGAAGATGAGTGGAGGAATCGAAAATGGATAAAATAATTACTCTATATCACGGTTCAAAACAAATTGTTGAACAGCCAACCTTCGGAAAAGGCAAAAAGAATAATGATTTCGGGTTCGGCTTTTACTGTACTGAGAGTGATGAACTTGCAAAAGAATGGGCGGTTTCCTCGCTTCACAATGGCTTTTCCAACCGATATTCATTAGACATGGAACACCTTAATGTTTTAAATCTTAACAGTTCTGAATATACTATCCTCAATTGGATTGCAGTTCTCGTTGAACACCGTCTTTTTTCAATAAAAACCCCCGTAGCCAACAGAGCAAAACGCTATCTTATTGATAATTTCGGCGTTAATGTAAATGCTTATGATATAATCACAGGCTACAGAGCTGATGATTCTTATTTTGATTATGCAGAAGCTTTTCTTAACAACGGGATTACAGTACAGCAATTAGCCCGAGCAATGCGACTCGGTAAACTTGGTGAACAAGTTGTTATAAAATCAAAATTTGCTTTTTCTAAAATCAAATTTGAAGGCTATGATGTTGCGGAAAAGGACAACTATTATGTTCTTCGTAAGGCAAGAGATGATGAAGCAAATCAGTTGTATCTTGAGTTGCTTGAAGAAGAGAGCGACGGCTTGTATATACAGGATATTATGAGAGGAGGCATACTGAACGATGACTCACGCATACCAAGAAATTTATCTGAGTAAGGCTCAATCCACATTAGGAGATGCGTTTGATTATGCTGTGAATATTTGCAATATTTCGGGTAATGACTTTGTGAAATTGTTTGTTGCAAGCACGATATCCAGAAAAATGGAAAACGGAGAACCTGCTTTTGTTGCAGGAAAAAGCGGATTTGAAATAGTAAAAGAAATTGTTCTTGAAACTATGAATAAAGAACTCCCGTATGAATCTCCAAACCGTTTCGGACGTTCAACAGAATATTGGATTGGTTGGGCAGTTGCCTACTATCAATGGTATTCCGGCAGAAAGTATAGCGATATTTTTAAGGTTGTGACATACGATAATTTAGAAAAAATGTACTATACTCTTCATGAAGCAGATATTTCAAAATTTGCGGATATAGTTGATACTCTTATTAAAGAATATTTCTGCGATACGAATTTAAAGCGTATTCGTACTGCTTATGGTTGTTCACAGTCCGAACTTGCAAAACTTTCGGGTGTCAGCCTTCGCTCTATACAGATGTATGAGCAAAGGCACAAGGATATCAATAAAGCAAGTGTTGAAACAGTTTTTCGCCTAGCTAAAGTTCTCGGTTGTACAATTGAGGATTTGATTGAAAAATAACAAGAGAGCTGATTTTATGAGTTTTGATTTTAAAACGGCGGTTGATACAGAAAATACGGCTTTACAGAGGTTTTGTTCGATGGTGCAGACTAAGACGGCAATACTTCAAATTAATGAAGAAAATAAAAAACAACTGCATACAAATAACTTCAGGAGAGTGTGATTTGATGGGCAGCTTGAAAATCGGAGTAGCAAGTGTCACTTTCAGAAATAAAACTGTTAGTCAGGTAGTTGAAATTGCAAAAAATGCAGGTGTTGAGTTTGTCGAATGGGGTGGAGATGTTCACGTTAAAACCATTGAGGATGCAAAACTTGCAAAAAAGCTTTGCGATGAGAACAATATTAAAATAAGCTCATACGGCAGTTACTACAGAACAGGATGTTCTGAAAAAAAAGAGTGGGAAGAGGTTTGCAGAATTTCAAGTGAAATGGGTGCTTCTTCCATAAGAATTTGGCTTGGCAAAAAGGATAGCGAAAATTTCACAGAAAGTGAATATGAAGAGCTTTTAGAAGAAATGAAAATTCTTTGCAGTAAGGCAGAAGAGTATAATCTTCTCGTTTGTCCCGAATGTCACGATAACACCTTTAATAATAACACTGATGCGATTTTGAAGCTAAAAAACGATTTGAATTGCGATAGCTTTAAAACCTATTTTCAGTCCCGTTATTTCAAGTTTGATTATGATATAGAAAGAATTGAAAAGACTTTTGATTTTATTGAGAATTTCCATGTCAGCTACCGTGATCTGAAGCGAGAGCAACGCTTTAGGAAGAAAGATAAAAATTATATTGATAAGCTGATTAAAAAGTTTATTTCAATGAATTATAATGGCATTGTTATTGTTGAATTTACTAAAGGCTCAAAGGAAAAGAACTTTATAAAAGACGTTCGCAAACTCAAAGCATATTGAGGTGATTAAAATAAAAATCGCATTGTTCAGCAGAGACAAAAGCAAATTTTCGAAAGTTTTCACACCATCCGTTTTGAAAAAATTAGGTGAATATGGTGAGGTTTCTCCAAGAATAGATAAAAGCAATATTGAAAGCTATAAAGAGTTTTTAAAGGACTGCGCAATTGCTTTTGCAACATGGGGAATGCCTCAATTTACTGAGGAAGAAATAAAAAAATATATGCCATGCCTTAAGGTTGTTTTTTATAGCGCAGGAACAGTTCAGTATTTCGCAAAGCCTTTTCTTGATTGTGGAATAAGAGTTTTCAGTGCATTTTCAGCCAATGGTGTTCCTGTTGCAGAATATACTGTTTCTCAGATTGTTTTAGCCTTAAAGGGATATTTTCAGGGGGCAAAAAGATATAAATCATTTTTGCCTTATTCCATTGCTCATACACAGAACTGTGTTGGTGCTTATGGCTCAAAGGTGGGCTTAATCGGTCTTGGTGCAATCGGTTCTGCTGTTGCAGAAAAACTTAAGGAACTTGATGTTTCTGTTTATGCATACGACCCATTTGTGAAAGAGGAGAGAGCAAAGGAACTTGGTGTTATCTTGTGCGATATTGAAACAATTTTTAAAGAATGCGATGTTATAAGTAATCACCTTGCAAATAAAAAAGAATTGAAAAATATTTTCAACGGAAAATTGTTCAGGCTTATGAAACCTCACGGAACATTCATAAACACGGGCAGAGGAGACCAAGTCAATGAATTTGCTCTTGCAAAATATTTACTTTGCCACCCCTCAATAACTGCCGTTTTGGATGTTCTCAAGAATGAAAATGCTCCGTTTTTCAGTCCGCTTTTCTGGTGCCCAAATGCAATTATCACACCGCATATTGCAGGAAGTCTCGGTAACGAAACTGAAAGAATGGCAGATTATATGATTGAGCAGTTTGATAATTACATAAACGGAAAACCTATTAAATATGAAATAACAAAGGATATACTCAAATTTATGGCGTGAAAAATGATGAATGATATGAGGCGATAATGTGAATTCTTCAGTTGAATTTAAAAATGAGAAACCCTATATATCTATAGATGGAGCATTGAATTATCCTCTTGCTTACACTACTTATTTTGAGGAATGCGGAGAATTTTCAGATTTTATAAAAGCCGGTTATAAAATGTTTTTTATCAATGCTTCATTTACCAAGCTCCCGATAAATAATGTCAGCGGCTTTTCACCCTTCAGGACAGGCGTTTTTGAGGGTGATGAACCCGATTACAGAGAATTTGACGGGGTTGTCGGTGAGGTTTTAGCTAAATGTCCCGATGCCCTTATTTTCCCTCGGATAAATGTTGCAATGCCGCTAAAATGGATTGAAAATAACCTTACCGAATGTATTTCTACACCATCGGGTATGAGAGAAGCTCTTTGGTCAGAAAAATATCTCCATGATGGTGCAGAGCTTCTTGCAGCTCTTGTTTCACACATCCGTTCGGCAGATTATAGCCACAGAATTGCAGGCTATCAGATTTGCGGTGGCACAACTCAGGAGTGGATGCATCATGATATGGCAGGCTCTTTTTCAGAAAAGGGTATTGAATATTTCCATTTGTGGCTGAAGAAAAAATATAATGCAGATACTGTTCCTGAAATTACGAAAGAGGATTTATTTAAGTCAGGCTATAATGAAACAGTCAGCTGTTATGGTGAATTCTGTTGCGAAACTGCAGCAAATGCTGTTGTGCATTTCTGCAAGGCACTTAAAAAGCTTATTAACAATGAACAGATTGTCGGTGCTTTTTATGGCTACAACGCTTTCGTGAATGACCCGCTTCTCGGTCTTGCAGGATTAAGGCATATTATTGATTCACCGTATATCGACTTTTTCTCATCACCTTGTTGCTACGATTGCACAAGGGAGCTTGGTGTTGATTGGGGCGATATGATAGCAGAAAAATCCCTTAAGCTTCATAACAAACTGTATTTTGTTGAGTGCGATATAAGAACTCACCTTACAAGAAGGATGCAGGAATCTCGTCCCGGAAGCTTTTCAGACAATTATTTTGCGCTTAAAGATGATAAAGGTAATAAAACCGTTTGGTGTGGTCCCGATACTCTACCTCTTTCTCTCTCTGCCGTGAGAAAAGCATTTGCCCATCAGCTTACAAGATTTTCAGGTATATGGTGGTTTGATATGTGGGGCGGTTGGTACCACCATGAAGTAATAATGCTTGAACTGAGTAAAATGAAAAGTATTGCAGAAGAATCGAAAACTAAATCAAATTCTTATCCATCTGCACAGACAGTTGTTTTCATAGACGAAAAGGGATATTTTAATAATCCACGATGTAGCAATGTTTCCTGTAGCGTTAATAATATCAGGGTTGCAATGGGTAATACAGGTATTCCTTTTGATTTGTGTATGACAGAGGATGCACCAAAGGTTATTGATAAATACAAGGTCGCAATTTTTACCACACCTTTACCTTCGGAAAGCGGGAAGAAAGCAATGTCACTTTGCGAAAGCCATAATATCCCGTATCTTTTCCCCGAAGGTGATAAAATCTATATTTCCACACCGGAATTGCGAGAATTTCTTGTTTCAAAGGGTGTTCATTGCTATAATTCAGATAACAATGTGGTTTATTGCGGTGGCGGATATGTCGGTATTCATACATCTCATGAGGGTGAGGTTAAAATAAAGCTACCTGAAAAATATAAGGTAAGGTCTCTTCTTGGCCCGAACCTTGAGGAACAGGAAACTGATGTTATTTCACTTTGCATGAATAAGCACGACACGGCTTTGTTTGAGTTGATATAATGAGAAAATTGCCGATAAAAGTGGGTATAGCCGAAAAGAATTGAATTTTAGGCGTACGGGGTTCAACTCTTTTCGGCTATAAAATATGACATTTGAAGAACGTAAAGCACAAGTGAAATTTTATCTTGGTAAGATGGGCGTTATAGGTATTGACAGAACTATAGGCTATATTCGTAAAAAGGGAAATTACTCCCTGACATATCCTATTAACTATGATCGGTATTATGATACTGAAGTAGAGGTTTTGTAAAATAGTATTGATGTAAAAGCTAAAAAGTAAAAGAGGTGTTTACTTTGCAGAATGAATTAAAACAAATCACTTTTAAGAGAATGAACAATGATGAGTTTCAGGTGTATTCAAAGTGGTCGGTAAAGGCTTATGCAGAGCATTTGATAAAATCAGGTGACGAGAAATTCAGATTCAAGGCTTTGAAAGCGGCAAAAGGTGAGTTTAATGATATATTCCCTGAGGGTGTAGCTTCTGCGGATAATTATCTGTATATAGTTATAAATGATGCTAACGAAAAAATAGGGGTTATAGGCAATGAAAAAAGTTATTGTTATAGGTTGTCCAGGTTCGGGTAAAACAACTTTTGCAGAAAAACTGAATAAATGCACAGGGTTGCCGTTGTATTACCTTGATGCAATATGGCATAAACCTGATAAAACCCATATTCCCAGAGATAAATTTGATGAGAGAATAAGAGAAATATTTACCACACCCGAATGGATAATTGATGGTAACTATGGCAGAACAATTGAGATGAGGCTTAAAGAATGTGACACAGTTTTTCTTTTTGATTTGCCGACAGATGTTTGCATACAAGGAGCAACAGAAAGAATCGGCAAGGGTCGTTATGATTTGCCTTGGATTGAAACAGAATTAGACCCCGAATTTCAAGGCTTTATCAAAGAATTTTCCGAAAAATCTTTGCCAAAGATATATGATTTAATTGAAAAATACAAAGCTGAAAAACAAGTGGTAATTTTTAAGTCAAGAGAAGAAACGGATGAGTATTTGAAAGAATTGGGATAAAACGATGAAAATTATTGAAAATTTGAAGAACGGTTTAAAATATTCTCAAAAAATAGTTATTGAACCGCTCAAGCAAGAAGAGTATCACAAGTGTTCAAATATCTGGAATATGAAAACTCAACCGCTTGCTGAGAAATGGAGAGCGGAAATCGCATCGGGTAATCGTCTTGTTTTTATCTATAAAATCAATGGCGAATTTATCGGTGAGGGTGCTTTGGTTTTAAGTACAATTGACCCCGATTACACCATTCCGGATAAGCGAGTTTACGTTTCAAGAATGATTGTGAAAAAGGAATACAGAAACCGAGGTATCGGCAGTGAGATTTTGAAATTTCTCATTGAAAAAGCAAAAGATTTGGGTTACACCGAAATGACTATCGGTGTTGATAAAGATAATGTCAATGCTCTGCATCTGTATAAAAAATACGGATTTACTCAAGTGTTGTTTGACGGTGCGGATGAAAACGGTGAGTATCTGAAACTGATGAAAAGGATATAAAAAATGAATTTATCAAACCTTACTTTTGAATATCTGCACAAACCGCATTTTGCGGATGTCGGTGAGCAAATATTCAATATCCTTGCTGACAATATGG
>JAZNGU010000057.1:0-3352 GCA_045576615.1 Acutalibacteraceae bacterium | reverse complement strand
GGTAGTCAAATGTTCTATGATTGTAAAAAACTTAAGAACGTAAATGTCCCCGATGGGGTAACCGATATAGGCGGTTCTGCATTTGCCGGTTGCACTTCTTTAAGTAATATCACTCTGCCCGACAGCGTGAAGAGTATTAACGGTGCTGCTTTTTCCGGCAGTTCCATTAAAAGTATAGTGATACCGGAAAACGTAACAAGCATTAGTAAATATACATTCAGCGATTGCGCAAAATTAACAGAGGTAACTATTCTCGGTGATGTGACAAGCATCGGGGCGAGTGCGTTCAGCGACTGTACCTCTCTAATAAATATGAGTATACCTGATGGGGTGACAAGTATCGGTGAATATGCGTTTTCTGGTTGCACCGCTTTAATAAGCATGGATATTCCGGATAGTGTAACCGCCATCGGAAAATCTGCATTTTACGGTTGTACTTCGCTGACGAGCATTACTTTACCTAATAATATCACGAGTATTGGCGAAGAAACTTTCTATGACTGCAGTGGGCTGATAAGTTTGACTATCCCGGAGAGCGTGGAAAGTATAGGTGCATCGGCGTTTTATAATTGCAGTAGTTTACAGAGCATAATACTTCCAAAAAAATTAAATGGCAATATTTTGGGTGCTACTTTTTATGAATGCGGTAGCTTAACAAGCCTGATAATACCTGATGGTGTTGCGGTTATTGAATTTTTTGCTCTTATGGGCTGTGATTCTTTGGAGAGCATTGTTATCCCCAAAACAGTTACTACTATAGCAGTATCTGGGCTTGGAGATGATTATGACGGAAAGATGAAAGCTGTTTATTATGTAGGTTCACAAACCGATATGGCTAATATTGAAATTGGTCCTATGAATAGCAGAATAACTTCTTCTCCAATATACTATTATTCCGAAACTCAGCCGGTGGAGGAGGGCAACTATTGGCGCTATGTCGATGGAGTGCCTACCCCTTGGTGATCTAACTAAAAAATTGGGCTGTCGCTTTGCGACAGCCCTTTTTCTAAAATATATTCTCCGCAGATAGTCTTTCAAGCCTTCGCATCTCCTTTATTTCCTCCTTTAAGAGCAAAACCTCCCTTGCAAGGCGCAGACTGTCATTTTTTTCGTAGAAAAGCCTGATGCCGGATATTTTTATTCCTATATTATTTATAACAGTGTGATTTGATACAAGACCTATCCTTACTTTGTTGTCTTCCCAATAATCCTCAAGAGCTTTTACGCTCGCTTCTAAATTGTCGGCCTCCGGTATAATAGCTGCAGCCAGCTCATCTAAAACGTCGGCGGCGTCGTTTATATACATATAATTGAAGATTATTACCGAAATCATTACGGCAAATATAACCGTGCTTATGATAAAAGTTTTCAAACGCCCTCCTTTTTGACAAGCGTTATCCTCTCCGCATCGTCAATGCCGAACATATATATTTTCTTCATAGGGCAGGGTAGCTTTTTTAACTCCTTTTGGAGCCACTCTTTGCTTTTTCCTGAATTCTTCAAATTGTTTTCGCATATCTTGCCGTCGATTACTAAAAGATGTATTATGCCGCTCTCCTGCTGCGTTATTCCAAGGTCGTCGGATGTGGGCGGGCTGTATTTTGCTTTTGGTACTATCGTAAGCTTCCCGTTTTTTTCAAGAATAGCATACGCCACCTCTGTAGGGTCTGTACATTGCCCCGAGCGAAGCTCACACATAAGCTCCTCAAGTGATATGCGGTTGTTTCGCAGTTCTTTTTGGTCTATTTTTCCGTTTCTTATAAGAATGCTCGGCCTTGCCGAAACGACGTTCTTCAAGAAAGGCACCTTTATGAGAATGACCGAAGAAAAAACCTCTATAAATAAAAGGATGATTATCGGTATTATTGCGTGCGCCACGGGCACGTCCTGATTTTCAATAGGGGCGGTGGCTATCTCTGAGAGCATAAAGGTAGTCACAAGCTCGGATACTTCAAGCTCTCCTATCTGCCTTTTTCCCATTATTCGCATAGCTATTATCAGGATCGTGTATACTATAAAAGTTCTTATAAATATGGTAGTCATGGTAATTTTCACCTCATAAAGTATTATGAAACAAAAAAGTTGTGTTTATTCTGTATAAAATTAAAAAAATGAGGAAAAACTGTTGACAAATGTAATTTTTAGTAGTATAATAATTGCACTCGCCTAAAAACGAGCATATCAATTCCGCCTGATCAAAAATTTTTCAAAAAACTTTGAAAAAAGGTATTGACAAAGGCTTTAGGAAGTGATATAATAGACAAGCTGTCCACAAAAAAGAGGGCTTACGCAGAAGCGTGAGACTTTGGGTAGTGGGAAGCGTATCGGTCATTGAAAATTGAACAACAAGAGATGAAGTACAAAGCATATAGTATTGTGCAAAGACGAATCTCGCAATTTCTTGAGAATACTACTCAAACAAAAAGTAAACGAGCAGATTATAGCTCTAAAAAAGGTTTTAGGCACGAGAGTGCTTGAGATACAATTTTTTAGAGAGTTTGATCCTGGCTCAGGATTAACGCTGGCGGCGTGCATAACACATTCAAGTCGAACGAAGCACTTAAGACGGAGACTTCGGTCAAAGTTTTTTGTGACTTAGTGGCGGACGGGTGAGTAACGCGTGAGCAACCTGCCTTCGTATGGGGGACAACAGCTGGAAACGGCTGCTAATACCGCATAACATATTCTTACCGCATGGTTAGGATATCAAAGATTTATCGTACGAAGATGGGCTCGCGTCTGATTAGGTAGTTGGTGGGGCAATGGCTCACCAAGCCGACGATCAGTAGCCGGACTGAGAGGTTGAACGGCCACATTGGAACTGAGATACGGTCCAGACTCCTACGGGAGGCAGCAGTGGGGAATATTGGGCAATGGGCGAAAGCCTGACCCAGCGACGCCGCGTGAAGGAAGAAGGCCTTCGGGTTGTAAACTTCTGTTGTAAGGGAAGAAAAATGACGGTACCTTACGAGGAAGCCACGGCTAACTACGTGCCAGCAGCCGCGGTAATACGTAGGTGGCGAGCGTTATCCGGATTTACTGGGTGTAAAGGGTGTGTAGGCGGGAAGGCAAGTCAGATGTGAAAATTATGGGCTCAACCCATAACCTGCATTTGAAACTGTCTTTCTTGAGAGTCGGAGAGGTAAGTGGAATTCCCAGTGTAGCGGTGAAATGCGTAGATATTGGGAGGAACACCAGTGGCGAAGGCGACTTACTGGACGACAACTGACGCTGAGACACGAAAGCGTGGGGAGCAAACAGGATTAGATACCCTGGTAGTCCACGCCGTAAACGATGAATGCTAGGTGTAGGGGAGCAATCTTCTGTGCCGCAGTTAACGCAATAAGCATTC
>JAZNGU010000056.1:0-19764 GCA_045576615.1 Acutalibacteraceae bacterium | reverse complement strand
ATAGTTTTTTAGCCAATTTCGCACATTGTGGTTATCTATATCGTTTTGTCTTGCTATTTCTTTTATTCCAATATGCTCTTCCGTTACTTTCTTTACAATTCCTATTTTAAATTCTGCTGTATATCTTTTATTTTTTCTCATTTTATCACTCCTTTGTTTTACTATATCACAAAAAGAAAAAGTAGACACTTTTGGGTGTCTACTTTTAGTTTACTCTTTCAAATCAAGAGATGGAGTTTTTAAATTGTAAATGATGTGTTCTATTTTATGCTTTTTTACCTGTAACTGCTTTAATAACGAAGAGTGTACCGATCATAAGAACAAAAGCGATGGGAAGAACTATCATCCAGTTGGGAATGAAACCTGCAATAATATAGCTTACTGCAGAAACACCTGCAACTGTAAGAGCATAGGGTAACTGTGTGGAAACGTGGTTAAGGTGGTCACACTGTGCGCCTGCGGATGCCATAATTGTTGTATCTGAAATGGGTGAGCAGTGGTCGCCGCAAACCGCACCTGCCATACAAGCGGAAATTGCAACGATTGTGATAGGTTCGCCTGCACCGAAGACGGAGAGAACGATAGGAATAAGAATACCAAATGTACCCCATGATGTACCGGTTGCAAAGGAAAGACCAACAGCAATAAGGAAAATAATTGCAGGAAGAAGAGCCTGGAAGCCTGCAGCACTGCCTTCAATAAGCTGAGAAATGAAAATCTTTGCACCGAGAGAGTCTGTCATAGCTTTAAGAGTCCAAGCGCAAGCAAGAATCATAATAGCAGGAACCATTGCTTTAAAGCCTTCGGGAAGAGATTCCATAATCTGTTTGAAAGAAAGAACTCTTCGGAGAAGATAGAAGATAACAGTAATAATAATTGCTACAAATGCACCGTATGCAAGACCAACAGAAGCGTCAGAGTTGGAGAAAGAATCAACAAAGCTTTCACCGCTGAAGAAGCCACCGGAGTAAATCATACCGATAACACAGCTGATGATAAGAATAAGAATGGGAACGATAAGGTCACAAACTCTGCCTTTTTCGTTAACTGTCATTTCTTCAACAGCTTGTTTTGTACCGCTTGTGAAAAGGTCACCGGTTTCTTTTGCATTCTTTTCGTGTTTTTTCATAGGACCAAAGTCAAGACCTGTAACAGCAAGGAAAATCATCATTGCAATTGTAAGAAGAGCGTAAAAGTTATAGGGAATAGCCTGAATGAAAAGGCTGATACCATTTTCTGCGCCTGCACCTCTTGCAAAACCTGCAACTGCTGCTGCCCAGGAAGAAATGGGAGCAATAATACAAACAGGAGCTGCTGTTGCGTCAATGAGGTAAGAAAGCTTTGCACGGGAAATCTTGTGACCATCTGTAACTGGGCGCATAACTGAACCAACTGTAAGGCAGTTGAAATAGTCATCGATGAAAATAAGAACACCGAGAGCAATTGTTGCAAGCTGAGCACCAACTCTTGATTTAATGTGAGCAGTTGCCCATCTGCCGAATGCAGCAGAACCGCCTGCTTTGTTCATCATTGCAACAAGTGCGCCGAGAAGAATGAGGAATATGAGAATACCCATATTATAGGAGTCTGCAACGTTTGCGATAAAACCATCGCTCATAACATGAACGAGGGTACCTTCGAAATTACCGCCTGCATAAATTGCGCCGCCAACGATGATACCGATAACAAGTGAAGAATAAACTTCTTTTGTTATAAGAGCAAGAACGATAGCAATAATGGGGGCAAGTAATGCCCAGAAAGTTGCATACTGGGGAATTGATTCACGAACCTTGTCAATTGCTGTGTTTACGTTTGTTTCAAAATTGGGGTCTGCTTCAAGGTTGTCAGCATAGCTGTCAACATAAGCGAGAGCGGCGTCACCGTCGGAGAGGTCGTATTCAGTTTCACCGACTGTAACAACTGTGGAATCTGTTGCACCGATAGTCAATACCGCTGCATCTTCATCCGCTGTTGCGGAGCAGATTGTGCCGAGAGTGAACATAAAAATGCACATAATAAGCACCGCAAAAAATCTGCGTTTTCTTTGGTTTTTCATATTGTAAAATTCCTTTCCTTAATTCCTGAAATAAAAAAATCATGGCTGTGTGAAAAACAGTCATGATGTTAAATCAATGATAGCTCTCCACAAATGTGACAGTCACTTTGCTGTTAACAAAGCAACCAACAAAAACGCCTCCGGGTATATCGTTTTCGTTTCGGCGATTTCCCCTTTCGGATTCTTCTTTGCCCCGCGGCTCTGAAACCTAATCTTGTCAATCGCGCCTCTACCAAAAAATATTCAGTTCAGGTTTATACAACTGTATTGTATAATGAGTGTCACATTTTGTCAACAAATGTTATATTTTTAACATTTGTCATTTTAACCTAATATTTAATGTAAAATTTTACTTTATAACTGATTGAAATCCTTTCCATTTGTGCTATACTATTAAATGAAATAATCTGTGCGTCTTTGCACAGTTGAAAGGATGATATTATTATGGCAGAGAACAGATTTCTCGGCGAATATCCCGTAATCGGTATTCGACCCATTATCGACGGCAGACGCGGTCCTCTCAAAGTTCGTGAGTCTCTTGAAGAGCAGACTATGAATATGGCTAAAGCTGCTGCTGAACTTTTCACAAAAAATCTTAAATATTCCAACGGCGAACCCGTAAAAGTTGTTATTGCTGATACAACTATCGGTCGTGTTGCGGAAGCAGCTGCATGTGCAGAAAAATTCCGTAAGGAAGGCGTTATGATTACTCTTTCCGTTACTCCCTGTTGGTGCTACGGTTCTGAAACAATGGATATGGACCCTGCAACAATCAAAGGTGTCTGGGGCTTTAATGCAACCGAAAGACCCGGTGCAGTTTATCTTGCAGCCGTTCTCGCTGCACATGCACAGAAAGGTCTTCCTGCATTTGGCATCTATGGCAAAGACGTTCAGGATGCTGATGACACAACAATGCCTGAAGACGTTAAAGAAAAACTTCTCCGCTTTGCAAGAAGTGCAGTTGCAGTTGCAACAATGAAAGGTAAATCATACCTTCAGATTGGTTCAATCTGTATGGGTATTGCAGGTTCTTCAATTGATACAGATTTCTTTGAAGAATATCTCGGTATGCGTGTTGAATCCGTTGACGAAGTTGAAGTTATTCGTCGAATGGAAGAAGGCATTTATGACGAAGCAGAATATCAGAAAGCATATAAATGGGTTAGAGAAAACTGTAAGGTTGGTTTCGATAAGAACCCCGAGTTCGTAAGAAAGAGCGATGAGCAGAAAGAAAAAGACTGGGAATTCACAGATAAAATGATGTGCATCATCAAAGACCTTATGAACGGCAACAAAAATCTTCCCGAAGGCAGAGAGGAAGAAATGGTTGGTCACAATGCTATTGCAGCAGGTTTCCAGGGTCAGAGACAGTGGACAGACTTCTATCCCAACGCTGACTTTGCAGAGGCAATGCTTAACACAAGCTTTGACTGGAATGGCGCAAGAGAACCCTACATCCTTGCAACAGAAAATGATACACTTAATGGCGTAAGTATGCTCCTTATGAAGCTCCTTACAAACAGACCCCAGATGTTTGCAGACGTTCGTACATACTGGAGCCCCGAAGCAGTTAAGAGAGTTACAGGCTACGACCTTGAAGGCAAAGCAAAAGAATCTCAGGGCTTTATCCACCTTATTAATTCAGGTGCTTGCTGTCTTGATGCATGTGGTGAAGTTAAGGATGAAAACGGCAATGGCATCATCAAAGAATGGTATGATGTAACAGAAGCTGATATTAAAGCTATGAACGACGCAACCGAATGGTGCGCAGCTGATAACGGTTACTTCCGTGGTGGTGGATATTCCAGCCGTTTCCTTACAAGAGCTGAAATGCCTGCAACAATGATTCGTCTTAACCTTGTTAAAGGCCTTGGACCAACAGTTCAGATTTGCGAAGGTTACACAGTAGCACTTCCCGATGAAGTTTCAGATGTTATCTGGAAGAGAACAGACTACACATGGCCTTGCACATGGTTCGCTCCCACTCTCACAGGTAAAGGTCCTTTCACCTCTGCTTATGAAGTTATGAATCACTGGGGTGCAAACCACGGCGCAATTTCCTATGGTCATATCGGCGCAGATATTATCACTCTTTGCTCTATGCTTAGAATTCCCGTTTCAATGCACAATGTTGACGAAAGCAAAATCTTCCGTCCTGCTTGCTGGAACGCATTCGGCACACAAGAGCTTGAAAGTGCAGACTTCCGCGCTTGCGAAGCCTACGGTCCTCTTTATAAATAAGTTTCACAAAAAAATTCCCACTCTGTTTCGGCAGAGCGGGAATTTTTATTGTCCCAAAGCAATATTAACAACATTCTGGTAGTCTGAAGTATCTATTTTTTCTGCTATTTCACCGTTGGCGGCATAAATTTCATTTTGTGATGGGGTTAAGAGGTTTACAGAATATATTTGAGCTGCGGCTGCGTCAATAACATCGCAAACACCGTCACCATTTATGTCACCCTCAGCTATGAGGGTATAATCACCCATATAGTCTTCCCCATCATACACTGTGAATGTTGATCCTGTACCAAAGAACATTTCCGTAGGAGAAGAAAAATCTGTTTTTAAATTCATATTTTCGGGAACAGAAACAATATTTTCTGCATTATCGCATTTTAAAACTGTCGTAAAAACAAGTTGATTAGGAAAATCTACTGCAGAGTTATTATCTGTAGGAGATATTGTAGGAATAATAAAATTGGTTCCGTTTGAAAGTGCATATCTATGAGCGTTACTGTCATTTTCACAAAGTATATAACCCGAAAAATTGTCAAATGCTCCATCGGCAATAATAATTGAACTGTCAACGTAAAATTTAAAAGGCTTCTCTTCGTTGGTGTCTATAAGATAGTTATCTATATAAAGTGCGCCATTTTGCCAATTGGAAGGATTATTATAAAATTGTGTTCCGTAAAAAGCATTTTCACCAATGTATATAACAGAGTCAGGAATTGTAACATCGATAAAATCGGGGCAAATAGGTGAAATACCATTACCGATTCCTGTAACAGAGAAGTCATTTATTGAAGAAGGAATTTCAAATGTTCCTTTTTTCCCATTATACTTTGTAACTGTAATTCCATTTTCATTTTTTGTATATTCAAAACACAAGCAACCGCAAGAGGAGCAAACATTATCAGTAAAGGAATGCTCTTTAGGTAAGTTTTTAATGGTGGTTATGAGTTTTTCATTACCGTTGTAAATATTTAATTGTGGATTATCATAGCTTACAAATTCATAACAATAAAAATCAACTTTTGTTTCAGAAAAAGGAATAAAAACATTATCTTTAAGTTTAAAAGAGATTTGAATAAAAGCTTTGTCGGAAGATTTTGCCCTATAATCTTCTTCACCGCCATACATAAAAATTATTCCATGAACACCTGAAAGTCCTGAAATCTTCCCACTTTCATAAATGCCTGAAATATTTTCAACAGGATCACCATAGCTGTCTTCTGTCATAAAAGGTCCGCATTCAAAGACTTCTAAAACGGAACTGTCATATTTAAAGCGGATTGAAGCACCGGAAAAAGAAATATTTTGTTTGAGGTGAACTGTGTATGTAATTGTTCCGTTACAACTGAAACCATCCGTTGTTACATTGAAAAATCCGGTAGCATCAGTGGCTTTTGCGGAAGGCATATTAAAAAAAATACATGTTACAAGTAAAACCGCTAAAATTAAAGAAAAAACTCTTTTCATCTGCAATTCCTCAAAGTTTATTTTTGTTAATATAAGTATATAACATTTTTTACAAAAGTGTCAACTTATAAGAAACAAAACGAATCCCGCAACTCCGACTAAAGAATTGCGGGATTTTTACGTTTAACCCCAGTTATAAGGTCTTTGCATAAAATTGATTTCATCTTTTGGAGGGATTTCCTGAAACCCTGAAACTTTTGTAATGCCGTGTTCAAGCAAAGAGTCATAAAGCTCTTCGATTTTCTTATGTCTGAATGGGTTAAGAATCGTGTATTTATCTAAAAATTGATTTGCTTTATAGTATTCCCAACTTAGATTATCTGTTTCAACATTAAAAAGCTGTTCTTCAGTAATATCGGCAGTTAATGCCTTTTCCCACAGTCCGTCAAGAGCTACTGCAACATTCATAGGGTAAAATCCCGCCTGATAATGCCAGTCAAAATCAAAAGCATGGGCAGAAACCTTGGTTTGTGCTGTCTGAATATCAATAATCTGCTTGATATATGGTGCAGCTTCTTCTCCATAATAGGCTTTCAAAAAGTCCATCATATGATATTCAACATCACAATTTACATCCCATTGAATTTTACAAAGAAGATAATTGCGAAGTTCGTTGAATGCGGCGATATGTCCGTCACCGCAGTTATAAATATAGCCTGTAATACCAATATCATGCATATATTTCATTGTGGACTGCATATATTCAAAATTTGAAAAAAACTGAGCAGTGTTAATGAAATTTATGGTATAGTCATAAATGTAAGTAGTATCGGCAATTTTGGTCCAATTTTCAAAATCCTTATGTATAGTGGGTTCGGGACTTCCGAAGAGGTTTTCGAATGTTTCGTTACCATCTTTTGAGCCACATTCGGTTAAAGGGTGGCTACGGCAAGCCTTATGAAGTCCGCAAAGAACGGGAACAACATTGTTATTACATTTTAAAGACAGGTCCGTCGGTGGTCTGTCTGTTTCATTGTAGGCATAGAAAGTAAATGTAAAATCGGGAAATTCATCGTCAAGAGCATCTGCAAAAGCATTAGTGAAAAGAATTGTCGGCGCAGAAATACTGCCATATTTCTCATATAGCTCTTCACATTTTTTGCAATGACAATAGTTGGTGTTATCCTTTTGACCGATATGAATATATTTCGCATCAGTTTCGCATTCAAGAATTGCTTTTCTTGCATTTTTAACTGCAACCTTTAAAACATCAGGATTTGAAAGGCAAACGTGGTCGCGGGTTTTTGTGCCTTCGGCAGTTGTTGCAAAATAATCGGGATGCTCTGTTATAAGCTCATCCGGAACTAATTTATCAAGTGTAACGTCCCATAAAACATAGGTTAAAGCACCGCCATATTCACTTGCTTCATTCCAGAAAGAGACATTCATTTTTGTTCTTGCTCGGTGGGCATCGTTTGTGCCTCGACAGTCATTTCGGCGAATGGAAAAAGAGGGTTCAACGATTCTATTAATTCCCCCGTCAATTATAATATCCTGACTTTCGGGAACAACCTCAAGTTCAGGGGTGAACCAACGGACACCAAGATATTCTTCAAGGAATGTATAAACACCGTAAAGAGTTCCGCGACTGTCAGACCCGGCAATAAAAAGATGTTTCCCATCAGAATAAAACTTAAATCCATCTTCCTTTATTTTTTTACGGTTTATTTCAACAAGACCTTTTTCAAGTGCGGTTTCACCTAAAATAATTGCTTTATCTTCGGGGGTAACTTCTTTTTCTGTTACTGCTTTTATTTTTGCACCGCTGATTTTTTTAATATAGGTCTGCAATTCTTTAACGGCAGTTTGAATTGTTGCATCGGGATTTTCTTCGGTTACAATAACAAAATCTGAAACACCTTTTTCGACTATTGTCATTGGTGCAGAAATTTTCTGCGCCACATATTCATTACCACCATAATTTATGGTAGTATCTGCGGTAAAAACTCCTGTTATATATAGAATAACTTCAATAAAAGCGATTGTGGCTTTTAAAAATGCTGACATTTTACCAACTCCTGTTATTTAATTTCAACCATCTGGTGAATATCAACTTTCGGTACTGTGAATTCTGCTCTTCCGTTAACAAATTCAAAATCTAACGCTTTTTCCGAGGGAACAAGAGTGATTTTTGAAGGTTTAGCATCGCATTTCACACTACATTTAAAATTGTAAAGAGGAACTGTGTCTTCAATAACCTCGGTATTTCTGCCACGAACAGTTGTGTGAGCAAAAAGTAGATGGAGAATGTTTCTCTTTTCTTTTTCCTGCTTTGTATAGGTAACAACAGCTCTGTCGGGAACATCTGCAAAAACAGTTATTTCATCACCCATCATTTTTTTGATAATGTATGTGAAAAGCTCTTTAAAGCAAAGATGTCCGTGATTAGCGTAGGCGGTGAAAATGTCCCATCCTATGTATGCAATGTTGCCGTTGATTACAGCACCGGGGAAAGCTTCATCAGGTTTATTTGGTGCATGGGCATGAGAGCAGAAATGCTCTAAAGTCCTGTTAAAATAGGGGTTCTGCATAGATGCAATAATTTCTCCATCAACTACTTCAAATTTATTGAAATTACAGCGCATAACATATTCTGTTGTGCCGTTTACTGTCTTAAAGTCAGGAACAAAATATGTGGGATTAAATTCATTTTTGCCCTTGTATTCCGAACCAAAATCAAGGAAGAATTTGCCGTCTTTTATGAGAGCGTCTGCAGTGGCAATGATTTTACCACCCTTTTTAGCAAAATCTTTGATTTTTTCAATCATTTCCTCTGTATAGCTTGAAACGTCGGGCAAAATAAGGAGTTTGTAATCGGACAAATCTGCTGTTTCATCAACAAAATTATAAAGAAAATGATTTTCAAGAAGCATTCTGTTTGCACCGATATCTGCTTTTATATCTCTGTTTACTGTAGTGGCTTCTGCACTTAAAACCGCAATATCGGAAACATTAACCGCATTATTTAACCAAGGCTCTTTTTCTTCAATTAAAGAATATGCTTTACCAATAAGATTATAGGTTGCCATATTCATTTCGGAAAGAGGATGCATCTGGTCACCAATTGAACAACCTGCACCGTTTGCAACGCTTAAAGCGGTTTCATAAATGAGGGCATTGGGGTGCTTGTATCCGCCGAATTCACCCCAGCTATGATGGAATTTGCCTGTCATACCAAGAAAATCTGTATCTTTGAGGGTGCGCACATAAGCGGCAGAAAGTGGGAAGTGGTCATATCCCCACCCCCCTGTCGGTAAGCTTTCAAGCTCAAGGTGAGTGTTGGAGTCAATATAGCGGTAATCACCCTTTGCAATGTGCCCTGCGTTATGGAAAATTGTTGCGGTATCGCTGTATTTTCTAACGGCTTTATTTGTTTCTTCAAGGTATTTATTATATGTAATCTGAGAGAATCTTTCTCTGTCCTCTGCATTATCTATATCAAGACCGAGAGTTTTCATATCATTGACGCATTTATCACAGTAACAGATTTTTGGAGAAATAATATCAAGAAAAATTCCACAAGGGTTATATTTCACCATAACCTCTTCAATCTGCTGACAAAGAAAATCAAGATAGCCTGTATTAAAACAAAGCAGGTGAAAATGCACTTCTTTGTTATAATTCTCTATATCTTCTTTTTTGAGAGACGGGCAAAAACGCCATTCAGGACGCTTGCGATATTCTTTTTCATCAAAGCCTGCTGAAATATAAACGGGAGCTTTTACATCAATTTCCTTGCAGGCTTCAAGTTGAGCCCCAAGCAAATCAAAATCTAATTGGGGATGAATTTCATTAATATCAGTAGGGTGATAAGACCAACCGTGATGACATTTTGAAAATACTGTAATTGAGTCAATATGTCCTGCCTTTAAAGCTGCTTGAAACTGTTCTTTTGAAAAGTTATTACCAACGGGAACAAATTCACTGGTATGAAAGTCAAGGTGAACTTGTCTTTTTCTGAGCATAAGAATACCCCCAAAAATATTTATAAAAATATTATATAGGACATAGAGAGATATTGCAATAATCATGTTGCTTTTCAGAAATTTTTATGATAACCTGAAAATATATGACACAGAGGTGATTTTATGAAGTTAGGTATAATAAATGGCTGGGAAGAAGGTAACATCAAATATGTCAGCCAAAAAGGTCTTGAAGCTGTAGAATTTTGCGTTAATCATAACTACAATTCAGCAGAATTTCTTGCAAAAGCACCTGATATTAAGGGTTACTGCGAAAAATACGACGTTATTGTTGGTTCAATGGGCAGATGGGGAATGAAGAGAATTGACGATAATGGAGAAATTATTCCCGAAGCTTTACAGGACGATAAAAATATTATAGACAGCGCAGCAATAATCGGTTGCCCCGTTTTCAACTGCGGTGTTAACTATACGGAAAATAAAAGCTTCTATGAAAACTGTGAAATTGCAATAAAATATCTGCAAGAACTTATTTCATACGCGGAAGATAAAAATGTAAAAATTGCAGTATATAATTGTGCCTGGGAAAATTTTGTTGTGGAGCCTAAAGCATGGCTTCCTATATTGTCTGCACTCCCCACTCTTGGTATAAAGTATGACGCTTCTCATTGTTTGAGCAGAGGCGGCAACTACCTTGCAGAAATCAGAGATTGGGCAGAAAGATTTTATCATTTCCATCTGAAAGGCGCTGTTTATATAGATGGCGAGCATTATGATGATGCACCCGCAGGTCTTGATATGATAGACTGGAAATCCGTTATGGATTTGCTTTATACCAAAAATTATGACGGTATGCTCTCTATTGAACCCCACTCAAATTATTGGAAGGGCAAAAAAGGTCAATGGGGTGTTGACTACACAATAAACTACTTCAGACCAATGATTATGCCTGAGGATTACGAATACGAGGATAACCCCTATATGCCGTAATTAATATAATCATTACAAAAAACTATATGAAGGGGATCTATATGAAAAAGCTTTTATGTGTAATTATTTCTATAATTTTTATTTTTACAACAGTACCTTTTGTATCAGCTGAATCCGTTATCAATATAACATACTATATTGACTCCATTAACGGCAATAACTCCAATTCGGGAACAAGCGAGACAGAGGCTTGGAAAGATTTGGGTGGTTTCACAGGTGAACAGGTTCTTACAGCCGGTGTAAAGGTTCTTTTTAAATGTGGCGGAACATACGATTTTAAAGTGGAATTAGCAGATGTTCAAGGAACAAAGGAAAATCCCTTTGTTATATCTTCTTACGGTAAGGGAGAAAGACCCATTCTCACCACGCAGGAAAATGACGAAATTCTTACTCTTATAGATTGTTCATATATTACAATTTCAAATCTTCAGATGGTTGCACCTAACGGTGGCGGTATCTGGATTGATACACTAAATAAAACATCCGAGGGGATTACTATTGATAATGTATATTTCCATGGTATGCCCAACGGCAAAGTAAATAACCGTGACGATATGGCAAACGGTGCGGCACCTGCAAGAGCGGCAGTTATGGTTAAGGGGCTTCCTGCTCGTTCAAGGTATGCGGTAAATGACCTTACCATTAAAAATTGCGAGGTTTATGACTGTGCAAACGGTTTTATGATTTGGGGATCCTGGAATGATGAGCAGAATCCTTGGTGTGAAGAAAAGGATGCAGACCCTATTTACAATACAGGTCTTCTTATTGAGGGTTGCTATTTTCACGAAATGGATGCTGAAGCAATTATCGTAGGCATTTGTGACGGTGCTTTGGTTACAAACTGCCGAGCTATTAACACTTGTCAGGGTGAGGGCGTTGATGAAAATGGAGAAATTCTTTATTTCACGGCGGCTATGTGGTTCTGGGGTAGTGAAAACAGTACAATAGAGTTTTGCGAAATTGCAGGACAGAAGAATTTTGGTGACGGTATGACCGTTGACTTTGATTCCTGCACAAATAACTGCACATATCAATACATCTATTCTCACGATAATATGAGATTTATGTGCAATAATGCAAAAGAAAGCCCACAGAAAAACAATACAGTAAGATATTGCCTTTCTGTGAATGATAATGGTGGCAGAAGTGCGATTGCATCAGGTAACGGTGAAGATAATTTCAAGTTTTATAATAATACCATAATTAACTGTGCAGATTTTCACGTGCGCTACCTTACAAATAGCTTCTTTGCAAATAATATAATCATTCCTGAAGATGGGTGTATTATATATTTCAACAAAAAGGAAGAAAAGGTTGCAAACAATACATATACAAATAACTGCTATGCTTACACAATGAAGCCCGGCATTGACCCTGATTCATTGAATATGCTGCCAAACTTTGTAGGTGGTGACGATGCTACAACCGCATATCAGCTGGCAGAGGGCTCTGCTCTTATAGGTGCAGGTGTTAAGGTTGAGGATGATTTGACAGTTGATTTCTTTGGTAATGAAATAACCGAAACAAACATTGGTTGCTACGGCGGGTCAGGTGAAAAAACAACTGATGATTCAAAAGACACAGAAAGCGAAACATTTATTGATAAACTTATCCGTTTAATAAAAACCGCTTTCGAAACACTTAAAAAAGAGATTATAAAAATAATGGAAGGTACAGATGAGTAATTTCCCATTGGCTTAATATCGTTATAAAAGAATAACCGCAACTCCTTAATTCAAGGAATTGCGGTTTTGTTCTTTATATGGACCAAAAACTGTCTATGAAACGTGTTGCACGATGCGGGAAAGCCCTAAAGAAATCATTTGTATTGCCTTTCAGCTCAACACCCTCAATATAAACAGCCGTCTGTTCTGTGTGTCCTTCACCTGCAAGGAGTAGTCTTGCTGCTGCAGGCGGTGTGAGTGAGATATCATAATCACCATTATTTCTTTGTGTAACAGTTACTTTGCCGTTTTGATATTCAACATCAAAAATTCCCTTATTCTGCTCTAAATCATCAAGGCTTAATATGCTGAATTTGCCGTATTCTTGGGGATAAGAATTATTTTCGAGCAGTTTTTTCAGATTGTATATTCGCCCGGCATACCCCTTGTCATATTCGTAGTTGATACCGTCAATTCTGTCAACAAGACAAGCAAAGGGTGAACCGGTATACTGTTTTTTTACACGCAGAGTTTTTACAATTCCATCGTAATTTCGTAAAAAACCGATAATACCTTTAAGTGCACCAGGTGTCAGCACAAAAAGTTCTTCTGCAACAAGCTCGTCAGGACGATTTACCTTAAAACGCACATATCCGTCAGCTTCGCCCAAAGTATTTCGGTGAATGTATGTATAATCTGTATCTTCAAGGGGTCTTTTGCAAAAATGCTTTTCATCCTCTCTCATAGTTATAAGATTCTCTTTGAAAACGCATTTGTTGTGAAGCTCGCAGAGCTCTTCAAACTGTTCACCCGTATAAAGTTCAACATCGTTATTACGGGGGATGTGGTCGAGATTATGAAAAGGTACCGTGATTGCAAAAAGGCGGTTGAGATTTGCATAACCGAATTTCTCATAATAGGAAATTGAAAAAGGGGAAAGAAAACCTGCTACGATATCTTTTTCCACAGCAGTTTTACCCACTTCTTCAAAGAGTGCCCTTACACCGCCAATTCTGCGGTGTTCCGGCTGACTGCATATCCCGCTAAGAACAAGAGTGTTTATGAGATTCCCACAGTAGTTGCACTTGAAATCAAACAGCTCCATACCTGCAATAAGTTTTCCTTCATTAAAAGCACCCAAAACAGGCATTTCAACTTCTTTATCGACGTCTTTATCAAATTTCCAGATGAATGATGCAGCAGATATTTTGAGATAATCCACAGCTTCTTCAGGTTTTATCAATCTAACTTCCATAACTGTTCTCCTGAATGTTTGTTTTTGGTGATTTTGTGAATTTATAAATTAAAAGAGGTGTAATAAGCAAAAATGCTGTGATGATAAATATGAAAAGTATATTTGAAGCGTCATTTATATTGTTGGGATTATAAAAAAGTCTGACTGTACCTCCAACATCAACAACAGAAACAAATCCTCCAATAAAAAGATAAAAAGCAAGATTATCAAAGAACATACTTCCATCTAAAAATGATACTCCAAGATTGCTCATAATTGCATATAAAAAACCGAGAACAAATGGAACAGCAATAACAAAATATGCACACTCAAATTCCATAGTAAGATTTTTCTTTTTTGACAAAAATGACAAGATACAGATATATGCAAATATGACCAATAATTGTGCAAAAGAAAAAGGAAATATCAAAGCTTCAGGTAATAAAAAATATAGCAGACAAAAACTCATAAGAATTAACGGTAAAATAAATCCTAAAGCAACATTTCTCGAAGTCATTTAAATCACCTCTTGGGTGAATAGTAACATATTTAAATTGTTTTATCAATATTTATTTTTAGTGAGCAAAGTTTCATAAAAAAGGTTTTTGAAACATAAAGAAATAGCCGCAACTCCTTATTAATCAAGGAATTGCGGTTTACTTATTCGCTGGGAAGTACTGCTGAAAATAAAGAAAAACTCCACCTTCGAAAAGGTGGAGTTTGGTGCGAGAGACGGGACCTGACGGCGTCGCTACGCTTTGCCGTCAGAACGGCAACGATTGTGTTCGCCTTCGGCGAGAGGGTTCAAGTCCCTACCTGTTTTCTGACATAAAAATAAAGAACCTACACTAAAGTGTAAGCTCTTTTTTTGGTGCGAGAGACGGGACTTGAACCCGTACGGGATTACCACACGCCCCTCAAACGTGCGCGTCTGCCGATTCCGCCACTCTCGCGAGTGCTTAAATACTATAGCACCAAAGAATTGTTTTGTCAACTGTTTTTTTGAAAAATTTTAAAGTTTTTTAAAATAGGTCAAAAAATATTTATAATAACCATTTTTACATATTTCAGATTATATTTTTAGTGGTTGTTCTGATTGTTTTTTATTTTTCTATTATGAATTTATCAGATTCTTTTAAATCTAAAATAGTGATTATATTTTCAAAATTCTCTTTAGCATTTTTTAACGCTTCTGTTTTATGGGAATCACTACCCAGATAAAATTTGCAGCCGCAGTCCTTTGCTATAAAATAGGGGCGAAGAAGTATCTCCTTTTCCTCTTGTGAAAGGGAGAGGGTTTTCATATTCAGTTCGATTCCCACACCTTTTTCTGAACATTTTTGGAACAATTCATATAATTTTTTGTCTTCAAGCAGTTTTATAACCTCGGGAGTTTTTTCTTTGAAAATATGTCCGCAGGTAAGGTGGGCAACACCTGTTTTATGCCAGGGTAAGTCTTTTTTCAAAAGCTCTTCAAGTCGTTTCACCCATATTTCTGCCGCTTCTTCGGGAGTTTGGATTTTTGTTTTTACTGTATTTCCTGCTAAGTGCAAATGTGTTGTGGGTATAACTATAAAATCTAAAGAATCAAATCTTTCTTGGCTTACACCCACATTATATTCATAATCCATATCCGCTTCTGCCCCGAATAAAAATTCGATATTTTCATCTTGTGGTAATGGAAGAACCTCTGCAAGATATTTAAACTGTTGTTTCGGGTGCCAGTCTGCAGGGCTTTTCACCTTTTCATCCCATAAATGATTTGTAAGGCAGATTTTTTTCAAGCCGTTTTCTTTGGCATATTTTAAAATTTTTTCGGGAGTTTGATCTTCATCGTGACAGCAAGGCGAAATAGTTGAATGAATGTGAAAATCGTGGTCTGAAATATATCGCATAAAGCTCTCCTTATTTCAAACCGCAACCCTATACATATAGGATTGCGGTTTGTATAATTTTTATTATTGTAAATTACGCTGCAACTTCAAAGGGGAATTCTTCCTCTGTAAAGCCGAGAATATAGGCAATTCTTATGGGGATTTCATAGTTGTTAAGAACTTCGCCATTCTGAATAAGCTTATCCGAGCCGTAAACGAGAACGGGAACATTCGCATCAGAGTGAGAACCGGATGTAAATGAATATGTTCCGTCTGAATTTGCAACAATAGCACCTGTTTCATGGTCAGCGGTGATAACAACAAGTGTTTCACCATCTGCTTTTGCATAATTGAGCACATATTCAATAGTTTCGTCAAATTCCTGAAGAGCTTCTGTCATATTTGCATCTTCATTGCTGTGAGAATGCTTGTCAATATGAGCACCCTCAATCATAAGGAAGAAGCCTTCTTCGGTATCGTCGAGCAGGTCAATAGCTTTCTTTGCCATCATTTCAAGGTTAGGAGTATTGATATCTGAGGGTGTAAGTGTCCAGAGAGCGTTTGTAAATTGAGCAAAGCTTCTGCTACCTTCTTTTAATGACAACATTTCGGCAGATGTTGTTACATAGGTGAAACCGTTTGCTTCTGCTTTTTCCTTGGTTGCAACACCATTCTGAGTACCCCAGATTAAATCAATATCAGATGTGAGCTGGTCTTCTGTAATATCTTCTGTGTTTCCTCTGTCGGAAGAATGAGCAGAGAAAGAAGCAGGAGTTGCACCGGATGTTTCATCAGTTGTGATAACACCGGTCATTTTACCGCTTTCAAGGAAGAGCTCTGTCAGGTTTTTGGGGTGTGAGAAAACATCCAACGAATCCATAGGATAAACACCGATACCACCATTATATGTTCTGACACCTGTTGCCAAAGCAGTACCGCCTGCTGCACTGTCTGTAACAGCATTTGTGAAAGAACGGGTCATAGATTCACCTTTAAACTCAAAGGTATCCATTGTAAGCTTAATGTTTCTTTCATTTTTGGCTTTTTCCAAATGGTTAAAACCCATTCCGTCACCAATAAGGTAAATAACATTTTTTATGTTACTGTCAAGATAATCTTCAGGTGTAGTTGTATTAGCAGGAACAAAAATTCCGAGGGTTGTTCCGAAGGACATTATAAAGCTCATAATTACTGAGGCAAATTTAATCCAGATTGCACCAAATGATGATAACATACTTAACACTCCTATGAAATTTATTTTATTTTTATCTTATATCAACTATAACAGAAAATCAAGAAAAATATTACATATATAAAACTTGTTTTACTTACCGGAATATGCTAAACTGTTACCATACAATATCTATATAGGGGAGTTAATATGAAAAAATCTACTCTTCACTTCGGTGAATTCAAACAGTATGATAAGGTTTTTCTCACTGCCGATAAAGGGATTGATGTTGAAAATGTTCTTGATGTGGCTTTTGACGGAGAAACTCTTTACATAGCACAGCCTGATGGCCTTATTGAATATGCAGACGGCAAGGTTAAGAAAGCAGCTGCAAGGGCTTCAAAGCTTTTTTCAAGAAACGGCAAGCTTTATGCTGCAAGTAATAATTCACTTGTAGAGGTTAAAAAGGGAAAACTCAAAAAAATCGCAGATTTTGATGCTCCCGTTGTTGATATTTCCGTTGCACTAGACGGTTCATTCTGGCTTATAACCGAAAACGAGCTTTTCCTTATGGAAAATGGTGAATTTACAAAAATCGTTGATTTGCCAGAGGAAACAGTTTGCCTTGCAGCTCTTAATAATAAATCAAAATACGGCGAAACTGTTTATGTTGGCTCTCTTGTTGAGGGGCTTATGTCTATGAAGGGTAAGCGTCGCCACTGGGCAGAGCTTCTTCCCAATGTTACAGGTGTTTCGAGCCAGAAAATCAACTGTATTCAGATTGATGCCCTCGGTCATTTGTGGGTAGGCTCTGAAGAGGGTCTTAACATATATGACGGCAAAAATTATTGGTTTAACGGCAACGAATTTTATTCAGTTCCCGACGGCTCATTCAATGATATGTTCTTTGCCAAGGACGGCAAAAAATATTTCGCTACAAACACAGGTGTTATAACTCTTATTGAGGGCAAAATTTCATATTTCTCTTTTGGTGCATGGCTTATGCACCCCACAGTAACTAAAATTGCTGTTTCCGATAACGGTACTATTGCCGCAGTTACACCTCGCGGTATCAGTGTTATTACATCTAAATATATGACACTTGAAGAAAAAGCTAATCATTATGATGAAATGGCTGTAAAATATTTCACAAGAAATGAAGGCTATCAGGTGGATAGAGTTCTTCGAAAATATGGCGATTTGGAGTCAGGTTGGCTTCCTAATTCAGATAATGACGGACTTTTCACAGGTCTTTACTGCGCAAGCCAGTGCTTCCGTTACGCAGTAACAGGGGATGAAAAAGCAAAGGCTAATGCCAAAAGAGCAGTTGAAGCAATGATTAAGCTTACAGAGGTTACAGGTAAGCCCGGCTTCACCGCAAGAGCAACAAGATACTCTAATGAAGAGAATTTTGGTGATGGTAACAGAGAAGAATGGCATGCTTGCGAAAATAATCCTGATTGCGAATGGCTCGGTGAAACCTCAAGCGATGAAATGACAGGTCACTATTTTGCTTACGGTATTTATTTTGACCTTGTTGCAGATAAAAAAGAAAAGAAGAAAATTGCTCAGGTAGTGAAGACAATTACAGACCATATTCTTGAAAACAATTTCCACCTTTGCGATGTTGACGGTGTTCCTACAACTTGGGCAAACTGGGAGCCTGAACTTCTTAACAACGACGACCGTTGGTTCTATGAAAGAGGAACAAATTCTCTTGAAATGCTTTCCTTCCTTAAAACTACATATCACGTGACAGGGGAAGAAAAATATAATAATGTTTATAAAATGCTTATTGAAAAGCATCACTATGCAATGAACTGCATTCAGTATAAGGTTGAAGACGGTCACGTTGCTCATATTGATGACCAGCTGGATTTTACAAACATCTATCCTCTTATTGTTTATACAGATAATGAGGCAGAAAAAGAAATTTTCAAAATGGGTCTTACTCATCATTTTGAATATGAAAGAGTTGAGCGCTCACCTATGTTCAATATGGTTTACGGTTCTTTGACAAATAATAATTGTGATGTTGAGAATGCTGCAAAATCTCTTTCCGAAATGAATCTTGACCTTGTTTGCTGGCCCATATATAACAGCTACAGAAAAGACATTGTCTGGGATACAGAGCAAGAGGCTATGGGCATCCCTCCTCAGCTTAAGTATCCTGTTGAATATTCCGCAAGAGCTTTCTGCAACTATGACGGTAATCAGTTTGTATGCGATAGCGGTGCAGAAGAATTTGTTTATATAAACAGCAAGGTTGTTAACCGTACGTCTACTCTTCCCGGTTCAGGTGATGGTGCAAGAGGTATGAGAGCAGTTATGCCCTATAACTTCCTTCTTCCTTATTGGATGGGAAGATACCACGGACTTTTAGGAGACTAATAAAGAAAAATCGTACTCTTGGCGGAGTACGATTTTTTAGTGGCAAGTTGAAAGTGGAAAGTGGCAAATTTCGGGTCTGCGACGCAATTATAAATTGTATCTTGACTCTCGTTTTATTGACAAAATTTTCTGTGAGGATTATACTTAAAATATACGATTTCCGAAAGGGGAATATCTATGAGCTACGAAGGTTACAAATGGTATGTTGGCGTTCCTCATTGCCATACAGTTGCTTCTGACGGTGGTTTAACCTTAGAGCAAGTTATTAAAAAAGCTAAGAAGAATAAGCTTGATTTCCTTATGATTACTGACCACAATGTTAATTGCAAGGATTTCCCTGAGGTTGACGGACTTACTCTTATTTACGGTGCAGAGCTTACAAAGCACGGCGGTCACTGCAATATGTGGGGAGTAAAGGATGTTATTGATCAGGAGGATTACGACACCTGCGAAACCTACCAGGACTTTTTAAGAGTAAAAACCAAGGCTGAAGAGCGCGGTGCAGTTATTTGTATGAACCATCCCCATTGCAAGCAATGCCCTTGGAGATGGGAAAAGAATGCTGCAGATGTGGATGTTCTTGAGGTGTGGAATGCTCCCACACATTTTGACAACCTTGAATGTACTGAATGGTGGCATGAGCAAATGCGCAACGGTCATAAATTACCCGTAGTAGGCGGAAGCGATTATCATAAAGATTATGTTGTAACGAATCTTTTGACCTGGCCTGTTACATATGTTTATGCAAAATCAAAT
>JAZNGU010000055.1:0-66196 GCA_045576615.1 Acutalibacteraceae bacterium | reverse complement strand
TACCCGCTCTTGTGGTTTTAATCATTCTCCACGGAGCATTTAAAGGGATAAATGTTTTCGATGAATTTATCAAGGGGGCAAAAGGTGGCTTTAAAACTATTTTAGACATAACGCCATCTCTTATTGCACTTTTGCTTTGTGTAAATATGCTTCGGGCATCAGGTGGACTTGAAGTTATCTGCTCTCTGATTTCACCTTTCACATCACTTTTAGGTATACCAAAAGAAATAACGCCATTAGCGATACTTTCCCCTGTTTCAGGAAGTGGTGCAATAGGAATGTATGAAGTTATTTTGAAAGACTTCGGTCCTGACAGCTACATAGGCAGGTGCGCTTCTGTTATTATGGGGTCTACAGAAACAACATTTTATGCCATAACCCTTTATTACGGCTCAATTAACATAAAAAAAACACGACACACTCTGCCAAGTGCATTGTGTGCCGATTTTACAAGTTTTATTCTTTCACCAAGAATTGTGAAACTATTTTTATTAAAATAACAAGTTATCTCAATAAAACAAAGCCGAAAAACGAGGATCAAGATGCATCGAATATGCCTCGCCCTTTTCCCCTACAATAATATGGTCTGCAAGAGCATAACCGATTTTACGAAGAGTTACGCATACCATACGTGTGGAGTCTATATCATAAGCAGAGGGCTCTGCAGAAGAAGTTGGGTGATTATGAGCAAGAACTGCAATTGAAGAATCACTATCAACAAGATTTTTGATTACAACCTTCATATCAATTTCTGAAGAAACTTTATCACCATCTGAAACAACTGTATATCTTTTCAACTTTTTAGTTTCGTCAAAACACATAAGAATAACTTTTTCATTATTTTCACCATGTAAAAGCGAAACTACAAGCTCTTTCAAATCCTCGGTAGTTTTATAAACTTTTTTCTTTGGCGGTTTAGCTTTCGCCAGCCTGTAAAATGTTTCGCCCATGGAAGCAAGCATTACCGCAGTATTATCTCCAACTCCATCAACCTTTTTCAATTGCTCTATATTGGCTTTGAAGACATCCTCAAAGGAACCGAAATGATTTATGAGCTTGTGGGCTAATTCGTTTGTATCTTCACGAGGTATGGAATAAAATAGCACCAGCTCGAGGAGTTTATGCTCCTCAAGCTGTGAAAAACCGTTCTTTATTACATTAGCTTTTACGCGTTTTCTATGTCCTGAATGTATGTTTTTCTCTGCCATTTCACCTAAAAATCTTTTTATAATGCGGCAGCCGCATTTTTGAGAGTTTCTGCCATATCGGTTTCCTCCCATTTAACATCAAGGTCAATTCTGCCCATATGACCATACGCAGCAAGCGCTCTGTACTGAGGCTTTCTCAATTCAAGCTTTTCAATAATTGCAGCAGGACGAAGGTCAAAATATTTATTTACAAGGTCTTCGAGCTGTGCATCAGAAAGCTTACCTGTTCCGAAAGTATCAACACGAACTGAAAGCGGACGAGCAACACCGATAGCATAAGCAAGCTGAAGTTCACATTTATCAGCAAGACCGGCAGCAACTATATTTTTAGCAACATATCTTGCGGCATAAGCAGCACTTCTGTCAACTTTTGTTGGGTCTTTACCCGAGAAAGCACCGCCACCGTGACGGGAATAACCACCGTAAGTATCAACAATGATTTTTCTACCTGTAAGACCACTATCACCAACAGGACCTCCAATAACAAAGTTACCTGTGGGATTTACGTAGAACTTTGTATTCTCATCAAGATATTTTTCGGGAATAATAGGTTTAATAACATTCTCTATAATATCCTTACGAAGAATTTCAATATCAATAGGGTCATGCTGAGAAGAAACAACAACTGCTTCAACTCTTACGGGTTTATCGTTATCGTCATATTCAATTGTAACCTGGCTTTTGCCGTCGGGACGAAGATATGAAAGAATTCCGTTCTTTCTTACTTCTGTAAGACGAAGGGCAAGTTTATGAGCAAGTGAAATAGGAAGGGGCATAAGTTCTTCTGTATCATTACAAGCAAAGCCGAACATCATACCCTGATCGCCTGCACCGTGAAGGTTGTATGTATCTTCCTGACCATCTTTAAGCTCAAAGGATTTATCAACGCCCATGGCTATATCTGCAGACTGTTTGTCAATAGTAGTGAAAACTGCACAGGTGTTACCATCAAAACCGCATTCATTGTTATCAAAACCAATGTCGCAAACAACTTCGCGGACAATTTCGGGAATATTAACCTGAGCATTAGTTGTGATTTCACCCATTACCATTACCATACCTGTTGTGCAGGTTGTTTCGCAAGCAACACGGGAATATTTATCCTGAGCGAGCATCGCATCAAGAATGGCGTCAGAAACCTGATCACAAACTTTATCGGGATGACCTTCTGTTACAGATTCGGATGTAAAGTATCTTTTAGACATAATAAGCCTCCGCTACGTACACAAAATAACAGAATAATATTACACTACAAAAGGTATCTTGTCAAGTTATGTCGAGGGTTTTAACAAAAGGTTAACATATAAAAAGAAATTAGTTTCTCTGAATTTTTTTTGTGATTTTTGATGTAATAACCCTTATAAAATCTTCAATAAAATTAATGTAGTTTCGGAAAATAACAGCCAACAAATACGATAAGCCAAACATTACGGGAGCTAATAATATGTACCATAGCAACTCGTTACCATCTATTTCTCTCAGAATTTTTACAACTATCTTTGCAAGCCTACTCATAATCATCGGATGAGAAAGATACAGATACAGATTATTTTTACCAAACATGTTAAAGAATTTAACAATAATATTTCCATCTTTCTCAACAAAAGATGTGCATTTCTTATTACTTTGAAAAAAAGTATAAATAAACAAAAATGCTATTCCAACCAAAGTTGGTAATAAAATAAAAATGTTTTCTATATTTGAGTAAAACAATACGAATGAAAGCACTAAAAGAATACAACCTATTATGCCGGAGCAACGTATTTTTGAAAACAAATCTTTCTTATGAAGTTCAAACAATGAAAAGCCTAAACAAAAACAAGTTAATTGATTCAAAAAAGAAAAATAGGTAAAGCTGTTTGAGACGCAACAAAAACCCTCATTCAAAGAACCTGCAACCAACAAAATCGTTGAAGCCGGCAAAAATGCAATCATAGGAAAAATCCATATTCTATGCTTTTGCCATTTTTGATTTCTGATATTGAAAATTTTGTACATTAACGGAAAAAGAACATACAACACAAACACTGTACCCAAAAACCAACCGCCAGCAACAAAACCATTCATAATAAATTTGTCAGGTACAAAACCGTGAAGAAACAGTGCATTGATAAGTATCCCGGGCAAATTCAAAGCTTGCATAATGCTCTCATTGTCACGATATGCAACCAAAACTCTTATAATCGCATATACAGCAAGCATTGTCCAATATGGCACAGCAAATTTTGAAGCGCGTTTCTTAAGGAACTCAAAATATTTAGTTTGCTTCCTATCAAAAGACAAACACAGAGTAAAAGCAGACAAAACGAAAAAAATCTGACATCCCATTTGACCAAAACCGCCCACCATTTTCAACCACACAGGAAGTGCAAATCTTTGCGTAGAATGCACAAACAAAACCATAAAAATTGCTATCCCTTTAAAAAAAGTAACATTGGGTATTAATTCTTTTTTCTTTAAAGAAGAAAGTGTCATAGTCAACAACCTTTCCTTATACATTGTCTAACAATAATTATATCTTAATATCATTTGTATTTCAACTAAAATGTTTGTTATTGAAAACCGCCAATACTTGTGCTATAATAAGAGCACCTGAACAGTGGGGTGAACCATATTGAAAACTATAAAAATATATTTCACAGGCTTTTGGAAATCGTTCGACTATAACAACAATATGTTTATGTACATTTTAAAGAAACGTTATAATGTTGTATTAGATTCGGTTTCTCCTGATTTTTTAATTTGCTCTCCTTTGGGAGATGCATACGAATACATTAAATATGACTGTCCCAGAATTATGTACACTGGTGAGTTTTTGAGTGCAGATTTCAACGCTATCGATTATTTTATCGGTTATGATTATATAGACTTCGGTGACAGAAGTTTTCGTTTTCCCTTACATCTTTGGAGTGATAACGGCAGTTTTGCACCCTCTACCCCACTGACTCGCGATGAAGCTGTTGCAGAATTAAAAAATAAAGAATACTTCTGCAATTATGTTTTCGGACACGACACTGCTATCGGCAAACGTGAAGAAATTCTAAATGTTTTATCACAATACAAACGCGTTGAATGCGCGGGTAAACAATTCAACAATATGCCCAATGGGGAAATTTACACAATCCGAACTAAAAAAGAGTTAATGAAAAAATGCAAGTTCTCAATTTCGGCTGAGAGTGTATGTTACCCGGGATACACCTCCGAAAAATTGGGCGATGCATTCCGTTGCCACACAATCCCGATTTACTATGGAGACCCGTTAGTTCACACTGAATTCAACGAAAAGGCTTTTATAAATTGTTATTCTTATCCCTCTATCGAGAAAGCCGTTGAAAAGGTAATTGAAATAGATAACAACGATGAATTGTTCATCGAAATGTTATGTGAATACAGATATAATGTAGCCGACTATGAAAACATTATGTTCAAAAAATTAGAAGAGTATTTATATCATATTTTTGACCAAGACAAAGAAGAAGCATACAGACGACCAAGATTTTACAGAGCAGGTTGGCACGAAACTTACCTGAAAGAATATAATACACATATGCTTTCAAAACCACACCGAATATTAAAAAAGTTCGGCATATAAACAACAGCGTATCTCATATCAGAGATACGCTGTGTTGTTATTTATCAAGCCCTACACTGACTGACAGGGCATCGTTTATTCTTGACATATCTGTTTCGGGAAGATTACCCATTTTTTCTCTCAGGCGTTGTTTGTCCAGCGTTCTTATTTGTTCAAGCAATACCACAGAATCTTTTGAAAGGCCGCAAACTGCCGCATCAACACTTATGTGTGTCGGCAATTTCGTTTTGAACTGCTGACTGGTTATGGCGGCAGCAATGACAGTGGGACTGTATTTATTGCCGATATCATTCTGAACGATAAGTACGGGACGGACTCCGCCTTGTTCTGAGCCAACCACAGGACTAAGGTCAGCATAATATATGTCCCCTCTTTTAATGTTCAAACTATCACTCTCCGAAAAGGCAAAATTTGTTACAACCATATTTTTGCCCAACGGTAATAAAAATAATCAGTGAAAGGAAAATTAATTCTTATTTTCATTCCAATAACAGTATATACAGACGTTGTCCAAAGTGTTAAAAAGAAAACTGTTACCCCGAAAGAAGTAACAGTTTTTATATTTAATATGCCACAAATTCGGCTTTAATGCCGTATCTGTCAGCCGCCTCGTGACCGGCAGAACCCTCAACACAGTAAATAACCATATCTTCTCTGTGCTCACCACTGAAAGCACCCTGACCAATAACAGTTACACTTTCGGGAATTTCAACCTCTTTAAGATTGGTGCAGTTACGGAAACACCAATCACCGATTTGCTCTGTGCCAAACTCAAGAGAGATTTTTTCCAAAGAAGTACAGCTATCAAAAGCAAGGCTACCGATTGTCTTAGCCGCAGGAAGATTAATAGATTTGAGATTAACACAATTCTGGAAAGCATTATTACCAACCGTTATTGTGGAAGGTGCCCCCTTAAAAGTAACTGAGGTTAAATTGGTGCAACCCTGGAATGCATTATTTCCGACACTTGTTACTGTTTCAGGAATAACTACACCTTTTAAGCTTTGCTTTTCAAAGCATTTACTACCAATCCCTGATACAGTATAACCACTGATTTTTTCAGGAATCCAAACAACAGAATCGTCGCCCAGATATTTATTGATTACTGCGCTGCCGGTACTCTTATCAATAGTATATTTATACTCAGACATTTCAGGTGCATTGTTATCTTTAGTAGCGCTTACGGTAGGTTGCGGTGCTACATTTGTTTCTGAATAAACTATGTAAACAATTGTTGTTTGAATCACCGGTGCAACAGTTGTATCTGTTGTGGTATCAGCGGGGTCGGTCGTATCAGTTGCAGTTGCAAGCTCACTTGCCATTTGCTCAAGGTCAACCCATGATTCTGTTTCACCTGTTGTTGACGGTGCTTTTGTTGCCTGCAATGAATAACCGGGTTTGGTTGTGGTTTCTTTACCTGAGTTGCTATTCTGAACAAGGCTTACAACAAGCACAGTTGCCACAATAAGCAATGCAACACAAAGTGAGATAATGATTTTAGTTGTGTTTTTCATATAATAACCTCGCAAGGATGATTTCTGTTCATACTTTGTCATTATACATTATATTTTCAAAAAAGTACATAGCATTTTTTAACTTATATGTTAATTTTTTGTTATTTTGTCATTGAAACTCGAATTTTTACACAAATACAAGGGGTTAAATTATTACAAATTCACGATATTTCAAACTTTTATTGTTTTTTCTTTTTACATTTGATAAAATTATATTGATTATGAAAATAAGTGAGGTTTTATTATGCAAAAATCCTGGTATAAAGAAATGGTGGTATATCAAGTATGGCCCCGTTCATTCTGCGACGGTAACGGCGACGGAATCGGTGATCTTGAAGGTATATTTTCAAAGCTTGACTATATCAAAAGTCTTGGTGTAGATGCTATCTGGTTTTCACCACTTTTCAAATCACCTAATGCTGACTATGGTTACGATATTGCCGACTATATGGATATCAACCCTGAATACGGTGATATGGACACCTTCAAAAAAGTTCTTGCAGGTTGCCATGAACGAGGAATAAGAGTATTTATGGACCTTGTTATCAACCATACATCAACTGAGCATATGTGGTTTAAAGAGGCTTGCAAGAGCGTTGACAACCCCTACCACGACTACTATATCTGGCGTAAAGGCAAAGGTAAAAACGGAAAGAAGCCACCTAACAACTGGCTTTCAACCTTTGAAGGTGGCGCCTGGGAATATGTTGAATCTGTTGACGAATACTATCTTCACGTATTCACAAAGGGGCAGCCTGACTTAAATATGGATAACCCAAAGGTACGCCAAGAGGTTAAAAACATTATGAAGTTCTGGCTTGATATGGGTGTTGACGGCTTCCGTGAAGACGTTATTACATATATCTCTAAAAGAGAAGGCCTTCCGAATGCTATTCCGATTCCTGTTGCATGCGGTATGGAGCATTATAATTGTGGACCTCATCTTTACGAATATCTTAAAGAATTCCATGATGATGTTCTGTCAAAATACGATTGCTTTACTGTTGGTGAAGGTCCCCTTATCACTCCTGAAAAGGTTCTTCGCTTTGTTACAGAACACGAAACTCAGGTTCTTAAAACAATGTTCAGCTTCGACCACCTTGAAGCAGACTGCTTTATGACCGACTGGATTAAGATACCTTTCAGCCTTAAAAAAATGAAAAAGTGTTACCAAAAATGGTACGACGCCATGAATGGCAAGGGTTGGCATACACTTTACCTTGAGAACCATGACCATCCGCGTATTGTTGACCGTTATGGTAGCCTTAAATACAGAGTTGAAAGTGCAAAAATGCTTGCAACAATGTGTTACCTTCAAAGAGGAACAGTTTTCATTTATCAGGGTCAGGAAATCGGTATGACAAACATTGAACTCAAATCAATTGATGAGTTCAAAGATATGATTACCTTCAACAATCAAATTTTGTTCAAAAAACTTCATATCAGTGACGAGAGGTTTATAAAGATGGCAAATGCAGGCTCACGTGAAAACTCACGTACACCTGTTCAATGGAACGACGGTCCTTATGCCGGTTTCTCAACTGCAGAGCCCTGGTTCAACCTCAACCCGAACTACAAGGAAATTAACGTTGCAGCTGCAGAAGCAGATGAAAATTCTATTCTTCACTACTACCGCAAGCTTCTTAAATTCCGTAAGGAAAACGAGGTTGCTATTTACGGTGATTTCAAGCAATATTATAAAAACAGCAAAGAGCTTTTTGTATATGAAAGAAACCTTGATGGTGTTAAGATTCTTGTTGTTGCTTCATTTACAGAAAATGCGGTTAATTTTAAAGCACCTGATGGAATTGACCTTTCCAAAGGTGAATGTGTTCTTTCAAACTATGATGATACATCGGTTTCCGCAAACGGCTTTACAACTAAGCCTTACGAAACAAGAGTTTATTTATTCAAATGATTAATATATGCTCCCACTCAAAACTTTATAAAGTTTTGAGTGGGAGCATCATTTTTATATAGTTAATCTATGAATATCAAGTTTATCGTATTTTTCTATAAACGCTTTGAAGAACTCAAGCATTTTTTCTACTCCACCCTCTTTATTGCTTTCACAGTTGAGAACAAGTAAGGGTTCGTGAACACTCATTCTTAAAAGCTGCCACCCGTCACCGAGGGCTTCATTAAAATTCACTCTCACACCCTCGTGATTTACGGGTGCAACTGTTATACCATCCGTACTTTCGCAAAGATTTTTAAAATCCTCAATAACAGAAAGTCCATAATCTCTGAAATCATCCAATTTAATTGTAAATCTGACCTCTTTTTCTTCAAGAGGTGTTTCAAGATTTTCAATAAGGCTTTCGATGGACTTACCTTCTTTATTGAGTTTTGCAAGTTCAATTATGATTTTTGTTATAAGATATGCACCGTCATCAAGGTAATAATTCTCTTTAAATGCGGCATGACCCGAAGTTTCAATGGCAAGAGGAGCATTTTTATTTTCTTCTTTTTCAAGGCGGATTGCCTCATCAATTACGTTTTTATAACCCCTCTTAAAGCGATGATGAACACCGCCCAAATCCTTTTCAATAAACTTTGCGAGTCCGTCACTTGTTACGGAATCTGTAACAATAATACCGCCTTTGTTATCTTTAAGAGCAATATATGAAGCAAGAGCCACAAGTTTATTTCTGTTAATTTCCTGTCCATTTCGGTCAACGCAAGCAGCTCTGTCGCAGTCCGTATCAAAAATAACACCGAAATCTGCGCCACTTTTTTCAACTGCTTCGGAAATAGATTTCATTGCTTCTCTATTTTCCGGGTTTGGAATGTGGTTTGGAAATCTTCCGTCAGGCTCAAGATAACGGCTTCCGTTAATATCTGCACCCAATCTCATAAGCACATTTTCTGCATAAAAAGCACCGACACCGTTACCTGCATCAACAACGATGTGAAGATTTTTCAAGGGTCTGTCGTAATTCTCGGCATTAACACCTTTTTTAATCATTTCCTGCAAATCGGCACAATACTTTTTCATATTGTCAAGCTTTTCAATATTAAGCTTGACCTCTTTTATTTCATAGGGATTTTCCTGTGCAAAAGCAAGAATTTCTTTAATATCGTTACCCGAAAATCCGCCCTCTCTAGTGAAGAATTTAAGTCCGTTCATTTCCATTGGTAAATGACTCGCGGTAATTTCAATTGCCGCATCAACACCAAAGTTGATAATTGACATAAACATTGATGGAGTTGAAGAAAGACCGCAATCCAAAACCTTAACCCCTAAAGAAGCAAGAGTTCTTGTGACTGTTCTTGAAATATGCTCCGATGAAACACGGGAATCATAACCAACTGTAACAGTAAGGTTATCTTTACCTGATTTCTTTTTCAGAAATGCAACAAACGCTGCGGTTATGCTCATTAAACGGTTATCTGTTAAATCAATCCCCTTACAATCTTTTTCAATAGCTGTACCTCTTATATCTGTTCCGCTTTTTAAATACATTAAATTATCCATTATATTCTCTCCTGATTACATAATAGGCTCTTTGAGTATCTTCTTTAGGTCTTTCGCAACTGAATTCTGCGTAACGTTTAACTATCTTAAACCCTGCATTTTCAACTGCGGCCGTTATTTCTTCATCACTAAAGGCAATCTCCTTGAAATTCTCGGTAAATCTGTTATAACTACCATCATCATTCTTTACAAAGAAATCAAGATTAATACCAACTGTTACACCATCGGGGTAAAGACCGTTCTGCCAAACGCAATAAACATTCTTTTCATCATAGATGAAAGTATTATTTCCCAAAATCTCTTGGTGCTTGTAAATAGTATTAACATCAAAAATCATTATTCCGCCGTCATCAATAAAATTTTTAAGAACCTGAAAGGTTTTTCGCATTTCATCGGCAGAAGAAAGGTGATTAATACTGTCAAGTGAGCAAACAATTGCTCTTACTGTGCCGTAAAGGTCAGTTTCTTGCATTTTCTGGCACAGAAAAAGTATGTTCACTCCCGCTTCCATTGCTTTTTCACGAGCTTCCATAAGCATATCAGGAGAAGCATCCGTACCGATAACCTCAAACCCCATTTTTGAAAACTCAACAGAAAGTGAACCCGTTCCGCAAGCAAGGTCAAGAAGAAGACCGTCTTTTATATCAAAGTCTGCAAGAATACTTGAAATATATTCTGCTCGTTTTTTATAATCTACATTCTGTGTTAATTCGTCATAAACAGATGCAAAACTCGAATAGGACATTTTACCACCTCATATATTTTTATTTTAACATAGTTATAACAATATGTAAATAATACCATTTATGTTGAATTGTTTAAAAAGTGATATATAAATTTATAAGTATTGCACACTTTAAAAGATATTAATAATGTGTTAATATGACATTGTATGGAAATTATGATAGGAGGAAAACCTATGAAAAAAATATTATCAGTAGTTCTTGCGGTTATTATAATTGCTATTGGTGTTCTCCCCTGCTTTGCAGCGGATAGCAGTTGTACTTGCGGTCAGACACCAATAATTTATGTTGCGGCTCTTGGCAGCGGTTCCGTTTACCTTGACGAAGGAACAGAAAACCAAAAGCAACTTTTCCGACCCGATGTTGGTGAAATGCTCGGAGAATTCACTCCCCTTATACCTGCAGCGGTTGAACTTATTAACACAAAAAACTACGATGCCTTCGGTGATGTGCTTATTCCTTGCGTTAATAATGCTTTCGGTATGCTTGCAATGGATAGCGATGGTAACTCACAAGAAAGAGTTACAACTGAAGAATTCCACCCAGAAACCGCCGACCACGGCATTGATTACAGCTATTATTTCGGTTACGATTTTCGAGTTGACCCAATCGAAAATGCTAAACTTCTTCATCAATATATTCAAGAGGTTAAGGAAATAACCGGTCACGATACAGTACGTTGCAGAGCTTCAAGTATGGGTGGCGTTACATTTATGGCATACTTAAGGCTTTATGGTTCAAAAGATATTGAAACTATCATTTTCCAGAACTGCCCCTTACAAGGAACTGCTGTTGCAGGTGAACTTTACAACGGTCTTGTTCATATTGATAAAGATGCTCTTTTAAGATATGCAGAATGTGCACTTCCCTCAATGGATAGTGATTTCTTTGGTGCATTCCTTTATATGCTACTTGAAATGCTTGATGCAGGCGGTGTTTTAGGCGGCCTTGTGGGTATCGCAGATAACCTTGTTGTGAACCTTAAAGACAGAGTATTTGATGAAGCACTTATTCCAATTTTTGGAACAATGCCGGGTATCTGGAGCTTTGTTCCCCACGAATATTATGAAACTGCAAAAGAATTTATGGGTATTAACGACGGTAAACATCAGGTGCTTGTTGACAGGCTTGATTACTACCATTACGAAGTTCAGCAGAGTGCAGAAGAACTGCTCAACCAAGCAAAAGCAGACGGCACAAATGTCTACATTATTGCAGGTTATAATATGCAGAGAACTCCTCTCGTTACTGCATACCTTAACACATCTGACGGTACTGTTGATACAAAATACGCTTCTCTTGGAGCAACCTGTGCAAATATTGGTGAACAGCTTCCCGAAGATTACAAACAAGCAGAGCACAAAGGTACTTGGTATATTTCCCCTGACAGAATGATTGATGCTTCAACCTGCATTCTTCCTGAAAATACCTGGTTCGTTAAAGATATGCTTCACTCTACAACTCACGACGGACACGATAAATTTTATCGTATTCTACATGAGAGCGAAGAACAGCTTACTGTTTTTGATATGGAAGAATATCCTCAGTTCATGCAAAACGACACAGTTAATCAGACCTTTGTTGAGGTTCTTCCCTTAAGAGGAACACACCTTGAAAACGTTGCCGCTCAGGCAGTGCAGATGCCCAGCTTTATGTCGGTAATGAAACTCCTTGTTACATTCTTTGAAGAGTTCTTTAACTGGATGGTAGGTTAATAAAAAACATGCTCCCTTGATAGCTTAAAACTAAGTTATCAAGGGAGATTTTTTATTTTATTCGCTTTTGCCCGTTCCTGCAAAATAATCAGGATACTGTTCCATAACCATCGTCTGAACAAGATTATATACCATTACGCCTTCTGCGGCTTCACAGTTGTGGTGATCACCCAATACCAGTTTACCATTTGTGTAACTGATTTCTCTTTCGGGTGCTGCACCTATATGGTAAACATAAGAAAGGTTATCAACACTCTTTTCATACTTGTTACCAATAAGACTCTTTTTGAAACGCAAAACGTAGTTTGTGCCTGAATCAGGGACAGAGTAAATTGCAACAAGTGATGCAGGATCAAGGTTATAAGTATTTGCTATCAACTTTATAAACTCGTTATTCGGGTCATCCGAAAGGAAGTTGTCACCATTTTTATCAGGAATAACAACTCCGCCAATTGATATGTCTGTAGCTTGTCTGAGAGCAAGAACAGCATCTTCAATGGAAATTACTCCATCAGAGTTCATATCACCATGTAAAAGTGCGTCTTCAGTTCTTTCTTCCATAGAGGCAGAAAGACGGAGAATCAAACGGGCATCAGTTGTTTCCACCTTACCGTTTAAATCCATATCCCCTAAAAGAATGGTTGGCTCATCTGTACTTTCTGTCTCACCCTCTTCTGCAAATGCAATTATTGAAAATGAACTAAATAAAAGCACTAAACAGAGAAGATAAGAAGATAATTTAAATATCTTTTTCATTTTTATATAATCCTTAGTTTATTGTTTAAAGAATTCTGTAAAGGCACGATATGCCATATACAAGTCAAGTTTTGAAATAACTTCATAAGGTGCGTGCATAGAAAGAACAGGAACGCCAAGGTCAACAACATCAACATCAAGATTTGCAATATATTTTGCAACAGTTCCGCCACCGCCTGCATCAACCTTACCAAGTTCACCAATTTGCCAAACAACCCCTGCTTTATCAAGCATATTTCTGATTTTACCCATATATTCTGCAGAAGCGTCACTTGTACCAGCCTTACCTCTTGCGCCTGTATACTTTGTAATTACAACACCCTTATTGAGATAAGAGGTGTTATTTTTTTCGAAAACTGAATTGAAAGTAGGGTCATAAGCAGAATTAACGTCTGCTGAAAGACATTCACTTTTTGAAAGCACTTCAAATACATCAAGTCCATTTGCTTTTGCAAGGTAAGCGATGAAATATTCAAGGTAAGAGGACTGAAGACCTGTATTACCATCAGAACCGGTTTCTTCTTTATCAGTAAGAACTGTAATTGCAGTGTAATCAGGATTTTCAATGCTGAAAATTGCCTGTTCTGCAGGATATGCACAAACTCGGTCATCATGACCATATGAACCGATAAGACCTCTGTCAAAACCAATGTCATCTGCTTTGAAAGCAGGAACAACCTCAAGCTCAGCACTTAAGAAATCGCTTTCAACAATACCATACTTTTCATTCAAGAGTTTGAGAATATTAAGCTTAACAAGCTCACTACCCTCATCGCTCTTGAAAGGACGACTACCAACAATAACATTAAGCTCTTCCCCCTGAATACCCTCGGAAAGAGTACGTTTACCCTGCTCTGCACCCAAGTGAGGAAGAATATCGGAAATAACAAATTTAGGTTCTCCTGCTTCTTCACCGATTTTAACGCTAACTTTTGAGCCGTCCGCTTTAACTATAACACCGTGAAGGGCAAGAGGAATTGCAACCCATTGATATTTTTTTATACCGCCGTAATAGTGGGTTTTGAAAAGTGCAAGTTCGTCACTTTCATAAAGAGGATTGGGTTTAAGGTCAAGGCGTGGAGAGTCAATATGAGCAGCGGCAATTTTAACGCCCTCTTTAAGACTCTTTTTACCAATAACTGCAAGAATTATTGCTTTATTGCGGTTAACATAGTAAACCTTATCCCCTGCTTTATACTGCTTTTCGGGATTAAATACTTCAAAACCTCTGTTCTTTGCATCATCTAAAACAACAGAAACTGCCTCTCTTTCAGTTTTTGCATTATCTAAAAACTTCTTGTAATCCTCTGCGAAAGCATCTGCTTTTGCAATTTCGCTATCCTCAACAACTGCACTTGCATGCTGAGGATTATAAAAAAGTTCTTTTTTAAGTTCTTCAACTGTTGCCATATATATTTTCCTTTCCGATATTAATCTATATCGTAAATATTTTTATACTTATTCGCATTTTTCATAACTCTTTTAACATAATCTGCTGTATCTTCATAGGGAATGTTTTCAAGCACTACACCATCCGGTGAAATTCTCGGATCTGCAAGCCATTCATTAACCTTCCCTCTACCTGCGTGGTATGCGGCTAGAGCAGTTTCGGTATTGCCAAATTCCTTTAAAAGCATATCTAAAAAATATGCGCCATAATAAACAGAAATTTCGGGTTCAAAAAGTGCATCTTCAGGAAATTCTTCACCTGTTTTGGTCTGCAACCAACTAAAAGTATCAGATGTAATCTGCGTAAGACCCTTTGCACCAACGGAAGAAACAGCGTTTTTATCAAACCCACTTTCGCTTTTTATAAGAGCATATAGCAAAGACTCATCAATTTCAAACACTTCTGCATTTTCTTCCACAAGTTTAGCATATTGCCTGGGATAAACTGTTTGCACCCCTAACTTAACTGCATTAACTATTATTATAATCAAAATCACTGATAATATCAATAGCAGGGATATCAGTTTTAATTTGTTTACTTTTCTATTTTCACTCAATTAAAAAGCTCCTTTTCAAGCTGTAAAAATTGTTCTTCATTATTGTAGGGCTGAAAGTTATTAAACACAAAATCCGCTTTCGAAAGGTAGAAGTCATCTGACTTTTGCCCGTTAATTCTTACATCTGCATCTGTTTGAGTAAGTTTATCACGCTTTATAATTCTTTCTCTTCTGATTTCTACCGGTGCATGAACAACAATCAGGTAATCACATTTATCAGTAAACCCTGATTCTATTATTGCCGCCGCATCAACAATTACCACATCATAATCTATGAATGCTTTTTCCGCTTCATCAAAAATTAAATCATTTATTGCGGGATGCATTATAGAATTGAGTTTTTCAGTTTTTTCGGGTGTGGAGAAAGCTTCTTTTGCCAAAGCGCGTCTGTTGAGAGTTCCGTCGACGTTTAATATACCATCACCGAACTCTTCCTTTAACTTATCCAGCAAATCAATATTATCGACAAGGACTTCTCTTGCAACAATGTCCCCATCAATAATATATGCACCTTTTTCTTTAAGAAGTGCAGAAACGGTGGATTTCCCCGCTCCTGTTTTACCTGTAAGACCAACAAGTTTTTTCAAAACTACACCTCAATTACATTGAATCCTGCTGCTCTTAAAAGTCGATTAAGAACCGCAAGATTATCTTTATTCTCTTCATCGGGGTATCTGACAAAACATTGTTCTGCTCCGATTTTATCAAGCTCACGAAGAGAATCAAAAAGATTATGGGAGAGATTTTTATAATCTGCAAAACCGTATTTTATGTATGGAATTTCAAGTTTTTCGACTTTATCGTCATCGAAAACCATAGCATAGGTGGTCCCTTTATCAAAAACATTAACATACTCACAAAAAGCATCAAAAGAGCCTTTAACAAGAGTAATTCTTGCATCGGGTGAATAATGCTTGTATTTCATACCGGGTGAAGCGGCAGTTTCATCCTTTTTCAACGGATTAAGTACCGCATCATCAACCTCAACATCACCTAAAACGCTTATAAGTTCTTTAAGAGTAACATTACCGGGTCTTAAAAGCCTCGGCGTTTCTCCTGCAAGGGTAATGACAGTTGATTCAACACCCTCTTGGCAATCTCCACCATCAATTATGAAAGGAATTCTGCCATTTAAATCCTCAAAAACATGCTCTGCTTTTGTGGGACTTGGTTTACCCGACAAATTGGCGGATGGTGCAGCTAAAGGAAGACCCGAAAGTTTTATAAGCTTTCTTGCAATTTCGTGAGATGGGCAACGAACTGCGACTGTATCGAGATTTCCCGTTGTGCAATAAGGCACTTGATCAGCTTTGGGAAGAATTATTGTAAGAGGGCCGGGCCAGAATTTTTCTGCAAGTTTTTTGGCAGATTCCGGAACCTCTTTTACCAAATCATAAATTTCTGAAAATTCAGAAATATGAACTATCAACGGATTATCAGTAGGTCTGCCCTTTGCTTCAAAAATCCTGCTGACTGCAAGAGGTGAAAAAGCATTACCTGCAAGTCCGTAAACGGTTTCCGTAGGCATACCGACAACCTCATCCTTCCGAAGAAGTTCTACTGCCTTTTTATATTTTTCGTCACAATCTTCTATTGTTATTTTAACAAGCTCCGTGTTCAAAATTTATTCCTCATTTATTCTTCTGAAACCTTCAATTTATCTGCAGTATCTGCAGTAATAAGTGCATCTATAATTTCGTCAAGGTCACCGTTCATAATTGCTTCAATTCTGTAAAGCGTAAGACCTATTCTATGGTCACTTACTCGCCCTTGGGGGAAATTATAGGTTCTTATTCTTTCACTTCTGTCACCTGTTCCTACTTGAGAACGGCGTTCGTCTGCAATTTCTGCATTCTGTTTTTCACGTTCTGCTTCAAGAAGACGGGAACGCAGAATTTTCATTGCTCTTTCGCGATTTTTGTGTTGACTTCTTTCATCCTGACATTCAACAACAGTACCCGTAGGCAAATGGGTTATACGAATTGCGGACTCAGTTTTATTAACATGCTGACCACCTGCACCGCTTGAGCGATAGGTGTCAATTTGTAAATCTGTGGGGTCAATGGCAATATCAACCTCTTCTGCTTCGGGAAGAACCGCAACTGTTACTGTTGAAGTATGAATTCTTCCGCCTGATTCGGTTTCGGGCACACGTTGAACGCGATGAACACCGCTTTCGAACTTAAAACGGGAATACGCACCTTCACCTGTAATCATAAAGCTGATTTCTTTTATACCACCAAGGCCTGTTTCATTAACAGATAAAACCTCGGGCTTCCAACCTCTGTTTTCGGAATACATTGAATACATTCTGAAAAGAGAATTACCGAAAAGAGCAGCTTCCTCACCACCTGCACCTGCACGGATTTCGATAATAACGTTTTTGTCGTCATTAGGGTCTTTGGGCAAAAGAAGAATCTTTAATTTTTCGTTAAGTTCTTCAACCTTTTCTTTACATTCTTCTATTTCAAGTTCAAGAAGCTCCTTTAGGTCTTTGTCAGGCTTTTCAAAAAGCATTTCTTTGGCGGCTTCACCATCACTGACTGCTTTTTTATATTCTCTGTATGTTTCAACCAAAGGAGTAAGATTTTTCAGTTCTTTCATCAAAGAAGCATATTTACTCTGGTCGGAAACTGTTTCGGGTAAACAAAGCAATTCGTTAACCTTTTCAAAACGCTCTTCTACCTGTTGGAGTTTATCAATCATCTGTATTCTCCCTTGTTACCTTTTTTATATTCTTTTCTGCTTTTGAACGGGGAATTAAAAACTCTCTGCCGCAACCGTTACAATGCAAACGGAAATCCATTCCTGAGCGCAAAACAGTAAATTCTTTTGAACCGCAAGGATGTTGCTTTTTCATTTCAAGAATATCGCCAACTCGAATATCCACCTAAACTCCCCCTATAGAGTGAGTGTGTTCGAACCAAATATGCCTAAAATGCCCGAATTCACGCACCTTTGTAATTTTTTTGTCTTGTAATACGTCAGTATTGCTTCGCCAAAGGAAATCCCAAATGCATGCAAATTCGGACATTTCAGGTTCTGCGAAGTTTAATACTTGGCAATTTTTTCTGTAACAAGGCAAATCTCGCAGGATGGCTTTACCCTTTCAAGAGTTTTAACGATGTCACAGGGAAAAGTGTCTGTATTAAACCATATTTAGTTCAAATACACCCACTCTAAAATTTTTCTGAAATATTGTAACACACTTTTACATAAAATTAAAGAGTAGGTTAAAGAAAAATAAAAATAAATGAATCAGGTGATAATAAAATGATAAACTACCTCCCCGAAGGCTTTTTAATTAACACAAAAGAGAATATTCACGCACTTTCATCTTATGAGGCTTTTCATAAAGCATTCACAGACAAAAAGCAACTTGAAGCAAGAACAATTTATTGTGACAGAGAACATAATTTACATATTGATTTCGGCTTTATACACGGAATAATTCCCCGAGAAGAATGTGCAATCGGCATTAAAGAAGGCGTAACACGAGACATTGCAATTATAGCAAGGGTAAACAAACCCGTAAGATTTGTTATTGACGATATCAAGCTGTCAGAGGACAAAAAAATTGCATTTTTAAGCAGAAAAAAGGTACAAGAAGAATTTCAAAACCAAATAAACAAAAATATTTTTGCGGGAGATATCATTACTGCAAGAATAACTCACCTTGAAAGTTTCGGTGCTTTTTGTGATATTGGTTGCGGTATAAATGCACTTTTGCCCATTGATAATATTTCTGTTTCAAGAATCCCTCACCCCGATGTAAGATTTGACGTTGGGGACGATATAAAGGTAATCATAAAAAGTTTTGACGAAAACGGCAGAGCAACCCTCTCGCACAAAGAACTTTTAGGCACTTGGGAAGAGAATGCAGAAAAATTCCATGTGGGAGAAACAGTCAGCGGTATTGTCCGAAGCGTTGAAAACTACGGGATTTTTGTTGAACTCACACCCAACCTTGCAGGATTAGCGGAATATACCCCCACAGTTTTTGACGGACAACAAACAAGCGTTTACATCAAAAGCATAATTCCTGAAAAAATGAAAGTAAAATTAATCATTGTTGACTCTTTTGACGCAGACTACCCCAAGAAAAAGCCGGATTATTTTATTAAAGAGGGGCATCTTGATTATTTCCGTTATTCACCCTATCTTTCCGAAAAAATTATAGAAACATTCTTCTAAATTCACTTGAAATAAAGCGTTACTGTATTGTATAATTATGCCATACTACCTTGATAGGATGTGTTATTATGCAATACAGTAATTTTGATTCTATCGGAAGAAGCATTTCAAAACTTGGCTTTGGTCTTATGAGATTGCCGAAAAAAGAAGAAAACAGCGAAAATATCGACAGAGATGAAGCATTCAGACTTATTGACCTTGCAATGAACTCAGGAGTTAATTACTATGACACCGCTTATTTTTATCACGGTGGTGATTCAGAACAATTTGTTAAAGAAGCATTAAGCAAATACCCCCGAGAATCCTTCTGCCTTGCAACAAAGCTCCCTAGCGGTGTTATTAAAGATAAAGAAAAAAACACCGAAGAAATTTTTAATGGTCAACTAAAAAAATGCGGTGTTGATTATTTTGATTTTTATCTTCTTCATGCCGTAAGTGAGGATAATATGTGGGTATTTGAAGAGGATAATTCATACGAATACCTCACAAAACAAAAAGAACTGGGAAAAATCAGGCATTTAGGCTTTTCTTATCATGGAAGCCTTGAATTTTTCCTTAAACTTATTGATAAATACAAATGGGATTTTGTTCAGCTTCAGATTAACTACTACGACTGGGAAAACCAGAATGCAAAAGCATATTACGAAGCGCTTGAAGAAAGAAACATTCCTTGTATTGTTATGGAACCTGTCCGCGGCGGTTCTTTACATACGCTTAATAATGAAGCAAGAAAAGTTTTTGAAGAGCTTGGGGATAATTCAGCTGCTTCTTATGCTTTAAGATATGTTGCAGAACTTCCCAATGTTCTTGTAACACTCAGTGGTATGTCCACCTATGAGCAGGTTGCGGACAACCTTAAAACCTTTGACGAATGCAAACCACTTTCAGACATTGAAAAAGAAGCAATTGAAAAAGCTAATATTCTTTTCAGAAAGAATTTTGCAATACCTTGCACCGACTGCAAATACTGTGTTGAAACCTGCCCCGCAGGAATCAACATTCCTGCTTGTTTTAAAGCATATAATGAATATAACAAAACAAGAGACACAGCAGATTTTTCCAAAAATTATGAATTAATTAACACAGAACAGAGGGCGAATAATTGTTTGGACTGCAAAGCATGTATTGAAAAATGCCCTCAAAGAATTGATATTCCCCGCCAATTAAGAAAGGTTACCGAACTTGCGGAATAAGGTGAATATATGAAAAAACTTTTATTTTCAATCGTAGGTATTATCCTTATATTATCTCTTTTCTCATCTTGTGGCGGTGAAAAAATTGTGGATGTTGTCAACACTGCAGAAAGTGTTCTTATAACCGGTAAAGAGGTTAACACAGTAGAAGCAGCTATGGGGGCATTCCAAGGCAAACAAGGCGACTACATAGAATTCAGATTTTCTGAAGAGCAGACTTTCAATACTGTCTTCATTAATGAAAAGTCCACAACAGTAAGGCAGTTCAATATTTTTGCCGAGGTTGACGGAAGCTTTAAGCTCATTCACACAGGCAAACTCATTTTAAACGAAAACATTCCCGTTGAAGAAACAACCGCGACTGCTATTAAAATTCAAATTGTTAACACCGATATCGGCAATGACAACTTTGTTATTCAAGGCATCAGCGCATATAACATTAAGGAAAAATAAGGTGATTTAAAATGGCAATTAATTTCAGCAAAGAATCAAAAACTTTTAAGCTTGATACATATAGTTCAACATATATTTTCGGAATCTTTGAAGGCAATTACCTTGTGCATTATTATTATGGTGCACCTATTCCTGATACTGATGTTGAAGCACTCCGGATAAGGCCCGGTTTTGCATCCTTCTGTCCCGACAGTCCCTCTGCAAGAGTTTTCAACTTTTCTCCCGATGTAACACCCATGGAATATTCCACTTTCGGTGCAGGTGATTTCCGCCTTTCTGCATTTGCAGTAAAAAACAGCAACGGCAACAAAGTTACAGATTTAAGATATGTAAGCCACGAAATTTTTAACGGCAAAAAAGACTTGCCCGGTCTCCCCTCTCTTTATGCAGACGAAGAAAATGAAGTTCAAACTCTTGAAATCCTTACAGAAGATAAGGTAACAGGTGTAAAAACTACACTTATATACACGGTTTTTGAGAAAAAAGGCGCAATCACACGAAGCGTCAAGGTTGAAAACCCCACAGACAAACCTTTCTACATTGACACAATCCATTCTCTTTGTGTTGATTTGCCCGGTTACGACTACGATATGCTTGGACTTTACGGCAGATGGGTAAAAGAAAGGGCTCTAGACAGATACCCATTACACAGAGGTATTCAGTCAATAAAGAGCAAACGTGGTTCTTCAAGCCACAACCACAATCCCTTTACCGCACTTGTTAGCAAAAACGCTACCGAAGATTACGGCGATTGCTACGGCTTTAACCTTGTATATAGCAGTAATTTCTCCATTGATGTTGAGGTTGACGGATTTGCTTCATCCCGTCTTGTTATGGGTATCAATCCCGAAGGCTTCAGCTGGCTCCTTAATCCCGGTGAAGAATTTTATTCTCCCGAAGCAGTTATGATTTACACCAACAAGGGTATCGGCGAAATGAGTCGTATGTTCCACAGACTTTATGCTAATAATCTTGTTCGTGGTAAATGGAAAAAAGCAAAACGTCCTCTTCTTATAAACAACTGGGAAGGAACAGGAATGAACTTCGACCACGATAAGCTGGTTTCCTTTGCCCGTCACGCAAAAGATATGGGCATTGAAATGCTTGTTATGGATGATGGTTGGTTCGGCAAACGTGATGATGACAAATCCTCTCTCGGTGACTGGTTTGTTGCAGAATACAAACTCAAACATGGTCTTTCAGGACTTATTAAAGAGGTTAATGATTTAGGGCTTAAATTTGGTATCTGGTTCGAACCTGAAATGATTTCACCCGATTCAGAAATATACAGAGCCCACCCCGACTGGTGCTTACACACAGAAGGCAGAGATAAATCTATCGCCCGTACACAGTATGTTATTGACTTTTCAAGGAAAGAAGTGCGTGACCATATTTATTCAATGATGCATAAAATTCTTTCCGAAAACAACATTGCTTATCTCAAATGGGATTTCAACAGAAACCTTACAGAAGTTTCCTGTGCAGAACTTCCTGCCGAAAGACAGGGCGAAGTATTCCACCGCTTTGTTCTCGGCACCTACGAGATTATGGGCAGACTCACAAAAGACTTCCCTGATTTACTTTTAGAAAACTGCTCCGGTGGTGGCGGACGCTTTGATCCCGGTATGCTTTACTATTCACCTCAGATATGGACAAGTGACAATACTGACCCAATTGAAAGACTTACAATTCAATTCGGCACATCTCTTTGTTATCCCGCATCCACTATGGGAGCTCACGTTTCCGCAAGCAGAAGAGCAAATTATGAAACCAAAAAGAATGTTGCTCTTTGGGGTTCATTTGGTTATGAGCTTGACCCCGATAAATTGACAGAAGAAGAAAAGACAGAAATTAAAGAGCAGGTTAAAGAATACCACAAGTATTATGATGTTATTCACTATGGCGAGCTTTACAGACTTATAACACCCTTTGAAAATGAATTTAAGGTAGCCTGGGAATTTGTAAGTGAAGACAAAAAAGAAGCCCTTGTTACTGTTGTTCACATTAAACTCCCCTATGATGATTTATTCATCTTGAAGTTAAAAGGTCTTGACCCTGAAAAACTTTATGAAGTTGAAGACACAGGTGAAACCTATAGCGGCGCTTTCCTTATGAACGCAGGTCTTAATCTCACTCATAGACCTAAAGGTGATGGAATTTCTTATCTTATTCATTTAACTGAAGAATAAAGAGACAAAGCAAAAACAACGCCTTTTCAGGCGTTGTTTTTTCTCATGGTTTGTAAGTTATCGACCAGCCGCTTTTTTTATATGTTGAATAAATGGGTGAGCCGGTACTATTACATCTTGACTTTACAGTGTAAGAATATTTCTTACCTGCCTTAACATTCTTATCAGTTATGGTTCTTGAATATGTAGTTTTTAGTTTCTTCCATTTTTTATCTTTGGGTCCCTTTTTGTACACCACATATTCTTCAATATTTGATACTTTGCCAATTTTTATTTTCACACCTTTTTTAGTGGAAGATAGAGATTTGATTTTGGGTTGCTTAGAAAGATATCCTGCACCTTCATATCCTGTAACCATACCTTTATAGTCATCATAATACGCACATATCAAATACTCTCTCACAACATTTGCGGATATTGTTTTATCAGTATAACTGGTTTTGCTTCCTCCTAAAATTTTTATAGGTTGGCTTTCAGCGCTCCACTTACGTTTGGATACTGAATAATCTTTGTATGTTATGATGTAACCATCTGCACCTGAAACTGCTTTCCATGTCAATTTATTTGTTTTAGACTTATTTTTAGCTTTAAAGTCTGTAACTAACGGAACATATTTCCATACATCGGAAATACCACAAGGGCTTTCATTCCCATTGGCATCAATTGCTTTTACCATATATTGATACCCAACAAACTTTTGGGCAGTTTTATCCCTATAGTATGTTACATCAGTTGTAGTCAACACACCCCATTTATCATCGTTTGGTAATTTCCTATAAACCTCATATTTTTTTGCACCGGAAATCCCATTCCAAGACAAACAAACATTTCCGTTTTCATTTTGAAAATTAATTTGGGGTTTCCCCATAAAATTAACTTGAGCCTTTGGACCGCCATAGCTAACAAAACAATCTTTTTCTACACGCAGTTGATAATCATAAAAACAATTTGGTTTTGCAGATTTATCAACAAATAAATTTTGTGTAGCGGAAACTATTCCGGCAAGTTGATACCCATTATTTGATGCGAGCGCTTTTCTGTATATATGAATTTTGTCAGCCGCTTTTGTTGAATCAGCACTCCACCTTATTGTAGGATATTCTTTTTCAACAGTTGCAGTTACTAATGTTGATGGTATATAATCTGAAACAAACCCAACAGTAAAAGTAGGTTCAGTAATTATTGTGCAGTCACCTTGTGGTGTAATTCTCGCAATTTCGAAACTTTCAACATTATCAAAACTTTGGCTTTTTACCGTAATTTCACCTTTGGGTGTTACTGTTGAGCCAACCTTAATCCATCCTGTTTCAGTTTTTCTGTATACTTGGTAAATTGATTCTGCATCATAATTTTTAATCTTGGTTGTAAACGATTTATAACCATTACTAAAAGTTGTGTTATACGTTAAATCTTCTAATTCTACAATTTCAGTATTAACAGTCAAGGGTTGTTCAACCGCAGCATTTTCAATAATCTCGTTGTTGTATTTATATGCTATTCTATATGTATAATTAACACCAATCTCTACAGAATCATCAACTATAGTAACATCATCGGTTTCTGCAAAAAGAACAAATTTTCCATCGCCAATTTTTTTATATATCACACTTTGTCCTGCATTGGTGGGTTTTTTCCACTGAAGTTTAGCACCTGCTTCAGAAACTTCTAAATTTGAAACTACAACTCGTGGATACAAAGAATATGTAAGCCCATTTTTATCAAAATCACTTGTAAACTGATTGCGAACAGCTTTTACGGTGAATGTTTCAGTAGAAATTGTAGAATTCATGTCATATACATAGTAGTTATCTTTCGTACTGGCAACTTCCTTCCAACCGGAGGTTGTTTTCTTCATTACAGTATATTCGCAATTATTTGGAATCTTATTCCAAGAAATTTTAATTTTTTGACCATCAACATCCTTTATATCAAGCAACTCAGGTTGGCGAAGAATTGTTGCACTTACTCCATCTTTATCGATAGAACCATTAACACCATTTCTCACACTTCTTACGTTGTAATAGTAAAAATCCTTATCATTGGCTGTTAAATCTGTATATTGCGTGTTTAAATTTCCTTTAACTACACCAACTTCCAACCATTCTTCATTTGTTTTTTGTTTTCTATAAATCTTGTAACTATCAGCACCAACAACAGGTTTCCAATTCAATGTAATCCCACCGTTTTCAGGATAAGTACAAGGTTTCAATTCTGGGTACTCAAGATAGTGAAGTGCAACGCCTTTTTTATTATAACCCGAATCCACACTCCCAACATTCGCAACAACTGTAAAACAATATGTTTTATTATTATAATATTTTTGGTCACTGGTAACATAATTTAATTTACCATTAACGGTTGCAACCTTTTCCCAAACATCGCTATCATTACGCCTTGAATAAACTGTATATTTAGCATTTTTTGATACCTTTGACCAACTGATTTTTATACGATTATCCGACATCATTTCAGTTTTCACAGTAGGTGTTTTTAGCGATTTAACTTTTAAAGAAATAAGCGAAGCAGATGTTTTTGAAGAACCTTTGTATGCTACAACTTTATAATATCTTGTAGCATTTTTCCCTTTATATGTTTTGTCCGTATAACTTTTAAATTTCTTACCGCTATTTTTAACAGTTTTGATTTTCTCGTATTTTTTAGTTTTTGGATTTTTCCTATAAATATAATACCCCTTTGCACCAGGAACTGAATACCAATAGATTTTAGGACCTTTTTCGGTGTTCTCAAATCCATACATAACAGTATTCATTTCATCAATATTAGTGCCTTTTTTAACAATTTTAATTTTATAGGTTCTTCTGGTTCCTTCATCGACCTCACGAGGCTCATACGAGTCAGGTAACCAAACACCTGAAGGACGACGCCTACATCTTTTGTATACATAGGTCTCAGCATAATACGTACCACTTTTCAAGTCATCAAAAGCAATAGGGAACGTTATATATTTTTTTCCAACTTTACTGTATTCGGTAGAATAGTTTAAAACTTCTTTAGTTCGTTTTGAATTAGAATAAAGTGTAAAACAAAAAATATCGTTATATTTATCTGTTTGTTTTAATTTCAAACAGATATAATCTGCCTTTCCGTAAAGATAAATAGTTGAGGCTGTTTTATGTGTGTTACTATCAACTAACCACATATCACTATCAGTATAAAAATTAGAGAATTCTGAAGCCAAAACACTTGGAACAATTGGCGTCACAAGGCCAAAAACCACTACTAAAACAAGCATAAATGACAGAACAGATTTACATATTTTTTTCATAATATTGCCTCCTTTGAAAAAACAAAAAGTTCCGCACACGACGGAACTTTTTCACATCCGTCAATATCATTTTACCAATAGATTAGACTGATGTCAACATTATCTCTATTTTGTTAAATTTCGTAATCTTTCGGTTTTACATTAACAGAATAATACGTATAGTAAACTACGAAACCCGGCTTTGCGCCATTTGGCTTTTTTATGTTTTTTACATCCGTATAATCAACTGTTACAACCGTTCCGTCTTTAGCAGAGCTATAATATGCAGCAATTTCTGCAGCTTCCACAATTGCATCATCAGGTATCTCTCCCCCATCACTTAAAAGAAGAACGTGGGAACCGGGGCATTTTTGTGCGTGAAGCCACATATCGCCTTTTTTACCTACCTTAAAGGTAAGCTTATCATTTTGAATATTATTTCTGCCTACAAGCACTGTAAGACCCTGACTTGTTTTAAATTCAAGGGGCGGAAGTGCTTGTTTTTTCACTTGTTTTTTGCCTGATTTTTTAGGTTTCACAAAGCCTTGGGAAATAAGCTCATCCTTAATTTCAGAAAACTCTCTTTCAAGGGTTGAACGTTCAAGCAAATCTTTAACGCTTTTAAGGTATTCTAAATCCTGCTCACCCTCTTCAATGAGTTTTATGAGCATATTTTCCGCAGTACAGGCTTTTCTGTATTCCTTATAAAGCTTTTGAGAATTCTGTGAGGGTGAAAGTGCTGGATCAACTGATATTTTCACGATATTATTGTTATCGTAATAGTTTTCAACCTCGTAAACACTTGCACCTTTTTCCAACTTATATTGAACTGCTGTTATTAATTCCGCTTTTATTCTCAAATCTTCTCTATCAGCACATTTGCGCAAATCCTCTTGCTGATTATTAAGTTTACGAGAAGTTCTTTCAATTGCATTATCAAGAAGTTTGAAAAGTTCTGCACCTTTTGAGCGGGTGCGCAGAACTCTGTCACGCTCGGAATAAAAGCCTTCTAAAAGAGAAAACACATCTGTTTTCTTAATAACCTTATACTCTCCACCATACTGTGTTATAGGCATAAAGGAAAATTCCATTGGTTTTTCTGATTCATCAAGAATCATTGTGGGCTTTGCTTCGCCACTTATAACCATTGTTTTAAGAGAACTGATTTCACAAAGAAGCGCCATTTTTTCTTCCGTTGAAAGCTCCCCAACACCTTTATCATCACCGCAAACTCTGTAAGCAATTTCTCTTGATAAAAGCGGAGAAACACCTTGCATTGTTTTAAGAATTGCTGAAGAAAGTTTAGAATTGCGAAGCGAAAAAACACCTTGGCAAATTTCCCGGGGTTCAACATTTCTTATATCAAGTTTCTCCTGCGGTGGTGGTAATTTATACTGTGCGCCCGGTAAAACAAGACGATAAGAAGATTTCTCACTGTCAACACGTCTTAAAGCATCAACAATTCTGTTTTCGCCATCAAAGAGAATAACATTACTGTGTTGTGCCATTATTTCAACTGCAAGAGTAAGCTTTACTCTGTCACCAATTTCATTGGTTGCATCAAAATTGAAAAATGCAATTCTGTCAAGACCATACTGCTCAACACTTAAAAGAGTTGCACCAACAAGACGCTTTCTGAAAAGCATACAAAGCATTGGTGGGGTCTGTGGGTTTTCAGGCACCGAATTCACCACAGCAAAACGAGGGCTGTTTGCATCTGCCGAAAAGTACAGCTTATGCATACCGCCCCTTGTTCGCATTATGAAAACCAACTCATTTTTGGTTGGTTGGTGAATTTTATCAACCTTTGCCCCTGCCAGAAGTTCATTTACCTCTGACACCAGAAAGTTCAAATAAATACCATCTAAAGCCATTAATTTTACCTTTTAAATATATTTCACACAATTTTTTAAATCTGAAACCTTGATTTCTATTTCATTACCGAATTTTTCATTGAGAGATTTGTATAAACAATCACAAACAATGTTTTCTGTTTCAAAATGTCCTGCAACGAACATAGAAACGCCTGAATCTTTCGAAAGCAAATATTCGTGGTACTTTGCTTCACCTGTCAGAAAAGCATCTGCACCGATATTCTTAGCTTCTGCTACCAAATCTCCACCTGCACCCGAGCAAAGAGCAATTGTTTTAATAGGTTTCCCTGCATCTGTAAAAGAAACCGCTCCGCCTAAAGCAAATTTGATTTTATTTGCAAATTCTTCTGCGGTACAAGCTCCTATTTCACCGTATTTGAGAAACCCATTATTTTCAGATGTTTTCAAGTTCTTAATACCAACCTTGTTTGCAAGACAATGGTTAACTCCACCCTCGGCTTTATCAAGGCAGGTATGGGATGCAATAAAACTCATCTCCGATACTACTGCTTTATACACAAGGCTATCGGAAAGTATTTGAGATACAGGGTTAAAAATCATTGGATGATGGGTAATCACAAGGTCTGCACCAAAAGATTTTGCATCTTTTAAAACATCATCTGTTACATCAAGAGCAATATATATTTTCTTAACATCCTTTTGGAAAGAACCTACAGTAAGACCGCAATTGTCCCATTCCTCAGCAGTGTCAAAAGGTGCGATTTCATTCAGGTAATCATAAATATCTTTAACAGTCATTTCTTCTTTTCCTTTTTCAAAATATCATATCTAACGATTGCGATTATAAGCGAGCTCATAACAATACATTCTGTTATAATTCCTGCAACTGAGCCTGTTATTATGTTATAAATAAGCCAACAAGGTGAGCTGGGGAAAGTAACAAGACGAATCTTTGTTTCACTTTTAAGCCAATAACTGACAGTTGTTAAAATCATAGCCATAGCAGGAAGTATTGAATACCAATCCACCCAGGTTAAAGCACTTGAAACTGCGCTTATAACAACAAAAACTCCCAACCAAACAGGACTTTTCGCCCATTTTTTATCATTATTTATGAACACAATTGAACGAAGAAGTCCTATAAAATTAAGTGCCGCACCTGTGTACGCACCTAAAAGTATATAATGAATTATAAAAAGTACTGCCGCACCAATCTGTACGCCTATAATTCCTTTTCTCTTTTTCTGTTGAAATGAAAGTCCGTTAAGTGCCGCACCGCCGAAGCCAACAATCTGTGCTATTGTTTTAATCATTTAAAAATTCCTTTAATTTCTGTATTGTTTCGAAAAGTCCATCATCGGTTTTGCCGACTTCTTTTGTGGCATCGTACCTTTTCTGCAATCGGTTAACCTGTTTTTTAATATGTATTTTTGCATCTTCTGTTTCAGGTAATTTTCCTAAAAAGCAATCTGCAACTGTAAAATCACGAGTTTCACCCGTATAGAAAGCATCAAAAGCTATATAAAACCGGTTTCCCTCGTGGGTGGCAATTTCTTTACCTATTTCAAATCCGTTTAAAAAGAGGAATTCTCTCAAATCCTCTGCCCTGCTCTGTGGTTGAAAAACAAAATGCAGATTTTTATTTTTAATCCAAGGAGTTTCATTCAGCTTTTCGGCAATAAGAGTACCGCCCATTCCTGCAAAAACAATTTCATCAACCTCGTTTTCCCGGAATGAGTTAAGTCCATCGGAAAGTCGAAGTTCTATTTTTTCTGCGAGGTCATATTCGGCAACAGATTTTGCAGCATTTTCTAAAGGCATTTTGCCAATATCTGCCGCAATTGCTCTTTCGTTTTTTCCCGACTGTATTAAATATATAGGCAAATACCCATGGTCTGTTCCTATATCAGCAACAATGCCGCCGCCCTTTACGAGAGAAGCGGCGGCAGAAAGCCTGGGGGATAAATTAATAATCATTTATTCTCAAGAAATGCGTTGATTTTCGCAATAAGCTCGTCCGCATCTACGCCGTGAACTCTGCAAGCCTGTTCAACAGTTTCACCACGTGAAGCAGGGCAACCGAGACAATGCATACCCATTTCAAGAAAGAAAGGTGCTGTATCGGGAGCTACATCAAGAATTGAACCGATTATTGTATCTTTATTAATTGTCATTTTAATTACTCCTTCTGTTTTGTTTTCCCCCATAGTATATCATAACTTTTCATAAAAATAAATATAAATATGAAACTTTTTAACATATTTTAATACTTCTAATTGTTTGTTTTTCCAATTGAATTAAGGTATGGTAAATGTTAGAATTAATATGTATAATTTTGTACCTATTCAGGAGGAGTTAATATGCTTCAAAAAGATTTCAAACCCGTTCTCAGATTCATGGTTACAAGTGATGTCCATATAAAAGATGAGCATTGCATTGAAGAAGAAAGACTCGAAAAGGCAATAAAAAGAGTTTATCAGCTTTGTGAAGAAAGCGAAACTTATAAAAAACTTGATGCTTTTTATTCCGTTGGTGACTTTGCTAACAGCGGAACAGAAACACAAATGAGAAAGTTTAAGGAAGTTGTTGAAAGAAATCTTAAACCCGAAACACAATATGCCCTCACAATGGCAAGTCACGAATACCACAGTGAAGGTGTTGAAGCGGCACACGAAAAGTTTGCCAGAGTATTTAATTTGCCCGTTGATGAACACAGAGTTATTAACGGTTTCCACTTTATAAGCCTCACCTGTTCTCACGGAACAAACTTTAATGGTGAAAAAATTGCATATATGGCAAAAGAACTTAAAAAGGCAAGAGAAGCAGACCCTAAAAAGCCTATTTTCGTTTTCCAGCACCCCCATATTACAGACACAGTCTACGGCAGTATGCTTTGGGGTGAAGACGAGCTTTATGCTACATATATGGACTATCCTCAGATGATTAACTTCTCAGGTCACTCCCACGCTCCCATTAACAATCCCCGTTCAATTCATCAGAAGCACTTCACATCACTGGGAACCGGCTCACTTTCATACACAGAGCTTGACGAGTTCGATAAGTACTACGGCACAGTTCCTCCCATGAAAGCAAATTTTGCTCAATTCCTTATTGTTGAAGCAGACAAAGACGGCAGAGTAAGAATTTATCCTTATGATATCTTCACAGACAATTTCTTCCCTTATGTTTGGGAAATTGACGAACCCTGGAATCCCGAAAGTTTTAAATACACTGATGACATCCGCTTCAAAACTGCGGTTACACCCTATTTTGCTAAAGATGCAAAAATCGAATTCGAGGACCTTGATGATGACGGCTTCAGAGTTAAATTCCCTCAGGCTAAAATTGATGAGGACTATGTTAACGACTACAAGGTTGTTGTTATTGAAAAAGCAACCAACACAATTGTTAAACAGACAGGGTTGTGGTCGGAATATTATTTCTACAACATGCCAGAATATCTTGAAATTGCTTACACAGATTTAAACCCCGATACTGAATACGAAGTAAAGATTTATGCTGGTAGTTTCTGGAAAACAACATCTGCACCTCTTTGCGCAGAAATAAAAACTTTATAATCAAATTTTATTCAGATAAAGGAGGAATACACAATGGACCAAATTAAAGTTTCCGGAATGAGATTTATTGACCAATACGGAAGAGAAAGAATTTTCAGCGGTATGAATGTAGTTGATAAAAAAGACTTTGATGAAAAAGACCAAGGCTACGGCTACAAGGTTGATAAATTCCCTTTTGAAGAATTCCGAGCAAGAGGTTATGATATAATTCGTTTAGGTTTTACCTGGGGTGCAATGGAACCAAAACCCGGACACTACAACGAAAAGCTCATTTCCGACCTTTGTGCATTTCTTGATAAATGCGAAGAATACGGCATTTACGCCTATCTTGATTGCCATCAGGATGTTTATTCCCCTTATTGTTATGGTGACGGTGCTCCCCGTTGGGCAACTTTAACAGATAAATATGTCCCCAGAAAACAAATTGCCGTTTGGGCAGAACCCTATTTCTACGGCAAGGCTTGTTTCAGAGCGTTTGATAATTTCTGGGACAATGCTAAATATAACCGCAAAGGTTTGCAGGACTATTTTGCTGATATGTGGAAGCACGTAGCAGAAGCGGTTAAAGACAAGCCTGCTCTTTTCGGATTTGACTTTTTCAACGAACCCCACCCGGGTGAAGATGGCGGAAAAATTTTCAGAACACTCATTAAAAGTCTTGTAAAAAACTCCGTCACCGACAAACGAGTTGACCTTATAGAAATGGCGAAAATCGGTCTTTTCAGCGATGAAAAACCAAAAGCACTTGACCAATATGAAGCCGATGTATTCAGAAAAATCGTTTCTTCCTGCAACGATCTTGTCAGACGTTTTGATGCCGAGCGCTACTCACCTTTTGTCAGCAAAATGGCAACTGCAGTAAGAGAAGTTACCGACCGCGGAGTAATGATTATGGAAAACAACTATTATTCCAATATGGGTATTCCTTGCTGTAACAAGCCCGTTACTGTTAACGGAGAAAGAGAAAGCCAGCAGGTTTTCGCTCCTCACGCTTATGACCTTATGGTTGATACCCCCGCATACAAATATGCCAACAACTCCCGTGTAGGAATGATTTTTGATGAGCACAGAAACACCCAGGTAAGACTCGATGTTCCTTGCATTGTTGGTGAATGGGGTTCTTGTGCAGAGGGTGACGGTTGGTATCCCCATATCAGATTCTTGCAGAACAAATTTGATTCTTACAAATGGAGCAACACATATTGGTGCTATTTTGACGGAATTTTAGAACAAGACTTTATGAAAGTATTTACCCGTCCTCGTCCTAAGGCAGTCACAGGTGAAATTATTTCCTACAAATACGACCACGATGATGGCGAGTTCAAATTAAAATACAATCAGACAGAAAAATTCAAAGTCCCCACAGTTGTTTATGTTGACCGCAAGCCTAAAGAAATCAAGTGTGACGGTAAATATAAAATAATCGAACTTCCCGGTAACATCGGTTACGACATTGAATTCAAAACCGGTATCGGAGAACAGGAAATAGAAATCGAGTTTTAACAAATAATTAATATTAATATTGTTTAATTAATGGGTATGGTCAAATTTCAAGAAAATTGGCTATACCCATTAAATTATCTGTGTTTTAAAAGAATAGGGGGCTTGACTGTGTCCGATGTAAATAAACTTGCCGAAAAAATTATAAACCAAGGCAAAAAATCGGTCTGCCGTGAACTCCCACCATTTATAAGAGCAATAAATGCTTTAAAATTCAAGCTATCAGAAAGAGAATGCAACTACACAAACGGCAATGATTTTTATTACTCACCCCAAGATATATGCAAGAAATACAAAACCAACAAAAACAATATCCCAAGACTATTACTACATTCTTTATTACACTGCTCTCTGCTACATATCTATAACACAGATTTTAGAAACAAAAAACTTTGGAACTTAGCTTGTGATATGTGCGTTGAAAAAATAATTAATGATGCAAAGCTTTCCTGCTCTCAAACAGAGAAATCCGCCACACAGAACAGTGTCATTAAACATTTTTCTGACGGAATTAAAAACTTCACTGCAGAAAATATTTATTACTATTTAACAGAGAAAAAACTTTCAACCAATGATATTGAACTATACGCAGACTTGTTTTTGGTTGACCATCATAAGACTTGGTATGAAAATGCTCTTTTCAGCATAAATGATGACGATGATCCCACTGAGATTGAGGCTCGTTCAATTTACAAGCAGGAAGATGACCGAAACGGAGAATCTCAAAACGGCGGAAAAACCTTGAGCAAGTTTTCAAACGCCAATGCAGAAAATTCACAGGATGCATGGCGTGAAATCACAAAACAAATCATTCGTGATTTGGATGTTTTCCCATCTCAAATGGGTTCTAATTTTGGCGAAGGAATCCAGATTTTTGAATCCGTAACCCGTGAAGAATATGATTATTCAGATTTACTGAAAAGGTTTATTGAAACCGATGAAACTCTTGAAATCAACGATGATGAATTCGACTATATTTATTACACATATGGTCTTAAGCTTTACGAAAACATTCCGTTAATTGAACCCCTTGAATATGCAGAAAGCGGAAAAATCAACAAACTTGTTATAGCAATTGATACATCCGGCTCTGTAAAAGGTGAAATTGTTGAGGGGTTTATAAGAAAAACTTATTCAATACTCAACTCCACTGATTTCTTTAAAAAAAGTTCAGAAATACATATTATACAATGTGATGCTACCATACAAGATGTAGTTATTATAAAAACACCGTTAGAGCTTGAAGATTACATCAATAATCTTGTTTTACACGGCTTTGGCGGAACGAACTTCACCCCTGTATTCCAATATGTTGATGAGCTTTATGAAAAGAACTCAAAGAAAGAGCTTAACGGACTTATTTATTTCACAGATGGTGATGGTATTTACCCTGAAAAAACACCACTTTACAAAAACGTTTTTATAATTCACGATAATGGTTTTTCCAAAAAACGTTTACCATTATGGGCAACCCCTCTATACATAGATAAAAACAAACTAATCACTTTATAAATCCGAAAGGAAAGTTATTTTGCAATCTGCAGAAAAAACATTAAAAATCTTTTTGCCTGTAATAAAAACAGATAAATATGCCTTCAATTCACAAATTGAAGACGTAGAGATGTTTCATACTGTAAAAACGGTTAAAAGCTATGCGTTCAGCAATTGCTCTTCTCTGAAGAACATTATATTTTCAGAAAAGCTTACAGAAATTCAGGATTTTGCTTTTTTGAACTGTTCCTCATTAAAAAGTGTTACTCTCCCACCTTCAATAAAACATTTAGGTGAGGGAGCTTTTAAAAGCTGTACTAAACTTGAAAAAATTCAATTACCCGAAGGATTAAAAGAATTAGCCCCCAATTTATTTGAAAACTGCCGTTCGCTTGAAACAATCGTTTTACCCGAGGAACTTGAAATTATAGGAGAAGAGTGTTTCAGCGGATGCATTAATTTAAAAGAAATAGTTCTCCCGAAATCATTAAAAGTAATAAACAACAAGGCTTTCAAGCGTTGCCAAAGTCTTAAATCCGTTGTTTTACCGGAAGGCATCAAACATATAGGCGATATGGCTTTTGAAGGCTGTAAAACCCTTACAAGCATTGTCTGGAGTGGTACGCCCGAATATGTGGGTGCTTCCGCATTTCCCGAAACGCCTTGCATTTTGCCAAATATAAACGGAACAATGTTTTCTTCCAGCTTTATTCAGAAAAGTGGATATGAACTATGCCCGACAGTTACCGTTCCAAAAGACATAAAAACATTATGCTTAGGCTTTGAAAACACATTAACATACAAACAAACCTGTGAAAACAAAACTTGCCACCGCCACATTCTTTCTTTAGAAAAATATAATGCCAGACTTTTTATAAGCGAGCATTTTTATTCATATAATGACAGAAACGACACACTAATTAAAAACAGTAAATTTGATTTTATAAAATATGATTCACAATTCGAAAAAGCAGAAGAAAAAGAAAAGCCCTTAATTTCAGCATTTCGACTCACCTTTCCCATTGAGCTTAACGAACAAAAAGAAATTAACTATAAAAGTTATTTATCAGAAACGGTAGAATATGCCGCTCTCTTTGCCACTGAGAAAAACGAAGAAAAAGTTTTAAAATACATAATAGATAATTTTGAACTTTCTACTGAATATTGTGCATTTTTATATGAAAAATCAGCAAAAAACGGCTTTTTAAATTTGCAACAGATATTATCACAAAAGAAGAAAAACTCGGGATTTGACGAAATCAACTTCCTATATGAAGAAATTTTAGGAGGATGCTTATGAACATAAAAGAAGCAACAACACATATTAAAAACACAGTAATTGCATACCTTGAAAAAAACGAGGACGGTTCATTTTTTATTCCCGTGGAGAAACAGCGTCCTATTTTCCTTTACGGCCCTCCCGGAATAGGTAAAACTGCAGTTATGGAGCAGATTGCAAACGATTTGAACATAGGTCTTGTTTCATATTCTATGACCCACCACACAAGGCAGAGTGCAATAGGTCTACCTTTTATTGCAAAGAAAACCTTTGATGAAAAAGAATACAGTGTTTCAGAATACACTATGAGCGAAATTCTCGCTTCTGTTTATAACTACATTGAAATTACAGGTAAAAAGGAAGGCATTTTATTTCTTGACGAAATCAACTGCGTTTCCGAAACACTTGCACCATCAATGTTAAGATTTTTGCAGTATAAAACCTTTGGCTCTCACGAGGTTCCGAAGGGTTGGATTGTTGTTACCGCAGGCAATCCCCCTGAATACAACAAATCCGTTAGAGAATACGATATTGCAACTCTTGACAGAATAAAGAAAATTGATGTTGAAGCAAGCTATGATGTATGGAAAGAATATGCTGTCAACAACAATGTTCATCCTGCAATAATTGCTTTTTTAGATATAAAAAAAGACTGTTTTTATTCAATTGAAAACACCCCTGCAGCTAAATGCTTTGTTACTGCTCGTGGTTGGGAAGATTTATCAAGAATAATGTGTCTTTATGAAAAGAAAAATCTTGAAATAGATGCATCTTTAATTGAACAGTACATACAGAACCCTTCTGTTGCGCAGGATTTTTCAAACTATTATTTCGCTTTCAAAAAGCTTAAAGATATTTTTGATACCAAAAAAATTCTTGAAGGTTGTTTTGATAGCACTATTATTGAGGAAGTCAAAAACTTAAGTATTTCAGAAAAATTAGGCTTAATTAATATTTTAAGCGACTGCATTACAGTTAAAGCAAAAGAAGTTATTACCGAAAGCAATTTAATTAAACAAGCACTTAAAATTTTAAAGGATAAAGAAACAAGTGCAGAAGAGAGAGAAACTGTTAAGAGAGATATGGAGCAACTAAAAACCGATGTTGCCGATGTTCAAAATGCTCTTTCAAATGTTGTTGAGTTTATGATTTCTGCATTCGGCAACTCTCCCGAAACTGAAATTTTTGTTTCAAATATTACTTTAAATAAAAGCTCTGCAACATTTCTTATGTCCTTCGGTTGCGAAAGCTTTGCAAGGCTTTCCGACAGAAGCGAATATGAGAAAAAGATGATTGAAGAAGAACTCGAAAAACTAATATAAAGTCAACACCCCGAACCAATATGGTTCAGGGTGTTGTTTTATGCCGAAACAGGCTCAGTTACATATTCATCTAATTCTTCATCGTAATATTCTTTATAATAATCTTCAATTCCATCGTCATAGTAAATATCATCATAATAGATTTCTTCATATCGTGAATCATCCCAATCATTATTCATATATTTTTCTATAACTGTATCAACAGGTTTTCCATCGATATAGACTTTTACTACCTTAAATCTGTTTTTATAAATCTTAAAGACAGCATAAGCCTGAGTTTCGGGACCTTCACAAAAGCCGTGTTTTATATTTGCTTGTTCAACTCCTCGGTTATATAATTCCTGATAACCGTAATCATCATATAAATCCATGGCTTTTTCGCTTTCAAATTTGAAACCCCAATCCTCACTATACCAGCTATACAATCTGTTTGCACTTATATACAAATCATTTGTAGGCAAGCCTGAAATTTCAGTAGGTGTAGAAAATCCATTTTCGTTATTTTCGAAAATAATATAGCGCATATTTCTCGTATGAATAAACTCTTCCAAAGCATCGTTTCTGAATATAATACCCCGATGATCACAGAAAACGGAATCCACATTCAGTTTTATTTCCTGACCTTTTTCTTCCAATTCCTTATTCTTATAAGTTTCGTAACCCCAGACACCTAAAGGAATTATAAACTGAACTGCAAGTATTATCGAAAGGATTATTGTAGCTTTTTTATTTTTCATCATCTTCCACCGCCTTTTCCAATTCAAGCTGTTCTTTTTTGATTTTCTTTGAGATGCAGAAGTTTGCACCGAAAAGTGAGCAACCACTGATTAAGAACATAAGACCAACTGTTACCATATTCCAATCGAACGCGGAGAGTACAAAGAACATCAATACAAGAAGTGTTATCAAACCAACATTAAGACTAAAGTAGTTCTTTTCACTTGCGCCTTTAATTAGCATTATAAGACCTTCTGCGAATGTGATAGCGAAAAGAACAAGTCCTATCCACTCTACTGATTCAAAGCCACAACTGATTAAAGAAATTACCGCACTTGCTGCACCAAAATAGCAGAAAATTGATTGATATTTGTTCTTATCAAGTGATTTTTCTCCTATAATAAAGCCGATTGCAAGAGTTGCAACTGTTAAAATTATTGTTATAATGCTTTCGGGTTTAATCAAGTTTAACCATCTGTTGATGTCGCTGTATGAATAAATGACATCATCCTGCAAATGGAAATAGGTTGAAGCTATTGAAGCTAAAGCTGTTCCTAAAATACCTATTGGGTAAAACGGCATTGACCAGCCATCATTTTTATTTAATGCGTAAATACAAACCGCAAGAGCCAGTGGCAAGGAGAAATAACCCCAATCAAGAATAAACAAGCTTATTGCGATTACCATAGCACAGGACGCTAAAACTGAAATCCAGGTTGAATATTCATATCTTGCATCGGCTACATTCTTTCTGTTGAAGAATGTGAAAAGAAGTCCTGCACCAACTAAAACAACCATTATAATTGTTGTTAATATCTCGCTCCTTGTGTACTCCATAACACCTATTGAACCTGCAATTGAAAAACCGTAGTAGAATACCAAAGGTGAAGCAACCTTAAAGAAACACAATATAGGAAGTATTAAAACTGCATCAATAAGTAAGCACATCAGAGCACCTAAATGAAGCTCTAAAACCATACTCAAAAGTCCCACTGTTGCAGTAACACCTGCGGACCAGAGAATTGATGCTCCCTCTCGCCAGGCGATATTATCGAATTTTTTCTTATAAGTATAAACTGCTCCTGCCTGACCTAAAAGCAAAGGCAAAAATGAAACTGTTGCTTTTATAATATTAGGAAATTTGTCCCAAAGAGCAACCATAAGAATTATTACGCCTGCACCAACAAACAACGAGCCTAAAATAGAGAATACCATGAACAAGGTTTTACTTGTTCTGACACTTTCTTCTAATTGAGTGTTACGTTTTTCTCCATAAAGCAGTTCTTCAACCTGAATACCGAACAATTCGGAAATCTTTTGAATCATTTCCAAATCCGGTTGAGTCCGGTTATTTTCCCAGGACGAAACTGCCTGACGGGAAACGAAGAGCTTCTGCGCCAGCTCCTCCTGACTCATATTCTGTAACATTCGTAAGCGTTTGATGTTTTTTGAAATTTTAGTCATTTTCATCACCTCTATAACCATATAAACACTTTAATAAAAAAATGTCATTACTTTTCAGAAAAACAATTTTGCTACAATTTGTTGCACTCCGTTTTTCTTGACTTTAGTATAACTCCACAAAAGAAAAAAACTGCCTGAATGTAACTTTCGGGCAGTTTTTTGTAACTTTTGGGTATTTTTTTGTAATTTTAGTGCTTACTCTTATCGTCACGCTCACGGATTACGAATCTTACAGGTGTTCCCTCAAGGCCGTAAACCTCACGAATCTGGTTTTCAAGGTAACGCTGGTAACTGTAATGGAACAAATCTGCACTATTAACAAAGCAAACGAATGTTGGCGGTCTAGTTGAGGCTTGCGTCATATAATAAATCTTAAGGCGTTTACCTTTATCTGTTGGTGGTTGAACTCGAAGCGTTGCCGCCGCAAGAATTTCATTAAGCTGACCTGTTTTAATTCGCATTGCATTCTGAGTGTCAACAAATTTAATAAGTTCATAAAGTCTGTCAACTCTTTGACCTGTTTTTGCAGAAATAAATATGATAGGTGCAAAGGACATAAAGGAAAAGTCCTTCATTAACTGTTTGCGGTAGGAATCCATTGTCTTGCCGTCTTTAGCATAGGCATCCCATTTATTAACCGCAATAATACAACCCTTTCCCTGCTCTAAGGCACGGCCGGCAACCTTACTGTCCTGCTCGGTAAAGCCTTCAAGGGCATCTATCATAATAACGCAGACATTGGCTCTTTCTACTGCCATATCTGTTCTTAAAACGCTGTACTTTTCAACTGCATCGTCAATCTTAGATTTACGGCGAAGTCCTGCAGTATCAATGAACATAAACTTACCATGCTCATTCTCAACAAAGCTATCGGTAGCATCACGGGTTGTTCCCGCAATATTGGAAACAATCATTCTTTCTTCACCGATAATTTTGTTAACAAGTGAGGATTTACCAACATTGGGTTTACCTATAACCGCAACCTTAATGTAATCATCTTCATCATTATCTTCAGTAAGATATTCTTCAGGAAGATGCTTCAGAACCTCATCAAGAAGGTCGCCTGTACCATGACCGTGAACGGAAGACACTGGAAACGGGTCACCAAGACCGAGATTATAGAATTCGTAAAGCTCGGGTGGTGGTGCACCTAAGCCATCGCATTTATTAACTGCTAAAACAATGGGTTTACCGCTTTTCTGAAGCATAGTTGCAACCTCTTCATCAGTTGCCACAACACCGTCACGAACATCGGTAACCAAAATAATCACATTGGCACTATCAATGGCAAGCTGAGCCTGACGACGCATCTGGGAAAGAATAACATCATTTGAATAAGGCTCAATACCACCTGTATCAACAAGAAGCATATTGTGTCCCAACCATTCGCAATCACCAAAAAGGCGGTCACGGGTAACACCGGGAGTATTATCAACAATCGCAAGGCGAGTGCCTGTAAGCTTGTTGAAAAGTGTAGATTTACCAACATTAGGTCTGCCGACAATGGCAACAACCGGTCTTGCCATATTTAAACACCTCCGTTTAATATCATATCTAAAAATATTGCTCCATCGTTTTCAGTAGGTGTAATTTTTACTTTTAATTCTTCTGAAAGAGCCTCAATTGTTACATCATCAAGAAATTTATCTCCCTCGTTTCGCAAAGAAACTCGGGGAATTAAAAGCTCTTCACCTAAATCCAGATTTTTTAACTGTGCTTTAAAATCTGCACCTGTTATCAAACCTGCAACAGTAACAGTATCACCGAAAAAGTCATTTTTAATTTTTACTACATGGATTTTTAAGCCCTGAAACTTTTCTTCTGCTTTTTTACAAAGCTCAGAAAGAAGCCTATGCGCCGCATAGCCCGTTGCAACGGTAATTTTGCGGTTAACGTATCTGCTTTCAGTACTTTCAAGAGCATCAATAAACTCTTCTTTTAATAAAGCACACATACCAACGCCGTTATCAAGCTGTGAAAATTCACCGTAATACTCTGCATCGGGAAGTTCCCTCTCTGCCAAGAGATAAAATTCATCGGATGCATAAGCAAGTATTTTTCCACCATTATAGAAAGAATAATGGGCATTGAATTCATCAATTATATCAATAACATTCGCTGCTTCCTCTTTGGTATAAGGTCTCAAAGGATAAAGACCGTCACGGAATTTTGTTAGACCTACGGGAACTGCGGCAATACTTTTAACACTTGGTGAGAGTTTTGAAAGTTCTTCCAATGAAAAACGAAGTTCATCACCATCGTTTATACCGGGACAAAGAACAAGCTGAGTGTTCATATCAATGCCGTTTTCTGAAAACCTGTCAAGAATTTTAAGGCTTTCCCCAGCGAAACGATTTTTCATCATTTCAACTCGAAGTTCAGGGTTCATTGTATGAACTGAAATGTTAATGGGAGAAATATGCATATCAATAATTCTCTGCACTTCTCTTTCGCAAAGCCCTGTTAAAGTAATATAGTTACCGAAAAGAAAAGACATTCTTGAATCGTCATCTTTAAAATAAAGTGTTTCTCGCATACCTTTGGGCATCTGGTCAACAAAGCAGAAAACACATTTGTTTTTGCAGGAATGTTGCTTATCCATAAGGTATGTTTTAAATTCAAGACCAATATCCGCGTATTCATCACTTTTTCTTATATTGGTAACGATGCTTTCACCATTTCTTAAAATTTCTAATCTTAATTTACGGCTTTGAATATAAAAGCGGTAATCCAGAACATCAAATATTTCGTGGTTATTGATTTTTACAAGTTCGTCTCCAGCTATAACGCCTGCTTTTTCACCATAGGATTCAGGACAAACCATTTCCACAGTAACAGACATTCTTTCACCACCTTTATTATTTTATTTTTTTAATCATAACAGTCCAATAGGGCGGGGAGAATTTTCCCACCGCCCTTTCAATTCAGAATACTATTGCACTTACAGATTATTCTGCTACTTCGATAACCTGTTTGCCGTTGTAATAGCCACATGCTGTGCAAAGTCTGTGAGGTCTTTTGAACTCACCGCATTTGGGGCACTTTACAAGTGCTGCTGCGTCCATTTTCCAAACGTTGGATCTTCTTTTGTCACGTCTTGCTTTAGAAACTCTTCTCTTAGGTACTGCCATTAGTACTACCTCCTATAGAATTTAAATAATTACTAACTTAATCATCCAAAAGCTGTAAAAGCACTTCCATTCGCGGGTCGATTGGAGCTTTACATTCGCATTGGAATTTGTTAAGGTTTTTGCCACAGATTGGGCAAAGGCCTTTACAATTTTCGCTGCAAAGGTATTTTGTGGGAAGAGCGAGATTAACATCTTCCTCAACAAGTTCGTCAAGGTTAAGTCGCATATTGGGCACCTCGAGGAAATCGTCATTATCGCCACTTTCCAGGGTAACGACGAGAGTATGCTCAACAGGGAATGAGAACTGCGAAATTACATTCTCCGCACAACGATCACAAGGTGCTTCGTATTCAAGTGCGGCACTTGCCTTGAGGTTAACGATGCCTGCCTTATTTTCAACACATCCGCTTACCTTTACAGGAGCGGTGATAGGAGAAAAACCGGATACCTCAATTGAACTTAAAGAAAGCTCATAATCAAAAGGAATTTTCAACCCATCGGTATTAAAAACAGATTCAAGTTCGATAATCATATACTATACCTCTCAACATACCCAAGTATTATATTATCTAAATCGTATTTTGTCAATAAGAAAAGTCAAAATTTCTGTATAAAATAATCCCCTCTTGACAGAGGGGATTAAAAATCTCGTCAGATTTTCTGTGCATTCTCAAAGAGGGCTGCAGGAAGATTTGCTTCATCTTCAGAAACAGTGAAAACGATATCGATTTCATTTTCTGCAGATACTTTGCTAAGCTTGTTGATAAGAGCTGCAAAAGCATCATAATCTCTGCCAACAATTTTGAAAGTTGCATCAACGAAAATTTCTGTAATATCGTGGTCCTGAGCGATAACGCCACATACCATACCATAGAAAGCGTCGCAACCCTCTACACCGAATCTTTCGGTTTCGATAAGTCTTGCTTTGTGAGTTACTTCATAAGTAAGTAAGGGAGATTTTTCAATGCAAACTACTGTTCCGTTTGAATTTTCAACTGCCTCGTTGATGAGATTGATGAGTCTTTTGGTTTTGCCGGAACCTTTGTTGCCGATAATAAGTTTAATCATAATGATTTACCTCCGTTGTTTATAATCTCGCCAAACGGCGACTTTTACAAATTTATTTTATGTATGCAAGTCCGAAAACCTGCAAATTATTTATGAAAGCCTTTCTTCAAGAGCTTTCTTATGATCCTCATAACCGGGTTTACCGAGAAGAGCGAACATATTTTTCTTATAGCTTTCAACACCGGGTTGGTCGAAAGGATTAATACCTAAAATATAACCGGATACTGCACAAGCTTTTTCAAGGAAATAAACGAGATAACCGAAATCATATTCATTCATTTCTGAAATTTCAAGAACCATATTGGGAACTTTGCCGTCTGTATGAGCAAGGATTGTTCCCAGGAAGGCTTTCTGGTTAACATAGTCAACTGATTTACCTGCAACGAAATTGAATCCGTCGCCATTTTCCGGGTCAAACCCTATAACAAGCTCTTTTTTAGGTTTATCAAAGGTAACAACCGTTTCGAACATTACCCTCTCACCCTCTTGAACATATTGACCGAGAGAATGAAGATCTGTTGAGAAAACTGCGGATGAAGGATAAAGACCTTTTCCGTTTTTACCTTCACTTTCACCATAAAGCTGTTTGAACCATTCGTTCATCATCGTATAGTCAGGTTCATAGGAAATCATCATTTCCACAGATTTACCTTTACGATAAAGAATGTTTCGCATTGCGGCATACTTATAACAATCATTTGTATAAACATCACCTTCTGCGAATTTTTCACGGGCATCTGCTGCACCTTGCATCATTGAATCAATATTGATTCCTGCAACTGCGATAGGAAGAAGACCAACTGCTGTGAGAACTGAATATCTACCGCCAACATCATCGGGAATAACAAATGTTTCATAACCTTCGCGGTCAGAAAGCTCTTTAAGAGTTCCTCTTGCTTTATCTGTTGTGGCGTAAATTCTTTTTGCGGCTTCTTCTTTGCCGTACTTTTTCTCGAGCATTTCTTTGAATACTCTGAATGCGATTGTGGGTTCAGTAGTAGTGCCCGATTTGGAAATAACGTTTACTGAAAAATCCTTGCCTTCGCAAAGTGCAATTGCTTCTGCAAGTGCTGATGAGGAAAGAGTGTTTCCTGCAAAAATAATCTGGGGTTTTTCAAGCAAGTTACGGTTTTGGGATTTGCAAAATTCGATTGCCGCTCTGGCGCCTAAATAAGAACCTCCGATACCGATAACAACAAGAACATCACTGTCGCTACGGATTTTCTCTGCGGCTTTTTTGATACGTGTGAACTCTTCCTTATCATAATCTACAGGTAAATCTAACCAGCCAAGGAAGTCATTCCCTGCGCCCGTGCGCGAGTTAAGAAGTTCAACAGCCAACTTTACCTCGGGAGCAATACCCTGGACATCGTTTTCGTTAACAAAGCCCTCAAGATAGCGTGTGTTGAGTTTTACTGACAAATGTTTCATCTCCTAAAAATTAACTATTGCATTAGTGTACCAAACAATAGTTATATTTGCTAATATTCTACAATAAAACGCCACCGTTTTCAATAGAATTTTAAGATTTTTACAAAAATTTCTTGATTTCAGAGAAGGTTAATGCAATATTCACTAATTACATTCTCATTTCTTGTTGCATTTACCGAATACAAATTGCTCTTGCCTTTTTCAATTACCGTTATACTCGCAGCAACCACAGTTGTGAGAAGCATTAACACAATTGCAAGAACAGTGAAAAAATTAAATAATTTATCAAATTCTTTCATTTTTCCAATTCCTTATCTAACATTTCCGAAATAGATTTTCCGATTAAAGACGCTGAATAAACCGCCTCTTCCAAGGTGTTCGCATCTGTGCCGAATTCGAGCAAAAGCGAGCAAGGTGTAACATTCATATTATACTTTCTGTTGCAAAAGAAAACAGGTCGCATTAAGCCATCATATTTTTCTTCAACTGTGTTTTGCAAATGAAGTGCAAATATAAGGTTATCTTTCCATTTTGGAAAATCTTCAACCCCATCACCTTCGCAACCGCTTATAATCATAACTTGCGCGGCTTTTTTTCCGTTTATTTCTGCGGTCGGTTTACTTTTGGTTCCGTCATCGTAATGAATTGCATCCCTGTGAACATCAAGAGTTAATACAATTGAGGGATATTTTTTCAGATATTTTTCAACACTCACAAGCGAACGGGAATAAGCACCATTATAGCTATTGTCATAAATAGTTTTATCGTGAATAACCTTGTATCCCGCCTCTTCAAGTTCTTTTACAAGTTCCTCCCCCACCCTTACCATATTTTTCCGCGCGTCTTTGGTACGCGAGTTGAACTGATTTGAATACCAACCCAGATCAAGAAGTTCATAGCCCTCTGTTGTGTGGGTATGATAAACCAGAATATACGGCTCGTCTTTTGTTATTGTTTCATATTCCGGAGTCTCATTCAAAAGATTCTTAATACTTATATTTTCATCAGTTTTGTTGTTTACAGAAACCGAACCATAGGAGGTACCCGTTCCGCTTGTGCAGAACTGTTGCTCTTTTATATCTCCTGTTTTCTTTAAATCTTTATATATTTTTTTCGCTTCTTCCATGAGCAAAAGCACATCAGTAGGCGTACCATTTCTATAAGTGACCACATTATATCCGCCACCACCAAATCCTGATGGCGAAAATGTTGTATCGCTTTCATTATTAAAAGAGTTATTAACAGATAAATCGGCACTTTGGAAATCGCTTTTCAGAGAAAACAAATCAGTTACAGCACCAATCATCTTTCCACTTATATAATCTCCGCCATAAAGCACGGAAGAAACAAGAGCAGCACAGATTATCAAACAAAGTAGTTTATAAATTAAAACATTTTTACGCTTCAACAAAACACCTCCCAAATATAAAATATGAAAAGTGTTTTCTTGTTATTACATTAACGCATAGAGTTCTTTGGGTGTCAAGGTGGGTTGCAAAGCACAATTAATGGAAAGAGCCAAAAGATACGAGGCATTTTTTATTAATAAATCAATATCTTTCGGGGCAACAATCATTCTCTCTCCATTCAAGAGCTTGGTCTTGTCAAGTTTTTCAGGAGAAACACCCGAAAGCTCAGAAGACAAAGAAATCGCATCTACCACAGTAGGAATGCCAATAGCAACTACGGGCACACCAATAAAATCCTTGTCAATTCTTGCTCTTGCGTTACCTATCCCCGAACCGGGTGCAATTCCTGTATCTGACATCTGTACTGTTGTACCAAGCCTTTCAACGCTACCTGCAGCAAGCGCATCAATAGTTATAATACATTGTGGCTTAACCGCCTCACAGATGCTTTTTATATATTCCCCCGACTCTATTCCCGTTTTACCCAAAACACCTGCAGAAACAACTGCTACCGGTCGCAATTCTTCCGAGAACCCTGCGGCTTTTTGTATTTCTCTGTTAATATGCCGAGTAGCAAAAACCAGTGAAGCGGTTTCAGGACCGAGTGCATCGGAAGTAATATCTTCATTCCCTACCCCAGCCACAAGAACAGTGCCATCACCTTCAGGCAAAAGCTGTTTTATGCTTTCAGTTAAAGCTTTTAATCTTCCGTCACTTACTGCTGCTTCGTTTGAGAACGGATTCATTTCAAGAGTGATATATTTCCCAACACCTTTACCCAATCGTTTCGCCGCGTTTTCTGTTTTAATATCAATTATGGTTGTTTTGCATTCGTCATTTTCAGTTTTTGAAACATCAACGCCATCAATATCTTCGTTAATCATTTCCCTGCGTTCAAGAGCAAGATCTGTTCTGAAATTCAAAAAATCACCTCTAAACTATTATTGGAGGTTACGTTGTTACCTATACAAAGAATAATATTTATCGGTAAAATGTTGAAATACATTTTATAATATGTTAAAATACTTGGCGACAATTTGAAAAGAATGTTTTTAAAGGAAGTTATTATATGAAACTTGGTATTGTTGGTCTTCCAAACGTTGGTAAAAGTACACTTTTTAACGCACTCACAAATGCAGGTGCTCAGGCAGCGAACTACGCTTTCTGCACAATTGAACCCAATGTGGGTGTTGTTGCAGTTCCCGATAAACGCCTTGATGCACTTTGTGAAATGTATAACCCCGTTAAAGTTACCCCTGCAACAATTGAATTTGTTGATATTGCAGGTCTTGTTAAAGGTGCTTCAAAGGGCGAAGGTCTCGGAAATAAATTCCTTTCTCACATCCGTGAGGTTGACGCTATAATTCACGTTGTTCGTTGCTTTGATAATGACGATATTATGCACGTTGACGGCTCTGTTGACCCTCAGAGAGATATCGAAACTATAAACCTTGAGCTTATTCTCTCTGATGCAGAAATTCTCCAAAGAAGAATTGACAGAACAACCAAAGCTATGAAAGGTGATAAAACTCTTGCTGCAGAACTTGCAATTCTTGAAAAGGTAAGGGAAGCACTTGATAACGGTATTTGTGCACGCGCGATTGACCTTACAGACGATGAAAAAGAAATTCTTGATTCAGTTGCTTTGCTTACATCAAAACCCGTTATTTACGCTTGTAATATGAGCGAAGAGGATTTCGCATCTAAAATTGAGTCAAACGCTCGTTATAATGCAGTTAAAGCTCTTGCAGAAGAGGAAGGCAGTCAGGTGCTTCCTATTTGTGCAGAGCTTGAAGCACAGATTGCAGAGCTTGACGCAGAAGAAAAAGAAATGTTTCTTTCTGAACTTGGCGTTTCAACAGGCGGGCTTGATTTACTTATTGAACGTAGCTATGACCTTCTTGGTCTTATGAGCTACCTTACTGCAGGTCAACCCGAAGTAAGAGCCTGGACAATCAAAAAAGGTACAAAAGCACCTCAGGCAGCAGGTAAAATCCACTCCGACTTTGAAAGAGGCTTTATTCGTGCAGAGGTTGTTTCCTTTGATGTACTTATGGAATGCGGTTCAATGGCAGTTGCAAAGGAAAAAGGTCTTGTTCGTTCCGAAGGTAAGGAATATGTAATGCAGGACGGAGATATCGTTCTCTTCAGATTTAATGTTTAATTTACAAACAACTGAGCCCCTTAAAACTGATTGAAAGTTTTAAGGGGCTCAAAATTTTATTCAGCTAATTTATAGTGTCTTAAGTAAACACCAACTGTTTTATCGTAGTCAAGAACGTGAATGAAAGTGCCGTCTTCCATAGGATAAACTGTTACGCCTTCTGCCTCATTACCTGCCATAGAGGGAAGAGAGCGGGTGCAGAGCTCATCAACAGCACCTGTTTTCACATCAACGGTCATAATCTTATCATCGTTGCTGTCTGCAATATCGGAAGATAGGTAAAGTATTCCATCATAAACCTCTCCACCCTGAATACGAACAACCTGTTCTGACAAAGGAATTACATGTGAAAATTCCATTGTTTCAAGGTCGAATGCAAGAATTTCATTTACCTCGTTAAACTGTGAGCAATAGAGATAGCCATTTTCACCATCAACACAGCACCACGGAATACCATCAGGAAGATTATCATTTGGTAATTCGAAAATATCCACAATGTGAAGTGTGCGTGCATCGTAGGTTATAACAAGAGGTAAATCCTCTGCTTCATTTTCAACTGACGCATAGATTTTGCCATCATAGTAGCTGATACCGCCAACATGGTCACTGCCATAATTATCAATATATTCCTGAGGAATGGGAGAATCATTTTTCACGAGAACTTCCATAGTTTCTGCATCCCATTTTGTAAGACTTGTCATACCAAAAGCGGTAAGAGAACCTGATGTATAATAATATTTACCATCAGTTGTTACGCCCTGCCCGGATTTAAAAGCATCAAGGAAGACAAGCTTATCTTCTCTTACAAGTTCGACCTCAGGAGTTGATGAAGCATCCCCCGAATCCATAAAGCCTGTAAAAAGCATACAAATGCTAATTAAAATGCTTAAAAAAGCGTCAATAAAATGTATTCCTGTCATTTTATCTACTCCTTAATTCAATATACAAATAGAATATACTAAATTTTACCTTTTTTCAAGTGTTTTTATTTTTATGCATTGATTATTAAAAATATAAAATGTATAATATCAAAAGAATTTACAACAAAGGTGCAGATATGGAATATAAATACGAGATACACGCCCATACAAAAAACACAAGTCTTTGCGGTCAGCTTGATGCAGAAGAGCTTGTAAAAAAATATAAAGAAGCAGGTTATTCGGGAATTGTGATAACAGACCACTACTCCCCTATGACATTTCACCTCTCTGAATTTTTCAACAAGAATAAGGCAGTTGACCATTTTCTTCAAGGGTACAGAAAAGCAAAGAAAACTGAAACAGAAGATTTTTCCGTTCTTCTTGGCGTTGAATTAAGATTCTATGCAACTGTTAATGACTATTTAATCTATGGTGTAACAGAAGAAATGCTTTATGAACTCCCCTTTTTACTTCCTCTTTATATAAAAAAAGTAAGTAAATTATTCAGGGATAGAGGTTGCGTTTTTATTCAGGCACACCCTTTCAGGCAATTTATAAGAAGAGCTAATCCCAAATACCTTGACGGAATTGAGGTTTTTAACGGCAAAGCCGATAAAGAAGCAAACGATAATTCACTTAAATGGGCAGAAGAAATAAACGCTAAAATCAAAACAAGCGGTAGCGACTGCCACAGAGAAGCAGGAGTTGGCTTAGGCGGAATAATCACAGAAGAGCCACTCAAAACAAATGATGATTTATTAAGAATCCTCAAAAGCGGGAATTATAAATTAATAAGAAACCAGAAATAACAAAACACCATTTCTTACAATTAGTGAGAAATGGTGTTTATATTTAAACAAATTATTTAATCATTGATTCTTCCCATGAAGCATAGGGTTCGATACCGAAAATTGTTGCTACTGTGGGAGCAACGTTTGCAAGACCGAATGCACCGTCTTTAAGTTCGTAAGCATTTTTGCTGTAAACAATGAAAGGAACTTCATTGAGAGAGTGTGCTGTTCTGGGAGCAACATTACCCTTTTTGTCCTTTTCAAGCATTTCGTCAGCGTTACCGTGGTCAGCAGTAATAAGAACTGTTACACCGCATTTATCTGCTGCTTTAAGAACTCTTGCAAGACCAAGGTCAACTGCTTCAACAGCTGTAATTGTTGCATCAAGGTTACCTGTGTGGCCAACCATATCACCATTAGGATAGTTGCAACGGATGAAGTCATATTTACCGCTTTCCATAGCTTCAATAACTGCATCTGTAACCTCTGCGGATTTCATCCAGGGTCTTTCGTCAAATGAAACCTTATCGGAAGGAATTTCCATATATGTTTCAAGTTCTTCTGAGAATTTATCGCTCTTGTTACCATTCCAGAAATATGTTACGTGACCGTATTTCTGAGTTTCGGAAACTGCAAACTGATTCATACCCTTTGAAACAAGAAGCTCTGAAAGAGTATCTTTGATTTCGGGAGGATTAACAAGGAAACGAGCAGGAAGTTTAAGGTCGCCATCATACTGAAGCATACCTGCATAGCAAACATCGGGCTTTGCACCTCTGTCAAATGCAGTGAACTCATCATTATCAAACGCCATTGAAAGCTCAATTGCACGGTCACCACGGAAGTTGAAAAGAACTACACTGTCACCATCTTTAATTGCGCCAACGGGCTCGCCATTTTCAGCAATAACAAAAGGAGGCAAATCCTGGTCGATAACACCATCGTTTTCTGCACGATAGGTTTCGATTGCTTCAGTTGCACTTGCAAACTGTCTGCCGATGCCTTTAACATGAGTGTCCCAACCGAGTTTTACCATATTCCAGTTTGCTTCGTAACGGTCCATTGTGATAACCATTCTGCCGCCGCCTGATGCGATTTTACCGCAGAATGTATCGTCATTAAGCTCGTTGAGAGCATTTTCAAGCTCTGCAACATACTGAAGACCTGATGTTGCAGGAACATCACGACCATCAAGAAGAATATGAGCACGAACACTCTTTACACCCTCTGCTTTTGCCTGCTTGAGCATTGCAATAAGGTGAGAAATATTTGAGTGAACATTACCATCGGAAAGAAGACCGATAAAATGAAGAGTTGAGTTTTTCTCAACACAGTTACCTGCGATTTCTTTCCATGCAGTTGATTCATAAATTTTGCCTGATTCGATAGATTCATTAACAAGTTTTGCACCCTGAGAATAAACCTGACCGCAACCGAGAGCATTGTGACCAACTTCGCTGTTACCCATATCGTCATCAGAGGGAAGACCTACTGCTGAACCATGAGCTTTTAAGCGAACGTTGGGGCATTCTTTAAGAAGTTTGTCAAGAACGGGTGTGTTTGCAAGAGTAACAGCGTCACCAAGACCTGTTTTAGAGTAACCAACACCGTCCATAACAACAAGAAGTACTTTTTCAGACATTTTATATCACCTTTACAGAAAATTTGGGCAGACATTTTGTCTGCCCTTTTATTCACATTAAACGCTTGCTGCTTTAACGATTACAGAGAAATCTGCTGCTTTAAGAGATGCACCGCCGATAAGACCGCCGTCAACATCAACCTGAGCGAGAAGCTCTGCTGCATTACCTGCATTCATTGAACCGCCATACTGAATTGTTACGCGGCTTGCACATTTGGGGCAATAGATTTCACCAAGAACCTCACGGATTGCATGGTTAACTTCATTTGCCTGCTCTGCAGTTGCAGTTTCGCCTGTACCGATAGCCCAAACGGGTTCGTAAGCGATAATAATTCTGTCAAGTTCTTCGTTAGAAACGCCCTGAAGAGCAATTTTAGTCTGTGAACGAACAACTTCCATTGTAACGCCTTTTTTACGTTCGTCGAGAAGTTCGCCAACGCAAAGGATTACTGTAAGACCGCTGTCAAGAGCAGCTCTTACCCTCTTGTTAACTGTTTCGTCAGTTTCACCGAAATACTGTCTTCTTTCGGAGTGACCGATAATAACATATTCAACACCGATAGCTTTAAGCATAGGAGCTGAAACTTCGCCTGTGAAAGCACCACTTTCTGCCCAGTGGCAGTTTTCCGCGCCAATTTTGATGTTGGAGCCTGCAGCTGCTTCCTGCGCTGCAAAAATGTCGATATAAGGAACGCAGAGAACTACGTCACAATCAGCATTTGCAACAAGGGGTTTCATTTCGTTGATGATAGCTTTTGCTTCATCGGGAGTTTTATTCATTTTCCAGTTACCTGCGATAACTGCTTTACGAAGTGATTTATCCATATCTATAAATCCTTTCAACCATTTTATTTATTATTTCTCTATTCTATAACTTACTTACAACGATTACGATAAAGAATAGCGTGCGTGCAGTCGGTGAGTTAGTGACCCCGAAGCGTATGAGATACGCGAGTTTGGGTCAGTAACTCCACAAATGCGCGTACTATATTATTTATCGTTAACTGCTTCAATGCCGGGAAGTGCTTTACCTTCGAGGAATTCAAGTGAAGCACCGCCACCTGTTGAGATGTGAGTCATTTTTGCACCGAAGCCAAGAGTGTTAACTGCCGCTGCAGAGTCGCCACCACCGATGATTGTAACTGCATCAGTTTCAGCAAGAGATTTAGCAACTGCAATTGTACCTTTTGCAAGGATTGGGTTTTCGAAAACGCCCATAGGACCGTTCCAAACAACTGTTTTTGCAGATTTAACTGCTTCTGCATAAAGCTCTGCTGTTTTGGGACCGATATCAAGGCTCATCATATCTGCAGGGATTTTGTCTGCATCGCAAACCTGAACTTCGATTTCTGCATCAATGGGATCAGGGAATTCTTTTGTGATTGTAACATCAACAGGAAGAAGAATCTTAACGCCTTTTTCTTCAGCCTTTGCGAGCATATCTTTGCAGTAATCAATCTTTGTTTCATCAAGGAGAGATGTACCTACACTATAACCTTTAGCTGCAAGGAATGTGTAAGCCATACCACCACCGATGATAAGAGTATCTGCTTTGTTAAGAAGATTTTCAATAACATTAAGCTTGTCAGCAACTTTTGCACCACCGAGAATTGTAACGAAAGGTCTCTGGGGGTCTTCAACAGCGTTGCCAAGGTATTTAAGTTCTTTTCCCATAAGGTAACCAACTGCAGCTTCTTCAACGAAAGAAGCAACACCAACTGTTGAGCAATGTGCTCTGTGAGCTGCACCGAAAGCATCATTTACATAGATATCGCAAAGAGAAGCAAGTTCTTTTGAGAAAGCTTCGCCGTTCTTTGTTTCTTCGGGACGGAAACGAGTGTTCTGAAGAAGAACAACATCGCCATCTTTCATTTCTGCAACTGCTTTTTTAGCATTTTCGCCAACAACTACATCGTCTGCTGCGAAAACAACATCTTTATTGAGAACTTCGGAAAGTCTTTTTGCTACGGGAGCAAGGCTTTCTTTTTCGTTGGGGCCGTTTTTAACTTTACCAAGGTGAGAGCAAAGGATAACCTGTGCACCATCATCGAGAAGTTTCTTGATTGTGGGAAGAGCGGCTGTGATACGGTTTTCGTCTGTGATAACGCCATCTTTAAGCGGAACGTTAAAATCGCAACGAACAAGCACCTTTTTGCCTTTTGCGTTGATATCATCAACTGTTTTCTTGTTTAAAAGACCCATTTTTGATTACTCCTTTTAACATTTTTTATATTGTTAATTTTTTACCGAATATATTTTATACTAACTCCCCTCTTTTTTCAAGTATATTTCACATTTTTTGACTTATCATTTTCAACATTCTTTTATTATGTTAAAACGATATTTTTGTTATGTTAAGCTAAACAGTCATTTTTTCTCTGATTTCTTTTAAAATTTTCTTTTCCCGCCTTGAAACCTGAACCTGCGACATTCCCATTTTTTTTGCAACCTCTGTTTGAGTTTTGGACATAAAATATCTCAATTCTATTAATTTCCTGTCTTTCTCAGGAAGCTCTTCAATGCATTTATCAAGGCTAAGTTTTTCATTGATTTTTTCTTCCTCACTATCTATGGGTATATCGAACTGTTTTTCGTCGCTTTCACTATCACCCGAAGTAAGTGAAACAACAGGTTGCGAAGCGAGTAAAAGTTCACTTGTTTCATATACGCTCAAACCTACTCTTTCTGCAATTTCCGTCAAAGTGGGCTCATAGCCTTTTTCATTTTCAAGTTTTTCTTTTTCTGACCAGATTTCTTTTGAGCGTTCTTTCATTGAACGACTCACCTTAACAGCTCCGCCATCACGAAAAATCCGCTTAATTTCGCCCAATATAGCAGGTACAGCATAAGTTGAAAAAACATAACCACGACTTTCATCGAAGCCGTCTGCCGCCTTTATAAGACCCACGCACCCCGCCTGAAACAAATCCTCATATTCCACACCCCTGTTTTTAAACCTTTGAGCACAGGAGTGAACAAGCCCCAGATTATCATTTATTCTTTTTTCTCTTTGGGTCATTTTGTTTTACCGCAAATTCTTTTTTCGATAGTAACTGTTGTGCCAACACCAACCTTTGAGCGAACACGGAGTTTATCAGAAAAACTTTCCATAACAGAAAAACCTAACCCCGAGCGGTCACCGCCAACGCTTGTATAAAGAGGTTCTCTCGCTTTATTAACATCTTCAATGCCGCAACCTCTGTCCTTTACTGTTATGCGGACAATTCCCTCTTCAAAAACTGAACAGGTTATGTAAATTTTACCGATTGTATTTTTATAAGCGTGAACAATGCAATTGGTTACCGCCTCACTTACAACTGTTTTAATATCGCCCAATTCCTCAACTGTCATATCAAGTTGAGAAGAAAAAGCAGAAACAGCCATACGCGAAAAGCTTTCATTAACAGAACGGCTGTCAAACACCATTTTCAATTCATTAATTTTTTTCATATATACACCTCATTTTTTTGATTTATCTCTGCAAGTTTTTCTATTCCGGACATCTTCATAATTGTGTAATCACGTTTTGAAAGGTTGTTGACTTTAAGTTTTTTACCCTTACCTGAAACAAGACGATACCGCCCCATAACAAGACCAACGCCCGAGCTATCCATAAAAGTTACATCATAAAAATCAAGCACCAGAGTATTAATATTTTCAATACTGACAAACGCATCATCAATAGTATCTCTTATTTCAGGAACAGTATGGTGATCTATCTCCCCTTTAATAAATGCAGTTAATGTGCCGTTTCTGTTTTTTAAAGTTACAGGCATATTTATTCCTCCTTTTGAATATAATTTGAGTTTACATTTTCTCTTACGAAAAAAACGTCACATAAAGGCGAAAAAAACAAAGTATTTAAAAAACACATATTAAACTCTACACTACTCAAAATAGTTATGGAAATTCATACCGTTATGTGTTATATTATTGATATATTGCAATTTCGGAGGATTTAAAATGATAAAAAAAGTTCTCTCACAAATAAAAAACAACAAAATTTTAAAATGGGCTTTAACTCTTTTGCCTTGTGCAATGTATTCAAGGTGTTTAAAAAAATCACCTGTTGACAACAAAACAATACTTCTTGAAGCACAACACGGCGGAGAAATAAGCGGCAACATCTTTTATATTTTAAAAGAACTTTCAACAAACCAGGAATACAAAACCTATAAAATCTTCTTAAGTTGTAAAGCAAACAGTAAACAAAAAATAAAAAACATTCTTGATACTTATGGTATCAAGAACTTTAAATTCGTTACAGTTTATTCGCTTAAATATATGCAGGTTGTTGCTACTGCCAAATATCTTTTTAACGATAACACTTTTCTTCCCTTTTTCACCAAAAGAGAAGAACAGATTTACCTTAACACCTGGCACGGAACACCGCTCAAAACGTTGGGCAAGGGCATAAAAAATGCTATGCACAATATCGGAAACACACAAAAGAACTTTGTTGGTGCTGATTACCTGCTTTATCCCAACACCTACACAATGGAGCACATGACAGACGATTATATGCTCAAGAATCTTGCTAAAGGTACTTGTGTTCTTTCGGGTTATCCTCGTAACACCATTTTCTTCAACTCCGAAAGAAGAGAAGAATTGCGAAAACAATTTGGCGGAGAAAGCACAAAAATATATGCCTATATGCCCACCTGGCGCGGTGCCATAGGCGACATAAACAAAAACGCAAACGCCCAAATGACAGAGTATCTTAATGAAATTGACAACCTTTTAACCGAAGATGAAATTTTATATGTAAACCTCCACCCTATTGCAGTAAAAAATGTTGATTTCAGCGGATTTAAACACATCAAAAAATTTCCGCAGAATCTTGAGACCTATGATTTTCTTAACTGCACAGATTGTCTTATAACTGACTATTCAAGTGTTTTTTACGATTATGCAGTAACAAGAAGCAAATGCGTACTTTTCACCTATGATGCAGAAGAGTATTTTGCAGACCGAGGCGTTTATAAATCAATCAATGAACTCCCCTTCCCACAAGTAAAAACAGTTGAAGAGCTTATCAAAGAAATCCGTTCAGAAAAGCAATACGATGATACAGAGTTCTTAAAAGAGTATTGTGCTTATGACTGCAAAGGCGCTACAAAAAACATTCTTGACCTGGTATTCAATAAAAGGACATCTGACAAAATTGAATTAAAAGAAATACCTTATAACAACAAAAAGAATATCCTTATTCACGCCGGTAACCTTGACCAGAACGGTGTTACGGCTTCTCTTTATAATCTTTTAAAAAACATTGATACCAAAGAAAACAATTACTTTATTTGTTTCCCTGCTACAAAAGCAAAAGCTCACCAAAGCACGATTGCAGATTTACCCGATGGGGTCGGCTATTTCCCCATGCACGATAAATTAAACCTTGGTCTTTTCAAAAACATATTCTGGTATGCTTTTCTTGCAATGTGCTTTATAAAGAAAAAATTTATAAAAGTTGATTTCATAGCTAAGCTTTTAGAAAATGAATGGAAATACGAAATAACAAGATTGTTTGGCGGAGCAAAATTCGACCACGCAATACAATTTACAGGTTACGGACCTAAAATGATTCTTCTTTTTGCTAATTTTGACTGCAAAAAAACCATATATGTTCACAGCGATATGCGAAAAGAAATTGAAACAAGAGGCAATCAAAGAGAAGATGTTCTTAGATATGCCTATAAAAATTATGACAATGTTGCCCTTGTAACCGAAGACATTTTTGAACCTATTTCAACTTTTGTGGAAAGCACTCATAATTTCAAAACAGCACACAATGTTATTGCTTATGAAGAAATACTCAGACGAGGTGAACAAGATATTTGTTTTGAGGATGGCATAACTCAAAGCAATAAAACATTGGATGAGATAAAAGAAATTCTGAACAGTGACACCAAGAAGATTGTAAGTGTAGGCAGATTTTCCCCCGAAAAAGACCACAAAAGAATGGTAAATGCTTTCAATAAAGTGTGGCAGGATAACAAAAACTCTTATTTCATTATCATTGGCGGTAACCAATACAACAACCATTACAATATACTTAAAGAATATATAAAAGAACTGCCCTGTTGTGATAACATAATTCTTATTATGACCATGAAAAATCCATTACCAGTTGTAAAGCAGTGTGACGGATTCATTCTGGCATCTCATTACGAAGGCTTTGGTCTTGTTCTTGCAGAAGCGGATATTCTTGGTTTACCCGTTGTTTCAACAGACATTGTAGGACCAAGAACCTTTATGAACAAGAACAACGGAACTCTTGTTGAAAACACACTTGATGGTGTTGAAAAAGGATTCAGACTTCTTCTTGAAGAAAAAGCACCCTTGCTCACAACCGATTACAAAGCATACAACGGGAATGCCGTAAACGAATTTTTGTCTTTGTTACAATAAAAAAATAAAGCTATCGACAATCGAGTCGATAGCTTTTACTTTTGTTGAATTTTATGTTCTGGGAACCTGATCAACACCATCAACGGTTTCCTGAAGTTGAAGGTCATTTTTAATCATTGTTGTAGAAACACCGGGTGTTCTTTCAAGGAATTTAACCTCACAATACTCTTTAAGGTAGTCAAATTTATCGCTACCTGCCCAGTCGTCCCCCATTACAACAACATCAATTTTATAATCTTTAATATCCTGAATTTTCTGTTCCCAATTGTTTTCAGGAATAACAAGGTCAACATATCTTATAGCTTCAAGCATTTTTTTACGTGTTTCGTAACTGTGATATGCTTTTTTACCTTTTGTGGCATTAAACTCATCGGTTGAAAGCGCAACAACAAGGTAATCACCTAATTCTTTTGCTCTTTTTAAAATGCGAATGTGACCATAATGTAACAAATCAAATGTACCATAGGTTAAAATTCTTTTCATTTCTCATGCTCCTTATCACAATTGGTTACAAATAATACCCGCTAGATTTTCTGTATTATTTGTACCTTTATTTTCAATATATTTATCTGAAAACCTTTTCAGGTTATCAAAATCATAAACGTTGTTTTTTATTCCCTGTAACAACTCTTCTGCTTTCTCAAAACAAACCTCTGAAAACTCTGCTTTAACATCAATATTGAGACCTTTTTCAGTTTTATACTGTTCATAATCGGGAACATAAAACCACAAAGGTTTATTTAACAACGAACATTCCAAAGCAGTTGCAGAATAATCAGAAATTATACCATAAGAGAGTTTTGCTAAATCGTAGGTTGTGAAATCACCATTGATTATATATTCTTCTGATTTTTCGGTAGCAGGATGGAGTGATACCACCAAAGCATATTCCTCATCATTTTTAAACACATCAAAAAGCTGTTTAATATAAACGCTGTCATTTTCTCTGAATGTGGGAAGATATGCAATTATTTTTTTATCTTTAAATTGTGGGTTAAGGTCAATAAACTCTTCGTAACGTGATTTACCATCTGAAATAACATCAACTCTTGGAAGAGATGCTATAATTATCTTGTCTTTACTGCAACCAAATGCCTCACAATAAAACTCTGCTGTTTTTTCGGATGGCGCAATAACAAAATCATAATTTTTATGCATAGACATTGCTTTTGCTACGCCTAAATCTCTTCCCTGCGCCTTACCTGCTGACTGCAAACTAAATTTTTTAATTGCACCTAAAGCGTGCCAAATCTGAAAAATTGTCAAATCCGATTTATGATTAAGACAGGAAACGGGAATTGAGTAAGTATCTGTAACCGCTATTTTTGCAGAAGCAATTTCCCACATATCTCTTAAAATAAAGGAAATGTACGAAACAAATAAACCACTTTCATTTTCGAGACGACAAAGTCTGAAGACCTGTTTGGTTTCAGGAGATATTTTTGAAATTTCTTCCGAAAGCATTTTCATATCTTCGGATTTTTCATTACTTTGCCTTGAAAGCCAGACTATTTTATTTTCTGTTTTTCGCAGTTTCATAAAGGAATAAAGAACCTTTATAAAAACAACAAAAATCTTAATTATTAATATTTTCATACGCCACCTCAAGTGACTTTTTATTAAATCATATTGTATTCTAATTCCCTGTTTTTGTCAAGAAAAAGGGAATTTGGTATATCACAAAATATTGAATAAAAAAAGAATTGTGTTATAATGTTGCTTGTTATCAGGGGAAACAGGTGCAAATCCTGTACGAGCCCGTCGCCGTGAGGTGCTTTTATATTATTTATCTATACTATTGCCGCAAAATAGTGAAACGCCATTGAAGGTTATACCTTTGAGAAGGCGATAAATGATGCACTAAGTCGAAATACCCGTTAACAACAACTCTTTTAAAGACATTGTCTTGACTGCGAGTGCCGGTTTATATAAAAGAGGAATAATTAATAAAGGAGTTTTCAAAAATGAAAATGACACGCAGTAAAAAAGCGTTGTCGTTCATCCTTTGTATTGTGCTTATTGCGGCTATTGCACTTTTTACAACTGCATGTAACGACAACAAAGCAGACGATACTACCACAACAACAAACAGTGCAGTATCAACAACCGAAAGTCCGAAAGCGACTGTTCTCGGTGAAGGTGAAACCAAATTCAATTTCACTGTAACTGACCTTGAGGGCAACGAAACAGTTTTTGAAATCAATACAGATAAGAAAACTGTTGGCGAAGCACTTTTAGATCTTAAACTCATTGAGGGCGAGGACGGTCAATACGGTTTATATGTTAAAACCGTAAACGGAATAACTCTTGACTATGACAAAGACGGAGCTTATTGGGCATTCTATGCTAATGGTGAATATGCAACAAGCGGTGTTGACACAACAGATATCGTTGCAGGAAACTCTTACGCTTTCAAGGCTGAAAAAGGATGAAACTGACACTTAAAGAATCCGTTATTTTCGGTATGCTTGGCGCAGTTATGTATGCATCAAAGATACTGCTTGATATTTTACCCAACATTCACTTAATAGGAACTTTCATAGTAGCAATGACGGTTGTTTACAGAAAAAAAGCACTCTACCCTATTTACATTTTTGTGTTTCTTACAGGGCTTCTGGGTGGTTTTTCAATGTGGTGGATTCCATATTTATATATCTGGACAATTCTTTGGGGAGCAACAATGCTTTTACCAAAGAACTTACCCATAAAAGCAACCCCCATTATATATGCAACACTCTGCTCTTTGCACGGATTTTTATATGGCGTTATCTATGCCCCCGCACAAGCCATTATGTTTGGACTTGATTTCAAAGGAATGGTTGCCTGGATTGTAGCAGGTCTCCCCTATGATTTAATCCATGGAGTGAGCAATTTCATAAGCGGTTTACTTTTGATTGTCCCGATTATTTCAATACTGAAAGTTGCAGAAAAAGCAGCACGAAAAAGTTAAAAGTAACACCCTACTGAATTTTCAAAAATTCAGTAGGGTGTCATTATTTTTAAACCATTTTCTCTTGTTTGATTTTCTTATCAATAACGTGACGGGATTTAAGCTCATTCATTATATCATCAACTGAAATACCCATTTCAATCATAAGAACAAGAACATGATACATAAGGTCAGAAATTTCATAAATTGTTTCTGCTTTATCGTCAGCTTTACCTGCGATAATAACTTCTGTACACTCTTCACCAACTTTTTTGAGAATTTTATCAATACCCTTCTCAAAAAGGTAGGTTGTGTATGAACCTTCTTTGGGGTCAAGCTTTCTGCCTTCAATTGTTTCAACAAGGCTCTGAACGCTGAATGCAGGTGCTATCTCTTCATTTTCAAAAACTGTATTAAAGAAGCAGCTTTCTTCACCTGTGTGACAAGCGGGACCATCTTTTTTCACTCTTACTGTAAGAGCATCCATATCGCAATCAGCAGTAATACTTACAATATGCTGATAGTTTCCGCTTATTTCACCTTTGAGCCAGAGCTCCTGCCTTGAACGGCTCCAGAAACAAGTTTTTTTCTTTTCAAGAGAAATACCAAGGCTTTCCTTATTCATATATGCAAGGGTAAGAACCTGATTAGTTTCATCATCCACAACAATTGCAGGAATAAGACCTTTATCATCAAATTTAAGCTTTTCTATATCAAACATATTATAACCTCACTGTTATGTTATTCTCATTAAGAGTTTTCTTTAAATCGTCAATTGTTACTTCGCCATAGTGGAAAATGGATGCCGCAAGACCTGCGCTCACCTGTGGTACCGTATTGAATAAATCAACAAAATCCTGCTTACCACCTGCACCACCTGATGCAATTACGGGAACATTGACAATATCACAAACTGCTTTAAGCATTTCGATATCGAAACCCTTTTTAACACCATCAGTATCAATTGAATTAACAACAATTTCGCCCGCACCGTTGTTAACACCGCGCTTAATCCACTCAAGAGCATCGAGTCCTGTATTTTCTCTTCCGCCTTTGGCAAAGACTTTAAACTGTCCGTCAACCCTTTTAACATCTACGGAAAGTACAACACATTGGTCACCGTATTTTTCTGCCGCCGCGTGAATCAAATCAGGATTTCTTATTGCACCTGAGTTAACGCTGACTTTATCTGCACCGCATTTTAAAACTCTGTCAAAATCATCAAGTGTATTTATACCACCGCCAACAGTCAAAGGAATAAAAACCTTTGAAGCGGTTTGAGTAAGAATATCCGTAAAAAGTTTGCGTCCGTCAGAAGATGCGGTTATGTCATAGAAAACGAGCTCATCTGCGCCATGGGAGCTATAATATTCCGCCAACTGAACAGGTGAAGAAATTTCGTTAAGGTCTTTAAAATTTGTACCTTTTACAACTGTTCCGTTTCTCACATCGAGACAGGGTATAATCCTTTTTGTAATCATTTAACCGCCTCCAATGCATCACTTATTTTAATTGCACCTGTGTAATAGGCTTTACCGATAATTGCGCCATAAAGGTTCATTTGGTTAAGAGCAGTAATATCATCAAGAGTTGAAACTCCACCCGATGCAATTATATTAACGCTGAATCTCTCTGAAAGCTCTTTATAAAGCTCTCTGTTTGTGCCCTGCATTGCGCCATCTTTGGAAATATCAGTGCAAATTACAGTTGAAACTCCGATTTTCTGGAGTTTTTCAAAGAACTCGAATGTACCGTATTCGGATTTTTCAACCCAGCCTTTAATGGCAACTTTTCCGTCTTTAATATCTGCACCAACGGCAATTTTGTCACCGTATGTTGTAACGGCAGTTTTCAGAAATTCTTCATCGGTTACTGCCGCTGTCCCTAAAATAACACGTCTTACACCTGCATCAAGATAGGCTTTAACGGTTTCCATTGAACGAATACCGCCGCCGACCTCAACATTCAAGGTTGTGTTTTCGACAAAGCTTTTAATTATATCAATATTAGGTGTTCCGCCATCACGAGCACCCTCAAGGTCAACAGTGTGGAGCTCGGTTGCGCCCTGACTTTCAAAATCCTTTGCTATTTCAATAGGGTTTTCGGAATAAACTGTTAAATCGTTATAGTTACCTTTTAAAAGTCTGACAGCTTTACCCTCATATAAATCTATCGCGGGAAAAATTTTCATTGTATTACCTCATATTTCGGCGAAAGCCTTAAGTATTTTTAATCCTACCTCTCCGCTTTTCTCGGGGTGGAATTGACAACCAAAAATATTGCCTTTGCCCACTGCCGCAGTCACGGGAATACCATATTCGGAAGTGGCAATAACGGAGTCGTCACAATCAGTTGCATAATACGAATGAACAAAATAAACGAAGTCGCCATCATTTATATATTTAAAAATCGGGCTTTTCTCCCCTGCAAAATCAAGCGCATTCCAACCCATATGTGGAATATTCAGGTTTTCGGGAATTTTATTTTCCAAAGGAATTACGTTACCTTTAAGGAAACCCAAACCCTCATGCTCACCATATTCAAAGCCTTTTTCAAAAAGCAACTGCATACCAAGGCAGATACCCAAAAACGGTTTTCCGTTTTTGGCTTCTTCTGTAATAAGTTTTACAAGACCCGATGAACAAAGTTTTTTTGCCGCATCACCAAATGCACCAACACCGGGAAGAATTATTCTGTCTGCCTCTTTTATTACATTTTCATCACTTGTTACAACTGCTTCAACACCGATTTTCTTAAGAGAGCATTGAAGAGAGAACAAGTTTCCAACACCATAGTCAATTATTGCAACCATTATAAAACTCCTTTGGAAGAGGGAATCTCGTTTTTCATTGTTTCGTCAATAGCAACTGCCTTTTTAAGAGTACGTGCAACAGATTTGAATGCACCCTCAATCAAATGGTGAGAATTCACTCCGTCAAGCTGTTTAATGTGAAGAGTGATTGCACTGTTAAATGCAAATGCCACAAAAAATTCTCTTAAAAGTTCAGTATCAAAATCCCCTACCGTTGGTGCAGGAATATTCATATAATACTGAAGATATGCTCTTCCCGAAATATCAACCGCAGAAAGAATGAGTGCTTCATCCATAGGAAGAATTGTACTGCCGTATCGGTGAATACCTCTCTTTTCTCCTATTGCCTCTTTAAAAGCCTGACCGAGAGCAATACCGATATCTTCAGTTGTGTGATGACCGTCAACCCAGATATCACCACAACATTTAACAGTTAAATCGAACCTTGAATGCTTTGCAAAAAGAATAAGCATATGGTCAAAAAAACCAATACCTGTATCAATATCGCATTGACCCGTTCCGTCAAGGTTAAGCTTTACATATATATCAGTTTCTGCAGTTTTTCTTTTTATTTCTGCTATACGCATTTAAACTGCCTCCGTAATTTCTTTGATTTTTTCTATAAGAATCTGCATTTCCTCGGGAGTACCGATAGTAATGCGGTTAAAGTCTTTAATTCTCTCTTTAGTAAAATGACGAACGAGAACACCTTTATCTTTAAGCTTGAGATAAAGCTCTCCACCATCAATTTTTTGCGATTTCGCAAATACAAAATTTGCTTTTGAAGGCAAAACCTCAAAACCAAGTGCTTCAAGCTCTTTTGTTGTGTAGTCCCTTGTTGCAACAATTCTCTTGCAGTTATCTGTATAATAGCTTTGAGAATCTATTGCCGCCGCACCTAAAGAAAGAGTAAGACGGTTTATATTATAAGGGTTAGTTGAATATCTGAGTTTGTGCAAATCATTGATAATATCTTTACTGCCGATAGCAAAGCCTAAGCGAGCTCCTGCCATTGAGCGAGATTTTGAAAAGGTCTGCACAACCAAAAGGTTATCATATTTTTTAACGAGATTTACTGCACTTTCTGCTCCGAAATCAACATAAGCCTCGTCAATTACAACAACATAATCGGAGTTGGATTTAACAACCTCTTCGATTTCTTCAAGTCTCAATACAAGTCCTGTTGGTGCATTGGGGTTTGCAATAAACACGCCCCCATCAACACCGCAGAATTTTTTATAATCGATGGAGAAATCTTCTTCTAAAGGAATTTCCGTATAATCAGAACCGTGAAGATTTGCAAAAACGCTATAAAACCCGTAGGTTATATCAGCAAAATATGATTTTCTTCCGTTGGCACAGTATGCCATAAATGCAAAGTTTAAAATGTCATCTGAACCGTTTGCAAGAAAAACATTTTCTGTTTCAACACCATAAAGCTCAGCAAGTTTTTTAGTAAGGATTTTACCATCCGGGTCAGGGTAAAGTCTTAAAAGCTCTGCTTCACCTTTATTTGCCATTTCAAGTGTTTCCGGGCTTGGCGGATATGGTGATTCGTTGGTATTGAGTTTTATGTATTTCTTATCCTGGGGCTGCTCACCGGGAACATATGCCGCAAGAGTATTATATCTTTCGTCAAGGAATTTGCTCATTTTATTTATCTGTCTCCGTTCTGATGCTTACACTTTTTGCGTGAGCATGAAGTCCTTCTTCGGTTGCAAAGCGAACCACTTTATCACCTACATCTTTAAGTGCCTGTCTGCTAAAATATGAAAACTGAGTTTTCTTAACAAAATCATCAACTGACAAAGGACTTGAGAATTTTGCAGTACCGCTTGTTGGTAACGTATGGTTAGGTCCTGCATAATAGTCACCCAATGCTTCAGGGCAATTTTTACCCATAAAAATTGAACCAGCATTATCAATTAAATCGAGATAATCAAATGGATTATCTACACAAATTTCAAGATGTTCAGGAGCAATTTCGTTAGCAATTTTA
>JAZNGU010000054.1:0-4226 GCA_045576615.1 Acutalibacteraceae bacterium | reverse complement strand
ATATGAAAAATAAAATTATTGCTAAATCAAATGATTTAAAGGAACAAATAGCAATACTAAAAAATGAATCACAACAACGGTTTGGTGGTGGGATTCTTATTGAAGAATTGGGACAAGTTGAACATTTTCTTGCAACACAATTTAGTTGTGCTAAAAACAAAAGTATTATTGAATCCTTTATCAAAAAAATCATATTAGCACTTACAGAAGTTTCCGATTGCTTTCAAAGCATGAATATTGATCATAAACTATCAATTGAAAATTTATTATTACCTGAATATAGACCGTCCGCAAATAATTTCGGATATGAATTTGCAAATCTATATTCAAAAGCCATCCTTAAAATATGGAAAACTTATGATGCAAATTCAATCAAAAAGCCATTGGAAAAGTATATTTGTTTTGAATACAAAACCGAAGAAGAATTATATTGGCTTACTGTGATTGGACTAAGTTTAGCACAAGATGACTTGAGAGAAAGAACATAATATGAGAATTTTAAGTGCTATGTAATCAAGAGATATGTACTGTTTTTAGCTGCGAAAAAACCAGTATTTATGCGGGTTTACGCTTGATTACTATAACGCTACTCCGACCAACAACTTTGGTAGAATTACCAAGGTTGTTTTTTATTGTTCCACGCCTTTGGGAACAATAAAAAAACACCGCATCCATTTCGGTAGCGGTGTTTTTTTATAATTCTTATTTTACTATTAGTTTTCAGACAACATTTCTTCAAAAACTTCTGTTGGTACCGGTTTTGAATAGTAATAACCTTGTAAATAGCAATTCTCAAATTGACGCAAGAACTCAACCTGTGAAAGAAGTTCAACACCTTCAACAACAACGTCTAAATCCATAGTATGTGCCATTTCAATTAACGCTTTCATAATAACATGGCTCTTGTCGCCTTCACCATCAAGGAATTTTAAATCAAGTTTAATAATATCCAATGGCATTTCTTTTAACATATTAAGTGATGAGTAACCACTACCGAAGTCATCCATAGCAATCCTGAAACCATCTGCCTGAAGTTCACGAATTGTATCGAAAATTTTCCCTGAATCTTCACTGCAAAGTGATTCTGTAATTTCAAGCTCAATATCTTGTGGCTCCAAGTCATACTTTTCAATCAACTCTCTGAACTGACTACGTAATTCACTGCCATAGAAGTGGATTCGTGAAACATTAATGGAAATAGGAACAGTTTTCATCCCTTTTTTCTTTAATTCTGACTGAAAACGACAAGTTTCTTCCCAAACGAAATGGTCAAGCGGATCAATAAATCCATTGCGCTCAAATATATTAATAAATACACCAGGAGACACAAGCCCCTTTTGGGGATGTTGCCAACGAACAAGCGTTTCACCACCGACAATTGATTCAGTAATCGAATCATATTTGGGCTGAACAACTATAAAGAACTGGCGTTCTGCCAAAGCTTGCTCCATTTCAGACTCAACTTCTTGTTCTAACTGAGCTTGTTTGCGTACGTTATCATCATAGAAATGGATATATTCCGTATATGTGTAGTTTTTGTTACGGGTCGCTTCTATTGCCCTGTCACACATAACGTTAACAGGCATTTCCTTATCTTCTACCAAAAATACACCGTAAACTACTCGAACATCAATATCATCAAGGAATGTTTTAAAATTCTTAGGAAGTTCTATTTTTTCAAACTCAGATTTTGGAATACACATATAATAATTATCTATCATAAAACGAGCAAAAATTATGCGTTGATTTACATCTAATTTCTGCAACTGTGCACCAATTTCTTTTAACAACCGGTCACCTACACTCATACCATAGTGCTCATTTACAACCTTAAAATTACAGATATTCATAGAGATAATAAAAAAAAGTTCGTTTGATTCTTTAATAAGTTTCTCTGCTTCTTCATAGAAATAAGAACGATTATAAAGACCTGTAATCTCATCTTCTCTTGCTTTTTTCTGTAATATTTCAAACTCTCTTCTTTGGATTTTTGCATCAGCTAATTTGTTTGTAAAAATTCCATAACCAATTATTGCAAATAACAAAATTAAAACTACAACAATCATCCATTTCCAATTCTGGTAAAAAAAGTCAGAATTCTCAAGTGGATACGGTGACATAAGCAATTCACGTTTTACGATTTCGTTAATCTCGTCGTAGGTAATGTGGTGGATTGCTTTATTTATAATATCTATAAGCATCTGTTGTTCTTCTAATGCTACTAAACACACATTATTTCCGTGGTCAACCCCCGGAACAACCGTAAGTTTATCTGAAAACTCAGGTTTCTGCATTAAATAACTTGCACGGTGTGTATTTTGAATTACCACACCAACTTTTTTATCGGTAAGCGCTTCAAAGCAGGATTTAGCATCATCAAAATACTGAATCTCATAGTCAGGATTTTCCTCAAGAATCATTGGTTCTAAATATGCTAAATCCTTTGTTAAAGCAATAATATGGGATACATATTTATCTTCAACAAAAGCAACTTTACGCTTAACATATGAAATGGAAACGTTTGTAATAGAATTCGAAAGAATAGTATCTTCCAAATCACTCATATACTGTAAAGCATTTTGTGTATGTAAAAGAAGGTAACCGTCGTTCATAAAGTCCTTGTAGGTTTCCTGAGAGTAATTTTCAACATCTCCGCCTTCAAGAACAATATTGATACCGCTTTTCTGAGAGAGAAGTTTTATAACCTCTGCCCATATACCTTTGGTTTCGCCGTTTTCCATATAACAAGATGGATGTTGATCCTGAATAAGCTTAACCTTTATAGTTCCAAGGTTTTTAATGTAATTCAACTCTTCTTTTGTGTAAAGAGGCATACTGCTTATTGACTCGTGATTAAAATACTTTGCCCTCAAATTACCTTCAAAAGAAGGCTCGTCTAACATAATTTCGTGAAGAACGTCATCTATCTCATTAATTAAATTCTGATTTTTAAATTGTGTAATACAATAAAATGGGTCAGTACCGGAAATATCAACTAACTTAAGCCCTGAAGTAGCATAACGGCTACCAACCACCATCATATCAATCCCGCCGTTACTAAGGGCAGCCTTCATCTCGTTTTCTTTATTAAAATAAACAGCCTCAAATGAAATTCCCGTTTCATTTGCATACTTTTCAAAGTCGGAAGCAGAATAACTTTCTTCAAGCAACCCTACTTTAATTCCTTGCATCGTTTCGTAGTCCTGGTAGAAATATTTGCTATCTGTTTTTGCGTAAAGAATAGATGTCTCATAACCGATAGGCATTGACGAATATAAAAATTCTGCCGCACGCTCATCGGTATAGTGAGCAGTACAAATTAAATCGATACTGCCATTGCGCAATTTTTCAAGCGAATCGTGCCAACTATCATCTTTGACATATTTATACTTCCAACCGGTGTATTCAGCGATTTTTTCAAGATATTCAACACCATATCCGTAATAGTGTCCATCGCTTTCTTTAATAAACTGAGAGTTGCTGTCATAACCAACTCTTACCACCTTTTCTTCTGAAGCAAAGACGGTTTGCGGAACTATTAAAAAAGCAACCATCAAAGACAATAAAATACAACAAATTGATTTAACCGGTCTTAAAAATTTGCACATAATTTTCATATTTGAAGCCTCTTTTTTATTTTATATCAAATACAATTACATTATAACTTTTTTTATATAAAATTCAAGTAATTTTGAGTTTTTACACTTAAATTCGATATTTCAATTTAATTTTTTCTGATTTTATTCTAGTTTATTTAATAAAAAAACGCAACTAAACAGTTGCGTTTTTCTATATATTGTTGCCAAAGGCGCGAAATAACCCCCAGTTCTACTGGGGGAATAAAAAGGCTTCAGCAAAGCCAAAAACGGCGAGCTCAAAGCCGATACAGTAAACATTAATCTCAGGAGTGTTTTTGCCGCAAGTAAAGAAGCGGTTAAATATATGGCAAAGCAAGGTGGCGGAAGTATTATTAACATTTCTTCTGTTGGTGGGTTGGTGCCTGAGATTTCACAAGTATCATACGGCACAAGTAAAGCGGCAATAAATTACCTCACTAAGCTTATTGCCGTACACGAAGCGAGAAACAACATCCGTTGCAATGCGGTTCTACCAGGAATGACCGCAACTGATGCAGTAGAGAAAAATCTTACCGGTGAATTCAGAGATTTATTTCTTCGCCACATACCATTTAACAGAATTGGAAAACCTGAAGAAATTGCATCTGC
>JAZNGU010000053.1:0-39322 GCA_045576615.1 Acutalibacteraceae bacterium | reverse complement strand
AAATATTTCCTGTCGAATGCTGCAATGGAGCGAATCTTAAAGAAATCATCCCCGGCAGTCAAGGACAGAGAGTCTATGACATAACAGGTGTTTCGTGTACATTGTGTGCAGGTGGAGGTGGTATGGGTGGTAAAACAGGATTATATTTCATTGATATGAATAGCGATCCCGTGATAACTCCCCAAGCACGATGCATAACTGCACGACAAGATTCAGGTGTAAGTAATCGCAGAGGTGAACACTCAGGTGTGTTGGTAGAAGATACTCCGAGAGCTGTATTGACACCAGACAGAGAAAAGGTTCGTCAGCAAGGCAGACGGATTAAAGAACCAAATGAGGAAATGTTCACAATAACTGCCCAAGACAGACATGGTGTTTATCATAAAGGCAGAATCCGTAAACTTATGCCCATTGAGTGTTGGCGATTACAAGGATTTGAAGACAAACAATTTAATAAGGTTGTCGCATCCGGTATTAAGGATGGACAGTTATATAAGATGGCTGGTAACTCTGTGAGTGTACCGGTCATTTCTGCTATCGGCAGAAAAATCAAAGAAGTTAATGAAAAATATCAAATTATAAAGGAGTGATAGTATGCCGAACCATGTTACTAATCGTATCAAGTTTTCGGGAGAACCCGAAAGAATCAGAGCGATTATGGAAAAAATAAAACACGACGAAATGGGTCTTGGCTCAGTAGATTTCAATAAGGTGATTCCTATGCCTGAATCATTGAATATTACAGCAGGTTCTGTTACAGACAAAGGTCTTAAAGCCTACAAAGATTTTGTCGCTGTTCTTTTGTTTGACGGCGCAAATAAGGATAGTGACCTTTTGAATATCCCCGAAGAAAAAGAAGCAATATTTTTGAAACAGCGAACAGATATCGATGACGATGAATGGAAAGCAGGTCGTCAGGCTTTCCGTAACATTCAGCAATACGGTTTTCCTACATGGTATGAGTGGAGTATCAATAATTGGGGTACAAAATGGAATGCCTACGATTGTATTGAACTTGAAGATGTATCAGAAGAAATGAATGAACCCTGTTTTAATACTGCTTGGTCTGCTCCACACCCTATTCTGTCAAAACTTGCACAGATGTATCCCGATGTTGAAATTGAACACGAGTGGGCAGACGAGGACTTCGGTCATAATCTTGGTAGAGTAAAGTACAAGGGTGATACAATTCTTGAAGAATATATACCCGAAACAATGAAAGAAGCCTATGAGTTTGCCTTAAAGGTTCACGGATATGAAGATATGGAAACTGTAGGACTTTCACTTAACTCAACCGAAACCAACTACATCCCTATTTGGCGTGATGAGTTATCCGTTGTTCAGTTTCAGGATAAGATGTTCTTATTCTCTGAAAGCAGAAAGACTGCAGATGAAATCCCTAAAGGCTTTTATTGTTATGAATGCAGAACAAGTGATGACCAAAGCTTCTTGGCAACACTTGAACCAAATGTGAAAGTAAATTATGGTGGTACTCTCATAACAGATGAACCGATTGATTTTGGTGAGAAAAGCTATATAGACCTTAAAGAAGAACCGATATTATTCTCTGATATTGATGAGGTGTCTTTTGAAAGATTTATGGATGATAAGTCAGGAATTGAACAGGAAATGGCGGGTGTTGGAAGTTGTCAATTAAGTCAGTGACTACAGAGGAGCTTCGGAATATGTCAAACTACGAAGGTCTTGTTTTGCAGGGCTGTGGTGGTGAAGCAAAGGAATGGGTTGATGGCATCAATGGAGTGTTCAAAAGAGCTGGTATTCTTCTTGAAAACAGCGGATTCAAAGAAGATGACTGTTATACCTTTAAAAATGGTGAGCTCACTTGCATATTATTTCCCTTCAACGATGATATAAGTGTTGACTTGGGGAAAATGGCAATGTGGCGTTTGCAAACACATCAGGACCTTGGTGGTACTTGGTTTTCAGACTATGTTGATAATCGTCTTGGTGGTTTTATTAAAGAAAATGAAACTCCAAAAGAGAAACTTAAACCCGATTGTGCTTTGATTGGTGAAGATGGTAATATTTTTAATCTTATGGGTATTGCATCAAGAACCTTAAAAGAACACGGTATGTCTAATGAAGCCAAAGAAATGTGTGAGCGTGTAAGATCATCAGGCAGTTATTATGAAGCCCTCGGTGTTATCGGTGAATATGTCAATATCACCTCCTCCGAAGACATGACGGAAGATGAAAGCGAGGGAATTGCATTACAATGAGTGAAATTATTGCATTTGTTATAGGTGCTATGTTAAGCAGTATAGTAACTACCATAGCGATGTGTTGCGTTTTTATAAACAAAAAGAATTACTATGAAGAAAAAATCATAGAACTTCAAAAATCCAATAAGCAAGAGTAAAACGGTATTTATCACAAAATGATGAATACCGTCTTTTTTTATGCCCAAAAGTGAGGTGATTCAATGAAAACCCCTGTATCAAGGGTTGGTAACAAAAGTTCAATACTCAACATTCTCTATGCTGTATTTCCTTTACAATACGGCAGATTTGTTGATGTGTTTGGTGGTTCCGGCAGCGTTCTTTTAGGAAAAGAGCAAGTTGACTCTTTTGAGGTTTACAATGACTATGATAGAAATTTAGTAAACCTTTTCCATTGCATGAAGGAACGAACTATGGCAACAATTCGTGAAATCGGCTTTTGCAATCTTAACTCACGTGAGGATTTTAACTCTGTAAAAAAGTTCTTTGAGTTTGAAGAATTCAAAGATGATTTTTACAGAGAAGAATTACTGTTGACAGAACTGATGTTTCCACCACCCGAAGCAAATGAACTTAATGAAATAAGAACTCGTATTACTAAAGACTATGATGTCCGTAGAGCTGCAATGTTTCTTAAACTCTTACGATACAGTTATTCAAGCGGTTGTAAATCCTTTGCATCACAACCATTTGATATACGAAAGTTGTTTGAGCTTATAAAACAACTTGAAAACAGAATGGCTAGTGTAGTGGTTGAAAACCAGGACTTTGAAACGCTTATTAAGCACTATGACAGACAGGATACTTTTTTCTATGCTGATCCTCCATATTTTTCTACCGAAGATATGTATGCTGTAGGCTTTAACTGGAATGATCATGTGCGTTTAAAGGATACACTCTCAAAAATACAAGGTAAGTTTTTGCTTTCATATAACGATTGTCCCGAGATAAGGGAACTGTATAAAGGCTTTTCTATGCTTGATTTTTCTCGTACACATTCTATGGCACAAAGGTACGAAGCCGGAAAAGAATTTAAAGAGTTGCTTATATCAAACTATGACTTATACGAAAGAGAACGAAGCAAACCACAACAGCTAACGTTATTTAGTTGTTGTGATGACAAGTACGATTATGAAAAAGTATTAAAGGAGTGTATTGTCCAATGCAGAATTCAGAGTTAAATCAAGATAGTTTTTCCCTTTCTATACCTCTTGAAGATTTTGAGAGTTTGAACATTTCAGTAGAGAGAGTCTGTTCGGTTCGTTCAGGTATGGGAACATTACATATTAAAATAACAAACAACGAAAGCGAGGTTGAAAATTGATGGCAAAAATATATCGTGTGCTCGGTAAAAAAGGAAGAATTACTATTCCTTTTGAATTGAGGCAGTCTGTTGGTTTTAAATACAACGATATTTTATCATTTACCGAATCAGAGGATGGAAGCTCCATAATTGTTAAAAGAGAAAAGGTCTGTGATAACTGCAGGTTAACCGATTCATCAAAAATTGATGAAATGACTTTGTTCGATTTTCTGAATGAACTTCCCGTTGAACAGCAAAAAGCTGCACTTGTACATCTTTCTGTTAAATGGGCTATGGAACAGGCAGGTGTTACTATTGAAAATTAAAATATTCCAAATCAATAATGAACGAGATGCAAATGATGTTAAGTTTATGAACTTTGACAGAACTGCACAAATTCAGAAAACAAACAAAATAGACCCACAAATATATGATGAGGTTTTCAATGGTGATATTGAAGCGAAAACACTTGAAGATGTTTTCACTCGTTTCAACACAGAATCTCATCCACTTCATAGAGGGCACTCTCTTTCCGTTTCGGACATCGTCCAGACAGATGAGGGTGCCTTTTTTTGTGACTCCGTAGGTTTCAGAAAGGTTGATTTTGATTCAACACTTACACAGAAACCCGACAATTTAATGACTATCGTCTATGTTGAACCAAACCGTCCTCCGTTTGTTTCAGAGGTGTCACACACACTTGAAGCTGAACAAAAGGCGGTTAATGGATACATAGAAGCGATATATATGGACGATGACAAAGTTTGTCTTATCGGCAATGAAGAAGCGAAACTCAGAGGAATGGAAGGCAACCGCAGACTCGGTGAAAGCACCATTATTGCAGGTCCCTTCTTTGTTGTTGGTCTTACAGAAGATGACTTCCGTTCACTTACAGACGAGGAGGTGGTGAAATATATGGATCGTTTCAAAGAACCCGAACAGATTTCTCAGGATGAAGTCGAGTCGGATATGGGATTCACAATAATCAGTTTTATGTAAAAGAAAGGTTTGGTGACTTTTATGGCACAGAAAAAGAAACCTCTTGTTACTGCACGAATTGACCGTATGGTAAATCAGGCAGATAACAATATCAAAGCATATGCAAGTGCAAATATTGCAGGTGCTTTTGCTATACATGGTATCAAAGTTATTAATTCGACAAATGGACCGTTTGTGCAGATGCCTAATGTGAGCTACAAAAAAGACGGTGAAATCAAATATAAGGATGTCTTCCATGCTATTACTGCAGAGGCAAGAACTGAACTCAATGATGCCGTTTTAAAATCGTACGAAGAAAGACTTCACATGGATGAAGCCGAAAAAATGAGTGAGCAGCCTGACGAAGATGTCGAGGCTGCTTTTTCACAATCAATGTAATTAAAAAATAAAGAAAGTTTGAGGTAATTAAATATGTTAAAGAAAATCGTAAATAAAGCAAAAGAAATCAAGGCCAAAGTGGTAAGTGTAGTTGAAGCAAAGAAAGCCGAAACCTATGTTGATACAGGTGTTAAGGTTCTTATCGCAGTTGTTGTGGGTGGTCTTGTTCTTGTTCTCACTTATTCTCTTTTTGAAGACACCATCATGCCTTCTGTTGTGACAAAGGTTCAGGGTCTTTTCAATTACGCAGGTTAATCCGAATTAAATAAGAAAGTTGAGGTAAATAAATATGCTTAAGAAAATTACAAACAAAATAAAATCTGTCAAAACAAAGGTCGTTGCAATTATCAAACCCAAAAAGGCAGAAACTTATGTTGATACCGGAGTTAAAGTCCTTATGGCAGTTGTAGTAGGTACTCTTGTTCTCACCCTCCTTTATGCCCTCTTCAAAGATACTATCATGCCTTCTGTTGTAACAAAGGTACAGGAACTCTTTAACTATGCCGGTTAAGTGATACATATTCGGTGGGAGTTTTGATGCTCCCACCATTTTTTGAAAGGAGAATTTTATGAATTTAATTGTTGGTCCGATTATGCCGAAAGTTATTGATGTAACAGTTGAAACACTTCTGAAGATATTTGGTGTATCGGTAATTCTTGGAGCAGTTGTATTAGCAACTGTATTAATTGCAAAATATGCCCTTAAAAGATGGGGTGGCGAAAAGGTGAAAACCATAGCAGGTTTTGTAGGCATCGGACTCGGAGTAACAGTAGCTTTGCTGTGTTTTTTCGGATGTACCACTATGGCGGTGCGTGGCATTTTGTTCAGCTTAATTCTCCTTTTAGCATCTTTTAGTGATATTAAATCAAGAGAATGTGATGACTGGCTCCATGTGATGATTGTCATAGTAGCATTTGTAGGCTTTGAGTTGTCCGCTATACCAAGCATGTTACTCTCCGATTTCGTCATTTCCTTGCTGATGATATTAAGCATCTTCATAGGAAAAGGAAGAATCGGTGGTGCAGATATAAAGTTCTGTATCGCAAGTTCTTTGGTGCTTGGATTAAAAGGTAGCGTTATAGGTCTCACCTTGGGATTGGTACTCGCAATTCTTATGAACATTAAAAGAAACAAAAAAGAGGGTTTTCCCCTCGTTCCATATCTTGCCACAGGATTTATGGTGGCATATTTCATTTAACAGGAGGTTATATAAAAATGAAAAACAGAACAATTATAGGTATCGTCTGTATGGTACTTGCCGTTGTAATGACCTTCGTAGTTGCTCCTATTGTTACGAATATTACAAGCGACACAACAAAGATAGTACGACTTACACAGGATGTAAAACAGGGTTCACCAATTACAGAAGATGTAGTTGAAGTGGTAAAGGTTGATAAGGATTCACTCCCTGCAGGTGCTATTGAAGAAAAATCAGATGTCGTAGGTAAATATGCTGCTTCCAATCTGTATAATGGTGACTTCTTCACAAAGGATAAACTCACCAAAGATGGTAATACTGCCGAAGACGTGTTCGCAACTCTTGATGGCAGTAAAGTTGCAATCAGCGTAACAGTAGACAGTCTTGCGGCAGGTGTATCAGGTAAGCTCCAGAACGGAGATATCGTAACATTCCTTATTGTCAATAACGACACTAACAAAGCAGTAACTCCTCCCGAACTTAAATATATGAAAGTTATAACCACAACTACATCGGGTGGTATTGATAAAGATGCAGTAATTAAAAATGATGACGGTAGTTATGAACTCCCAAGTACAATTACTGTTCTTGCAAATACACAGCAGGCAAAGTTACTTGCAGAGTATGAAGGTAATGCAGAAATTCATGCAGCACTCGTGTATAGAGGTGATAAATCAACTGCTGATAAGTTCTTGTCAACACAGAATAACTACTTTAAGAATAAGACAGAAACAACAACCGAAGGTGGTGTTGCAAATGAGTAAATTTATTGCTGTTTGCGGCTCACCCGATAGTGGTAAGACATCTGTTGCTATAAAAGTTGCACAGACCTTATATAACAAAGGAAAGCAAAGAGTCCTTTACTTTTCACCCGATTTGATGGTGCCTTGTATGGGTTACATCTTCCCTCATTGTAAGGAAAGTGATTTGTATTCAATCGGTAAGGTTCTTGATAAAACGGATGTGTATCGTGAAGATGTCCTTCGTAGCATTGTAACAACAAAGAATATGCCTAACTTCGGTTATTTAGGTTACAAGGCAAACGAAAACAAATACACATATGCAAGACCGACAGAAGACAAAATCAGTCAGTTGTTTATGAATATGAGAGAACTTGCTGACTACATAGTTATTGACTGTGTGAGCGACAGAAGTGACCTCATCTCTTCTCTTGCCAAAGCAGAAGCTGATGTTATTGTTCAGGTTGTAACTCCGACACTTAAATGCATGTCATACTATGCAGCTAACGGTGACCAGTTTATTGCATTTGCAGATAAAGTGGTAAAGGTAATCAACATAAAAGATAACGATATCTATCTCCCTGTAGGTGAAGTTAAAGAACACTTCAAGGATGTTGAAATCAAAATCCCTTACAGTCACTCCCTTAAACAGCAGTCTATTACGGGAACTTTATCGGAACATATCACCGATAAGGTGTTCTGCGATAGCATTTCGAGGTTAGCAAAGGTGGTGAGCTGATGAGCCAAATAATTGGTTTTTTCCCACTTCTTAATAGTGTACAGAAATATATCTCTGAAAACTATGCAGCTTCACTATCAGACAAAGATAAATATGGTCAGTTGAGAACCTACATTGATAAATACTTGTATGACCACGATTATATGGTCGAAGGAATGAGCTTCAAACAACTGTCAGACAAGCTCTATTGTGAAATGGCTGAATACTCCATCTTAACAAAGTATTTAGGACGTGAAGATATTGAAGAAATTAATATCAACGGTTGGGATGATATTGCCATAACATATACCGATGGTCATATTGAAAAGACTACGGAATATTTTTATTCACCCCAACATGCTATTGATATTGTTAAAAGGCTTCTTCACCATTCGGGTATGATTATTGATAATGCAACTCCTATGGCTCAAGGTCATTTGCCCGGTAACACACGAATCACAGCTCTTAAAGAACCTATTGTTGATGATGACAGAGGTATCAGCGTATCAATCCGACTTTTGCACCCTTCAAGAGTTACAAAGGATGAAATCGTAAAAGGTAATAATGCAACACAGAAGATGATTGACTTCTTGTGCATGTGTCTTCGTTATGGTGTTTCTTTCGTTGTAGCAGGTGCAACCAGTTCAGGTAAAACAACACTTCTTAATGCATTGCTTTCAACAATTCCAGATAATAAGCGAATATTCAGTATTGAATCAGGTTCTCGTGAATTATCCCTTGTTCGCAGAAATGATGATGTTATAACCAACAATGTAGTACATACATTGTCAAGACCTTCTGATAACGAAGCTTACGATATCACACAGGAAGATTTGGTTGTAGCATCCTTGCGATTCAACCCCGACATCGTAGTTGTCGGAGAAATGCGAGATACTGAAGCTTATTCTGCTGTTGAAGCATCCCTTACAGGTCATACTGTTGTATCAACTATTCATGCCTCTGCTGCCGATGCAGCTCATATGCGTTTAGCACTCCTTTGTCAAAAGCGTTTCCCTATAAACTTTAAGACATCGCTGATGCAGGCTGGTCAGGCATTTCCTCTCGTTGTTTACGCTCATAAGTTGGAAGACAATTCCCGAAAGATTATGGATATATCTGAATGTGTAATCACTCCTTCTGGCGAAAGAGAGTATCGCACATTATTCAGATACAATATTACAAGCAACACTATGCAGGGTGATAACTACATAATCGAAGGTCATTTTGAACAACCCGAAATAATGAGTGATAATCTTAAACACAAGTTGATGCAGTTTGGTGTGCCTCAAAGCGAGCTGAAAAAGTTCTTGCAGAAAGGAGCTGATTATGTATGATTGTTTTTTCAATCATATCCTGCGTGTGCGTTATAGTGGCAATTGCCTGTTTCCTTGACCTTACCCCCGAAAGAGTAACGGATGATTTAATTCGCATCATTACTCCTCACGATACCCTTCGTGAGAAAGCAAGGGCAATAAGAGGAAACAAAAAAAGACATGGTGTATATACCAAGCTCATGGAAATGAAAACTGCATTAGCAGTAACAGGTAAATCTAAAAACTTCGTAATCGTTTGTTTTTCTTCCGTTATACTGTTTGCTGTTGGTGCATTCGTTGCTGTCCTTATTGATAACCTTTTCTTGCTCCCGGCTCTTTCAATATCACTTGCATTAGTGCCTTTTGTGTACACTGCAAACACCCTTGCGATATATGAGAAAACAACAAAGGAAGAATTGGAAACAACTCTTTCAATTATTACCACATCGTATATCCGTAATGATGATATTGTGTCGTCAGTAAGAGAGAATATCCAGTATATAAAGCCACCGATAAAAGATGTTTTCAAAGCCTTTGAAACAGAAGCAACTCTCGTTTCATCGAATATAAAACATGCTTTATATAACTTAAAAGATAAGATTGACGATGAGATTTTCCGTGAATGGTGCGACACCTTAATTCAATGTCAGGATGACCGAACATTAAAAGACACCTTGCTCCCCATTGTTGCAAAGCTTACTGATGTTCGTATAGTAAACAGCGAACTTAAAACAATGCTTTCGGCTGCAAAGAATGAATATTGGGTAATGGTGTTATTGGTTGTCGGCAACATACCCTTGTTATATATGCTTAATAAAGACTGGTTTAATACTCTGATGTATGAAACATCAGGAAAAGCTGTGTTAGGTGTATGTGGCGTGGTGATTTTAATAACAGCTTTGTTCATGATGAAATTTACAAAGCCAATAGAATACAAGCGATGAGGAGGTTGAATATATGATACAAGCAATTGTCGGAATCCTTTGTGGATTAGGTCTCTTTTATATCCTTGTTGATTTGTATGCAATCCCTTATTACAAAACATCAAAGGCTGTTGAATCAATCTCGAAACAACAGAAAGAAAAAACATCGGGTCTTGATGTGTGGCTGAAAGGTGTTGCAGGTTTCTTTGCAAAGCACATGCGACTTAATGAGTTTAAAAAGGCTCAACTACAGAATGACTTGAACACGGCACAGATGAATATATCTCCCGAAATGTTCAAAGCAAATGCGATTGTAAAGTCTCTCATCATAGCTTCATTTGCAATACCCGTGTTATTTATACTCCCATTATTAAGTCCCATAATCCTTGTGTTAGCCATAGCGTTATATAACAATGAGGTGCGTTCAGTTTCAAAAAGAATAAAGGCAAAAAGAAGAAAAATTGAATACGAGCTTCCAAGACTTGTCTTTACAATTGAGAAAACCTTGAAGCATAACCGAGATGTGCTATATATGCTTGATAGCTACATGGAAAGTGCCGGACCCGAAATAAAGCACGAATTAGAAATAACCGTAGCTGATATGAGGTCAGGTAACTATGAAGCGGCGATTACAAGGCTTGAATCCCGTGTAGGCTCATCAATGATGAGTGACGTGTGCCGAGGTCTTATAGGCATACTTCGTGGTGACGATACAGAAATGTATTGGGCATCCTTATCAATCAAGTTCAATGACATTCAAAGACAACAGTTAAGACTTGAAGCACAGAAAGTACCGAGAAAGGTAAAGAGATTGTCAATGTGCCTTCTCTTATGCTTTATGCTGATTTATGTTGTGGTAATCTTCTCACAGATTATGTCTTCTGTGGGCGTTCTCTTCACATAAGGGGGTGTCGGTGTGTTTAAGTTAAATAAACGTGGCGAAGGCTACATCGACATCTGTGTCGGTGTAGTTGTTTTTGTAATGGTATTGGTGCTTTCGCTCAATCTGTTCAGCTTCATCACCTTAAAGGTGGAAATGGATCAGATAGCCGAGGAGCTTATAAAATCGGCAACCTACACAGGAGAATTCGGTGACGAGTTTTGGGAAAGAGATTCGGATTTACTTGGTGAGTATTATGACTACGATATTGACTATGGTGCTGATGAATGGTTCAACACATCACTTGAACGAGTGCAGCTCGGTGACAAAATGTGGATAACTATCTCAAAGGATACCTATGTACAGGGATTGGGAGTATTCAAAATCCCAGTTACCGTAACAGTTACAAGGTCAGGTCTTTCCGAAAAGTATTGGAAGTAGGTGGAATAATGAAGAACAGGCGTGGCGATGGATACATCGGAACATGTGTTATGATTTTAATCCTATGTATGATACTTTCAATTTTTATTGAATTCGTTGCAACAGTAAATGTAATACGCATATCAGAAAGAAATGCCCGAATTGTATTGGATAGTTTCGTAATGGAAAACTCAATCGAAATATATGACTCAATAAAAACCGGTACAGATTTTACAGAGGTTGTTGATGTTGAACAATATATTTCTAAATATTCTGAATATAATTCGCTGGACTTTAATGAAAATATGTTGTATTGTTGTGGTGACGATGGCGAAGAACTGTATCGGCAGACAATACCAACAGTTCGACTCATAGAGGAAAACAGACTTAAAATAATTGCTGAATATACGATAACAGTTCCTCTGTACTTCGCAGGTCAACAAGTAACTGAAGTGACTGTACCAATAACAGTAACTTCAAAATTCAATCCGAAATTTTAATCAGGAGGCTGATAATATGAAAAACAAAAAGGTACTTATCGGTACAATCGTAGGCATCGTAGTGGTAGCTGTGATAATCGTAGCTGTAATCGGTCTCGGCAAAGACGAGAACAATACAGAACCTACAACAGAAATCACAACCGAAGAAGCAGTAATCGACATCCCTACCGACATAGAGGATGACACAACAGAGCCTGAAACCTTGGTGGAAGATGACGATATGCTGAAAATCGAAGATGTCGACACAGTAACCGAAAAGCCAAACACAAACGAAAATGCGGTTAAGGTGGACAAACCCGTAGAAGAAAATGAAAACAGAAACGATAATGCGCAAGGCATAGTAATCGATGGTGACGATGATACAAGTATCTACTCATGTGGAGTAAGTGGTCATCGCTGTCACAACAAAGAAGCTCACAACATAACCACAATGCTTGAAAACAAAGGCTGTCACCACTGTGGCTCACACTCATGTAAGAGCTTCTATACCACAGACGAATGGGGAAATGCGTGTTACGATGAAACAAAATGTCCACAGTACAATGTGAAGAAAGACCCCTTGAAATACTGTCAAGATTGTGGAAAGCCTGTAGGAACAGGTGGCAACGGCACATGTGTACACTTCACAGTAGATACAAAGTGTCCCGACTGCAATGAATCAGTAAAAGCAAAGACATGCCACTCACATTAAAGAATAAACAAACTTAAAGACCTGCTTCGGCAGGTCTTTTTTTATTGACAGAAAGGTGTTGATTAATATAAAACGAGTAATTTCAATAATACTTGCAATAATCACAATTTTAAGTATAATGCCGACTTCGGCATTTGCACTCTCATGGGATGGTAGTTCTGTCACCAGTAATACTGCTGCAGGTAGTGTTTCAGACCCCGGTTATGCCATAAGAACAAGTAGCGATAACTGTATTGGTTATCGTTTTAGTTGTGTTGATTCAAGTGGTAGTATGCGTTCGTCAAAATCCATTGATGTATACAGAAATACAGGATATGGTAAGCTTGGTTATTCAGACGGATATAAATTTACCAGTAAATATAATAAGAAACAGTTGATAAATAGAATTGGCAACAGTTTCTCGACATCAAAAAACTCAACTAACTGTTTTAAGGAAACCGATATTTCTTTTTCAACTGCTCTCCCTGCTCCTTCAGGAATGGGTACTTGGCAGACATATAACGGAAATATCAATCAGATACTTTCAAAATTAGGTATTGGTAGTGTAAGTAACTTGAATTACGGTGATAAGGTCATTGTAGAACCTATATACGACCTTTGCCTACAATCAACTTATCATTCAGTTACCGTAACTGAATATGCAATTTACGGTAGATATCTGCTCGGTGGTACAAGTGACGGTGGCTCATCTGCTAAATCTAATACTTGGGGTTTCATTTCAAGATTTACAAATAAAATCTATCCCAATGACTTATACACCCCCAATGGTCAGGGTTTATGGACTGCAGCTACTGCACTTTCGGATAGAGAAACCTTTAACAACATAATCAATAAAGGTTATGGTGTAGGTATTGCATATACCGAAACAACCAACAAAACTTACAAAATCAAGTTTAATGGTAATGGTTCGACAAGTGGTTCGATGAGCGACCTTTCAATGGTTTATGGTACTGCAAAAAAACTTACCGCAAATGCATTTAAGAAAACAGGTCATGAATTTGTTAACTGGAACAGAAAGTCTGACGGTTCGGGAACATCATATTCCAACAGACAGTCAGTAAACAACTTGACTTCAACTCATGGTGCAACAGTAAATCTCTATGCACAGTGGAATCCGTATGTTCTTAAAGTATATTACGATGCCAACGGTGGTAGAATTGCATCATCCGACACATATAAGCTGAATTCTGAAGGTCGTGTGTATAAGAAAGCTGATAATGAGCAGTATTATCAGACATGGACATATAACAGTAAAAAGACCGATGGATTGGTAAATGTCGGTACATTCGGAATTGCAAGAACAGGATATATCTTTAATGGTTGGTGGTGTACAACTGCCGATGGTGTAGGTCAGATTATTAACCAAAACAATGGTGATATAAGACCGACAGATATCAATCCCGATATTGCTAATGGTGACTGTTCAAGACGAATGTATGCTCAATGGAATCCTATAAGATATACTATTGCATTTAATGGTAACGGTCACACAGGTGGTTCAACTGCTGCGATGATATGTACTTACGATGTTGCAAGTAATCTTACTGCAAATGGATTTACAAAAACAGGTTATCACTTTTTAGGTTGGAATACAAAGGCTGACGGAACAGGTACTACCTATACAAATCAGCAATCAGTATTGAATCTCTCATCTACTCACGGTTCGACTATTACTCTTTATGCACAGTGGGAAACCAATGCATATTCCATAGGCTTTGATGGTAACGGACATACAGGTGGTAGCACATCAGGTATGACAATGAGATTTGATGAGAGCAAGGCTCTTACTGCAAACGGATATACAAGAACAGGTTACACCTTTAGGAACTGGAATACAAATGCAAACGGAACAGGCACATCATATTCAAACAGACAGACTGTAAGAAACCTTACCTCTACAAATGGTGGAACTGTAACCCTCTATGCCCAGTGGAATCCTATAACCTACAAAATTGTATTTAACGGAAACGGTCACACAGGTGGTTCAACTTCAGAAATGGCAATGACATACGATGTTGCAGCCAACCTAACAGAAAATGGCTTTAGAAAAACTGGGTATGTTTTCCTCGGTTGGAATACTGAAGCTGATGGTTCAGGAACAAGATATACCAATCGTCAGTCAGTTATTAATTTAACTTCAACAGAAGGTGCTGTAATTAATCTCTATGCACAATGGCGTCCGATAACATATACAATCAGATTTAATGGTAATGGTCATACAAGAGGTACAATGGCAGCTATGGAAATGGAATATAACCAGTCCAAGAATCTTTTGCCTAATGCTTTCACCCGAACAAGCTATAACTTCCTCGGATGGAACACAAGAGCTGATGGCTCAGGTACATCATATACTGATAAGCAGTCAGTAAGAAACCTTACAACAGAAGATGGTGCAACAGTTTATCTCTATGCACAGTGGGAATACAATCCTGCGCTTGATGTAAGAATGGTTCATGTATACGAAGGTAAAAAGGGCAATTCCGACTTTAACTACGGTTTTTCAGATGGTGAAACCTTTAATGATTACACATATAAAAAGGGTTATCCGTCAATGAATGACACAGTATGGTTCAATGTTCAGTTCCCTTATGAAGCAGAAGATATCCGTGTAAGACAGTATGTAAGAACAGGATCTGAAGAATGGCAGACACGAATTGTTACATTGAGTAGCAGTGATGCAAGTACATCTCTTTTCCCTGTCCAGTTTACAGGTGTAAATAAAACAATTAATGCAAGTAAAGATAGCTTTGTAATCGAAGCAAAAATGGACTGGGTAGATGCAAATGGTACAGTAAGAAAAGCAGGTGCAATCCGTAGATTCTATGTTCCTGTTGAACCTACTGTCCACAGACATCGTGTAACTGCTTATGGTTATGATGGTTCAGTTGTGGCAACTGCAGGTGATACAACAAGTGGTAAAATCTATGCAGGTCAGCGTGTGGAATTCTCTTACCATTATAAAATGGATAACACATGGACTGCACTTGAAAACTTAAAAGGTACAATGAATTATTTGAACGGTTCTTCTTGGACTAAAGTTCCAGTTGGTGAACCCGATGTATCACAGAGTGTGCATATGAACAAGAATAACCCTGTAACAGCCAATAGCAGACTTGATAAATATACTATCCCTCTTACAACAAAGTTGCGTGTTAAATTAGAGTCTGCATGGGCAAAGGATACAGCGCATACAACAGAAACAAATAACATTGATATTCCTGTTATAAAGGCTGACGTTGCATTAGCTGAAATCATCCTTATAGATGCAGATACAAATGCTGTCCTCGATCCGAACAACCTTGAAGTATCACAGAAAGTTACAGTACAGTATGTGTACAAAAACAATACGGATACAAAGATTTTTGTTGAAGGCTTTAAGGATGACAAGTCACAAATTCCCGGTGTATTCGCTATACCTGCAAAATCACAGGCAAGGGTAAATGCATATACCTTCAAAGTTGCAAATACTCGTAGCTTTAATATTTGGGGTGGCGTATATCTCGAAGGTATGGGCATAGGAAACACAAAATATGAATCCAATGGTAGCAACAATGAAAAGACTTTAGTATGTAGGGTTAATCATCCGTTATCATTAATTCCTATTGCTCCCAATGCACCATACAGAGAAGGTACAGATGTAATCACAAGTTATTGGCTTAACAACAGATGTGATATCAACTATACACCCAATAGCAATATCACTCTTGAATTTAATATATATAATGGACAGACTCTTGTTGATTCTATCAGTATATATGAGGCAATAGTACCTGCTGAAAACAAAAACTTAATATACTTCAAGTGGACAGTTCCCGAAGGTCTTAATGGTGCGAATATCTCAATTCATGCCGAAGTGGTTGAAGATGGTTTGTCATATAACAAGAAGATAACATCATATGCAACCACACCTTACAACATATCTGCTACACCCGATACTGACTTTGAAAAGAAAGCTCCTCGTGGCTTCTCTATCCCTTCAAAGTTAGAAACAAAGACAGGTGCGGCATCATGGTGGGAATGGAAATATGAGAACGGCACATATACAAAAGTTGACTATGCTATCGGTATTTCAAATAACAGAGCTAACTTGACTCCTACTGCTGATTCAACAGCAGAGAAAAACGGTAGTGTATGGACAATGAAATCAGGTTATGGTCTTACAATGGCTCTCAACAATAACATGAGTGCTGTTACAGGATACACCAAACCCGATGATACTGCATATACAACTGCACAGTATTGCAAGGCTCTCTTACCCGAATACAAGTATTCAACAACTGAAAATGAATATAGAACACTCGGTAAAGATGGCTTGAAATGGGTATTCAGAACCAATGGCTCATATGGTAATGTTCACTTTACACCATTATGGTATCCCGATGGCAAATACACTATCGGTATAGTTCAGAGCGATTGCTGGACACCTGCAGGTATGATTACAAGAAAAGCAAACACCAACTCAATTGAGATATCTGAATCTGCATATGATGATTGGTATGTAGGTCGCAGATAAGAGGTGGAACAATGCTTAAAAAGGTTTATATCTGTTCTCCTCTTGGTGGTAACATTGCTGTAAACCTTGAAAAAGCAAAACTGTATGCTAAATATGCACTTAAGTGTGGTACTGCTCCGGTAGTGCCACACTTTTATGCACTCTGCCTTAATGATGACGATCCAAGAGAAAGAGAACTTGGAATAACGGCAGGGTTAAGCCTTTTATGGTTTTGCGATGAATTATGGGTTTTTGGTGATGAAATCACAAGAGGTATGCAATCAGAAATTCGCTTCTGCGAGAATCTGAAAATACCCATAAAGTATATCAAAAAAAACAAAATATTTAATAAGTTAGGAGATGTTAGTGATGAAAAATAACATTAAAAAAATTCTTCTTTGCATTGCAGTAGTAACTGTAATTCTCTCTGTATTTACAGTCACAGCTTTTGCGGCTGGTGACGTTGCAGGTGCAATCGAAGGTACATGGACTGCAGCACAGGGTCAGATTAAAGACGTTGTAAACAATGTTGTATTTCCTGCTGTCGATTTAATCCTTGCTGTTCTCTTCTTTGTTAAGCTCGGTACAGCCTACTTTGACTACAGAAAGCATGGTCAGTTTGAATTTACAGCTCCTGCAATTCTTTTTGCATGTTTACTCTTTACACTTACTGCACCTCTTTATATCTGGACAATTCTTTCATAAGGAGAAGAATATGGATTTTTATGAAAAAGAAATGCGAACATTGTTTGAAGATAATACCGTAATCTCAAACCCTAAGTTTGTAGGGAAAACAATGCTCGGCAGACTTGATGAAAACAAGTTGTGTAAACTTCAGTTTATAACAACAGGAGTAGCCGGGAAATATACAGCAATTCAATCGTCTATAATAAGTCCCAATGACGGAATAATTGATAAACAGATTTTCAAATTTTCTGATATAATCGGTAATTTTTATACTCCTCATTTAGGTGATGTTGAACCATATATGTGGGAATACAATAATAAGCCTGAGTGGTACACAAAATTATCGCAGACACAGAAAGCGGCAATTTCTGATGCTGTGCTCGATTATGTCGAAATGTTTCAGGAGACAAAGCAGTCTTTGAGCATGCAATTCAAATAATTTTTTGAAAATCCAACTATTACGAGAATAGTTCTGTTTTAGTTTGTCGTATTTGTAAGAATAATGTCGTATTATTAAATTAATCATACACTTGTTGAGGAGTTTAATATGGGGAATACATGTTGTTTTACAGGTCACAGACCACAGAATTTACCTTTTGGTTTTAACGAGGAAGAAGACTCGTGTAAAAAATTAAAAGCATTACTGCTTAATTCAATTGTTTTGCTTATCACTAAATACAATGTTGACAATTTTATTTCAGGAATGGCATTAGGTGTGGATATGTATGCTGCTGAAATTGTATTGGAATTGAAGAAAACTTATCCACACATTAAATTAGAAGCAGCTATTCCTTTTGAAGAACAATCCGTAAAGTGGTCAGAACCTTTTAGAGATAGATATTATGATATTTTAGCCAAATGTGATAAAGAATCTATGTTACAGTACCACTACACTTCAGATTGTATGCAAAAAAGGAATAAATATATGGTTGACAATTCCGATTATATAATTGCAGTTTGGGATGGAAAACCAAGTGGAACAGGAAACACAGTAAAATATGCAAAACAAAAAAACAAAAAAATCTTAATAATAAATCCATCGGATTTATGAGAGCAAGACGAGGTTTTCTCGTCTTGCTCTTTTTTTGACAGGAGGTGCAGCCTTTGTTTGATTGGGTGACGGACATAGTCGAAGCTATAGGTGGTACTGTTTCCGAAACAGTTGCATCAATGGGTGAAGCTATTGCAGAATCAATATTCGGAGCATTTCTCCAATGGATATATGAAATAGTATTCGGTGCAATAGCAGACTTTTTCACATACATCACTTCAATGGGTGCTGAATTATTTGATTTGGATTGGGTGAAAGCCGTAATCCTTCTTTTTACAACCTTCGGATGGGCATTGTTTGTTGCCGGAGTTGTAGTAGCCGTGTTCGATACGGCAATTGAATATCAAAATGGTAGGGCTAACATCAAAAGCACAGCAATCAATATCTTTAAGGGTTTTTTTGCTTGTTCGTTAATCGGTGTTGTCCCAGTTGAGTTGTATAAATTATGTATCACTTTACAAAACACTTTCGCACATGATTTGGCTTTGCTTGCAGGTGCTAATGCGGCCCGTGATATTGGAGAATTGTGTTCAGACATATTAACTACATATTTCCATATGGCAACAGGAACTATGGGCATTAATTTGTTTAGTTTACTTTCTCTTATTGCCTTTGCATACTGTGTTGTTAAAGTGTTCTTCCAAAACATTAAACGAGGTGGAATATTGCTCATTCAGATGACTGTCGGTGCTTTATATATGTTCTCTGTACCAAGAGGATATACTGATGGTTTCAATCAATGGATGAAACAGATTGCTGCGTTATGTTTAACTGCATTTATGCAGACAACTTTGCTGTATCTTGGTTTAATGACATTCAAAACAAGTATGTTATTAGGTCTCGGTATTATGTTAGCAGCTAATGAAGTTCCACGAATTGCACAACAGTTCGGTCTCGATAGTTCAGTAAGAGTTAATATGATGAGTGTGTTCCATGCATCAACTACTGCTGTAAATATGGGTCGAACAATTGTAAGAGCATTTAAATAATTTGGAGGTGTAAAATGAAAACATATATTTATCCACAGAACTTAAAAGCTACGGCAAATATATGGCTTTGGGGATTGAAAGAATTCTGCATTTTAGGAATCACAGGTCTCATATCTATAGTTTTCTTGGTACGATTTACATTCGTAATTCCCTTTGCCTTAACATTATGCTATGGCTTTCTTACAATAAGAATTGACGATATAACAATTCTTGATTTTATAAAATACGCAGGTAGATACCTTATATCTACACAGCAATACTTTGAATGGAGGTAACAGCCGATGAAATTAAAAAGAAAAGATGTTTCGGTTCAGGAACTTTTGGGAATAAAGAGTTTTACAAAGTATGGGCTTTCTACTAAAAATGGAGAGCTTTTATTTTTTAACATTACTCCCACAAATATATCAGTTCTTTCAAAAGCAAGTATTGAAACAAAGATATATCACTTAATGATGGTTTTATCGTCAGTTCCCGATATTGAAATTGTGTGTGCCGATGCAAGTGAATGCTTTGATGAGAACAAAAGATATCTGCAAGAAAGAAAACTTGCAGAGGAATCAAACAAGGTCAGAAGAATTATCGAAAAGGACATTGTGTTCCTTGATAAAATCCAAACTGAAATGGCAACAGCTCGTCAGTTTATGTTAATCGGCAGATGTAAAAATGCAAAACCCGAACAGGTGTTTACTGTGCTTAATAACATAGAAAAAGTAATTTCTGAACAGGGATTCGAGGTTCAGAGAATGGGCAAGGATGATATAAAAAGATTTATTGCCCTTTACTTTGATTCATCGTTTAACGGTGAAAGACTTCCCGATGTTGACGGTCAGCAACATTTTGATTTAAGTGACGGTTTTTCAGGTTTTGACAGAGAGGAGTTTTTTAATGAAAAGAAATAAGAAAAAAGTAATATTAACAGAGGAACAGAAAGAAGAAATTCGCACCAAAGATTTCTTTGACTGTGTCTGCCCAAGTACAATAAAGTTTCTTTCCGACCACTATATTGTTGGTGACAGTTTCCGTTGTGTATGGGCGATAAGAGAATATCCTCCAACAACAGAAGAACAGGCTATTCTCGCTCAGCTTGCAGACAGAAATGGTGTAACCCTTCGCATATATCATCGATTGGTTGACCATACAGAGCAGCGTAAAATCATTCAGAATGCAACAAGAAGAAACACTCTCAAAAGCACAGGTAATGATGTTAATGAAACTGTTGAAGCTGAAGGTAACTTACAGGATGTGGTTGACCTTCTCGCAAATATGAGAAAAAACAAGGAAGTCCTCCTTCATTGTGCCGTGTACATTGAACTTAAAGCAAAAAGCTATGAAGCACTCAAAGAACTTCAGAGTGACATATCAATGGAACTTACTCGTTCAAAAATTATCATTGACCGTCTTACATTAAGGCAGAAAGAAGGTTTCTTGTCGGTAATGCCTATGGGTTCAAATATGTTCGGTACACAGTTTGAAAGAGTATTACCTGTCTCAAGTGTAGCCAATCTCTATCCTTTCAACTTCTCAGGTAAAACCGATCCTCACGGAATATATATCGGACGAGATAAATACGGAACAAATATCCTTGTTGACTTCGACCACAGAGCTGAAGACAAAACCAATGCCAATGCTCTTATTCTCGGTAACTCAGGTCAGGGTAAAAGTTTCCTAATGAAACTTATGCTTACCAATATTCGTGAATCAGGAAAAAGAATTGTATGTCTTGACCCCGAATCTGAATATGAGGAATTGACCGAAACTCTTGGTGGTTGCTATATTGACCTTATGTCCGGTGAATACATCATCAACATACTTGAACCGAAGGAATGGTCTGATAATGAAAACGATTATAGCAAGGAAGATCCCGAAGCGTTCAGACGAGTAACAAGACTCAGTCAGCACATTGCTTTCTTGAAAGACTTTTTCAGAAGCTATAAAGATTTCACGGATGCACAGATTGATACTCTTGAAATTCTCCTCGGAAAGCTTTACGGCAACTTTGGTATTACCGATACAACCGATTTCTCAAGACTCAAAGCAACTGACTATCCTATTATGACTGACTTGTACAATCTCTGCGATGCTGAATTCAAGGCATATAACAAAGAAGAAAAAAATCTTTATACAGAAGAAATACTTCAGGAAATCTGTCTTGGTATCAACTCAATGTGTGTAGGTGCAGAATCAAAATATTTTAATGGCTATACCAACATTACAGATGATGCCTTCCTGTGCTTCGGTGTCAAAGGTTTGCTTGATACCAACAAGCGACTGAAGGATGCTATGTTGTTTAACATCCTCTCATATATGAGTAATCAGCTTTTAGGTGTGGGTAATACAGTTGCATCAATTGATGAGCTTTACCTCTTCTTAACCAATATGACTGCTATTGAATATATCCGAAATGCAATGAAACGTGTTCGTAAAAAGGACTCTGCAATTATCATTGCGAGTCAGAATATTGAGGATTTCTTAATTCCTACAATCCGTGAATTCACAAAACCGATGTTCAGTATTCCTACACATCAGTTCTTATTTAACCCTGGTAGTATCAATCCCAAAGAATACATGGAAGCTCTCCAGATAGAGCCGAGCGAATTTGAATTGATTAAGTATCCTGAACGTGGTACTTGCCTATATAGATGTGGTAACGAAAGATACCTTCTCCAAGTTATTGCACCCGAATACAAGACTAAACTTTTCGGTAAATCAGGTGGTAGATAATGAGTGCTACCGTTGCCGCCGCTTTGAAAAAAATAGCGGTATCTATACTTACAAATCCGAAAATTCTAAAAAAAGTATTGTGCATTGTTCTTGTTCTTGTCGTAGCACTTGCTACTCCACTACTCGCTGTTTATGCAGCTCTTACTGGCAAAGTAGAAATTGATATTGATGGAATTGCAGAGAACTATGTGGAGAATTTAGATGATGCACAGGTTCGAGAATTACAAAAAATGAATAAAACAATGTTAGCTGTTGAATCTGCATTAAACGATGCAGAACTCGGCAGTCATTATCGAGAAGCTCAGGTGCTATATGCACTTGGGCTTTTTGATTTTTCCGATAATGAAAACTTTGCAAGTGACTTGGCAAATTGCTTTAAAGATGACTTGTCTGATGCAGAACTGGTTGAGCTTGTAAACACAAAATTCGGTAGTGAAATAGATGCCGAAGAATACTCCACCGTGGTGAAAGATATTCGCAGTACCTATATTGACTCATCAGGATTTACCAATAACGGATACAAAAATAACATTGACCTTTGCGTATGGGCTGAAGAAGCAGTTGCAAATGGTTGGGGTTATGTATACGGAACATACGCAACTGTCCTCACACAAAAAATTCTCGACATAAAGGCAAAACAATATCCCGATGAGGTCGGTGGTAAATATGACTTCATCAAAAGCAATTGGCTCGGTGGCAGAACAGCTGACTGCGTAGGTCTCATAAAGGGATACAGTTGGCTTGATGAAGCAACAGGTCAAATCAATTACGGAACGAATGGTATGCCCGACATTGGTGCTGATGGAATGTACTCTGCGGCTACGGAGAAAGGCACAATAGATACCATTCCCGAAATACCCGGAGTAGCTGTTTGGCACAACGGTCACATTGGAATATATATCGGTGATGGTTATGTAATCCAAGCAGCAAACACAAAAAAAGGTGTTATAAAAACACCATTGTCATATAACCGTTGGACTCACTGGTTGAAGATTCCATACATCACATATATCGAAGAAGAACAAACCAGTGAGCTGACAACAGAAATTTTATAGAAAGCGGTTGATAATATGAGTACACGAAGTTTAATTGCAATGCAAATCGGTGCTGATAAATACAGAACTATTTATTGTCATAGCGATGGCTATCTTTCACACAATGGTGCCTTGCTTATAGATCACTATGATACGCCCGAAAAAGTAAAAGAACTTCTTGATATAGGTTCAATTTCATACCTTGCTCCAAATCTCAATCCTGATCCTTCCAAACCTCATGGCTTTGAGTTTGCAACAAGGCAAGACGGTGTGGTTGTGGCATACGGCAGAGATCGTGGTGAAAAAGATATGGATGCAAAAGAATTCGCTCTCAAGGAACTTGATGCCCCGGATTCATGGGCAGATTTTGTATATGTCTATACCGAAGAAAATCGTTGGAAATTCTTCAGGCACGGTTATTCACAGGAAGGTTTAAAAGAAATTGAACCTGTTCTTAAATTTCAGTATGAGCAGTTTGGTGTTGAAAGACCCGAAGGTTATTATGGATTTATTACCAAAGAAATAATTGATGAGCTTGACAAAGACGGGCGAATTACTTATCTTGACTCGTCACCAGATTTGGAGGTGAAATAATATGTTTTTTCAAACTTCATTAGATAGAAATGAGCAACAGGCCACAACTCAGTATTGTTCTATCGTGAAAGTTGTTGAGTTATCTGAAAATGATTTTAATCTTTTGAAAAACAATACTATGAAGAATTTTGACTTCATTGCTGAACACGCAAATCTTATGCACAAGGACGAAACAGGAACGAACAGATGTGTCCTCTATCTTCGTGAGAATTATGATGAAGGTATTATTGTAAATTCAGAAGGAACTGAGTTTGCTAAAAACTTTGCATATCTTCCGCAAGCAAGAACTTTACACCTTGCTGACGAGTCTTTTACTTTGCAACAGTTTATGAAGTCGATGTTACATATCAGAAATGATATCGTTGACAAAGCAGTAAAAGATCAGGATGATGGTGTATTTAAAATCGATTTGGATGAGATACATAAGTTCTATAAACCAAACATCTTTTCTCCTACACTTCTTTATGAAATGCTTCGTGATAGGATTGAATTTGATACAGTAGAATTTGATGACGAAGAATTCGGTATGCGACTTTCATCTGAATATGCTATGTTTGAAGATGAATCTGTATACAGGGAATTGGAAAAAGAGGAAATCGACATAATGGTTGCAAAGCATGTGCTATGGCTTTATGACGAACCCGGTGGAGTACAGGCGAACTTTTCAGGTTGTCTTGTTTCTAACTATGACTTTTCTGATAGGTCGTTAAACAGTTCTATTTTGAACAACGCAAAGTTCGTCAATTGCAATTTCACTAATGCTGAGTTGTGCTTCTCAATTGCTGACCACACAAAATTCGTCGATTGCAGTATGATTCGAATTACCGGTGAGGAAATGTCTTGCAAAAGTACAAAGTTTAAAGGTTGCAATCTCTTTATGGCAATGCTTACACATTCGAATTTCTCTGATGCTTTATTTTCACGAACTTCAGTAAGCAATGCTAATTTTACTAATTGTTGCATTGATAATACCGAGTGGATACATACCGATGAAAATGAGGCTAACCTGCGTAACATTAGTATGGATGAACAGGCATGGTCAGATGAAGATATGAGTATGACAATGTGAGGTGTTGCATATGAAAAAGGTTTCAGTAAGCATTGAATATGATGAAACTAAAATGAAGGCTTTAAAGTACTTCCTTGAACAAAAAGGTAATAAACGTGTTTCAGAAAAATTGGTCGAAACATTAGATTCATTATATAAAAAGAATGTACCGTTAAATGTCAGAGATTACATTGAATCAAGTTCGGATAATTCTAATTCAAACACTGGTAACAAATGATGCTTAAGTGCCTATTTTTGCCGTTTGTTTGCCCCAAATTGACGAGTTGTACGAAAAATGGTTAAAGTACCCGAACACACAATAAAAAGCTGATAAAAACGGACGTTCAGGCTCTTGTGTATAACGAGTTATTTCGTCCGATTTTTATTGCAGGAATAAGCACAGGGGTTGCAAAAGCATCCCTGTACGATTACAGCAGACGGCGATGCCGACTGCACAAAGGATTTCAAGGCTTTCAAAAAGTAGACTCCTATATTTGGTGTTTTTCCCTCCAATTTTGGAAACTTACCAATAAATCCCATTGTTTCAAGGGTTTTACAATGACTCCTATAAAATCAAAGAAGGAAGTGATGTTTATGGCAGTTGATCCGAACAAAAAGAAATTTCATTTGTGGGCATATCCCGATGTGCTAAATAAAGTAAAAGAAATGTATCAAGATGATGGTTGCAAAAGCCAATCAGAGTTTATTGAGAAAGCAATCAGGTTTTATTGTGGATATCTTTCAACACAACATACTGATGAATATCTACCTGAACTAATTGATAATTCGCTCAAAAGCAGAGTGCAGAATTTAGAAGATAAAATATGTAATCAATTCTTTAAAAACACTGTCGAGTTATCAATGTTACTCCATGTCTTTTCTGCTTTGAATAATATATCAGAAACTCAATTAGATGACCTTCGTGCTACTTGTATCAAAGAAGTACGATCTCTAAATGGTTCAATTTCATTTAAAAATGCATTAAAATATCAAAGACGTAGGTAAAGTACATGGCAAGATTTGTTTTGAAATGGAGATATTTTAAATCATCTCCTAAGAGGAATTCTCAATACCTAAAATACATTGCAACTCGAGATGGAGTAGATAAATGTGATGAAAGTTGGAGGTATCAGCCTGCAACAATTGAACAACAAAGAATCATCTCTAACTTGATAAAAGACTTTCCTGATACAACGAATACACCAATATATGAAGATTATTTATCGAACCAAACGAAGGGAGTAGCTAGTGATTTCATTGATAATACACTGGAAGAATACTTTGATTTAATAGATAAAAAAGAAAACTATATTGGGTATATTGCAAAGCGACCACGAGTCGAAAAGCAAGGAACACATGGTTTATTTTCGCTTCATGATAGAGAAATAAACCTTGAAAGTGTCGCAAAAGATATTGCTAATCACGATGGCTTAGTCTTCACTACAATAATGTCTTTGAAACGAAATGATGCAGAAGCCTTAGACTATGCTCGTTCAATCAGATGGAAAGAATTATTAAAAAGAAACACAATTGCTATAGCAAAATCTATGAATATTCCTCCCTCAGATTTAAGATGGTACGCAGCTTTTCATAATGAAACATATCATCCACATATACATTTGGTTGCTTATTCTGTAGGTAGAGAACCATATATAACTGAGAAACGTTTAGATGATCTTAAAAGAACTTTTGCAAAAGATATTTTTTCTTCTGAGATACACAACATATATGTTGAACAAACAGACAGACGAAATGAATTGCGAAAAGAAGCTAAAAACAAGATTGAAGAAATGGTTTCTTTAATAAATGAAGGTCACTATTCTAATCCCATTGTCGCAGACTTATTAAAACAATTGGTAAGCGAATTAGATAATTATTCAGGAAGAATGATGTATGGTTATTTTCCTAAAAAAGCGAAAAATCTAATTGATGGAATAGTTGATGAGATGGCATCAGATGAGAAAATAAAAGGACTATATGAGCTTTGGTATGAACAAAGAGAAATGATAGTTAAAATCTATCGTGAAGAAATGCCACCTCGTGTACCATTATCTTCCAACAAAGAATTCAAAACTATTCGAAATGCAGTTCTGCAAGAAGCACTTAGACACAAAGACATATCTGAATATCCTTTTACAGATGAAAAAGTAGAGAAGATATATTTACCCGAAAAGGTTAAAATCCCTACTCTTCCACCTGCATTTCAACCATCTAAAAAGTATTATTGGAAAACTGATATAGCACTTTCTTCTGCAAGATTATTCGCAAGGTTAACTCAAGCAATACAAGATAATCTCGAAGAAGATATGCAGACTGATCAGCAAGTTGATAGAAAGGTGCTTAAAAAGATTCAAGAAAAGAAACATGCACAGGGATTAAAAATGTAAAGATTGGTATTTGATTGCAACATTTGTAAACCTACAATAACCTACCATAGGTTATTGTGGGTTATATATTTATTATCCAAACATGCTAAACCGATATTTAATTTGCAACTTTGTGAGATTCAAAAATGTCTGATATATGTTCAAACTTAATAAAACGCTCTTTATTTGTAAAATTATAAAAATAATAGGTTAGGAAGTGATAAATTGTCTAAATATGTTCGATTTTCTCCAGAGCAAAAAGACAGAGCATATCATATGGATATTGCAGAACTCTTGCGTAAACAAGGAGCTAAACTAAGTCGATGCGGAAAAGAATATATATGGGAAAGCCCAACTGGAAAGGTATCTATTAGAAACAATGTTTGGTATCACCATTACGAGCAAGAAGGCGGTAATGTTGTTAGTTTTCTTCAAAAGTTTTTTAATAAAACATACAGTGAAGCAATGGAGTATTTACTTAATGAAAATGGTACTGTTATATCATACTCCTCCCCTACTCAAAAACATACAAAAGAATTAATATTGCCTCAAACAAATTCTAATATGAGAAGATTATATGAATATCTTATGAAAGATAGAGGGATTAGTAGAGATATAATCACTGCATTTGTTCATGCTAAAATGCTTCGAGAATCAGCAGATTATCATAATGTATTGTTTATCGGATATGATTCCGATGGTGTTCCAAGACATATTCACAAACGAGGAACAGCTAAAGAAAGTGCCTATAAAAGAAATGTTGCAGGTAGTGATAATAAATTTAGTTTCCATTGGCATGGTACCGGAAACGACATTTATTTATTTGAAGCGCCAATAGATATGCTTTCGTTTATATCAATGCATCCCATTGAATGGAGAAATAACAGCTATGCGGCGGCATGTTCTGTTGCAGATAATGTTTTGTTTCAATGTCTTGGAGATAACGCACATATTGAACAAGTTTATATTTGTTTTGATAATGATAACGCAGGTCAAACAGCCGCACAAAGACTTTCGGATAAACTATTTATAAAAGGCATTAAATCAGAAATCCTCATTCCAACATTAAAAGATTGGAATGAGGATTTATTATTTTCTAAACAGGAGGTTGATAAAAAGTGGATGGTCCAATTATCTTAATTTTTGTGGGTATCGTAATGTTTGCTTTAATAGGTGGAATTACAATTGTTTCTCATATCTATAATCTTAACAGTATCAAAAGTAAAACTGTTGGAGATGGTCAGCATGGAACAGCAAGATTTTTATCCAAACTTGAACAAAAGAAAGTGTATAAGCATGTTCCCTTTACTCCGGATTTATGGAGAAAAAACAAAAATAAAAACGAATTACCACAAGGAGTTATTGTTGGATGCAGGACAATAGGTGGTCAAGATTATGCAATGGTTGATACTTCGGATGTACACACCATGATGATAGGTGCAGCCGGATGTGGTAAAACAGCATATTGGTTATATCCAAACCTTGAGTATGCTTGTGCATCAGGAATGTCATTTTTAACTACAGATACAAAAGGTGATTTGTATAGGAATTACGGTAACATTGCAAAAGAATATTATGGATATGATGTTGCAATCATTGACCTTCGTAACCCTACTAAATCTGATGGTAACAATCTGCTTCATCTCGTAAATAAATACATGGACTTGTACAAAGAAGAACCCACCAATCTCACATACAAGGCCAAAGCTGAAAAGTATGCAAAAATCATCGGTAAGACAATTATATTTAGTGAAGGAGATGCCGCTTCATTTGGTCAAAATGCTTTCTTTTACGATGCAGCAGAAGGCTTGCTTACCTCGTCAATCCTATTGGTTGCTGAATTTGCTCCACCCGAACAACGTCATATAGTTTCTGTATATAAGCTTATTCAAGAGTTACTTGCTCCTGCACCTAATATGGGTAAAGGTAAAACTCAATTTCATAAAATCATGGAGAAGCTTCCACCCGAACATAAGACCAAATGGTTTGCAGGTGCTGCACTTAATACAAGTGACCAGGCCATGCAATCGGTTATGTCAACAGCAATGTCTCGTCTTAATGCATTTCTCGATTCAGAACTTGAACAAATACTCTGCTTTGATACAGCAATTGATGCAGAAAAGTTTTGTTCTAAAAAGAGTGCCATCTTTATTGTATTACCCGAAGAAAATCCAACAACATACTTTATGGTATCCCTTCTTTTGCAACAGTTATATCGTGAAATACTTATGGTCGCAGATGAACAAGGTGGGGCATTAAAAGACAGAGTTATGTTTTATATGGATGAGTTCGGTACTCTTCCTGCAATCAGTTCTGCAGAAATGGTGTATTCTGCATCTCGCTCAAGACGTCTGTCATTAGTAAGTATTATTCAGTCATTTCAACAGCTTGAAAAGAACTATGGCAGAGAAGGTGCTGCTATTATTCAAGACAACTGTCAGATAACTATTGCTGGTGGTTTTGCTCCTACTTCTGAAACAGCAGATATAATATCCAAATCGCTTGGTTCAAGAACTGTAATGTCCGGTTCAGTATCAAGAAGTAAAAATGATCCATCTCAAAGTCTTCAAATGATAGAAAGACCATTGATGACTGCTGATGAGCTTAAATCGATGGATAAGGGTAATTTTATCGTTATGAAAACAGGTACTCATCCCTTTATATCTAAACTGAAACTGTTCTTTAAATGGGGAATAAAGTTTGATACAGAACCATATGTACCTAAAGATAAAGGTTCAAGAACTGTTAAATATACAAGTCGAAAGATTATTGAAGAGACGATAAACAATCTGTATCCATCCGAAGGAAAGATAAATGACAAGGAAGAAAAATTCCCTGCAAATAAACCTTTTGGCACATCAGGTCAAGCATTAACTGAATATGAAGTTGAAGCAATACCTGAAGATGTTATGCAAAAACAGTCCGAATATATGGCTGAGCAAAAAGCACAACACACAGTCTTAAGAACTGAAAAAGGAGATATCAACAATGGATAACTATAGAAGAAAAGTCTATGAGGTTGAGTTTTCTTCACGTGCTAAATTGGTGTACTTATACCTTGTAGACAGAGCTGACAAAGAAAATAAGTGTTTTCCGGGTATTAAAACCATAGCAAGACATCTATCTCTTTCAGAAAGCACCGTCCGTAGAGCATTAACAGATTTAGAAAAAGCAAAGTTAATTCGTAAAGAAATACGAAAACGAGGTAACGGCTCTTTTTCAAGCAACACATATTATTTGTTGTAAAAAATCATCTAACAACTAACAAGGGACTACTGCGCCTATATGGTGACAGTAGTCCCTTTCATGGTGGATGGGCTAATAAGTATACAGTGAAGAAAATAATAACAGAAGATGAATAACAAACAGTTTATTATAATTGCGGGATTAAAACTAATTAAATTACTGTACAGCAACAAAAAACTGTCAATTTGAATAATTTATAAAATTTAATTTGCTTTTTTTTGTCGTCTTTGTTATAATGAAGAAAATGTTGTTTTGGGATGGTAGTAGTGAAAAAATTTAACGAAAATACTTTGAAAATGATTGAAGCCATACGACGAAACCCTGGATGCACTAAAAGCGAATTGGCAAATATAGTCGATATGCCTTGGTCATCAGCATATACAATTCTTTCAAGAATTGGAGAAAAACTTGTCGTAATACCTGAAAACAGCGAAGATGTTTCTGGTAAACAAACAGCCAAATATTATCGTGCAGGAATCAATTTGATTAGTAATTACGAATATTATGTTGGTGTTAGCGTAGGAAGCTCTCAACTAAAAATTGTAATTCTTGGATTCGATTTCAATATCGTTTCTATAAATGTTATTGAAAAAAAAGATAAAAAAACATTTAATATGCTATTTACTGTATTATCAAAACTTGGTTTTGATAATAGTGAAATTGGTTTATGTAGATGGTGTAGAGACACACCAAAAGATATTTGTGATTTAAGTAAAATTTTGGTCGCATTTGGTGATTGTTTGTGTGAAATGAAAAAACAAGGCATTCCATTTGTTGCAATTAATTATACTTTACCTGGTCATATTGATTATTATAATCAAACAATTATTTCGACTTCACATTTATGTAATGATTGTGAGTCGATAAAAAACACTAGTATATCAAGACTTATAACATCAACTTTATTTAACAATTTTAATATTAACGATATAAATGTTTATATTGACCATAATGTTAAAAGTAGTGCAATCGCTGAAAAAGAACAACGAGTGGTAAAAGGATGTAATAAAGATCTTATTATACTTTATTTAGGTCATGGCGTAGGAATGAGCATTGTTATTGATGGTAAAATTTACAGGGATAAAGAGAATTTTGCAGGACAATTGGGAGAAGTTGAAGTAATTTTTGGTAATGAACCTAAAAAATTTGGTGACGTACTTCGTAACGAAATTTTTCCAGATAAAATAGATCAACCTTCAGATATGTTGAAACAATATATAAATTGTGCTGATAATAGCCAGCAAAGAAATTTGCTGATCAAGTTGATTGCACAAGTATTGCGCAATTTGTTTTTGATTTTTGGTATAAAAGATATTGTTTTTTCGGGAAAGTTTAATGATATTTTAGATTGTATAGAATTTGAGTTATCTGGTGAGTTAGAAAAACTAGGCGTTTTTGGATGTCATCTTCATCATTCGTTTTACGGACAATATTCGGCTGCAATCGGTGCAGCAATGAATTGTTTTTATAACAATAAAAATATCGAATACCATGTGAAATAAGAAAGATGTTATGAAAAAATAAGTTTGTGTCAATTTATCCTAAAATATTTTTTAGACTATAGAATCAACTGCTGTTAATTCTATAGTCTTATTTTATATTTGAAATTTGTATTTGATTTGTCGTTTAGATTGTCGTAACACGATATTTTTTTATTATCGCTAAATTACGGTTAAGTATTTTGTGCAGATTACTGATTGACAAATAAATAACAAGGTTGTAAAATATAAGTGTAATAAATTTGAAAGGCGTGATACCAGTGTCTCATACAGCAAAAAAAAGTTTTATCAAAGTTCATTCAAAACGATGCTTTTTATTGAAATTGAAGGGAGAGCCTCTCTATGAAGAAGAAAATATGTATTGCGCTTTTAGTGATTGCTGGTTTATGCATAATAGAATTCATCTCTAAATTAGAAGTAAGAGAAAATATAAGTATGATTCGTGGGCCGAATAACTCACTATTTTTAGTTGTAGAAAAACAGAACATTGATGAGAAAATTGATAAAATACTAACAAGATTTATTTTGTTTTTTGATTTTTTCTCGGATATTTCTTCTGATCCTGAAAACTCTTCTAAAGTTGAAGAAAAAAACGTTAATAAAAATAAAAACCGAAAGAATAATCGCCACAAACGAAAGTGATTTAATGTGGTACGAAAGGTGAATTATGAATAATCATAAGTAATCCCCCCAAGGTGTGTTTGGGGGGATGTTTTTTATGTCGCAAGTAATCAATATATAATTAGCTTGCTATAAAAAACAGCAACACAAATAACCAAACGCCACTTATTGTGATATCGCGCTCTCTGACAGTGAATGGACTAATAAGTTTACAGTTGAGAAGATACTAACAGTTGATGAATACTAAAGATATTATAAAATTATCTTTTTATTGAATCATTGTTTGGTTTAGTATTAAGTAATATCAATGAAAAGTTCGTATATCCCGATTCCTTACGTATTTGTTTTATAAGCTTTTTGGAATAATAGAAGATATTTTTATTATCTTTACCGTTACAGTTGTTAATTATAGAATTTATAGTTGCGATCATTTTCGATGAAAAAGATATGGTAATTGCCGTTTGGTTTTTCTCTATGTAATTAAGAATATTATCTTTTGCTTAAGTTGTAAAAGTTTTATTAAGAACTATAGGATTTAATATTTTTGTTATTCCCAAATACAACTCTTTGTTATTCTCAAATTGTTTTAATTCAGTTTCTTTTTTACGGCTGTAAGCCTTTAAGAAAAATGGAATCAATATAGCAGTAATAATGATGCTTATAATGGGAGAGAATGGCTCCTTAATTTCATCTGGCAGAGTTGTATATGCCACCCCCAATAATATAAACATCAATAACACAATAGCAATAATATACCCTAGCATCAATTTTTGAAATATTCCGTCACAAATATCAAAAGCTCTTTCAATTTTAGGATAATTATTAAAGAGTTTAATCAATTGTTTTCTTACAAAACGTTTTGCTTTTTGTATTGTTTTTTCCTTTTGTTTCATTATATCCCCTCTTTAAATTATAGTGTTGAAAAATCAACTTGACATTCATGCCTTTTCAAACTTAGTTATGACTTGTTCTCCCTTTTTAAAGGATAACTAATAATTATCTTCCAATTTGTAAAAGAGAGGTTGAAAATATGAATAGAGAAATTATTCTTCAGGCAAATAGATTAATCAGAAACAAACGCCCAGATTTAAATGAAGCTAAAGCCTGTACTGCTACCCCAGTAGGAGATATGCTTGAAATAGTTTTCACCAGCAAATGCTGCAGAAACGACATGGTGGGCACATGTATTATGTGTGACTATGGTCACAGTATTAAACAATGGAGTGATGATGAGTATATTAAATCTTTTAGGGATATTTTAAACGGAGACTTGCAAAAATATAAATCCATTCATTTGTGTGCAAACGGAAGCATAATGGACGAATATCAAATTTCGATAAATTTATTTTCAAGGATTATAAATGAATTAAAAACCTGTTCTGTGTCAGAGATTGGAATAGAAACCCATTTTAATACAGTTTCAGAAGATAAATTATCATTGATACAGAAAGCACTGCCCGATAAAAATATATACATAGAGATGGGACTTGAGACTGTTAATCAACAATGCCTTTCTACTTTAATTATGAAATCAATCGATCTCGATAAGTTGGATATCACGATAAACTTGATAAAAAAATATGGGTTTGATGTCGTACTGAATGTTTTATTAGGAATGCCTTTTATGAGTTCTGCTGAACAGCTAAAAGATGCAAAAGAAACAATGCTATGGGTATTAGAAAGAGATTGCAGAGCTGTTATTTTTCCTATCAATATAAAACCATTTACGCTCTTGTATCATATGTATTCTTCAAAATTTTATCAACCAGTATCACATTGGCTCTTAATTATTTTATTACAGAGTTTACCTGCTAAATTCTTGGATAAAATTACAGTTGCTTATTATGGTAATAGAGATGAAAGTTATAAAAACATCGACCAACATACAGTTTTTCCGGTTTGTTGTCCAATATGCGAACAATCTTTATTTGAATTTTATCATTCGTTTAACCATATGTACGACTGGAACTCTAGAGAAAAACTAATTGACAAACTAACACAACAAGTAAGTTGCGATTGTTTATCTAAACAACTTGAGGATCTAAAAAAACAAAAGCATGAAACTTTTTTAAAAAGAATTGAATCGTTTACTATTTATTTAGAAAAAGCAACAATTAAGGGAGAACTGAATTAAAATGAAAAACCACGAGAAATTATTTTGGATTGGTGTTAGAGAATCCGAGATAAATCATACAGGAGATTTGTTTGAGGGTTCTATAACAACATATGGCACTAATAAAAACTCTAACCATTCTTTTGACAAGTTTACAGGGTGCAGGATAGATTGCAATGCAGATAACAATGACTGGATAACATATATAAATGATATGGCAAGAGAAATAATCAATAAGTATCCAGATTGTAAGTTTTTGCTTTATTACCCTCCGGACTATCCTTTGTTAAGTTGTGAAGTTCAAGAACGAGTTGTTGGGTTAAATAAAATGGAACTAATTTTGTTGTTAGAAAATAAAATCAGAACACGATTGTGGCTTCATGGTATAGTTAACCAATTACCTTTTTGTGTTATGGATGGTTCAAAAATCACTATTGAGTCTTTAACTAAAAAATATCCACAATACAATAGTTTTGTGGTTCAATCAGACTCTTCTTGTGCTGGAACCGGAACATGGTTATTTAATTCTTTTACAGCACCAACTGTTCAAAAAAGGCTTTCACAGACAAAAACCTACACCGTATCCCCATATATAGAAAATAACATTCCACTGAATATCCATTTGGTAATATATCAAAATGAAATATTATATTTTCCTCCATCAATTCAATTAATCTCTCCAACTATAAATGGTTTTTTTTATAAGGGCGGAGATTTTATTGCATATGAACAAATCTCAGAAAAAATCAAAAAAAAATTAATTGTACAAGCAGAATCAATTGGAAAAAGATTACAAGAATCAGGGTATCGTGGCGTATGCGGAATAGATTTTATTGCAACTGAAGACGAGGTGTATTTCATGGAGATAAACTCCCGTTTTCAGGCATCTACAATGGCGATAAACTATGCTCTACATAGTAATAACGATAGTCATTCCATCCAAGAACTTCATTACAAATCATTTTTTCAAACTGAAAGCAATATAGATATTTCTGCATTAAAAGTAAATTTAAGTTTTTATACTTATTCACACACCAACGCACAACTAAACAAACATAAATATTTGTATAATATGTTACCGTTTTATAAAGAGTTTATAAGATGTATTGACGATGATATAGATTGGGAATCAAGGTTTGAAAACAAATCGTATTTGTTTCAATTATGTTTTCCTTTTAATATTGTATCGGTTAGTCCAGAATATAAATGTTTACTGCATCCAAATGTCGCTGTAGAAGAAGATTTCTTTGATACAGAACAATGGAGAAATGATTTAGAAAAATTCAAAATATCTCTTTTACATCACGGGGTTAGGATCAGCCCTGAGGCACAACTATATGCAAAATCAAATGGTGGTTTAAACTATTGTGAATTTGAAGCTTTTGACCTTATTATTGACGATATTTACATTAATGTTCCGAACGGAACTAAACCGACCTTTCTTACACCATTTGAAATTGGATTGTCAGAAAATGAAGAATACACGCTTAGGTTCTATGACAAAACAATTTCTAAAATTACATTGCGAAAACAAGACCCACTATCTCTAAAAAAATCGACCAACGGGTTTAGTTACAGTGAGATTTCATATTTAGGTAACGATAGGTTGAGAGTATATTTTCGCAACAGTTGTTATTTTAAGCAAAAAAAACTAGGGTGTAAGTTTTGTGATATTGAAAACAGCGAACAACAGTTTACTATAGAAGATATTGCAGAGGTCTTACATGCTTATAAAAACCATCCGAGCATTAATCATTACTTGGTTGGTGGTGGTTCTTATGAACCTTACAACAATTTTGAAAAGGTTATTGAAGTAGTCAAACTAATAAGGCAACAATCACAAAAGCCAATTTATTTAATGTGTACACCTCCACATAAAAGTATAATTTTAGATAAATTATATGAATCTGGTGTTACTGAAGTTTCTTTCAATTTAGAAGTGTTTGATCGAGTATTAGCTAAGGAATATATGCCTGGTAAAGGTGCATTATCTCTTGAAACTTATAAAACAGCTTTTGAAAAAGCTGTTAAGCTTTGGGGTAAAAATGGACATGTTCGAACAATTTTTATTGTTGGATTAGAACCAAAAGATTCTTTTCTTAAAGGTGTAGAGTTTGTTTGTCAGATGGGTGTTTCTCCTATTTTGTCATTGTTTAAACCTATTGCAGGTACTCCTTTGGAAACGCTTTTCACGCCCTCAGATTCAGAAATATATGAGATGTTAACAAAAGCAAAGGAAATATGCCTAAAGTATAATGTACCACTTGGTCCAACTTGTCACTTTTGCGAGGATAACACATTAAAAATTACTTCATAAACAGCAAATATTTGAGGGTAGAACAAAGAAAAAAGTATGCTAAAAAACACTAAGCAACCCCCAAACCATACAAAAAGTTTTCCAATTTTGTATAATAATATATTTTTGTAAATTGAGGAAATACAATTCCAAACCAATATTTCTTGCAAGGCATCTTCATTGTTTAATTTTATTAGGCTGTTTCTGTAACTCTTATTATAGAATAATAACTTCAAAAAAGTTATAACAACGGGTAGTTCATTATAGTCAGATTTAGATGAAGGGATATTTACTTTAAACTTTTTTGCTGAAAATTTAAATTCAATGTATGGATTTTCAATTACTTGATATTTACCTTTACCTAAATTTGACTTTGTCACCCTATTTAAAAATGTCCATCGTTTCCAATAAAAGTTAATTAAATCTTTTTGCAAAACATTTATATTATTTTCAAAAAGACTATCTTGCTTATTACACCAAATAGAGGATACTGACACTATAGAACTTCCAATGGTTGAAAAAACAGCACCAACTGAAATTGCGTTTTCAATGGTTAACACTGATATTAAGTTGTTGAAGGCAAAAAGAATTAAAAAGAATGAAATCGCTATTATAAAAAAATACGCTATAACTGCAACTATTTTTTCACAAATTATTTTGCGGAAATATACTGGACATTTTTCTGTTAAAACGAGTTTTCCGTTTAAAACTTTATATGAATATTGCATAATTCACCTTGATTTTAAGTTAGTGTTGTTAAATTAAAATTAGATATATTAGCATTGTCAATATCAAAACAACCATATGGTTTGAATCCCAAATCATTTGCTTTTGGACAATTATCTAAAATGTATTCAACCATTTTAATATCAATGTCATTGTGCAAACAATAGTCTGAAAACTCGTTTATATGTTGATATGTTTTTGGGGAACAATTTGACAAATCATTGGTGTTTTTTGAATTGAGAAGACAATTATTATTTGAAATAAAACACTTATTTTGAATAATCAACTGAAACAAATTCAAAATATTTGTTTCCATTCCAGTTATTTCTAACGAAATTAATAAGGGCGAGTTCTCTGAAAGAACAGTTTCCACCTTGTTTGGATTATGTATATCCATTTTTGCTATTGCAAAAAGTTTACTAAGTATAACCCCTACTTTATCTGACTCTTTTACAAATAGATTAGTCCTAAACCTGATGATCAATGATGGGGATTTTTTCGAATGAAAAAGAGTTGATTTTATTTCGCCGATATTTCGCATAAAGCTGCGTAGTTCGGTTTTAGAATTGCTACTAACTGATCCCAAAAGTTTTATCATATCATAAAATCTATTTAATGTTGCATAATCGAATAAATTACTTTCTGCGATTAATTTACAGTAAAATTTTATCATTCTAAAATCATGAGTTGTAATAGCTGATTCTAAACCAGCTCTCAAATATGTCATAGCATTTGCAAAATCCTTTTGTGCAATATAGAAGTTGGATAATGGAAAATAGAATTCCGAACGGGTAATACTTTTTTCCTTCCAATAGTTAACTAACAAAGGCAACGCATCTTCAAGGAATTTTTCTCGTGATATTGTTTGCTTTTTTTCTGAAGATATTAACACAAGATCGTTAGTCGTCATAAGATATTGAAAAAATCCAAATATATATGGTATTTGAGAAAAAGGAAAAACAGAACCATTTATATGAGGATTATTCATATGAACATAATCCATATTAATATTTCTTAAGTTGGCATTTTCAAATACACAATTTTCAAACAATGCATTTTCTAATGTGGAACTTCTTATTGTAACGTTTCTAAACACACAATTTTCAAACAATGCTCCGGTAAATGTACAAGACTCAAATAAAACCCCATCAAATATTACATTTATGAAATTGCAATTGTTAAAAGATGATACAATTTTTTCTTCAGTTCTAATAGAGCAATCTTCAAAATTACAAAACTCAAAATCTGGCTGATACATTTTGCAGCTTAAAAAATCACACTGCTTGAAAATCGCTCCAGTTGCGGCAGCATAATCAAAATTCACTCGAACTAGTTTACAAGAAATCGCAACCATATTATTAAGAGATTTGTGATTATAATCGGTTTCAAGAAGAGTGTCATACTCAATTGTAGAATTAAATTCGTCATCACGCTCATACCCAAGTTTTCTGAGTTTCATAACAAGTTTATCAAAATCTTTTTCGTTCATAAAATCCTCACTCTTTTTAACATAGATAATTATTAGTTATCCTTTA
>JAZNGU010000052.1:0-41306 GCA_045576615.1 Acutalibacteraceae bacterium | reverse complement strand
CACGCCGCCAGCGTTCGTCCTGAGCCAGGATCAAACTCTCTAAATTATTGTATCTAATCATCTTTCGATGCTTAAATCTAATCTAAAGCTCTTAGCTCATTTTCGATACTCTAGCGTATCTCTCTCAAACTTCTTTCGAAGCCCGAATTCTACTGTCGCAAAATCTTCTTTTACGCTCAAAAAAATCTCAAGGGTTTCTTTTTTCTCGTTGTTTAATTTTCAAGGTTCGTTCGCTCTCTTTTTAAGGTCTCCTGCGTACCACTTTTGCGGTTCGTTTTCGCCCCTCTCGAAGAGTGCCTTGATATAATATCACCACGAGTGCTATTTGTCAAGCACTTTTTTCAAATTTTTTTAAATTTTTTTCAACTTTTTTACCAATCACAATATATTGTGGTTGTGCATATTGAACAACCACAATTTTTATGTTCAAAACCTTGTTTAAAGTATGAATATTCTGTTTTTTAATGAAAAAACTACTAAAAAACTATATGAGGTGCTATATGAAAAATACAAAATCCAGGTTACACTTTCAAACATTTTTACATTCAAAATACGGCAGTTTTATTTCGATTGTTTTGAGCCTTTCTATTATTATTGGTATTGGCTTTATTTACACTAGCCACACACAAAAAATCGAAGCACAAGAAGTTCTTTCTAAAGTCGGTTCTCGTGGTGATGAGGTAAGACGAATTCAAAACAAATTAAAATCTCTTGGCTTCTTTAACGGAACGGTTGACGGCATTTACGGAACTAAGACTCAAAGTGCAGTTAAAAGATATCAACGATCTGTTGGTATCACCGCTGATGGTGTTGCAGGACCAAAAACACTTTTATATCTCGGCCTTGGTTCTTCTTCAGGCGGTTCGACAGGTGGTTTTAGTTCGTCCGATGTGTATCTTCTTGCAAAGGTAATTGCTGCAGAAGCTCGTGGCGAAAGTTACACAGGGCAAGTAGCTGTTGGTGCAGTAGTATTAAACCGTGTTGATTCTTCTTCTTTCCCTGACACCGTTTCAGGTGTTGTTTACCAGGCGGGAGCTTTTTCTGCGGTACGAGACAGCAACTGGTCTGTTTCTCCTGACGCCACATCCAGAAAAGCCGCTCAAGATGCCCTTAACGGTTGGGACCCCAGCGGTGGTGCGTTATACTATTACAATCCTGCTAAAACTTCGAACAGATGGATTCGTACCCGTCCCGTAATTACTACCATCGGCAGACATGTTTTTTGCCGTTGACACATCATATATATAATAGTATATATAAAAATCTCAAAACCTCTGCTTTTACTATTTTTATAATAGCAGAGGTTTTGTTTTGAATACACAAACAATTTGTTGGCAGAATATTAAGGATTTTTAGTTTTATTTTGACAAAATTGTAACAATATACTTGATAATTTTCTTCATTTAGTGTATGCTAAAATGGGGAAAATTGGTAGGGAATATTTTTCATTTCTTGCCTTGATATAAAATCTTCCTTATAAATATATCAAATGAAGGAGAAATCGCAAATGCAAAAGGTTCAATTTACCGAAACCGTGTTGCGTGACGCTAACCAGTCACTTATTGCAACCCGTATGAAGTTCAATGAGTTCGAGCCTATTCTCTCAAAACTCGACAAAGCAGGTTACTACTCTCTCGAGTGTTGGGGTGGCGCAACCTTCGACTCTTGTCTTCGTTACCTTAAAGAAGATCCATGGGAAAGACTCAGAAAAATCAAGAAAGCTTGTCCCAATACAAAACTCCAGATGCTTTTAAGAGGTCAGAACCTTCTCGGTTATCATCACTATCCCGATGATGTTGTAAGAATGTTCGTTAAAAAGAGTGTTGAAAACGGCATAGACATAATCAGAATTTTTGATGCTCTCAATGACGTTAAGAATATTGAAGTTGCTGTTGATGAAACAGTTAAGAATGGTGCCATTGCATCCGGTGCTATCTGCTACACAATCAGCCCTATTCACACTCTTAATTCTTATGTTGAACTTGCAAAAAATATGGCAAGCATCGGTTGTCAGACAATCGCTATTAAAGATATGGCCGGTATTCTCAGCCCTGCAGAAGCACACAAGCTTGTTTCTTCCCTTAAAGAAGCAGTTGATGTTCCTCTTGTTCTTCACACTCACAGCACAACGGGTCTTGGCTTTATGACTTGCCTTAAAGCAGTTGAAGCAGGTGTTGATGTTATTGACACTGCTATCTCCACAATGTCCGGAGGTACTTCACAGCCCGCAACAGAAACTCTTAACTATACCCTTGCAGAGCTTGGTTATGAAACAGGTCTTGACAGCGAAGCTCTCAGAGATATTGCGGATTTCTTCAAGCCCATCAGAGCAAAAGCTCTTGAAAGCGGCCTTCTTAACCCCACAGTTCTTGCAACTGATGCGAAAGCTCTTGACTATCAGGTTCCCGGCGGTATGCTTTCAAACCTTGTTGCTCAGCTTACTGCACAGGGCAAAATGGACAAGTTCGACGAGGTTCTTCTTGAAACCCCCAGAGTTCGTGAAGATTTAGGTTATCCTCCTCTTGTTACTCCTATGAGCCAGATGGTTGGAGTTCAGGCTACTGCAAATGTTCTTGCAGGCGAGCGTTATAAAAACGTTTCTAAAGAAGTTAAATCCTACCTTATGGGTGAATACGGTAAAGCTCCCGGTAAGGTTAACGAGGATGTTAAAAAACAGATTCTCGGTGATGAAAAAGAAATCGAAGGCAGATATGCAGATACACTTGAGCCTGCTTTTGAAGCTGCAAAAGCAGAAATCGGCAAAAAAGCAAAGAGTGACGAAGATGTTCTTTCATACATCGCATTCCCCACTCAAGCAGAAAATTTCTTCGATTATCGAGATGAAATGGCTTCTAAAACATACAGCTATGAAATCAAGGCTATTGACTAAGGAGGGTTTAAAATGACTTTTCTTCCTTTGTTCAGTTTCCCCGATGCTCTCGGAACATCAGGATTTGGTTTTCTTCTTGTTCTTGCTGTTCTTGCTGTTATTATGTTGTTTGTAAGACTTCTTTCAAAAGTTTTAGGCAGAAAGTCTAAAAAAGAAAAGAATGAAGAATCTGTTGCAGAAGTTCAAAGCCCTACACTTGTTCAGCAAGCACACACTGAAACAGTTGTTGCAAAAGAACCAGAAAAAAATGAAGTCCCTCTCCCCTACACTCCCGGTTATGTAACCCTTGACGGAGTTAAGGAACAGGATGCTGCAGTTATTATGGCTATCACTTCTCACGAAACAGGTATTCCTCTTGAAAGACTTTGCTTTAAATATATAAAGCGTCTTAATCAGGAACCAGAGCTCATTAACATCGAAGAACAGGATGCCGCAGTTGTTATGGCAATCATTTCTGATAAAACAGGCATTTCTCTTGATAACCTTATCTTTAAATCTATCAAATTAGTGGAGGAATAATAATATGAAATACAATGTTACTTTAAACGGTAAAATTTACGAAGTTGACGTTACAGAATCTGATGCAGTTGTAACAGGCATTACTCAGGTACCCGTTGCAGTTGCTGCTCCTGCTGTTGCTCCTGTTACAGTTGCACCCGTTGCTGCTCCCGAAGCTCCTGCTGCTGAAGCACCCGCTGCTGCTCCTGCAGTTGCACCCGTTTCCGCAGACGGAACCCAGGTTAAAGCTCCCATGCCCGGCACAATTCTTGCTGTTAAGAAAAATGTTGGCGAAGCAGTTAAAGCAGGCGATGTTATCGTTGTTCTCGAAGCTATGAAAATGGAAAATGATATTGTTGCTCCCTGCGACGGTACTGTTAAATCCATCAATGCTCCCAAAGGATCAACAGTTAACACAGACGACGTTATTGCTGTTATCTGATTTTTTCTAATACTTAAAACTTGAAAGGTTTTATCTATGGACATTTCTTCAATATTAACTAACCTTTGGGAACAATCGGGCTTTGCGCTTTTAGAGTGGCAGAACCTTGTTATGCTCGGGGTTGCAGTCTTCTTTTTGTTCCTTGCAATCAAAAAGAACTATGAACCTCTTTTGCTTGTCCCTATAGCTTTCGGTATTATTCTTGCAAACCTTCCCGGTGCAAATATGATGCTTGACACCACCGGTGGTCAGTTAGGCAGTATCGGACAAGCCGTTGTAGAAGGCACCCATTGGTACGATTCGGGTGTTCTGAGAATTCTTTATGTAGGTGTTAAATCCGGTATCTTCCCTTGCCTTATCTTTATGGGCGTTGGCGCTATGACTGACTTTGGCCCCCTTCTTTCAAACCCCATAAGTCTTCTTTTAGGTGCGGCGGCTCAGCTTGGTGTTTATTGCGCATTCCTTCTTGCAATTGCTTTTGGTTTCGAACCTGCAGAAGCAGCATCAATTGCAATTATCGGCGGTGCAGATGGCCCCACAGCTATTTTCCTTACATCGAAATTAGCATCCCATCTGTTAGCACCAATAGCTTTGGCGGCTTATTCATATATGGCACTGATACCCGTTATTCAGCCACCCATTATGAAGATTCTTACCACAGAAAAAGAACGCAAGGTTGAAATGAAGCAGTTGAGAAAGGTTTCTAAAACAGAGAAAATCATTTTCCCTGTAGCTGTGCTTATTCTCTGTGCATTTCTTCTTCCCTCGGTTGCTCCTCTTCTCGGTATGCTTATGTTGGGTAACTTGTTCAAAGAATGTGGCGTTACTGAAAGACTTTCAGAAACCGCTCAGAATGCACTTATGAACATTGTTACAATTATGCTTGGTGTAACCGTTGGTGCTACTGCTAACGGACAGGACTTCTTACAGTTAAAAACTGTTCTTATTATCGGTCTCGGTCTTTTGGCTTTTTGCTTCTCAACAGCAGGTGGTGTACTTTTCGGCAAGCTCCTTTATGTTGTTACCGGTGGTAAAATCAATCCCCTTATCGGTGCGGCAGGCGTTTCCGCCGTTCCTATGGCGGCACGAGTTGCACAGAACGAGGGTAGAAAATACAACCCCACAAACTTCCTTTTAATGCACGCAATGGGCCCCAATGTTGCCGGTGTTATCGGTTCGGCAGTTGCCGCAGGCTTCTTGCTCGCAGTATTCGGACAGAATTAATTACAAAAGCCTCGATTACCAATCAATGGTAATCGAGACTTTTGTTTTAATTTAACGCCACTCTTGTGAAAAGGCGTTTCATTTCTTGTGCCAAGAGATGCCTTTCTTCTGTTAAAATTGAAACTTCGTTATCAACAAGCTCTTTTGCGGTTTTCTGTGCTTCATAAAGAATTCTCGTATCCGTCATAAGATTTGCAATTCGCATGTCGGGCAAACCATGCTGACGTGAACCAAAGAAATCACCGGGGCCTCGCATTTCCAAATCCTTTTTGGCTATTTCAAAGCCATCAGATGTACGGCACATTGTTTCAAAGCGATCAACAGCCTCTTCATTCTGTGCATCGGAAAGAAGGATGCAGGTACTTTCTTTACTGCCTCTGCCAATACGGCCTCTTAACTGATGAAGCTGTGAAAGTCCGAATCGCTCTGCATTTTCAATTACCATAACTGTTGCATTTGGAACATCAACGCCAACCTCAATAACAACTGTTGAAATAAGGAGCTGAATTTCTCCCGAATAAAAACGCGCCATAACCGCATCTTTATCTTTAGGCTTCATTTGTCCATGAAGGAGACCCAATGTGCAATCGGCAAAATAGGTTGATTTTAAATAATCATAATATTCAGTTGCAGGAACAAGGTCACTGTCGCTTTCGGAAACCAAAGGGCAGACAATATAAGCCTGTTGCCCTGAGGCAATATTTTTTCTTATGAATTTATAAACCCTTTCGTGATAGCTTGTGGGCACATGATATGTTTTAACAGGTTGGCGCCCTTTCGGAAGCTCGTCAAGAACAGAAATATCAAGGTCACCGTAAATCATCATAGCAAGGGTTCTTGGAATGGGTGTAGCTGACATAACAAGTGTATGGGGGTTATTCCCCTTATTTGAAAGGCTCGCTCTCTGCCCGACACCGAAACGATGCTGTTCATCGGTAATAACAAGACCCAAGTTATTGAACTCCACATCATTTTGAATTATGGCATGAGTTCCCACTACAATATCACATTCTCCACTTTGAAGTTTTTCTCTAATAATTCTTTTGTTTTTTACAGTAACTGAACCTGTTAAAATTTCAATTTTAATATCATCACCAAAGAAATTTGCAAGGGTTTTAAAATGCTGATTTGCAAGGACCTCTGTTGGAGCCATTAAAGCAGCCTGAAAACCATTTTTCACCGCATTATACATTAATGCCGCTGCAACTGCAGTTTTACCCGAGCCAACATCCCCTTGTAAAAGTCGGTTCATTTGCTTATTTGTCTTCATATCTTCAACCGCTTCGAAAACAGCTCTCTTCTGTGCGTATGTTAGTTCAAATGGAAGAGAATCAAAAAATTCTTTCGTATAATCATTTTTTACGGGAACTGCGCTTCTGTTTCCGCCTTCAGTTTTCTCGCTCATAAGACCCATTTGCAAAAGCAAAAGCTCTTCAAAAATAAGACGACGCTTTGCAAGGGCAAGTTGTTCTTCGCTTTCAGGGAAATGTATTGCTTTTAAAGCCTCTTCGAAGCTCATAAGTCGGTATTTTTTTACTATATATTCAGGAATTATTTCCTGTACATTACCCTTTATTTCTCTTAAAGCGGTTTCAACAAGCTTTTCGGTTGTTTTTGATGGCATTGAAGCAGTTGCTTTATAAATCGGTCTTATTCTTTGCTTTTCAAGAGATTTTTCAAACCTGGGAGAAAGCATTGTTTTATTATTATATTTATCAATGGTGATTTTACCGTAAAATAAATATTCCTGATCTTCAACAAGTTGGTCTTTTACATACTTATTATTAAAAAAAGTAACAGGAATATAGTCGCTACCATCGGAAATTACAGTTTTAACAAGAATTCTTCCACCGTTGATTTTAACAACCTGAGGATTTTGGGCAACAATTGCCCTTACGCAGATGCTTTCGTTAACCTGCGAATCTCTTAAAAGTGTTGTATTGTTCCAATCCTCATAAGCTCGGGGATAATTTCTTAAAAGGTCACCAATGCTGTAAATCCCCTGCTTTGCAAGACTTTTTGCTCTTGCTTCGCCCACACCTTTCAAAAATTGAACTCTCGTGTCAAAATTAACCATAAAATCACCACCTGCAAAACCATAATTATAGGTAGTCCTATCATAAATCTTTTGTGCTTTGTTTTATGTCGTATTTTGAGCATTGTTAGAAATTCTGCTAAGCTTCCACCCAAAATCGCCAACAAAAACAAAATCTTTTCAGGCACTCTGTGTTTAGTCCATTTCTTTGCTGCAATTTTATCATATATCGTAACAATGCAAGTAATTAAAGAAATAACAGCAAAATAAATTAAAATATATTCCATTTATTTTCACCTTCAGAACATTTGTTCTAATATATGTTATCATATATCTACATACTTTTCAATATGTTTTTAAAAATACTGATAAATTTCCACTTTAAAAAAATGTTCGGTGCATTTTCGCGCCCCGAAACATCTTTACTATTCACTCTTAACTAAAAAACGGAACAACATCAGTTGCTCCGTTTTTTCTTTATTCTGTTACAACACCTTTTTTAAGAATTACATTAGCATAAAGTGCCATTTCGCTTGTTGCAATAATTGCATAAGCGGTTTTAGCTCTGTCATAGAAAGCAAAACGCTCAATTTCACTCATTTTTGTTTCACCATTGTGTTTATCAACAATTTCCTGATATTCTGCCCAGATAACAGGAGTTGGGTCACCCTTTGTTGTCTGCATAAGCATAACAGGGCTTTCAACATAAGTATCAAGGGGCATAAGCTTCAGAATAGCATCAAGAAGCTCGGGAACATTGTGACCATCGCAACGAATAAGTCTTTGTGCATTTGATGCGGCAGGGAAATTGCCGTCACCGATAACAATTTCGTCACCATGACCCATTTCGTCAAGAATTTTAAGAAGTTCAGGTGAAATAATATTCGGAATACCTTTTAACATAGTTTTTTCTCCTTTATTTGTTCTTTTGTCTTATATCTGTTCCGAAGAACTGAATGATTTCAAAAGCATTAAGTCTTGATGCAACTCTTTCGCCGTATCTTTGCTCAAATGCATTTTTATCCAGGTTTGATATGAGTATCATTGGCTTACCCATCAAAACGGCATCATCAATTATTTCATTAATTGCTGCTGTTCCGAATGGGGTTTCAAACTCCGCACCTAAATCATCGATAATAACTAAATCATTTCGGCTTAATTCTTCATTTAAATCTGTATCGCCTTTTCCGAAATGCTCGTTATTAAGTTGTTTAATAACTTTTCTTGCAGAAGAATAATAGACGCTATAACCTTTCGCGGTAACTATATTAAAAATTGCAAGTGCGAGATGAGTTTTTCCCAAACCTGTTCCGCCACTAAAGAAAAGACTTGAACTGTCAGGTCCAAAGTTTTCCGCGTAGTTTTTAAGCATCCCAAAAACTCCGCCCATAATTTCACGGTGAGAAAATCCCAGTTCGGAATCTTTTATTGAACTGTAATAATCAAGATTAAAAGTATCAAAAGTAGACTTTGCGAGAATAGGGCTGCAAGAAAGATTTTCTACGGAAAGTTTTTGCAAGAGAGCAAGGTGACACTCGCAAAGCTTTCCGTTAAAAATTCCGCTATCATTACATTTTTTACAAGTGTAAGGAATATCAAGATAATCCGATGGAAAGCCATTTTCCTCTAAAAGTTTCTTTTTTCTTGCCTGAGCTTCTAAGTTGGTTTTGGCAACCTCTGCCATATCAACAGCTTTACCATTTGAACCAACACTTCTGATTACCTCAAGAGCCGAAAACTTCATTATATTTTCAATATCTATAAGCTCGGGGAATTTCTCTGCAAATTGTTTACGACGCATTTCGGCAAGTTCTTCTGCGCGAAGTCTTCTTACTTTAAGCTCCGATTCTGCTTTTGAGTATATTATCTCTGAATACTTCATTTATTCTCCTCCCCGTCTGCATATTTTTTAATCCAATCAAGAACACTATTCTTACCGATTTCTTCTGTTTCGTAGGTTTTCTTTACTTCCTTTGGTAAAGACTTTTTCTGTTTTTGTTGAATCTGTTCAGGACTTTCTATTCCAGACTGTACATATTTTTTTAAAAGCTTATTCGTATCAGTTAAAACTTTTTTACTTTCTTCAAGAGCGTAGATTATCAGTTCTTCCGAACATTCCCACTCAACTGCCCATGTACGTAAAAATTTTGCTATACGAACTGTAGGTACATCTCCGTTAAATCCCGCAAAATCTTTTACTGCATTGTATGTTTTAGTGATTTTTTCAAGTGAAAGAAGTTCCTCTTCCACAAGCTCAAGTGAATTAATACCTCTTTTTGCCCAATCCTCTGCTCTGCTTTTTATTGATAAAGAAGAAAGTTTTCCTTCATTTTTCTGATGTTGTAAAAGAGTAATTATAACCTCGGGAGGAAAACCATAAAAATCATAAATCATCAAAAGAAGTGCTTGAGTATCATAGCCGAATGTTCCAAGAATTTCTTGTGCTTCCTTATAAATAATGGTTAGTTCAGGAGATTCGGATAACCTTAATGCAATATCTCTTTGTGTAGGTTTTTTTACAGGAAGTTTTTTTACATTGGTATTGATTTTTTTTTCCTGTTTTATCTCATCTTTTTCTGCTATATCTACTGTTTTAGCATTTCCCATAGCTGAATTATAAGCCTGTTCGGAAACCTCTTCACCGGTTATTTCAATTACACCGTTGCTTTCCCAAAAGTCGAGACAATCACAAACATCCGCTTCGTTAAGCCCTGTGCAAATTCCGATTTGCTTTGAATCAGCTGAACCCTCGGGATTCCTTAAAATAAATAACAAAACTTTAAAACTTGCCGCAGGGGCAAGTTTTAAGTGTTTGTCTATAAGTTCTGTAGGCACGGCAACAGCGCCGTTAAGATAATTACATTTAATCTTTATCATTATTCAGGGAATTTCACAATAATACCAACAGATTTATCTGTAACATATTGTGCGATACCTTTCATATCTATATCTTTTGAAAGTGTTCTTCCTGCAACAATATATCCTCCGTCTTTTGCAAGACAAATTGCATCGGCACTTTCACTATTAGTTCCGCCAAATGAACGTGCCCAGGAAAGCTCACCATATTCGTTGAATGAAGCAACAACTATATCATTACCACCTCGTGTTGTAACACCTTTAAGGTCACGTGAAGATGAGTTGCTGGAACCTGCTGCAATGAATGAACCATCTTCTGTTTCTACTACACAAGTTAAATCGTCATTATTTTGACCTCTGAATGTTCTTGCAAAGGCTAACGAAAAATCGGAATTATATTTTATTATGTAAGCGTCATATCCTCCACGGGAAGCTAAATTAGAAACAAACATACTATCTGTAGAGCCTGCATCTGATGAGTTTGATTTTCCTACTACTACAATACCCCCATCTTCACAAGCTGTGATACCATCAAAACTTTCATTTCCACTTCCTGCAATAGAACGTGCTTCAACATATTTACCACTACTTGTGTATTTAAGCACACAACTATCTGAATATCCTAAATTTTTGAAAAACGCACTTGAATAGAAATTACCTACACAATATATATTTCCGTCTTTGCTTTCAGCAACACCGTTTAAACTATCTTTATTTCCTCCAATAATATCTTTCCAGACAATCGCACCATCTGAACTGAATTTTACAATTGCACCGGCAGATTCAAATCGGGGTTTTCCAAATCCTTTGGCATCTCCATCATTATTACCAACGGAACCTACAACGACAATACCACCGTCGCTAGTGAGAGTTGCAGAATTAAAGAGGTCAACAGTACTTGTTCCAAAGATTTTGTACCAAACCTGGTCTCCCTTTTTATCAAATTTGAATATGGCGCCATCATAGTATCCTTTACCATTTACACCGCCTACATTTTTACCATATCCGGCCGCATAAAAACCGCCATTATCAAGAGAAACTAAACTTGTTATTACAGTTAATCCCCTTTTAGAGCCTAACGCATTCTGCCAAACCACTTCACCATTTTTTGAATACTTGGTAAGAACGGTATATGGAGTTGCATATTCTAAATCTTTAAATTTTGCAAAATCTCCATCTATTGAGTTGGTTACTGTTGAAGTAATATAGCTACCATCTTCAAGAGTTGCTATACTTGAAACATAATCAGCCTGTGTTCCACCTAAAGATGTTTTCCATTCAATATCTGCAGTTTCAACAATTGCAGGAGTAGATGTGATTTCCACAATAGTTGTAAATATGTTACCTTGATTATCAACTGTTGTATGACCCTGACCATCTGTAACAGGAACTGCTGTAGTTCCTACTACTACATTACCATTTTTCTGTGTTGTGGGTGTAATAACCTGTTGTTCTGTTACAACTTCTCCACCTTTGTCGGTAACTGTTTCACCTTTTTTATCAGTAACAGGAACATTTACGGTAACATCTTTGTAAACAACCGTTGTTTTTTTCTCACCCTGAGCATTTGTATATTCATGAACCTCTGTTTCAGGAATAACTGTAACAGGTTCGCCTTGGGCGTCAGTAACCGGAACACCATTGGCATCTGTAACAATAACCGGTCCTAAAGTTGTTCCTGTATTACCTTTGTCTTTATCATTATTTTTCAGAACAACAGCAACTACAACTGCTGCTGCAACAATTGCAATAATTATGGGAATGATAAATAACAATTTTTTGTTTTTACCCTTTTTATTTTCCTCTTTTTTATTCTCTACCTGTTTTTTGGGAATCACGGGTGGCGGAGCAGGTTTTTTCACTTCATTCGCAGAGTTTGTTGTTTTATTTTCGTCCATTATATTAACCTCCAAAGGATTAAATCATTGTTAGAGTACACAAATACTCATTATGCATACATTTTATCATAAAACCTTTTATTTTTCAACGAAAAAAAGCGTTATTTAAAATATTCGTTACATATTACATAAAAACAAGCCTTATTTATTATGTAATATCAATAATCTTTGCATTTTACTCAAAAAAATCGTTGTAAACGCAAAAAATATGTGCTAAAATACCAAATATAAGTTGCCTTAGTGTTTGTATAAATTCAGGTAGCATTATTTTACAATTTCAATCAGAGAGAAATCTCTGCTCGTTTTAGGAGGAATTTACTTGAAATCTTATGCTAAAGAAAACATCAGAAACGTGACCATTGCCGGTCACGGCGCAAGAGGTAAAACAACTCTTGCAGAAGCAATGCTCTACATAGCAGGTGCTTCAGACAGACTCGGCAAAGTTGCAGACGGTAACACCGTTCTCGACTTTGATTCTGAAGAAAAGAAAAGAAAAGTTTCAATTTCTTCCGCTATGGCTTGCATTGAATGGCGCGACAGAAAGGTTAATATTATTGACACTCCCGGTCTTTTTGACTTTGAAGGTGCAAGAAGCGAAGGTATACGCGCAGCAGAAACTGCAGTTATCGTACTTTCCTGCGGTCACAATGTTGACGTTGGTGCAGAAAAAACTTTACGTATAGCAGGCAGAAAAGGTCTTTCTAAATTTATTGCTGTTTCTAAATGCGATGGTGAAAACCGAGATTTCTACAAAACTCTTGGTGATTTACAGGATAAATACGGCACAGCTATCTGCCCCGTTGTTGTTCCCTATATGGTAGATGGTGTAGTTGATTGCTATGTTAACTTCCTTCAGAACAAAGCATTTAAATATGATGGTATTAAGGCTACAGAAGTTGCAATTCCGCAAGATGCACATATTGAAGAAATTTACAACGCATTCATTGAAGCCGTTGCTTCTGCCGACGAAGACCTTATGATGAAGTTCTTTGATGGTGAAGAATTCACTCACGATGAAAAGGTTGCAGGTCTTTCTCAGGGTGTTGCAGATGGTACTGTTATCCCCGTTTATGCTTGCTCAGGTTTCACAGGTGAAGCGGTTGACCTTCTTCTCAATGGTATCACAAAACTCGCACCCTCTCCCAAGGGTGAAGGCGATATCGCTTGCGATGCTAATGGACCTCTTGCTGCTATCTGCTTTAAAACAGTTGCTGACCCGTTTGTTGGTAAGATGTCTTTCTTTAAAGTTGTTTCCGGTAAAATTACTCCTGCAACTAAAGCATACAATGCTCGCACAGAAGAAGAAGAGAAAATGGGTAAAATCGTTTTCGTTAAAGGTGCAAAGCAGGAAGATGCTTCTGAAATTATTGCAGGTGACATCGGTGTTGTAACAAAGCTTTCCGGCTTTAAAACAGGCGATACAATGTGCGATGCTAAAAACCCCGTTGAGCTTGCTCCCGTTGACTTCCCCGCTCCCTGCTATTCGATGGCGGTTAACGTTGTTAAAAAAGGTGAAGAGGATAAAGTTGCTTCCGGCCTTAACAAACTCCAGGAAGAGGATGGCTCAATGAAGTTCTTTACCAATAAAGAAACTAAAGAGCAAATCGTTTCAGGTCTTGGTGAACAGCATCTTGAAAGCATCGTTTCAAAACTTAAAAATAAATACGGAGTTGAAGTTACTCTTACTGCTCCCAGAGTTGCTTATAGAGAAACAATACGCAAAACTGTTGATAAACAAGGACGTCATAAAAAACAGTCCGGTGGTCATGGTCAGTTCGGTGACGTTTGGATTCGTTTTGAACCCTATATGGGCGAAGAAGAATTCGTATTTAACTCCGATGAAGTTGTTGGTGGCGCAGTTCCAAAGAATTTCTTCCCTGCTGTTGAAAAAGGCTTACGTGAATGCGTAGCATCCGGCCTTATTGCAGGTTATCCAATGGTTGGTATCAAAGCTTGTCTCCATGATGGTTCTTACCATCCCGTTGACTCTTCTGAAATGGCATTCAAAATGGCTGCAAGAATTGCTTTCAAAGCTGCAGTTCCCGAAGCAGCTCCCACAATTCTTGAACCTATCGGAACTCTTAAAGCTTATATCCCCGATAAAGATTTAGGCGATATTATGGGTGACGTTAATAAACGTCGCGGTAGAGTCTTAGGTATGGGTCCCGCAGAAGAAACCGGAACGCAGGAGCTTATCGCTGAAGTGCCCATGGCAGAAATGAGCGACTTTGCTATTACTCTTCGTTCAGTAACCGCGGGCAGAGGCTCTTTCACTCTCGAATTTGCTCGTTATGAGGATGCTCCTAACAATATCGCAGAAAAAGTTATTGCAGAAGCAAAGCTTTCTGATGATGATGAATAATTAATTATGAAAAGCCTTCCATAATGGAAGGCTTTTTTATATGCCAGATACCAGTTGCCAGTACAAAAAGCCATAGTTCAACTGTCTTTATTTTCTGAATTTTTATATTTATATATTGTGTAAGGTAAAATCAATATACGCCATAACAAATACACAAATTTACATACAAAAATAAAAGGGAAAAAATATACCTATATTTACGCAAATAATTACTTCTTCGCTCAACTATAATTGTGCGCTTCATTTGTTCACAATTTTCACACAAATTCAAATTTTTTGAAAAAATATACTTTTTTGAATGATTTGTTTCGTTCATTTTATTCCAACAATCCAGACAAATTTCTGCCACAACTATCACCTCACTGATATTATAGGTCAATATAACCCTAATTTCAATAGGGAAAATTGCCATAATATTAATGGTGATTATAATGAACAGAATAAAGGAACTACGGAAAGAACGCGGTTTTACACAAATAAAAATTCAAATATTGACTGGCATAGATCAAAGTGATTATTCAAAAATTGAAAGTGGTAAGCGACATCTCACTTTTGAACAATGCAGAAAATTAGCAATAGCCCTTAATACCAGTATGGATTATTTAGCCGGTTTAACTGATGAAAAAGAACCATACAAAAGAAGCGATTAAAATGTTTGGAAGCAAGGCTTCCCCTAAGCGTTTCACTTTTAACTAAAAAATATAGCCTTCCGTTTCGGAAGGCTATATTTTTTATTGACTGATTCTTAATTTTGCATCATCATACATCTTTTCGATTTCTTCGAAATGACTGTAATTATCTTTCTGCTTTATAAGCTTTTCTGCATCAAGGAAAACTTTTGCGGCACGGTTGAAATATGCGTGCTTATCCATTTCCTCTTTTGAGAATTTACGTGCATCTTTTCTTTCATCTTCAACCTTTTTAATTTCTGCCTTTAATTCTGTTACCTTTGAAGAATCCTTTGATTTTTTAGCATCTTTCAAATTAAGATAAAGTTCTTTAAGCTTAGCATCGCAATCATCCTCTGCATTGAAGAACTTGTCAAGGTCTGCAAAGTCAGGTTGTTTGAAATCCTGACCCTTACTGAAATACTTTTTAACTGCTTTGTAAGAGGCTTTTTTGCTCTTTGCAATTTCAATAGCGGTTTTGCGGATTTCTTTTTCTTCTTTAGTTGTTTTGGGCATTGATTTTGCAATAGAAATTTCCTGATTGATAAGGGAAATATCTGCATTAAGAAGAGCATCAAGACCGGCAGCATATACCTTCATATTCTCTTTCACCTGAAGTTGACCTGCAGGTGTGGAGAATTTTTCAAGTTCTTCGCAAACAAATTTACCGATTTCGATTTCATCGTTAAATTCTTTATCTGCAAGATATGCTTTTTTTGCGACTTTTCTTTCTTCTTTATCTTTTATAGACTTATAAGACTTTTTGTCTAACGCTTTAGGAGAAGCAACTGCCATTTCTTTAGCTTTGCGAATTATATCAATAACCTCAACAAGCTCTGCATCTTTAAGAACACCATTACCATAATCCTCAAACATAGCACGAACTTTAAGAACACGAATAACGGATTTCTGTTTTCTTTCATTAAAGTCATACCAGAAGTAGGGAATAACATTCATTAGTGCACCAAAGGCTGAGAGAAGTATGAGAATTTTGAGAAGTTCAGTAAGAATAACCGGATCGTAAAGAGCTGAATATGGGTTTGAATAGTTATCCTGACCATTAGCCAATTGGTCAGCAAGAATCTGTCCAACAGTTTTTCCGTCACCTAAAACTCTTTCAAGAATTTCGGGTCTTGATGTAACAAGCTTTGCATTTACATCTGTAATACCATTCTTTTCGTAAACAATCGGAAGAACTGAAGAGAAAACAAGGTTCAGAACAGTACCTATAGTGGCAACTGCAGCAAACATACCGTCAATTCTTTCCCCTGTTTTATACTGCTGATAGTCACGGATATCCGCCTGAACAGCAGGGTTGAGAATATGTGCAAATGAACCCATAAGTGCATTAAAATACATACATCCCATAACAAGCCAAATTATAACAGATGAAACATCCTTAACGAGAGGAAGCAGCATGAGAATAAATACCACATTGAAAAGGTTTGTTACAATCAAAACTGCTTTTTTACCCCATTTTCTGATACAGAAAGGAGCTAACAGCATACCCCAAAGAGATGCATTTCCGTAAACCGTAATAATAATACCATAAGCAGTGCCTGAGCAAGCACCGGCATAGTTATAAAGCCATGCAAGAATATTCAGGAAAGAGGATTCAAGGAAGCCTAACCAACCTGCAAGAGATATAATCCAGAAATACTTGTTCTTTGCAACAGCTTTAAGTGCATCCAAGAATTTGATTTGAACAACGTGAGTTTTTGCTTGAACAATCTTTTCCTCTGTATGCTTATAAACAACCATACAAAGAAGAATTCCGCCAATAGTAAGAATAGGATAAATGAAGCGGTAAACACGAATATCTGTGGTGTTTGTGTGGAAAAGATGCTGTGCAATAATAGGTGTTAATAGGTTAACAACTGTTGGAGCAAATGAATAAACCACACTCTTTACGGAAGCAACATCCGTTCTTTCCTGAGAGTTCGGAGAAAGAACATGGATAAGGTTTTCATATGCATCGTAAAAGAAATAGTAGAAAAAGTGAATAATCAGGTTAAGAACCATAACAATAGCACACTTTGCAACGTATGCAATATCTTCACCGAAAAGTGTACCGTCCCCAAGCCATATGGGAAGTTTATTGTATGGGAACCATACAGTTAAAATACAAGCTATTGCAGAAGGAATTGCCATTGTAACAATATAGGGTCTATATTTACCCGCTTTATTTCTGGTGTTATCAATAATGTTTGCTCGAACACCTGTAAGGAAGATATTGGCAACAACAGCGATAAGGTACATTATATACATATCTGTTGCACCAATACCAAGTGCACTGGAAAGCAAAACGTTATTTGATGAAAGTAAACAAGCGGAGCCCATAGTAATAATCATATAGGCACCTATACCACCGCCTGAGTAAGCGGCTATTTCTTTAAAGGTCATATAACGACCTTCCGGTGGGGTTTTCCAATAGGTTTTAACCTTTGAAATGCCCTCAACTGCTTTTTCTTTTAAGCTCATTTCTTTGCTCCTTTTTCTCATATTTTTGCTATTATATAACATTATAATAGTATCACAAAAGAAAATTTTGTTCAATGAAAAATAAAGAAGATTAACGAGAGTTTTTAACTTTCGTTAATCTTCCACAAATATGGTTTTTATTTAATGTGCAATTCGGATATCAAAATTATTTTTGATAATCCATTATTTTTTCATCCTCAACAAAAATCGTACAATGAATTGTCCAAAATCCACCTAATGACACCTTAACGAGTCTTCCGTCAGGTAATCTGCCAAGGAGTTTAGTTCTTTCTCCACCGCCTCTTGTTTCATCGTGGAGCTTGCCGTTTATAAATAATCTTTCAGTAAGAACCTCATTTTCAACATGTATATTATTGCCGTAGTAGTTCGCATCCCAGGTTTTCATAAAATGCTCCTTTTTATGCTTTAATTATCTGAACTGTCTCCATCACCATCTGCAGAAACATCAAGAATTGCAGAACCGCCTGTTGCATAAGGAAGCTTACCGTCCCATTTTTCTATCTTATTGTTCTCAAGAACATTTTTGCTAAGTGACTTTTCAATTCTTTCATTAGCTTCTGCTTGAGCTTCTGCTTTTCTGAGTATTGCCTTTGCTTCAGCCTCTGCAGCAATAACTTTCTTTTCTGCCTGAGCATTTGCTTCAACAATTAACTGTTCTTGCTCAGTTTTAGCTTTCAAAAGATTTTGCTGAGCAACTTCTTTTGCTTCGATTGCTTTTGCAAACTCTTCTGAGAACGAGAAGTTAACAATATTGAACTTTTCGATCACTATACCGTACTCTTCCATTTTTTCTGCAAGAGTATCCTGAATTTCAATTGCAACTTTAGAACGGCTTGTTACAAGCTGTTCTGCAGTATATTTTGCTGTTACTGCTTTAAGGCTTTCATGAATTGCCGGCATAAGCATGATGGTTTCATAATCTCTGCCAATTTCTCTATAAATTTTTGCAGAGGAGCTATCACCTATTTTATAGTTTACAACGATGGTTGTTGAAATAGCCTGAAGGTCTTTAGAAACAGATTCTGCACCTTCGATTTCACATTTTTGAATCTGGTTACTCATTTTTACGACATTCTGCACTAAAGGTGCTTTAAAATGAAAACCTTCCGACAAAACATTATCACTTACTTTACCCAAAGTTACCACGACACCTGTATGACCAGCAGGAACAATGGTAATTGATGCTAAAAGAACAACAACTGCAATTACAACAATGATAGCGGCAATAATTAACTTTTTTGCATTGGAAAAATTAAATTCACCAACAACTTTTGCGTTTTTAATCATAATATGTACTCCTTTTTTAATATCTTCAGATTTTGTTCCACGTGAAACATTTTAGATTTTTGTTCCCGTGAAACTATTACTTTTTGTTCCACGTGGAACATTAATCATTCATAAAGTTTTGAAGCATTACTTCTGCTTCGTTTTTGAGATTAGAAGAAATATGCGCCAACATCATAATAGTAAGAGCATTACGCAATTTTTCTTTGCCTCCGGAAAAAGGCTCTTCATAATTTTTTATTTGTTCGTCAATCACACTGACAACAGTTTCCTTATTCAAATTTCCGATTTTGTCTATTTCAGCGGTAACGGAACACATAATGCTATATAGTTCACCGTCGGCAATAGCATCGTCACGTCTGTCGTCAACTTTACCGTTGATATATGACATTAAGGAAACAATGTTGGAGAGTTGCATTGCACCTTTAAGCATATTTATTATAAGAACTCTTGCAATGGACGTTTCACCATAGCGACGATCCTTAGGGGGTTCAATCCATCCTCTTTTAACCCAATTCTGAATTGTTGTTGCCTCAAGACCTGAAATCTCTGCAAGTTGGGAAAGGGTAAAGCCACCGGTAAGCTTCATAGCAGTTCTTATAGGTTCAAATGCTTTTTCTTTTGTTTGCATTCTCTCACTCCTTTCTTCCCACGATTACTTATCGTGTTGATATGATAATATCACAAGTTCACATGACTGTCAAGTATTTTCTTTTGATTTTTTACATATTTTTACAATATACGACAAAATTCTTCGTTTTTGTAGTTTTACTTTACTTTAACACTATATTCATAGTTTGCTAATAAGTTTTTGTTAAACTTTAGTTGTACTTGGAAAGGGAGCCGCACCCAAGTACAAGTATTTAGTTCTGAGAGGAACTAACCCCTCCTCAAGTAAACCCAAGATACAGAGTGTTATATTTTGTATCGGGAATGCAGCGTCTGTCCCCGCAGGCGCTGTATTTCTTTTTTAGTGGCAAATTGAAAGTGGCAAGTAGCAATTTCGGGTGCTGCGCACAGCTATTTAAATTTATAATGCTTGACTATTAATCAATATAGTAGTAAAATATATAATTGATTAAATTTATATAAAAATCTGAAACTAACAGATTGGAGGCTTCATTTTGGCTATCATTCAAGTTGACGCGCTAACAAAAGCTTATGGCGACAACATAGTTCTCAATGATATGAGTTTTTCTCTTCCCCAAGGTGAAATTATCGGTTTATTCGGTCCTAACGGATGCGGAAAAACTACTCTTATGAAAATCCTTACGGGACTTATTCATGATTATAAAGGTAATGTGCAGATAGATGGTATTAAACCCGGTGAAAATACAAAATCATTTACAGCTTATCTTCCCGAACAGACCTTTGTTCACGAGTGGATGAGAAACATTGATGCAGTTGATTATTTCAACGATTTCTTTTCTGATTTTGATAAAAACAAAGCTCTTGAAATGCTCAGACGTTTTGGACTTTCAGAAAAGCAAAAATCAAAAACAATGTCAAAGGGTATGCAGGAAAAGCTTTTATTATCACTTATTATGTCAAGAGATGCAAAGCTTTATATATTGGACGAGCCAATGGGCGGCGTTGACCCTGCAACAAGAAGTTCAATTCTTAATTTCATTATGGAAAATTATGCAGAGAAATCCACACTTCTTGTTTCAACTCATCTTATAAATGATTTACAATCTGTTTTCACTCATGCTTTATTTATGGGTAACGGTAAAGTACTTCTTAACGATAGTGTTGAGAAAATAACAAAAGATGGTAAATCCATCGAGGACATTTTCAAGGAGGTATTTTCAAATGTTTGGTAAGCTCTTAAAAAATGACCTTAAAGCACAATGGCATTCAATGTCAGTTGTTTTTCTCTGCACTTTTATTATTGCAGCGGTAGCAGAAATTTTTACAATCACATCAGATGATAAAGTTGTAAAAGTAATGGGCGGTATGCTTGTAAGTCTTGCGTTAGGCTTTGCTTGTATAATCATTATTATTGCTGTTGCAATGATGTTTTCAAAAACTATGTTTGGCAGGGCGGGTTATCTTACATTAACTCTTCCCGTTAAAACAGGCTCTCTTTTATCTTCAAAAACAATTTCAAGTCTTATCTGGATTTTTGCAGTATACGCTTTGTTTTTAGGTTCTCTTTTCCTTTGGGTTTTTCAAGTAAAAGATACATTAGGTGAAGAGGTTATGGAAAGTGCTGAAAATCTTTTAAAACTTTTTGGTGTCCCCTCTTTCCTAACAATTTTTATGGGCGTTATATCTTTTTGTGTTTCCCTTGCAGTTCTGGTTCTCCTTGCAGTTCAGTCGTTGCAGTTAGGTTTAACACTTTCTCATGTTTCCCCTGTTTCCAAATTTGGAAATATTGGTGCAATTATCATTTTCTTTGGTCTTTTTGCTGTAATTCAATCCGTTTCTAATGCAATTGCAGATTTGCTTCCTTGCGGACTGGTTATTACTCCTGAAGTTATCAGAATTACAAGTGATATTCAATCCACAAAGGCTGCATTGGGCATAAATGCTATGGGCGTAAATATTGTTGGTTCACTTATCAGACTTGTAATTGCAATTGCTCTCCATTTTCCCACAAAATATCTTATTCAGCATAAAGTAAACGTAAAATAAACAGGTAAATCAACTTTCTTCAGAAAGGGCGTATAAATATGGATAATATGAACGGTCTTAAAAGAACCGTTTACTGCGGTGAACTTCGCGCAGAAAATATTGGTAGTGAAGTAACCGTTTGCGGTTGGGTTGCAAAACAACGTGACCTTGGCGCGCTTATTTTCATTGATTTGCGTGACAGAACAGGTATTGTTCAGTTGGCATTTGATGTAACAACAGATAAAGAAATTTTTGAAAAAGCTTTCGCAGTAAGAAGTGAATATGTGCTTATGGCAAAAGGTATTGTCCGTGAGCGTTCCTCAAAAAACAGCGAAATTCCAACAGGTGATATTGAAATTGACGTTAAGGATTTAAGAGTTCTTTCAAAAAGTGAAACTCCCCCCTTCGACATTGTTGAAAACTGCCAGACAGCAGAGCTTACAAGACTTAAATATCGCTATCTTGACCTTCGCCGTCCGGATTTACAGCAAAATATTCTTTTCCGTCACAAAGTAACAAAAATCACCCGTGACTATTTTGATGAAAACGGATTTATCGAGATTGAAACACCTATGCTCATCAAATCAACTCCTGAAGGTGCAAGGGATTTCCTTGTCCCCAGCCGTATTCATCAGGGTTCATTCTATGCTCTTCCCCAATCACCTCAGCTTTATAAACAGCTTTCAATGGTTGCGGGCTTTGACAGATATATGCAAATTGCCCGTTGCTTCCGTGATGAAGACTTAAGAGCAGACAGACAACCTGAATTTACTCAGATTGACCTTGAAATGTCTTTCGTTACAATGGAAGATGTTCTTTCAGTCGGTGAAGGCTATATTGCAAGGGTATTTAAAGAGGCTCTTGGAATTGAAATTCCCCTTCCCCTTCCCAGACTTACTTATAAAGAAGCAATGGAACGTTATGGTTCCGATAAACCCGACACCCGTTTCGGTATGGAAATTTTCGACCTTACCGACATCGTTAAGGACTGCGGTTTTTCTGTATTCTCTTCAGCAGTTGCAGGTGGCGGTTCAGTTCGCGGTATTACTGCTAAAAATGCAGTTACCACATACACAAGAAAAGAAGTTGATAAGCTTACAGAATTTGTAAAAGGTATTGGTGCAAAAGGTCTTGCTTGGATTCGTCTTACCGATGATGGTATTGCTTCTTCTTTTGCTAAATTTATGACAGAAGATGAAATGAAAGCAATTCTTGACAGAGCAGGTGCTGAAAAAGGCGACGTTGTTTTCATTATTGCAGATACAAAAAACAGCTCTGTTCTTTCCGTTCTCGGCTCACTTCGTAACGAAACTGCTAAAAAACTTGATATTATCGGCGACGGCTTTAATCTTTTGTGGATTGTTGAATTTCCCTTCTTTGATTGGGATGAAGATACTCAGCAGTTTGTTGCAATGCACCATCCCTTCACTTCGCCTCTTCCCGAATGTCTCCCCTATCTTGAAACCGATAAGGCATCCGTAAGAGCAGAAGCTTATGACCTTGTTCTTAATGGTGTTGAGCTTTCTTCAGGTTCAATCCGTATTACAGATTCAGATTTACAGGACAGAATTTTCAAACTGCTCGGTCTTTCCGATGAAGAAGCTCAGCAGAAATTTGGTTATCTTCTTGATGCTTTTAAATTTGGTCCTCCCCCTCATGGTGGTATGGGTATTGGTCTTGACAGACTTATTATGCAGCTTCTTCAGGTTGATTCTCTTCGTGATGTTATTGCATTCCCCAAGGTTCAGAACGCAAGTGAACCTATGACAGAATGTCCATCAAGAGTTGACAATATTCAGCTTGAAGAATTGGGTATTGATTTAAAAGAAGAAAAATAATATATTATATTGAATTTTTGCCCTGTTTCAGTGTCAAAATATAAAAAAACACTTGAAAATAGGGGCGAAATGTTATAGTATTATTATGTAAAAATATGAAATTCATTTTCGGAGGATTTAATTATGGTAACAGCAGGCGATTTCAAAAACGGCGTTACATTCGAAATGGATGGCAAAGTTTATTCCATCATCGAATTCCAGCACGTAAAACCCGGTAAAGGCGCAGCTTTTGTTCGTACAAAAATCAGAGACGTAATCAACGGCAGTGTTGTTGAAAAAACATTCAGCCCCACAGACAAATATCCCACAGCTTTCATTGAAAGAAAAGATATGGAATATTCTTATGAAGATGGCGGTCTTTATTACTTTATGGACCCCGAAAGCTACGAAATGATTCCCGTTGATGCTTCAAACCTTTCCGATAACTTTAAATTCGTTAAGGAAAATATGACTTGTAAGATTCTTTCTTACAAAGGCAATGTTTTCGGTGTTGAACCCCCCACATTCGTAACTCTTCAGGTTACAAAAACTGACCCCGGTTTCGCAGGTAACACAGCTACTAATGCTACAAAACCCGCTACTGTTGAAACAGGTGCAGAAATCAAAGTTCCTCTCTTCATTGATGAGGGTGAAATGATTAACATTGACACAAGAACAGGCGAATATCTCTCAAGAGCATAATTGTTTTTGTGCATTAAAAAATAATCAGGAGGTCATTGAAATGACACTTACAGAAAAAGTTGCATACCTTAAAGGTCTTGCAGCAGGTCTTGAACTTGACAAAGACTCCAAAGAAACAAAAATTTTTGAAGCTATGTTTGACATTCTCGAAGATATGGCTCTTACAGTAAGCGATATCGATGAGGACCTTAGCGCAGTTGAAGACCTCGTTGATGCTATCGACGAAGACCTCGACGAGCTTGAGGAATATGTATTCTGCGATGATGACGATGATTTCTGCGATTGCTGTGATTGCGAAGATGACGAACTTTATGAAGTTGAATGTCCTTCTTGCGGCGAAGAAATCTATCTTGACGACGAAATGCTCGATGAAGAGTTCATTGAATGTCCTGCTTGTGGCGAAAAACTTGAACTTGATATCGAATTTGACGATTGCGACTGTGGTTGTGATTGTTGCGATTGCGACGAAGAATAATTTTAAAAAACGCCTGACCGAAACGGTCGGGCGTTTTTTAGTTAGGAGTGTAGGGGCGCGAGAATGCGCCAAAATTATTCAATATCCTCGCCATAAGATATAAACATTTCTTCAGTTTCTATCTGTGCATGCATTAATATCTTTTTAATTTCTTCTTCTGTATTTGCTTCAAGAGCATCAGTAATAGCATTAAATAAATGGTAATACATTCTCTTATATATTTCTTCTATCATATAAAACCTGCTTTCCTATGTAGTATCTGATTTCAATTGTATGACAATGTGTCATATTTGTCAATAATAAATATGACATACTGTCATTAGGTGATGAAATTGGATAATAATTTAAGAAAATTAAGAAAAGAGCGAAAATTAACTCAAATATCATTACAAATGCAAACAGGAATTGAGCAAGCGTTACTTTCAAAATATGAAACAGGGGAACGAGTTCCCCCAACAGAAACATTAATCATTTTATCTGATTTTTATGGTGTAAGCATCGATTATATTTTAAAAAGAACAGAAAATCCTGAAATTAACAAATAAATTTAAAATAAAACAACAGCTGTATCGTTTTCCAATACAGCTGTTGTTTTATTTTTTGGTTCTTTATTTGAAATATTAAATCCAACTGTTGTAATAACATAAGAAGCAATAAATAAAAATATAACTATAATTGCAATTACTATTTTTCTTATTATCTCATTTCTTCTTACTATTTTACTTTCACCAATAACATATTTGCTTGAACCTAATTTTCCGGGATAGTTTTTTGCAAAACCATAATAACTTTTACGTTTTTTTACATATTCGTTATTCTTTGCCATTATGCTGCCACCTCTGTATCAGGCACATTGTTTTGTGTAGCGTCTGGCGGGGGAGTAGGATTTTCCGTAACAGATATTGTTGTATCCGGTGTTTCAACAATTTCTAATTTATCTGTTTCTTGAACTGTTAAATCATTTTTTTCAAGTTGTTTTATGTCTGACTGTGGTTTTGTTTCTTCTTTTTTATCAGAATTGTTCTTTTTTTCAGTATCTTTTGAAGATGTTTTATTTTGAGATAAAGTTGTAGAAACAGTATTATTAGAAGAACTGTTTGAATAGTTTCCTACATAATTTGCTCCTCTGTAAACATCAATCAAAGAAACTCTATTTTCATTTAAAATAATATTAGAATGTCCATAAAGTTCTGTTTGAAGTTTATTAGCCGCTAACTGATAGTCAACAACCCAAATCCAGGAGTTTGCACTACCGGGAGTTCTACACTCTTCGTCAGGCATCTGAAGTTGAGTTCTTTCATAATTAAACCATTTTCCTGTTAGTGCCTGAACACCTAATGAAAGAATTTGTGATTCACTGTAACCGGTGTCAACATAAGGAAGTAAAATATCAATATACTTATTAAGGTCTCCTACCGAAGCAGTTGTAACTCTATCGATTATTGATTCAATTACTTGTCTTTGTCGGCGTGTTCTGCTGATATCACCATCACTATCGCATCCGCGGATACGGCAGAAGCAAAGAGCCTGTTCTCCGTTGAGTGTTACATTTTCCCCATAAGGAAGATATACATTAAAACGTGTGTAATTGTAATCAGCCTCATATTTTTTTACATCAACAGTAATTCCGCCCATTGCATCAATAATACCTACAAAAGACTCAAAATTAACCATAACATAATTATCAATTTCTATTTTATAGTTATTTTCAATAGTCTGAACAAGACATTCGGGACCACCCATCGAAAAGGCTGCATTAAGCTTTGAGCAATAAGAACCCTTTGGACTATCAACATAAAGATAACTGTCACGCATAAATGAAACAAGTTTTAATTTTTTTGTTTCCTTGTTAAGAGAAACTAACATCATTACATCCGTGTTTCCGGAATTTGTACCGGAGTCTGCACCAACAAGAAGAACATTAATTACATTCTTGCTTTTCATTTTATTTTCGTTGCCTTGTGTAGCCCAATCCTGAAGAGCTTGCTTAAAATCAGCAGAACCGATATCTATATTAATATCACCGATTTCTTCTTCATCATAAATTGTATCATCATACTCAGTTTTATTGATGTTATCACCCATAAGACCGAATTTCTGTGCAACAAAAATGCCCACAGTTGTTGTAACTACAAGTATCAGAGCAAGAATAATTGCAACTATACTTACTATAATTTTCTTTTTCTTTGGTAAATTGTTATACCAATTTGAAAGACGTTTAAAAATATTTTTTTCTTTTTTTGAAGTATCTTCTGAATCCACAACATCAGGATTAACTTCAATTTTGTTTTTAATAGGGGGTGGAGAAGGCTTTTTAATTGGATTTTCATCATCCTTTTTTGCCATTGTATCAAGCAAATCAATATAATCCTGCAAGCCCTCTTCACGCTTATTACCATCAGACATAACTTATTCCTCCGTTGTTTCTTCTATTACGTCTTCAGTTCCTATATCTTCATTATCTCCTGATGTATCGCCTGCACCTTCAGTTGCAGTACCATCATCTTCAACCTCACCATTAATTTCATCTTCATCATGTTCGGTTGTGGAAAGTGTGACAACTTTATCACCCTCACCAAGACGCATTACCTTAACACCCTTTGAAGGACGAGTGCAAACCCTTACAGCTGCAGCAGGAATTCTTATAATAATACCATCCTGAGAAATAAGAATAATATCGTCTTCTTCATTTATATCACTGATAGCTGCCACTTCACCATATTTTTCAATATGATAGTTCTTAAGACCTTTACCGCCTCTTGATTGAACACGATAATTGTCATTATCACTTATACGACCGAAACCGGTTTCACTTACTGTAAGAAGCTTACCGCCTTCGTTCATAACGCTCATACCAACAACTTCGTCACCATCTTTAAGAGTTATAGCCTTAACACCACTTGCAGTTCTGCCCAGAGGTCTTGCATCATTTTCGTTGAAACGAATGCACATACCTTTCTTTGTGGCAACAAGTAAGTCATCATTACCTGATGTAAGCTTAACCCATGCAAGTTCATCATCTTCACGAAGAGTAACGGCAATAATACCATTTCTTCTTGTATTTCTGTAAATATCAAGAGAAGAACGCTTTATAAGCCCTTTTCTTGTTACCATACAGAGATACATTCCCTGGTCCTCTTTAGGAACTCTTATCATTGCGGAAACTTTTTCTCCATTTTCAAGAGGGAGAATATTTACAATGTTAGAGCCTTTACTTGTTTTACTTCCTTCGGGAATTTCATATCCTTTAAGACGATATGCACGACCTCTTGTGGTATAGAACATGATTGAATCGTGAGAAGATGCAATGAACATTGTTTCTGCATAGTCATCTTCACGTCTTGTCATACCTTTAACACCGCGGCCGCCTCTGTTTTGGATAGAAAACTGGTCAACAGGCTGACGTTTAATGTAACCCATATTTGTATAGGTATACATACATTTTTCTTCGGGAATAAGGTCTTCAATATCAACTTCACCGCTTACATTTTCAATAGCAGTTCTTCGTTCATCAGCATATTTCTTATTAATAACCGCAAGTTCTTCTTTAATAATATTAAGAACTCTTTCATGTGAACCAAGAATATCCTCATAGTCCTTTATTTTTTCACGAAGTTCATTGAGTTCATTAGTAATTTTAAGAATTTCAAGACCTGCCAACTGACCTAAACGGAAAGCAACAATAGCTGCTGCCTGAACATCATCAAAGTCGAATTTTTCCATGATGGCGACTTTTGCTTCTGCCTGACCGCCTTTACAAGCGCGAATTGTTGCAATAATTTCATCAACAATATCAATTGCCTTTCTTAAACCGTCAAGAATATGTGCTCTTTCCTGAGCTTTTTTAAGGTCAAATTGAGTTCTTCTGATAATAACATTACACTGGTGGTCAATATATTTTTGAAGAATTTCTTTAAGAGTAAGAATTTTAGGTTGACCGTCATCAAGAGCAAGAAGAATTACACCGCAGGTTGATTGAAGTTGAGTATAAGTAAATAACTTATTAAGAACAACCTGAGCATTAGCATCTCTCTTAATATCAATTTCGATGTGCATACCGGTTTTATCGGAAGAATAGTCATTGATATCAGAGATACCTTCAACTCTTTTATCTTTAACAAGGTCTGCAATTGATTCAATAAGTCTTGCTTTGTTAACCATATAGGGAATTTCAGTTATAATAATTTTAAATCTGCCGTTTTTCCCTTCTACAATTTCACATTTAGCACGAACAATTACTTTTGCTCTACCTGTTGCATAAGCAGCTCTGATACCGGCTCTACCCATTATAATACCACCGGTTGGGAAGTCAGGACCTTTAATGTGTTCCATAAGGTCTTCAAGTTCTGCATCTGGGTTATCAATAAGACATTCAACAGCACCGCAAACCTCACCTAAATTGTGAGGTGGAATATTTGTTGCCATACCAACCGCAATACCCTGTGAACCATTAACAAGAAGGTTTGGAAAACGAGCAGGTAAAACAGTGGGTTCTTTAAGTCTGTCATCATAGTTTGGAATAAAATCTACAGTATTTTTTTCAATATCTGTAAGCATTTCCAATGACATTTTACTCATTCTGGATTCTGTATAACGGTATGCGGCAGCAGGGTCACCGTCAATTGAACCAAAGTTACCGTGCCCATCAACAAGCATATATCTCATTGAGAAATCCTGAGCAAGTCTAACCATTGCATCATAAACTGATGCATCACCATGAGGATGGTATCTACCGAGAACAGAACCAACTGTATCTGCACATTTACGATATGCTTTATCGGGAGTAAGGTTGTTCTCATACATTGTATAAAGAATTCTTCTGTGAACAGGCTTTAAACCATCGCGTACATCGGGAAGAGCACGAGCTGTAATAACAGACATTGAATAATCAAGGAATGCTGTTCTTACTTCTTTATTGATTTCAACATTTATTATTCTCTGATTTTCATAAGGGTCAGGAAGATTATTCACACCTTGAGTGACGCCTTCAGTTTTTTCATTAAATTCGTCCATCTTTTAAATCCTCCCTTTCTTAAATATCAAGATTTTTAACAAATTTAGCATTTTTCTCAATGAATTCTCTTCTGGGTTCAACCTTGTCACCCATAAGAATTGAGAAAGTTTCATCTGCTTTTTCTGCATCTTCAACAGTTACTCTTAACATAAGTCTTGTTTCAGGATTCATAGTTGTTTCCCAAAGCTGTGAGGGGTCCATTTCACCAAGACCCTTATAACGCTGAATTGAAACACCTGTTCCAACTTCTGCTATTATTTTATCTCTTTCTTCATCAGAATAAGCATATTGATGCTTTTGACCTTTACTTATTCTGTAAAGAGGTGGTTGAGCAAGGTAAACATGACCTGTTGTAATAAGCTCAGGCATATAGCGGAAGAAGAATGTAAGAAGAAGTGTTCTGATATGAGCACCGTCAACGTCAGCATCGGCCATAATAATAATTTTATCATAACGAAGTTTATTAATATCAAAATCTTCGCCTATACCTGTACCGAGTGCAAGAACAACAGGTGTAAGCTTATCATTACCGATAACTTTATCAAGTCTTGCTTTTTCAACGTTAAGCATTTTACCCCAAAGAGGGAGAATTGCCTGAAACATTCTGTCACGGCCAAGTTTTGCGGAACCGCCCGCGGAATCACCCTCAACGATGTAAACTTCAGTTCTTACATTGTCTTTTTCAATACAATCTGCAAGTTTACCGGGAAGACTATTACTTTCAAGAACAGATTTTCTTCTTGCATTATCTCTTGCTTTACGAGCAGCTTCTCTTGCTCTTGAAGCATCAAGAGCTTTACTGAAAATTGCTTTTGCTTCTGCAGGATTTTCTTCAAAATATGTGGAAAGTTTTTCATAAACACATTTTGAAACAAGAGGAGTAATATCTGTATTACCTAATTTACCTTTTGTCTGTCCTTCAAACTGTGCTTCAGTAAGTTTAACGCTGATAACTGCAGTAAGACCTTCACGAACATCATCACCTGAAAGATTCTTATCATTATCTTTTAGAAGTTTATATTTTCTGCCATATTCATTAAATACTCGGGTTAAAGCAGTTTTAAAACCATTTTCATGAGTACCACCATCGATAGTTCTGACATTGTTAGCAAAACTAAGAATCAATTCATTGTAGCTGTCATTATACATAAGTGCAATATTAGCTTCTCTGTCGCCACTTACAGCAGAAAAATGAATTGGTTTTTCATGAAGGGGAGTAAGCCCTCTTTTATTAGTTTCAAATTCTACGAAGGATGAAATACCGCCTTCAAAGCAATATACTTCTTTTACTTCATCAATATCACGTTTATCAGTAAGAGAAATTGAAAGACCTGCATTAAGAAAAGCTTGTTCTCTTAATCTTCTTTCAAGAGTTTCAAACTCATAAACAGTTGTTTCAGTAAATATTTCAGAGTCAGCTTTAAATCTTATAAGAGTACCGGTTTCATTGGTATCACCAATAACTTTAAGATCACATGTTGGATTACCTCTTTCAAAACGTTGGTAATGAACATGACCATCTTGAGAAACTTCAACCTCAAACCATTCCGAAAGAGCGTTAACAACAGATGAACCAACACCGTGAAGACCACCGGAAACTTTATAACCGCTACCGCCGAATTTACCACCTGCATGAAGAACTGTAAGAACAACGGTAACAGCAGGAAGACCCTGTTGTTCATTAATACCAACAGGAATACCACGACCGTTATCACGAACGGTTATAATATTATCGGGAAGAATTTCAACCTCAATATGAGTACAGAAGCCTGCAAGCGCCTCATCTATGGAGTTGTCAACAATTTCATAGACAAGGTGATGGAGTCCTTTAGGTCCTGTTGAACCTATGTACATACCGGGCCTTTTTCTAACCGCCTCAAGTCCTTCAAGAACCTGAATTGCACTTGCATCGTATTTTTCAGTAACAACAGTGTCAATTTCTGCGTTCTCATCAAGAACTACTTCGTTTTCTTTAGCTTCTTCAAGAAGCTCCTCTTCGGTTTTAATAATGTTTTCGTCCAAAATACTAACCTCCGTAGAAGATTCAAAATAAATGTATATAATAATTTATTTATAAATTTAATGTGGGTTGCCTGATTCTATTCTTCGTAAAATAGTACCTACAGAAACAGGAGAAATATAAATTTTTTTCCCCTTTGGTGTCTGACAAACTATAAATGATTTAGGAAGTTCAAAAGGTGCAACATTTATAACATTTTTTTCTTTTTCCGCATTATTAAGATAATCTATTGTTTTTTTCATTACAGTAGTGTTATCCATATCAAAAATGCCTATAATTTCCTTATCAATAACAACTGTATCCTGTCCGATGTGAATAAACATTAAACTATCTCACCGCCCTTAATAAGAAGGGACTTACCACCACATAGCCTTAAAACTTGTGATGGGTCACAACAAGTAAGAAAAACTTGTCTGTCATTAATATGGTTAAGAACATAATCCTGACGTTTTTCATCAAGCTCGCTCATAACATCATCAAGAAGAGCAACAGGAGTCTCTCCCGTAACTTTTTTTATTATTTCTGACTCACCCAATTTAAGTGCAAGAGCACAGGAACGCTGTTGACCTTGTGAACCAAAACTTCTTGCACTGACATTATTTATTGAAATTTCTAAATCATCTCTGTGAGGACCAACAGTTGTTGTTTTTGAAATAATGTCTTCTTTACGGGATTTTTTAAGATTTTCAATTTCACTTAAATAAATATCTTTTAAAGATAATTCTTTATTAAATTCTTTTTTTGAATAAAAAACAGAAAAACTTTCTTTGTTTTCAGAAATACCAGAATAAATGCTTTTGCTATATTCAGAAAGTAAATCTATATATTTGAGCCTTTCTTTGATAACACAAGCAGAATATCTTGCTAACTGGTCATCCCAGATGTCAAGCATATCATAAAGTTCTGCATTTAAATGCAAATCTTTAAGTAGTGCGTTTCTTTGAATTAAGGCTCTTTTATAGCCGGCAAGCTGCTCTGCATAAGATGGCTTTAACTGGCATAAAGCAGTATCTAAAAATTTTCTTCTGGCAGAAGGACCATCTTTGATTAAAGATAGATGAATCGGAGAAAAGATAACCGCATAAAAGGAACCTATAAGTTCTGCAGTTGAACGAAGAGAAATTCCGTTTAAAGAAACAGTTTTCTTTTTATCTGCAATAATTATTTCAGATTTTTTTTCTCTTAAATTATCAGAAAATTCTAAATTAATTTTAGAAAACTCTTCACCAAATTTAATTAATTCAATATCTTTTGCGCCACGAAAGCTTTTGCATCCGGTAAAAAGCCATATAGATTCTAAAATATTTGTTTTTCCTTGTGCATTTTCGCCGTAAATAACATTTACACCATTATCGGCAGTAAAATTTAAATCGGCAATATTTCGGAAATTTTTTATTTTAACAGAACTAACCGTCATATTTTATATAATTACTTTACTTCGTAAATAATTCTTTCAAATTCAGCGCAGTCACCTTGATGGAGTTTTTTTCCACGCATTGTGCAAGTTTCTCCGTTAACTTTAACTTCGCCTTCCTGAATTATTATTTTTGCATGTCCGCCCGTATTCACAACACCAACATTTTTTAAAAGATCATCAAGACGAATATAATCACCTTTTAAAATAAATTCTTTGTGTTCTTTCCGGGCTACTTTAACTTTTATTTTCATTTTTTGAACATTCTTTCAATGTATTGTTTAAATATTTCTTATTAACCTATATTTTCATTTTTTAATCTCATAGGAATGATTAAGAAAATGAAATTATCACCCTCAACGGGTTTAATAATAATAGGAGAAACCGGACTTGAAAGTTCAATTTTTACTTCGTCAACATCAACAGTACGTAAACAATCTGTTAAATAAGTATTATTGAAGCCTATTTCGAGTCTTTTTCCTTCAATTGATGCAGGAATTTTATCAGTTGCAGCTCCGAGAGCAGTTGCACTGGAAATTCTTATGGTATTATCATCAAAAATACAACGAACAGGACTTTTTATTTTACTTGTAATAAGAAGAGATGTCCTTTCAACACTTTCAAGAATAAGTTTAAGGTTGACTCTTGCTTTTGTTGTGCTTTCTGAAGGAATTGCATTTTTGTAGTTAAAAAATTCACCCTCTAAAAGACGAGAAATAATTCTGTAATTACCAATTTCAAAAAGAATGAATTTTTTACCGATAGAGAAAGTGATGTTTGAGTCATCATCATCTGTTAATTTAACAACTTCGGAAAGAGTTTTTGCAGGAACAACAAAGGTCATATCATCTCCTGCATATTCAATTGTTTCATTTCTTATAGCAAGGCGGAAACCATCGCAGGAAATAAGACGAAGGTTGTTGTTTTCGACTTCAAATTTTATACCTTTATGAACGGGTTTAATATCCTGAACTGCAACTGCAAAAATGGTTTGCTTAACCATATTTTTAAGAATACCTTGTTTGATTGCAAAAGGAATACCACCTGAAACTGTGGGAAGTTCAGGATAATCATCTGCAGGAATACCAACAAGTGAAAATTCTGCTTCACCTGATGTAATCTTACAAAGATTGTGACTGTCACAGTTTATAGTAACACTTTGAGCAGGTAATCTTCTTAAAATATCGCAAAGCAGACGAGCATTAAGAACAATGTTGCCTTCTGTTTCTGTTGAGCATTCAATGGTGGTTGTAATACCAACTTCAAGGTCATAACCGGTAAGAGTAAGTTTTGAATTTTTGGCTTGAAGAAGTATACCTTCTGTTGCAGGAAGAGTACTTTTTTGTGGAACACCACGTTGAACGATATTACAAGCTTCTGCAAGAACGGATGTGTTACAAATTATTTTCATAATGCTACCTCCATAAAGATAGAAATAAAAGATTTTGATTTTTTGAATAAAATGAAAAATTATGTTAAAAATATTAAATTAAACAGTAGCAGTAGTAGGTACTGTCAAATTGTCAGTTAAGTTTCGCACAAGTTGATTTTATTAGGTTTTTAAGGGTTAAAAAGTTTGTAAGTAAAATGTTAGTAAATGTCAGTAATTTTAATATAAAAATTGGTAATGTTTAAAATGTAGAAAAAAATCATATAATTAACGTTCAAAATGTAGAAACTTGTGTGAAAATATTTTTTAATCTATTCTCTCGTCTTTAATGCTTTTCATTATATCGTATATGTTATTTTTAAGTGAGGGATTGTCCTCCATTTTGCTTTCACAGGATTCAATAGAATAAATAACAGTTGAGTGTTTTTTACCACCAAACTGACCACCTATCTCCTCAAAAGTAAGGTTTGTAACCTCTCTCATAATATACATTGCCGCCTGACGAGCATTTGATATTTCTGCTTTTTTCTTTTCTGAACGTATATCTTCAGGGGAAACTCCAAAACTTCTTGCAACCTTATCAATGATATTATTGATTGTTACTTCGGTAGGTTGAGCATAATAAATAATATCTTTAATGATGTCATTTGCAACTCCTATCGTGGGAGCACTTCCGTCAATTGAATAAACCGCGTAAAGTTTATTAACTACGCCTTCAATCTGACGAACATTATTTTTAAGGCGCTCTGCAATAAATTCAACAACATCATCAGGTATTGACATATTGAATGCCTGAGCTTTACGACGAATAATTGCTATTCTTGTTTCAAGCATAGGTGGTTGAATATCTGCAAGAAGACCCTGTACAAAACGACTGCGAAGTCTTTCTTCCAAAGTAGGAATGTCTTTTGGAGGACGGTCGGATGTAAGTACAATTTGTTTACCTTGGTTGATAAGTGCTTCAAATGTGTAGAAAAATTCTTCCTGAGCAACACTTGTTTTACCGATAAATTGAATATCGTCCATAAGGAGAATGTCTGCATTTCTGTATTTATTATGAAATTCAGACATATTTTTTTCACCCATATGATTAATCATTTCGTTAAGGAAATTTTCACCACTTGTGTAAATGATATTCATTGTGGGTTTTCTGGATTTGAGTTCACTCATTATAGCTTTAAGCAAATGAGTTTTTCCAAGACCGGATTCACCATAAATAAAAAGTGGATTATGAACACTGCCCGGGTTATTGGTAACTGCAACTGCTGCAACATAAGCAAATTGGTTTGTTGAACCAACAATAAAGTTATTGAATGTAGGCTCTAATTTTGAAGAATCAAGTTCATTATCAACAGAAATCTGATTATTATTTAAAGCTTTTCCGCCATTTTTAGAAACATCAACATTTTTAAGAGCAGATTCATCAACAGTTACACTGACATTAACAGGAAAACCTATTACACCTTCACAAGCTTTTTTTATTTCATTTAAAAAACGGTTATCAATGATATTTTTTTTGAATTCTGAAGAAGCTTGTACGGTAACACAATCACCGTCAAAATCAATGGGAACCAAATCCTTAATCCAGGTAGATAAAACCGCATTTGAAACATTTCCTGCGATTTCCTTAAGAACCGCATTCCAAAGTTCAATAATATTATCCAATCATTTCACCCCAAAAATTTACAAATATAATGTATATAATAACTATAATATATTCTAATAAAGTATATCATATAGTGATATTTTTTTCAACAAAATTGAAAAAAAAGTCGACAATTTGAGAAAGAAATGTTCAAAAAATTTAAATATATTAAAATAATAAAAATTTAATCTGTAAAATGTTGCATTTATGGGAAATTTACTGTAATATTTAACTTGATATCATGTATTTTAAAACTAAAAGAAAGGCGAAAAATGAAATATATAAATTATAAATGTCCTGTTTGTAATATTCAGTTCACTGAGGAAGATGACGTTGTTGTTTGTCCTGAATGTGGTACTCCTCATCACAGAGAATGTTATGTTCAAAACGGAAAATGTACAAATTCGGACAAGCATGGCACAAATGAACCTATTGAAGTTGAATTTGTTGATGTAGAAGATAATAATGAAGAGATTTCCGAAAACCCCATAACAGAAGATAAGACTGAAAGTACTCAGCAGGTTGTTCAGGAAATATTACAAGAAATGAATAGCAGTAATAATGATTATATGCTTAACGGAAATCACGTTTCGTTTTATGAGGCGGCAATAGGTAAAAATCAAAAATTCTATATTCCGCGATTTATGCTAATGGATAAAACTAAAAAAGCTGTGTCATGGAATGTAGCAGGTTTCTTTGTTCCGCTTGCTTGGTGTTTATACAGAAAAATGTATAAATTTGCAGCAATTATTTTTGCATTATACGTTCTTATGATCGGAACAATCGGTTTTAATATTATGTCAAATGAAGAATTTGTTAAAACTGTTACCGAATGTGCTGAAGAAGACCCTAATTTTTATGAAAATATACTCCTTTATAACACAAAGAATTCCAATGTTTCTTTAACTGAAAAGCAAATGAAGCTTAACAAACTTACAAATGAATATAAACCGCCTGTTCCTGTTCAGATAATGACATATTTAATAACATATGGTATAAGAATAATAATGGGAATTTATGCAACAAATCTGTATTATAAGAAATTGACAAAAAATATAGAAAAGGTTGATAAACTAAACCTTTCACCTGATATGAAAAGGTCGGTTCTTTTCAGAAAATGCGGAACATTACCATTTATTATTGTGGCAATAATCGGATTTTTTGAGTGGCAAATGTTTTAAAATAGGAGAAAGTTATGCACACACCTCTTGCGGACAGAATTCGTCCTGAAAGCATTGATGAAATTGTGGGTCAACAGCACCTTATTGGTGAGGGTAAGCCTTTAAGAAATATAATTGAGTCGGGAGAACTTCCGAATCTTATATTTTACGGTCCATCGGGAACGGGAAAAACAACTCTTGCCCGAATGATTGCAAAAAAGACCGACAGAACTCTTAGAAAACTTAACTGTACCACTGCAGGAACTCAGGATATAAGAGATATTGTTGAAGACCTTAACGCTTTTACTGCTCCTAACGGAATTCTTCTCTATCTTGATGAGATTCAATACTTTAATAAAAAACAACAGCAAACTCTTTTAGAATACATTGAAGATGGTTCAATAACTCTCATTGCTTCTACAACTGAAAATCCTTATTTTTATGTATACAGCGCAATTTTAAGTCGTTCATCCGTTTTTGAATTCAAGCACGTTTCACCGGAAGAGGCAGAAAAAGCCGTTATTCGCGGGTTCAATCTTTTAGCTGAAGAAAAAGGGGAAGAATTTCAGATTGAAGATGGTGTTACGTTACATATAGCAACTGCTTGCGGCGGAGACGTGAGAAAATCTCTCAATGCAGTAGAACTTTGTGTTCTGGCAGCCACTAAACCTAAAGAAAATGAAAAAAGAATAATCACCCTTGAGCACGCAAGAGAGCTTACTCAGAAAAGCGCAATGCGTTATGACAGAGAGGGAGACGAGCATTACGATATTCTTTCTGCTTTTCAGAAATCAATGAGAGGCTCTGACCCTGATGCTGCAGTTCATTACCTTGCAAGGCTTCTTGAAGCAGGGGATATGACCTCGGCAATTCGACGTCTTTTAGTTTGTGCTGCAGAGGATGTCGGACTTGCTTATCCAATGATTTTGCCCATTGTAAAGGCGGCAACAGATATTGCTCTTCAGGTTGGAATGCCTGAGGCAAGAATACCCCTTGCCGATGCAGTTGTGTTAGTTTGCAATTCTCCCAAATCTACAACGGGACACGATGCTATAGGTGCCGCTATGGAAGATATTAAGAAAGGAAAAAGCGGACCTATTCCTCGTCAGCTTCAGAATAAGCATTTTGATGGTGAGGATGCAGAAGTGAAAGGTCAGTTTTATAAATATCCTCATAGCTTCCCTAACCATTGGATTGAACAGCAATATTTGCCCGATGCTCTGAAAAATGCCAAATATTATGAATTTGGTGATAACAAACAAGAACAGGCTGCAAAGGAATATTGGAAAAAAATAAAGGGGGACTTAAAATGAAAAAGAAAATCAAAATTTTAGCCCTTATTCTTGCATTTGAAATGTGTTTTTTAACAATTGGAACATTTGCAAAAGGAAAAACCCTTTCAAATGATAAATTCTATGCCGAAATTCCTGAAAATTTCAGTGTATGTTGCGAATATGGTGATGACCATTATTATTTAGAAGATAAGTCAAAGGATATTTATTCTGAAACATATACAGGTACAATTAAAAATATTGAAATTTACGTTGAGGCAAATATTCTTTTTCCGGATGGTATAAAAAATACAGAAATTGATGTAATAAAAAATAGAATTTCTAAATTTATTTATACTGAAGAGTCAAGTGAGCTTGAAATAAAAAAAGCAGAAATTGGAAATATCAATGGTATTTCTCATTGTTATATCTACGGTATTACAAACGACGGAATTTCCGAAGAATTTTTACATGCTTATATTTTGACAACAAAGGAAAGCCTTTATTTTATTACAACAACAAATTATGCTGATGCTTATGAAAAAGAACCGGAATTTTTCAAGGAATTTATGAGTAGTTTTCTCATAAACGGAACTTATTTCAATGGTGAAAAGCTTTCAAAAAATCACGATTTTTCAAATGCAGAGCACTATATAGATGCTCTTGAAAGAGATGTTTTGACAGAAGAATATTATAACTATAATTCAGAAATGGAATCTTTTGCAGTTATTTTAGTTTTCTTAGTTCTTGCACTTCCGGCTATCACTATAATTTTCTTTATCCTATATATTAAAACAAAAAAGAAGCTCAAAGAATATAAAGAATTTTTCGGTTCAATTGAGCAGGCGAGAATGGCAATGCGTCAGCATTATATGCAGAATTCTTCATATCAACCTTATCAGAATAATGGGCAATATTACACCAATGTTCCAAATATGAATCCATACAACAATCAACCGCCTGTTTCTCAACCCCAGTATCAGGCACAATATCAACCTACCCAACCTGCACAGACAACTCTCTCTCCCGAGATGCAGGAATTCCAAAATAATAATGAAAATAAATTTTAAATAAATTTTTCAGAGGTGTTCAAAATGAAAAAATTTCCTATTGGTATTATCATTAACAGCTTCAGAACCGACATTCCAACTTCTGTAAGAAAAGCGGCTGAATGTGGTGCTCAAGGTATTCAGGTTTATTCAACTCACGGTGAAATGGCTCCTGAAAACCTTACTCCCGAAAAAAGAAGAGAGTTTTTAAAGCTTGTTAAAGATAACGGACTTATCATTTCTGCTCTTTGCGGTGACCTTGGCGGCGGCGGATTCATACATAAGGACCTTAACAAAGAGAGAGTTGAAAAATCAAAAAGAATTCTCGATCTTGCAAAAGACCTTGAAACAGATATCGTAACAACCCATATCGGTGTTGTTCCCTCTGACCCCAACCACGACCGCTATAAAATTATGCAGGAAGCTTGTCATGAGCTTGCAGAATATGCGGATTCAATTGATGCCCATTTTGCAGTTGAAACAGGTCCTGAAACCAGCGCAGTTCTTAAAGGCTTCCTTGATAGCCTTAATTCCACAGGCGTTGGAGTAAACCTTGACCCTGCAAACCTTGTTATGGTAACAGGCGACGACCCCGTTGGTGCAGTACATAACCTTAAAAAGTATATTGTCCATACTCATGCTAAAGATGGTAAACAGATTTTCTTCCGTGACCCCGAAATTGTTTACGGAATCAAGAAAGATGTTATTGTTACAGACGATTCATTTATTGAAGTACCTCTTGGTGAGGGTAGCGTGGATTTTCCCAAATACCTTGCAGCACTTGAAGAAATCGGTTATAACGGATTCCTTACAATTGAACGAGAGGTTGGCAATGATCCTGCAAAAGATATCAGAGCAGCGGTTGATTTCCTTAACGGACTTATGAAATAAAATTATTGACTCCATACACATTTTCAAAATGTGTATGGAGTCAATTTTCATTATTTATCATGTTCCGAGGTAAAAACATCTGCGACTTCACTGATGGTTATAAAAGCATGTGGGTCGGTTTCGTGAACAATTTCTTTAAGCTTTGCAACCTGGAAACGGTTAACAATGAAATAGACCATTGTTTTCGGTTGATTTGAATAACCACCGATTACCTCAATTTTTGTTGTTCCCGTTTCAAATACTTCACCCAAAATAAAACATATATCATCAGGTTCTGTAGTAACAATCATAGCACATTTTGCGCGGTCAAGACCTTCAACAATAAAGTCAACAGTTTTAAGTGCCGCACCGTAGGCAACTATTGAATAAAGTGGTAAAATCCAGCTATCAATTATAATCCCGCAGATTACATATAGAATTACATTATAAATCATAACAAATGTACCAACAGTTATGCCTAATTTCTTTGCAAAAACAACTGCCATTACCTCAATACCATCCATTGCTCCGCCGTAACGGATTGCGAGACCGCTTCCGATACCCGAAATCATCCCGCCAAAAATGGAACAAAGTAATAAATCTGTTCCTGCAAGGGGAGAGGCAAGGTTAACATCAATTGGTAAAATATCAGTAATGAGCCAAGCCATAAGAGAATAAATTCCAACTGTATATATAGCATAGACAGTAAAATGAAATCCCTGTTTTTTTAGACCGTATAAAAACAAAGGGACGTTAAGAACGAGAAGAAAAATTGAAAGGGTAAGGTATTCGGGAGTGATTTGAGCAAGGAGCATTGACGTTCCGGAAATACCGCTGTCATATAATTTAACGGGACTTAAAAATACCGTAACACCAAAAGCATTTATTATTCCTGCAACAGTTAATAAAATAAAATTTTTTATTTTGAATTTTTTTACTTTGTTAAGTATTTTTTGTTTTCTCGCTTCGTTCATATTCATCTCCTGAAATAATTAATCATTTGTAGCTATTATATCATATATGCAAAATTTCCGCAAATAAAACAAAACTCCACCTCAATCAATGAAGTTGTCAAGTAAAAGTAGACAATAAAAAATACTTTTAAACAAAACCTATGCAAAGCCCTGTTCAGTTCTGAACTGAACAGGGCTTTTTCTGCCACATTTAGTAGAAGGTCGTTCAGTATTGTAATATTTTACATATT
>JAZNGU010000051.1:0-3740 GCA_045576615.1 Acutalibacteraceae bacterium | reverse complement strand
GGATTTAATATTCTTAAGACTGCATTATATGTAACTAAGACTGAGCCAAAAAGCAAAATCACGGTTGTAATTAAACTTCCCATAACAGAAAATCTTCTGTATCCGTATGTATAAATTTCATCCGGTTGTTTTTTGCTTTTTCTTTCTAAGAAATAAGAAGCACCTATACTTACAGCATCCCCTATGTCATGCACGGCATCTGACATAATGGCTACACTTCCCGTAAGTGTTCCTCCTACAAATTCAAAAATTGAAAAAGCAAAGTTTAAAATAAATGCAATTAAAATATTCTTTTCTGTTTTCATAAAATCACTTTCCTAAAATAAAGTTTATGTTAAATTACTCTTTCTTTTATTACTTATAACAAATATAATCTGAATAATAAAAGCAATTACTGTTTCAAATATAATAAGTTGATTTGGCAAAAAAGGCTTAAAATAATATTCCCATTTTTCCGTTTGGAAAATCCATGCGAAAGCGCAGGATGAAACAAAACTAAGCAAATTACCAACAATTACTATCCAGCCACTTTTTAATTTTATGCTTCCAAAACACAAAAGGCCAAATCCCGCCATCATAACAAGATAAAACCACAATGTTCCAGAAGTTGCATCTTCGTTCATTGCCAGAAAAACAAATGGTATGCAATATCCCAAAATCAATACTGCTTTTATTAAATTTCTTTTCATACATGCCCCGCCTTCGACAATTTTCATTTTGCAAAGTTCATAAAAACATCCCACAATAACATGCAGCTATTTCAACAACTACAAAAAGCGGTATAAGTAACCTGAATTTCATTTTTGAAGTTTTGTGATTAAACAAAATCATCCCAAGCATCGCCCCACAACCGCCAAGCAAAAAAGCACATAATAACAATGCCTTTTCGCTTATACGCTTGCTTCCTCTTTTTGCCTTGATTTTATCTGTGCCGTAAATGAGCATAACAATAATATTCCACACCAAAAGTATAATTACATAATTACCCACAAAATTCTCCCATTATAAATACTGCATAATCTATATGCCAATTTTTTAGCGATAGTTCATGTTAAGTTAGAATTAGAAAAGTGTACTACTTACCTAAATCTCTATCTTTTTTATAAACTTTGTCCATTTAGGCAAAACAGCTATACATAACACACCACAAACAATGATTGCCACAAGCCAACTTGCCGAAACCTCCTGCCACGGCATCAATTCTGCCATTTTAGCAAAGATGTACGATGCCAACACATTTCCCACGCTTGCAGTAGCATTTAAAATCCCGGAAACAGTGCCGATTCTACCGTACTTTTCAAAATGCAGTGCTACAAATGACTGACTAAAAGGTGCAGCACCATGAATCATCATAACCGCTAAAGACAAAGCCAACAGTATCCATATGTAATGAATATGCCCTACAAAACAAACAACTACAAGAGGTATTATACTTACTCCATATAAAATAATCTGCGCTTTTGGCTCATTTGATGTTATCTTACTTCTCATACCACCTGCGATAAACGTTCCAATTGCCGAGAAAATAATCAGAATGGAACTCAATCTCGTAGAAATTGCAGCAGGAAGATTACTGTATGACTCCATAAGCATAACAGGTGTCATCATTTTGATACCATTATCAATAGCTACTCTTAAAAGACATACAATCAAAAATACAATGAGTCCTGATGACAGTATTAACGGCATCATAGGTGCTTTATCAACATTTAATTTTTTACCATTCTCATCAGAGAAAATATCTTCTTCAACCATTCGTTTATCCAAAAAGTGTTCCAGAATAGCATATAATATCATCATTACAAAAAGGCTTATCACCGAAACAAGAAAATTTTGTTTCCAATGACTCACAAATGAGGCTACAAGCATGCTTATTCCCAAACCTACACTTGTAGAAAACAACAACCAAAAAACCGCAGTGCCTCTCATACTTGGCGCTATCTTTGTTGAGACGATCTTGAACACTCCCGGCCAAACGCCAAACTGGATAATAGCATTAAATGTCCAAGCCGCCATCATAACAAAATAGCTTTGATTAAAATAAATAATTATGTTTGAGAGTGCAGCTCCCGCCAATCCTATCATTATCAGCTTATATGGAGAATATCTGTCCACGGCAAAACCACCAAACACCTGAAACAACGCATAAACAAACCAATAAACCGCATTAATCATCCCGGTTTGTGATTTAGTCATAAATCCATCTTCAACAATAATCGCCATAGCTGATGAGAACATATTTTTTGTCATATAAACAACTGCATATAATAAAAACAAAAAAACAAATAATAATATACTAAGGCTCTTACTTTCAAGATATTTCTGTTTATTCAAAGCTTGATTCCTCTCTATCTTTTGTATTTATTTTTCTAAGCCATTCAACATTTTCAATTGTATGCTCGTGTCAAGTCAGGAGAACAGTGAATAATTGGGCCAACTATTTTCCCCTTAATTTTTCACTGAATTTTTTCTGAACAAATTTCTTTATAACCTGCGAAAATACTGGATTTTATTATGTTGTATCATAAATGTTTAAAAATTGCTAACAATCTTTTACTACGATTGGACATTTCTATCTAATTCCTTCTTCAATGTATAAGCTTTTGCAGGAAAGAAGAAGAAATCCAAAAACTTTACTTTCTTTGCAATTACCGCCGCTAACACCGAAAATAACAATCCGCAAATGGTTCCCAAAAGAACGTGAATCCACCACTGGGCTATATTCATACGAAGCAAAATTATTCTTATTCCGGCGGTAAATATAGTGTGTAACAAGTAAATTTGAAAAGAATACTTATTTACAAAATCGAGAAAACGAGAAACACTTTTACAGCATTGGAGCATAGAAATAAACATAATACTTGAATATATTCCAAACAGTATCATTATTTCCTTTATGAATGGAGCTTCTATTTTGTTTAGTAAAACAAAATAGACACCTGTTACTATATGCATTAACACAACTAACCATTTAGCAAAAGCCCGAAGCTTGGTGATTCTATTGAAATCCACAAATGTGCCGATTCCAAAGGCAAGTGCCGAATAAAATACCACATCCAAGCTTCCGAGAGGAATACTAAAAAGCGGTGCTAAATAGCCTATTAAAACAACTATAAACGTAATTTGCCAATTTTTTATCACTCCTGAAAAAAACGTCCAAATACAAAACAAAAAGAACAGTGCATACAAAAACCAATATTGAGCAACAGGGGTTTTCCATATATAAAGAATGTCTGAAACTGCGAAACCTGTATTTGATTCTCCAACCAAACTGTTTATCAATATATATATAGCTGAAAAAGCTATGTACGGAATACCAAGAGTGTAAAGCTTATAGAGAATAAAACCTGATTTGGTTTTCTTACTTTTCCATTCTCCGGTAACTTTATATACAACACCGCTCAAAAACAGAAAAAGTGCAACATGAAAAGACCATATAAACTTTTCCATTCCCCAAAAAAGCTTCGGAATATCTATGCCTGCAAGTCTTATTCCCATAATAACATGACCAAGCAGTACCAAAAAACAGGCATATCCTTTCAGTCTGTCAACAAGCACATTTCTTTCCATTTTGCACCTCCTCAAAACTATTTTTATCTTTCTTCTTTGCTCCTGCAAGTTGAAGAAACGATATATTTCGGTCTTCCTTTAATTTCATCATAGATACGAGCAACATAATATCCGATAATACCAAGACTTATCATCATGATACTTCCTATGAATATCAGGATAATTATAAC
>JAZNGU010000050.1:0-9332 GCA_045576615.1 Acutalibacteraceae bacterium | reverse complement strand
GAATAAGTGTTTTGTTTTGTTTTTCGCACACCTTAATAATTGCTTCAAGGCTTTGGAGACCCGTTGCATCAATAGCAGGAACGCTTCTCATTCTCAAAATAAGAATCTGCTTGTTTGCGGTTTTGATAACATCGGCAATTTTTGTTGATGCACCGAAGAAAATAGGTCCTGTAATTTCAAATACCATTGCGTTTTCAGGAACTTTTTTGAGTCTTATACTCTCATCATCTGTATTCTCGTCGATTTCTTTCCAACCATAAGCATCTGTAACATCGCTCATACGTTTCATAAACATAACTGTTGCAAGGATGACCCCTACAATAATTGCAACAACAAGGTCAAATACTACAGTAAGAACGAAAGTAACAAGAAGAATCAGAGTATCACTTTTAGGTGCTTTTTTCATAATTGCAACAAACTCTCTCCACTCGCTCATATTATAAGCAACAACAAAAAGAATCGCAGCAATGGTTGGCATTGGAATAAGTGCCGCATATGGCATAAAAACCACAAGAACAAGAAGAAGCACAACAGCGTGAACCATACCGGCAACAGGTGTTCTGCCACCATTTTTGATGTTTGCAGCTGTTCGTGCTATTGCGCCTGTGGCAGGAATGCCTCCGAAAAGTGCAGATGCAATATTACCTGCGCCCTGAGCAATAAGTTCTGTGTTAGAATTGTGTCGGCTACCAGTCATTCCGTCTGCAACAACGCAGGAAAGAAGAGATTCAACCGCTGCAAGAACTGCAATTGTGAATGCATCGGGGATAATGGCTTTTACAGTATCAAAAGAAATTTCCGGAATTGACGGAACAGGAAGAGAAGAGGAAATTGTATAAAGCGAGCCAATTGTGTTTACATTCATATCAAACACTTTTACAAGTACAGCTGAAATGATTATCGCAAAGATTGATGGTGGAATTTTCTTGATAAATTTCGGGAATGCAATGAGCACTGCAAGAGAAACCGCACCAATTAAAAATGCTTCGAAATTGAATGTATGAATCTGATGCACAACTTCTTCGGCTTTTTCAACTGTTTCAATGGGAGAATTCACAAAAGTAAGCCCTAAGAAATCCTTAATCTGACCAATAATAAGGGTAACGGCGATACCGGTTGTAAATCCAGTTGTGATGGTATACGGAATAAATTTTATAAGACTTCCGAGTTTGAATACACCCATAAGGATAAGCAATATACCTGCTATAAGTGTTGCAATAACAAGTCCTGAAAAACCATTTTCTACGACGATACCGGCAACAATTGTGGCAAATGCAGCAGTGGGTCCTGCAATCTGAACACGGCTGCCACCGAGCATTGAAATAACAAAACCTGCAATTATTGCAGTATAAAGACCCTGCTCTGGAGTAACACCCGAAGCAAGGGCAAGAGCAATCGAAAGGGGAAGTGCGATAATGGCAACAATAACACCAGATGTCAGGTCTTTGCCAAATTGAGCTCCACTATAACCTTTAAGACAAGAAATAAGTTTTGGCTTAAAAACAGATTGTTTTGATTTTTTCATAAATTCCACCATGTTTTAATTTTTCTTGTTTGATTATATGACTTAACTTGTTAATTTTCAAGAAAAATTAACACTTTTTAAGCATTTCTATATTGTGTTAAAATTCAACAAATTTTAATGAAATATTATGTGCAAAATGCACCCCAATTTTTCAACACAGATTTATTTTAGTCATTCGATTTTTTAATTATTCAGATAGACTTAGTCTTTGTTGGCTGATTAAAACACAAGAAATTTTAACATTAAAACAACACCGGTTATATAATTCTATTTTTGCGAGAGTGACTTTTTTTGAATATTATTATATAATTAAAGCGATAAAAGGAGTTGATTCAATGAATACTTATGAGTTTGGAAAATTTTTGTCTCAGTTAAGAAAAGAAAAAGGATTAACTCAACTGCAATTAGCAGAAAAACTCAATGTTACTGATAAAGCCATCAGCCGTTGGGAAACCGGGAAAAATTATCCCGATATAGAAATATTTGAGGATTTATCGAAAATTTTAGATGTTTCCGTTAGCGAATTATTGGAAGGAAAAAGAATCGAACATGAAAATCTTCTTTCTGTCAGCCAGGAGCACGTAGTAGAGCAAATCAAGAAAAATAAAAAATCAGGTAAGCATTACAGAATAATAATCTGTATAGCTTTGATTATTTCAATAGTTTTCGGTTATATTGCATTGAAAGAAAACGGCGTTTTCGATGGCGTAATCTACAATAAAATTCCTTGCTACAGCAATGATATATTAACGATTATGAACAATTTAGATGGATATATAGCTCAAAGACCTGAATCTGAGGGCGATTTTATAATAAATAATTGCTTCTTTTTCATAGAACATGACAAAACAACAAATGATATTTTTTACCTGTCAGGCACATGTGAAAACGGCAGAGCATTTTATACCAATACAATACATGAACAGACACATCCTGACAGCAGTTATTGCTTTATCGGAGAATTCCGAAAAAACCAAGAATGTGTAAACGGTATTCCTTTTGATGATTTAAAACAGATTGTATCGCAATTGGATTTAACCTTGTTACCCAAGCACGAAAAATATGAATTGAATATACATGGCATTTCGACCTATAACAAACAAAACCTTAATCCTAACGATTACCAAAAAACAATTAAAAAGTTTATTTTCTCAAACAATGTTTTAAGTAGTTATAAAGAAAACACACTTTCAGGAGAATTCTTGTTAATAGCAATAAGCGGATTTGATGCAGGTACAGGACAAACCGTTGCTTATATATTCTATGAGAAATAGATTTCTTGTTATCATAAATTTTTCAAGTAGCCTATTAAATAGTAAGGAGTGTTTATTATGAAAAAAAGAATATTGGTAGTAATTCTTATGTTGATTGTTTTTATGTCCGCAGTAGGTGTTTGGTATTACACTTCTTACCCTGTTATTGGTGTTGGAAAAATAGTTGCTACAAGCAGTGATAATTTTGAGAAAGATTTTCATAGTGAATTCATAAGTGTTGTTTCAGCAGGAAACGATATCTTACCTGACTCACCGTCACAAAAGCGAAAAATGGATGAAGTGTGGATGTGGAATAATACCATTTCAAATGAACTTTCAGAGCACTTGAAAGAGGGCGGACTAACCTATAATATTAAGGTTTCCGGTGAGATGGAAGACGGTAAAACAATTTTACGTTACGAAGGTTATATCATCAAAAAAGACGGCAGAAAAATTGCCTATAAGCAGGAAAAAGCCTTCGATTTCGTTCTCTGTTCGGAAAAAAGATTTTTTACTGATAAGCTATAAACAACATAAATGAAATCAACATTACACACTCTCATTTACCTGACAAGCAAAGCGCTTGATTTCACATATCACTTTTCAACGGAGAACATCGCGAATCACAATAGGGATTTATATCGCAAAACAAAAAATCTGCTACCCTTTCGGGTAACAGATTTTGTTTTATTTAGGAATTAGTCCTTGATAGCTGCCTGTGTCGAAAGGAGGGGATGTAGGAATTACTCAAACAATTTTTCGTAATCAAATGTTTCAAGATAATCAAAATACTCTTCAAGCATAGGTTGCCATTTTTCCTTTTCTTTCGGCAACACTCCAACATTATCACTAATTCTTGTCAAAATTTCTTTGTTTATATGTAATTTATAATGAGATGTATCTTTATAGTTATCAAGATCACTGATAATGTTAAGCATTTCTTTATCTACCCAGAAATATAATGTAGCATTATCGTATTGCGACATAAACTCAAAAGTTTTTTCGAACTCATTTTTATATTCATCCAGTTTTCCAGATTCAACAATATCCATCCAATAAAGCACACTGAACGGAGAATAAAAAAATACAAATCGAGTGTTTGGCATTGCCTCAATATATTCTTTAAGAAGTTCAAGGTTTCCAGATGTATAAAACTCAGTAGGCATATTAGAAATGGTTTCTTCTTTTGCGGATATATAGTTATTAATAACATATTCTTTCCCGCTTTCTTTTTCATCAAACCAAACAAAAACCGTATTATAATCAGGAATTGTATTATTTATGTTAGCTTTTAAGGCACCGTATGTATATTTCCTTGTAAGTGTAAAATTAAAAAGATACTCAACATCATTCATTAAATTATTGTCATACAAATATATCGGCATTTCATGTTTTGTTTCTTTATCTGATGAATTTAAAAATCCTGTATCAAAATTAAACAGTATGTTATCAGGGTGATCGTCTCGTTCTTGCAGTATTTTGAGAATATATGTCCAATCCAAAACATGAGATCCTGAAGCTGTTAATTTGACAGTTTCACCTTCAAAAACATCCTCTACATCAGAAATGATAAAATTTTCAGAATAAGAATTACCAATAATAACATTTTCAAAATCAAAGTTTTTTGCAATTCCTGCATTTTGATATCTTTCATTTATAACATTTGCTTGTAACCCAAACCATGGCTTATGATATTGAAACAATGGATCTACTATAAAATTAATTGTCCCTATAACTAATAACGCACATAGCAACAGAGAAAATGTTGCTATTATAATTTTTTTACTGTTCATATTTCACCTCAGAAATTCCAATATAAGAAGGAGGACTCTCCACCGAAGGACATAATACACCAGAATAATATTCCCGCGGTTATTATAGGATGGTACCACTTGGGTTTGTATTTTTTAATCAGATAGCTTGCATTTTTGAAAAACACAGCCAAACTAAATGCTGCAATAAAAAGCATTAACCAGGAATACTTCTTTATATAATCTCCGAAAAAGGGAATAAAATTACTTAGGAGCACCACTCCGTCAAGTTGCATTAATTTGAGAAATTCGGAATTAATTTCTGTAAAATTAGCGCTGAATAATTCTTTATAAAACTCAAGTGCTTGTGACATAGACTCTGCTCTAAAAATCATCCATGTGAGGTTCAGGAAAACAAATGTTAATGACCACAAAACTATTTTCAAAATTTTAGAATTCTGTTGAGAAAATAATCCTGTCTTCTTATCAATAATTCTTGTAATGACGGACGCAATACCATGAAGTATCCCCCAAACGATAAATGTCCAGTTTGCGCCGTGCCACAAACCGCTGACACAGAAAACTATCAAAACATTTATGTACGTACGGATGGTTCCTTTTCGATTACCACCGAGAGGAATATAAATATACCTTGTGAAGAACCTTGTAAGAGTTATGTGCCAACGATTCCAAAAATCAACTATACCGATTGCTTTATATGGTGAATTGAAGTTTTGTGTGATATCTATATTCATCATTTTACCAATTCCCATTGCCATGTCGCTGTAACCGCTGAAATCGAAATATATCTGAAAAGTATAGGCTAGCATTACAACAATAGCGTTAACTGTTCCAATATTTGAAACATCTGCAAATGCAGTATCGACTACAAGTCCAAAGGTGTCTGCAATTACAACTTTTTTACCAAGACCCAATGCGAAGCCATACAAACCACAAGCAAAATTATCTGCATTAAACTTTTTCTTTGATTCGTCTGCAAACTGAGGCACCATTTCATCGTGAGTTACAATTGGTCCTGCAATTAGCTGAGGGAAATATGTTACAAATAGAGCATAATCGAAGAAGGAATATTTGGGTACATCTTTTTTGTAGCTGTCAACGACATAGGAAAGCTGCTGAAAGGTGAAAAAGCTTATACCTAATGGTAAAAGCAAGTTTAATGTCGGTAAAGAAGTATTGAAAATAGTATTGATATTATCTGCAAAGAAATCAAAATACTTAAAAAGAGCAAGACTTCCAATGTTAAGGGTTAATGCGATGACAAATACTGATTCGCGCAAAATTGAATTTATTTTTTTTGATAATAATATATTGCTGAACAAGTAATTCAATAGTACAGAGGAAATAATTATAAGCAGGTATGTCCAATTGAAATACCCGTAAAAATACAGAGATGCCCCTGTAAGAAATATCTTTGAGGTTTTATATTGCTTGAAATGATTCAATATAAAATAGCCAAGAATAACTATCGGAAAGAACAAAAACACGAAAACATAAGAATTAAAAAGCATTTTGGCACCTACAGTAATTTTTTGGAATATTATAACACGAACAATCATAATTAATCAACTATAAAAAGGGGGTTCAAAAGCCTATATCACCGTTTTTGTGATATAGGCTTTTTTACGTTTATTTTTACTCTTTGTGAACAATCGAAGCCCTTAATATTACTAGGTTTTTGTTCACGTGCAATTCGATTTATCATCAAAAGTGCGATTTTGATTATCAACTTACTTGTGTTTTTTCTTAAGGTTTGCGAGCTCATTTTCTCTTCTTTTTCTCCGGCAATACTCAGTCCACCAACAATCCATTTTCGGCAACTCATTTGTTTTAACACACTTCTCTTTCTGGCAACACAAACAAGTTGAAAACCCTTGTGTTTCAATAGTTTTGCGCCTTTTTTCAGTTTTTCTTTCACCTTTTTTACCGGCTTTTGAAGTGCTGGCAACTCATTTTACCAGGGTTTCAAAATAGAGTTGCTCACCTTTCCGGTTCTGCAAAATCGAAGTAGCTTGTAAGATTCACAAGAGCATAAAAAAGACTTCGGTGGATTTCTCCATCAAAGTCTTGTTTTTGATATTTAATTTTACACTTCACGTGTTAATCAGGTTTGCACCTTGATAATGTTGTTTTATTAGGAATTAGCCCATAATAGCTGCCTGTGGTGCAGTTAGCAAAGCGGGAAATTGTGTCATTCCGTGCCTGATTTTGAATTATTTATAATCTTCAACAAAATATGCGTTAGTATTCGCCTTTTTTCCCGAGGGACCTATCACTTCAATTCGGAAGTATACATCCTCATCCTCCAGTTGAAAATCTGCTTGAGTTACATATTCACCCACAGGAGCATGTAAAGCTTTTGAGCGTCTGCCTGCTGTTGAGAGCGCTATACGCTGAGCCTGCGAACATTCAATGTGAACCTTGCCATCCTCTAAAATCAGTTCAAAAATTCTCGGCTCACGGGTACAATAAAACATCCCACTCTGCATGGCAGATATAACAGATTCATAACTGAGAGAATCACAGAGAAAAACTGTTTTACCCCCGAAACTGTCGCAACGAACATCGCCAAAAGGGAACTCATTATGATTATCGTCTGCCATAGTACAAAACAGTCGCTTTCCGCTACGGAGCATTTCATCATAAACCTGCTCTTGTCCGTCATCTCCGCCCTCAACAAACACAGAATTGTTATATATTTCAACAATACTGCAGCCTTCTAAATCACGATAATCATCAAGACACTGCATTGACCAGTAAGGATGATTATACGCAACTATAAAGCCTAATTTTTTAAGTTTTTGTATATATTCGTTTACAGCTTTCATATCCCTATAGTCAGGTGTGACAGGAAGAGTAACTTCTTTGTCACCGTTTATATTAAATGCATTGAGATGATAGCATCTTCGGAACTGACTGCTGCTCACAACATTGTCGCTGATATCTGCCTCAAAGGAATTTATGGCAACAAAATCATCTGTACAAAAATCACTATGGTCAAAATAATTATCATGGTCCGAAAATGCAACTATGCTGTACCCTTGTTCTTTATATGCATCACGAATTTCCTCAGGTGTTTTTCTGCCATCTGAAAGTGTGGTATGACAATGCAAATTAGCAACATATTGTTTTTTCTCTTTAGAAATTAGTATATGCTTCATCAGCTCGCTCTCCTTCAATAACCACTTTGTTTTTATCCATATTTTATCATATCAACTCCATATAATCAAGCAGCTACCCAAACAACCCTTATGGTTTAAATCCCATTTACTTTTGCCGTCAGGCACATATCGCTTCCCGAAGGGAAATATCGCAAATCCCGAAAGGGATTTATATCGCTTCAATAACAAAAAGCAGTTGACCCGAAGGTCAACGACTTTTATGTTATTGGAATAATTAGTCCTTGATAGCTGCCTGAGCTGCTGCAAGACGAGCAATCGGAACACGGAAGGGAGAGCAAGAAACGTAGTTAAGACCAATCTTGTGGCAGAATTCAACGGAAACGGGGTCGCCGCCGTGCTCACCACAGATACCGTAGTGGAGGTTCTTACCGCTTGCTTTACCTTTTTCAACAGCCATTTCCATAAGAGCGCCAACGCCGTTCTGGTCGAGCTTTGCGAAGGGATCGTTCTCGAAAATTTTGCTGTCGTAGTAAGCTGTAAGGAACTTACCAGCGTCATCACGGCTGAAGCCGTATGTCATCTGAGTAAGGTCGTTTGTACCAAAGCAGAAGAAGTCAGCTTCTTTAGCAACTTCGTCAGCTGTGATACATGCTCTGGGGATTTCGATCATTGTACCAACTTCGTATTTGAGGTCAGAGCCTGCAGCTGCGATTTCAGCGTCAGCAGTTTCAACAACAACCTTCTTAACGAATTTAAGTTCTTTAACATCACCGATAAGAGGAATCATAATTTCGGGAACTACGTTCCAATCAGCGTGTGCTTTCTGAACATTGATAGCTGCACGGATAACAGCTTTTGTTTGCATTGCAGCGATTTCGGGGTAAGTAACTGCAAGACGGCAGCCACGGTGACCCATCATGGGGTTGAACTCGTGAAGAGAAGCAATGATAGCTTTGATATCTTCAACGGATTTGCCCTGTGCATCTGCAAGAGCCTTGATGTCAGCTTCTTCAGTGGGAACGAACTCATGAAGAGGAGGATCAAGGAAACGGATTGTAACGGGGTTACCTTCAAGAGCTTCATAGAGAGCTTCGAAGTCGCCCTGCTGATAAGGAAGAATCTTATCAAGAGCTGCTTCTCTTTCTTCAACTGTGTCAGCACAGATCATTTCACGGAATGCAGCAATTCTTTCTGCCTCGAAGAACATATGCTCTGTACGGCAGAGACCGATACCTTCTGCACCGAGTTCACGAGCTTTCTTAGCATCTGCGGGAGTATCAGCATTTGTACGAACTTTAAGAGTTCTGTATTTATCTGCCCAATCCATAATTCTGCCGAATTCACCAGCGATTTCAGCGTCAACTGTGGGTATGATGCCATCGTAGATGTTACCTGTAGAACCATCAATTGAGATGTAATCGCCCTCAACGTATGTTTTACCTGCGAGTTCAAATTTCTTGTTTTCTTCGTCCATTTTGATTTCGCCACAGCCGGATACACAGCAAGTACCCATACCACGAGCAACAACAGCTGCGTGAGATGTCATACCGCCACGAACTGTGAGGATACCCTGAGAAGCTTTCATACCTGTGATATCTTCGGGAGATGTTTCAAGACGAACAAGAACAACTTTTTCGCCACGAGCATTCCAAGCTTCTGC
>JAZNGU010000049.1:0-5092 GCA_045576615.1 Acutalibacteraceae bacterium | reverse complement strand
AGGGACAAAACTCAACTCGAAAATTTCATTAGAACTAGAAGTTCCTACAGGGATTTCCAAATTTATTGAATTATTCATTTTAAGTATTCCTTTCCAATATTTATTTATACTTTATGCTACTAAACCTACCCAACCGTAACCTTGAACGGCCATATCTACGAAGTGATCGATAAGCAGATCAACCTTGGAATTGAAGGAAACCTTAAATTCTTTTCATTTTGTTATGTTCCTCCTTATCTCAACGCTCTCTTTAAGAATGTTACTATCTGACCTCTTGTGCAGGTTGTGTCAGGTGAGAAGGTTGTTTCGGATGTACCCGAAGTTACTCCATTTTCCACCGCCCAGGCTACTGCCTGTGCGTAGTCCGAACTGTCAGATACATCAGAAAAGTTTCCGCTGTAAGAAGTAGCAGGTGAATCTGCGTTTTTCCACAAATAAACTACCGTTGCACTTCTTGTACAAGGGGTATCGCCTGTAAACAAGGTTCCTGATACCATACCCTTGCTATAAGCCCATAAAGCAGCTTTATAGTAATAGTCTGTCACCTTAACATCGGTAAACGGATTTTCTATAATAGCTGAAGGCGAGCCTGCAGCTCTCCACATAAATGTTAAAATCTGTGCTCGTGTACAGGTTGTGTCAGGCGAGAATGTAACCTCCGATGTGCCTAAAGTTACTTCAGACTGAACTGCCCATCTTACGGGACTTGCATACCAGCTACCTGCCGAAACATCGTTAAATTTGCCCACAAAAGAAGGCTTGAAGTTATACGCTGTGCTTGGAGGATTATCCTCTGAAATTGCTGCAAGCACCTTTCTTGCGAGAGCAGATGAGTTTTTCCACGCAGCACCTGAAACGGAGCTTCCGTTTGTGTAGCAGTTTCTTATGTATTCGCTTCCATACTGCGTAACTACGGCAGTAACGGGAATAAGAGCATCTGATGCAGAATATCCCGAGTTTGTATCTGATACATTACCTGTCACTGTTCCTGTATTGTAACAGTTTTCAAAATGGATATCCGAAGCCGAGTAAACGAAAATACCTGCCGCTGCTCTTGCTGTAATGTTACCTGAATTGTAACAATTCTGAATAAATGATGCACTTTCAGGCGGTTTATGGTAAATTCCCGGGATTTCAGGGATTGATGCAAAAGCACAAATGCCTGCACCTATGGATTCATGCCATGAACCCATAAGGTCTCCCTCGTCAACAGGAAGTGTTATATTGCCGCTGTTATAGCATTCGTGGATATGTGTTGTATCTATAGCGCCGACGATACCGCCGACATAAAGATTTTTGTCTGCATGGGTTATATTTACACTTATATCCGAGTCGTTAAAGCATTTTTCAAGGTGCAAGCGATGACCCGGAGCACTGCCTGCATCTGCACAAATGCCGCCTATGCGAAGGTTAACATGCGGTGCACCGTCAAGATTTTCCGCATTAATCGGGCGGTTTGCCTCTTCCTCATTTGCAGTGACATTAAATTTAATTTTTCCGCCTTTGGAATAACAGTTGTAAATATCTGTACCGCTGTTCATACCGCCGCAGATTGCACCTGCATAAAGGTCAAGATTATTCTTGATGTCTGTATAAGTTACATCAATGTTAAAGTTTACAACGCCTAAATTTTTAATTTTATATTCCTCAGGGCTTGATGCAAGGTTTGCAAAAAGACCGTAGGCTCTCCAGTTGCCTGTTTCTGTCATAAAAGGAGTGTTCTCGTTTATAACAATGGTCATACCTGATACAACATGACCGTTACCGTCAAATGAACCCTGGAATGAGCAGGCATAATTTTCTGCTTTATTCCAGCCTCCGCCCATAAAACCGTAAGCAGGCGTACCGCCGATGGGAACCCAGTTGCCCCAATTTGAAAGGTCAATATCCGCTATCAGCTTGTAATGGTTTTTAGGACCCTGTCGAACTGCATTTAACTGCTCTGCGGTTTCAATGAGGTATGGGTCATCAATCGTACCGCTGCCTCCTGCAAATTCAAAGGGAGATACTACAAATTCTGCAGGTGCACCCTTAAATGTATCTTCAAATCTGATATTCTTTAAGCAAGATTTAGGTATATAACGCCCGTTTGTAAGAAGTGCCCATTCACCAACAAGTCCGGGAATTTCATCCGAAACATCGAGATCGGCAATTTCAACACGACTGATGGTATAATTGCTCGGGTACTCATGCTCATTTTTGACCATATCAAAATGTCCGTTTGCATCGGTTGTTTCAACATATGCGTCAGTTGTAGGATACACATACTCTGTACGCATATTTTTTTCTATAAATTTATTTACATAGTGTTCATTAAATTCAAAATCTCTTCTTTTAAGCTTTAAATCCCAATAATCGAAAAGAGGGAAATTGAATTCAGCTACCGCAACAGGCAAAAGCATTCTGTTATCCATTGTTTTCTTGAACGCTATCATTGCATCTGTTGCACCTGCATCCATACCCATATCCCATGTGAAGGCTGTCAGATAAACCTCCATTGTTTTGTCATCTATAATTTTGTGACCTGTTGTGTGTTCTGCAGCATCACGGTATTCATCGAATTTAATGTTTTTATCAAAGTAATAACCGTCTCTTGCTTTATAGGTTACAACCGCCGATGTATACATAAACGGTTTTACACCTTCGGGATGCTCAAATACAATTTTCTCTACATAAAAATTGGATTTTTTCTCTTCATCGCTGCCTTTAAATCCATATGTAGGAATTCCGTTCGGGAAAGACAGTGCGTATGTATTGATTTTTTCTATGGGGTCTCCGATTTTGATTTTGTTTTTCCACTTTTCATAGTAAGGTCTTTTTGCGTTGTTGCCTTCCCTGTAACAGTCAAAAATTTTATCATCCGCCGGAACATAACCGATACCGCCATCATAGTCAGGATACTTTATTACATGGAAAAATTCGTTTTCACGGTTAATGGATGGAACATAGGCTTCAACAATTGTAATGAGGTTTGCCTGAGCATCCAGATACGAATAATCCGACATGCTTTCAACCTTGCTTCCTGTTTTAGGTTCCAAATGCACATTCAGCCTGTCTTTAAATCTTGCAGTGCCGTAGTCACCGGGTTCAAAATCGTTAACAGAAGTACCTTTTCTGTCTGCCTTTGCTTCTTCTTGCTCTTTTTCCTTTGATGCAGCTTGGTCTTTGGATTTCAGGTAATCATAATATCCGCGGATAACAGCCTGTTTTTTGTCACCTGATATTTCAACTGCTTCTGCACCCGATTCTCCGTTGATTTTAATACGGAGCTTATTTTTGTCAAAATACATATTTGACCCTGACTTTATGCGTACTGTGATGTCAACTGTATAGCTTGCATTTTGCATAAAGGAGCCATCGGGATTCCACATTGTACCGTTCCATTTCACATCTGTAACTTCCACCTGACTGCTCTGTTCAACGGTTGCTTTTTTTGCCGCCGTCTCCCACGCATAAGGCTCATCTATAGTGAAATTCAAAGCTTCAACAGGTTTTGCGTCGGATGAAACATCTGAGTTTTCACTTTTCTCTGTGCTTGCCTGTGTTATCTTGTCAGCAGTAATTGTTACCGATTTACTTTTAACCTCTGATTTTGATAAGAAAAAGCCCGCACCGGACTGATTGAACAGATCAGCTAAAAACAAAGCCTGACCGTTGTCTTCATCAATACAGAGTACAACACCATAGCCGACAAGATTGTTGTTTATACCTGTCAGCTTGTGAATTACAATACTGTTCATATCGGATATACCGCAGCTTTCAGCAACCGTTTTTACTATAGGCTTTAAGTTGCTTGTAGGTGCAGGCGAAACCTTGCTTATATTACCGAAAGTTCCAACCTCGGTAAGAGTCCAGGTGCCTGCACTGTTTTCATAACGTATCATACTGCCTGAAGCACTTGCACCGTATCTTAGCGGAGTCTGGAAACCGGAAACTGTAACTTTATCCCCTTTTTTTGTTGGGAAAGCCGGATTTCGCTGGACATCATAGGCATAACCAAACGTCATTGTTTTTGAATCGGTTTGTGCATTTGCAACCAAAGTTGTTGGCAATATGCCAATCATCATACAAAGACACAAAAGCATACATAGCACTTTTTTCATTGTTCATTCCTTCTTTCGTATCATAAAATTTAATTTAAATAACTTATTCGGGCTTCAATCGTTTCGAAAGTTCTTTTACCTTAAGTTTTCTGCTTTTATTCAGTTCAGCATCACGGCATTTAGGGCACTTTGTAAGTGTAGTTGATCGGCTTCTGAGCTGCGTCTGCCATGAATGACCTTTTTCACATTTCCACCAAACAGGTAATGAACTTGTATGACTGATTGTTTCCGGGGTGAACGGAAGATTCTTTTCGTCATCCCACTCTGTTAATAGGTACTCCTTTCTTTCCTTAATGCAATAATCCTTCAGTTTCAAATTTATCACCCTCCACATCTTGAAAAATTAAATATTCTATGCTATAATGATTATACACCGCCCATCAATGGGCGATGCAAGTGTTTTTTGAGAATTTTTTCGAATTTTTTCAAAAATATTTATTTTATACAAAAACGAGGATTATTTTATGGATAATAACAATTTATTTTCCATCGGCGAGATAGCAAAAGCCATTGGAATCACAAGAAAAATTATATTGAACTATGAAACAAAAGGTCTTATAACTCCGGACAAAAAAGACGGCACTACAGGCAACAGATATTACACCATTGATACCTTTACACAAATCCGCACAATCCGTGTATTTCAGGACTTAGGGTTGTCGCTTGACGAAATAAGAACATATTTCAGCGATACGACAGATTTACAACCGATGATAGAACGGCTTGAAAAAATGAAGGATGAACTTATTCTGACCATAGAAAAACTCAAAGAGAGAACACATAAAAAAGGTGATGTTATACGAGAAATCACTATTGAACCGCAGACGATATACTGCCGTGTGTATAACTCAACCTCTATTGCTGACAAGACAAATCTTTTGAGAGATACGGCTCTTGAAGCTATGAGATTACACGGAACCGATACAACAAGGAGAATGTATTTCACCGAGTATTCTGCGAATGCTCCGCAAGACATTTCATATTGTGTT
>JAZNGU010000048.1:0-28494 GCA_045576615.1 Acutalibacteraceae bacterium | reverse complement strand
ATTATGTTTTATGCTACAAACAAACTTCGCCACTCGACGTACCTTTGTACGCCTTCGGGCAAGTAAAAACAAGCCTGAAGTCTTGTTTTTACTCAGTTTGTTCGTTCTGCATCTTTTTTTCCTATCCCCACAACAAAGGGGCTGTAAAAATTGTTTTTTACAGCCCCTTTGTTAGGTGCTTTTTCACCCACTCGGAGTATCTATATACACCTTCGGGGTAAAAAACACCTTCTGCATCTAAATCAGATGTCTCTTTTTACATATTCTTGATATCGGTTTTTAGAGAAGAGTTAAGAGTGAATAGTGAATAGTGAAGAGGTTCGGGGAAGCGTTGCTTCCAAACATTATATAGCTAACAGCTATCTGATTTATTTAAGCTTATGAATAAAAAGTCCACTCAAAAGCTTTGGCTCGAACCAGGTTGATTTAGGTGGCATAATCATATTTGCATCGGCGATGGACATAAGGTCGTCGAGGGTGGTGGGGTACATTGAAAATGCAACGGTCATATCTTCTTTACAGCGCTTTTCAAGTTCTTTGAGACCACGGATACCACCGATAAAGTCAATTCTTCTATCTGTTCTCGGGTCACCGATGTTAAGAATTGGTGTGAGAAGATTTTTTTGAAGAATGGAAACATCAAGCCGGTCAACAGGGTTCTTTTCGTCAAAGGTGCCGTCCTTTGCGGTGAGCTTGTACCATTTTTCACCCAAGTACATACCGAAATTGTGTTTCTCTTCAGGGTGATATGCACCATCGCAGGAAGCAAGCTCAACCTCAAATTTATCGCTGATTTTATTGATGAATTTTTCTTCGGTATTACCGTTTAAATCCTTAACAACTCTGTTGTAGTCCATAATTTCAAGGCTTTCAGCAGGGAAGAGGACTGCAAGGAAGAAATTGAATTCCTCTGTTCCGTCAAAGTCAGGGTTCTGTTCACGGCGCATTTTTGCAACATTAACAGCACTTGCACAGCGGTGATGACCGTCTGCAATATAGAAATCGCCAACCTGACCTAAAAGTGCGGAAAGCTCTGCGCAGATTTCGGCATTGTCAATTACCCATACTGTATTACCGATGCCGTCTTCGGTTACAAAATCATAAACGGGAGAACTCTTTTTTTGTTCATTGATTATTGTGTTAACCTTTTCATTATCTCTATAGCAAAGGAAGATAGGACCTGTGTTTGCATCGCAGGTGTCAACATGGCGGATGCGGTCAGCTTCCTTATCTGCTCGGGTTAATTCGTGCTTTTTAATGCGGTTTTCAATATAATCATCAACCCATGCGCAACCAACAAGACCGGTCTGCTCTCTGCCGTTCATAATCTGACGGTAGACATAAAAGCAAGGTGTTTCATCCATAGCGCAGATGCCGTCTTTTTCAAGTTTTTCAAGATTTTCTTTTGCTTTCTGGTAAACCTCAGGACTATAAAGGTCTGTGCCCTCGGGCAAATCTATTTCTGCTTTATCAACGTGAAGAAATGAATAAGGATTGCCCTGAACCATTTCCTTTGCTTCGGTGCTGTTCATAACATCATAGGGGAGAGCCGCAACGCGAGAAGCAAATTCCGGTGTGGGTCTTAATGCTTTAAAGGGTCTGAAAACTGCCATATATAATACCTCCAAGGGTTAAATTCTACAATTTATTCTACTGTATTTAATTTGTTCTTGTCAATAATATTATTGCATTTTAAAAGTCAGTATGATATTTTATTTTTGTAAAAATTTTTATTTAAACAAGGATCTCGATATGGATTTTAAAAGAATAATGACTTACTGTGGAAATTTGCAATTGAACAATAACAGAACATGGTTTCACGAAAACCATGATGAATATGACGAGGCAAAAAAGGACTTTTTAGGCTTTATTGACAGGCTTCGTTTTGTTATAAATGAAGAAGCACCCGATATCGGAAAAGCTATAATGTATATGGAGCCGAGAGAGTGGATGTATCGTGTTGCCCGTGATATGCGATTTCATAAAAACGGACCACCATATAACCCGTCATTCAGGGCATATATTTCTCCCGACAGAAAATCCTGGTTGCCTATTGGTTATTTTTTGTGTGTTGCGCCCGGTCGCTCTTGCTTCGGCACAGGGTTATGGTGTGACACAACTGCAAAAATGAATAATATACGTCACTATATTTCAAGGCATTTTGATGAGTTTCAGAAGATAGTTTCTGAAACAAATATTTCAGTTAATGGTGACAAATTAAAATCAATGCCAAGAGGTTTTTCAGCAGACGACCCTGCGGCAGAATATATCAAAATGAAAAATTGGGAAATGATTTATTTCGTTCCTGATGAAGATATTGACGATTTTGATGGGCTTTTGCAGGAATTAACATTTTTTATAAGAAAAATGGAACCAATGCGACAATTTCTTCTCAAAGCTGCAAAACACGTAGAAAATCAAAGACCTGAGTTTGAATGGTAAAAAAATCCGCCCGACTTTCGTCGGACGGAAAATTTTTATTATTAAAGGAGTGCTCTGTAAAGCTCTGCGATTTCTTCAACGCTTGTGTCTTTGGGGTTACCGGGACGGCAAGCATCTGCGAATGCGCTTTCGCTGAGGAACTGAATATCTTCCTCTTTAAGAATACCCTTAAGGTCTTTTGCAATACCAACCTTTTCGTTAAGAGCGTAAACAGCGTCAACTGCTGCTTTTCTTGCTTCGTCAATTGACATAGCCTCTGTACCTGCAACGCCCATTGCCTTTGCAATATCACGATATTTGTCGCCAGTGCATTCTGCATTGTACGCCATAATTGAGGGGAGAAGAATTGCGTTTGCAACACCGTGAGGTGTGTCATAAAGAGCACCGAGACCATGTGCCATTGAGTGAACAATACCAAGACCAACGTTTGAGAAGCCCTGACCTGCGATATACTGTGCAAGTGCCATACCTTCTCTGCCTTCGGGAGTGTTTTCGCAAGCACCGGGGAGATGTTTTGCAATAAGCTCAATTGCTTTAAGGTGGAACATATCTGTCATTTCCCAAGCGCCTTTTGTGATATAGCCTTCAATAGCGTGAGTGAGAGCATCCATACCTGTTGAAGCTGTAAGACCTTTGGGCATTGAAGCCATCATATCCGGGTCAACAACTGCAACCTCGGGAATATCGTGAACGTCAACGCAAACGAATTTGCGTTTTTTCTCAACATCTGTAATAACATAGTTGATTGTAACTTCAGCTGCAGTACCTGCAGTTGTGGGAACTGCGATTGTGAATACTGCGTGGTTCTTTGTATCTGCAACACCTTCGAGACTTCTTACATCTGCAAATTCGGGGTTTTCAATAATAATGCCAACTGCTTTTGCAGTGTCCATTGCAGAACCGCCACCGATAGCAACGATGCAATCTGCACCACTTGCTTTGAAAGCATCAACACCGGCTAAAACATTTTCAATTGAGGGATTAGCTTTGATTTCGCTGAATATACTGTAAGGGAAACCTGCTTTGTCAAGAAGGTCTGTTACCTTACCTGTAACGCCGAACTTAATAAGGTCGGGGTCGGAGCATACGAAAGCTTTTTTAAATCCACGGCTCTGAAGCTCTGTGGTGATGTTTTCAATTGCTCCTTTTCCATGATAGGAAATTGTGTTTAATACAATACGATTTGCCATTTTGGTACCTCCAAAAATTTTATTACAGCGTAATTATACTACATATAGATTGATAAATCATTAACAATTCGAAAATATTTTCAAGTTTTTGAAAATTCGGTAAGTTTGACAAATTTAAGATGGAAAACCCTTGCAACATTACCATTGTTTTAAAAAAATGGTCGTGTTATACTGAATAAAAATGTATTGGCAAAAATGAAATTATAGGAGTTATTATGGATATTCCGAAGATTCTTTTGCAAAAAGCAGATGAAATTACAGAAAAACTTAAAGTAAAATACCCTGAACTTGCACCATTTTTTAAGGGGTGTTTTTTGAATACAATTGAAACCACAGTTACAAAGCTTGATGACGGTGGCTATTTTGTTATTACAGGCGATATTCCTGCTATGTGGTTAAGAGACAGTGCTTCCCAGCTTACCCATTACATTCGTTACGCTAACGAGGATGAGGATTTAAAGGAAATTATCAGAAGTGTTATTGCACGTCATGCAAAATTTGTTTGCCTTGACCCTTATGCAAATGCTTTTAATGCTGTTCCCAACTCCAGAAGCCATAAGGATGATACAGACTTTTCTCACGAATTAATCTGGGAAAGAAAATATGAGGTTGACTCTCTTTGTGCATCACTTTACCTTGCGTATCAGTATTACAACGAGACACTTGATAATTCCATTTTCACAGAAGAATTCCATCAGATGATGTGGAAAATTGTTGAAGTTTTCAAGAAAGAACAGAATCATTTTCAGAATTCAAAATATTACTTTAACAGAACAGATTGCCCGACAATTGATACTCTGCCCAATGATGGCAAAGGTAACGATGTTTTATATACAGGTATGACCTGGTCGGGCTTCCGTCCGTCTGATGACAGATGCCTTTACGGTTACCTTGTACCCTCAAATATGATGGCGGTCTGCGCTCTCAAAAAGGCAGCTCAGATGGCTAATGAGGGCTATGAAGATACAAAGCTTGAAAGCGAATGTCGTTCTCTGGCTTTTGATATAGATGAGGGTATCAAAGAGCATGGTGTTTACGACCACGACCATTACGGCAAAATGTTTGTTTATGAAACAGATGGTATGGGTAATATGCTTTTAATGGATGATGCTAATTCACCAAGCCTTTTATCTGCGCCTTATCTTGGCTATGTAAAGCCTGATAACGAAATTTATCAGAACACAAGAAAGTTTATTCTTTCTCACAGTAATCCCTGGTATTTTGACGGTGCGGTTGCAAAGGGAATAGGCAGTCCGCATACGGGTACAGATAAAATCTGGCACATTTCTTTAACGATGCAGGCACTTACCTCAATTGATGAGGATGAAATTAAAGAATGTATAAGAATGCTCACCACCACCCACGCAGGCGCATACCTTATGCACGAATCATTCCATAAAAATGATGATACGGACTTTACTCGTCCTTGGTTTGCCTGGGCGAACAGCCTTTTTGCTGAGCTTATGATAAGGCTGGCGGATTAGAATAAGTTGCAAGTGGCAAGTTTCGGTAAAGCTACGCTTCTGAACATTATATTATGCGCTACTATTGCTTTTTTTGTGTTGGTATAGGCAAGCCTATACCTTACGGTTATTTCTCTATCCACTATATATAACCTAAATCTCATCACACCCGTAAGGCACTGGCTTGCCTGTGCCATAGAATAAACTTAACAAAAAAGATTCAGGACAATAATGTCTTGAATCTTTTTTTAGTGCACTTTACACTTGATTATTGACTCTTTGCAGTTTTTATAATTTTAACTGCCGTATAACCTATTAAGAAAACTGTTAAAACAGTTTTTATCTGAGAGATTCGCAAATAGGCTTTTGTTACGTTTGAAAGGCTTTGTAATGTTTGTTGTTTGTTCATTTGTTTTTCTCCTTGTATAATAGCGTCGCAGACCCTTAACTTGCCACTTGCCACTTCCAACTTGCAACTTATCACGAAGTGAGCACCACTCCATGTGCTATTCCCGGTGTGCTTTCTTTTTGCATTGATGAGGTGGGGGAGAGAAGTGCTCCCGTGCCAACAAAAAGTACTTTGTTTAACTCCTTTTTACTCAGTTTGTTGAGAATATATGAGCAGACAACACTTGCAGAGCAACCGCAACCCGAACCGCCTGAGTGCATATCTTGTTTTTCTAAATCAAAAATCATTGTGCCACAGTCTTCGTGAACGGAGCTGATGTCGGTGCAATATTCTTTTCGCATTAATTCTTTTAGAAGCGTTGAGCCTGTTGAGCCTAAATCACCTGTTAATATCAGGTCATAGTCATCAGGGGTAGTTTTAGTGTCTTCTAAAAAATCACCGATTGTCTGTGCCGCCGCAGGTGCCATAGCTGCACCCATATTATTGACGTCGGTTATTCCCAAATCTCTTACAGAGCCGATAATAACTTTCTCAATAGTGGGTGTGTTTTCTTTGCATTCAGAAATTACTGCTGCACCTGCACCCGTAACCGTCCATTGACTTGCAGGACTACGCTGACCACCGTATTCAAGGGGATAGCGGTACTGCCTTTCCGCCGAGCAAAAGTGAGAGGATGCGGCAGCAAGGGCAGTTTTTGCGGCTCCCGAATCCACGAAAATTCCCGCAAGGGCAAGGGAAAGCGCCATTGTGGAGCAGGCACCGTAAAGTCCTGCAAACTGAAAGCCTAAATCCCTCATATCAAAGGATGAACCTATACATTGATTTAAGAGGTCACCTGCAAAAGCAATCTGAATCTCTTTCTTCGAAAGTCCCGATTTTTTTACAGCGGTTTCGATAGTCAGCTTCTGCATTTTTGTTTCCGCTTTTTCAAAGGTCTTTTCTCCGAAAAAAGCGTCTTTACAAGTTTTGTCAAAGCATTGACCCAGTGGCCCCTCCGACTCTTTCTTGCCAACAACTGCGGCATAGCCGATAATTGACGGAGTGTTTGTTAATTCAATTGTATATTTTCCCATTCTCTGCGGCATAAAATCGTTCCTTAAAAGTTTTGATAATATTGTTTGCAAGAAAGGTGAAAAAATACGCAACCCATTAAAATGTGAACGCATTTTAATGGGTTGGAATTTGTTGAAAATTATAAAATATTATCAAAAAATCTGATGTTTTTCTTTTCAGCTTTAAGTTCGCCATTCTGGATTTTCTTGATAATTTCAACGATTTTGTCATTGATGGGAGTGGGGATGTTATGCTTTTTACCAAACTCACAAACGACACCGTTGATTGCATCAATCTCGCAGGGTTTACCTTTCTTAAGGTCCTGAAGCATTGATGGTTCAATAAGGCGGTGCTTTTTCATTGCAATGGGAAGAAGCTTGCATCCGAGAGCACGTTTGAGAGCACCTTTATAATAGAAAAGACCAACAATGTTTTTGCCCTGGACGGGAGCAAATTCAGTTCCTGTTGCGTGCCCAACGTCAATACATTCTTTCATGCAACGGATTGCAACTTTCTGAGCATCCTTATCTTCGGAAACATCACCGAAAACGCCACCAACAACTGTGCCGAGACCTGAGAATGTTGCATTGATAAGGAGCTTTGACCAACGGGCGCCCATGAGATTTTCTTCTTCGTGAACAGGGCACATAAGTTCAAGAAGGTCTTTAACCATTTTTACCTGTTCGTCAGTAATTCCGTCTAATTTGCCCATGTGGAAAGAAAGACTGTCGGGTGCACTTGTGAGCTCACAAACACCGGGTTCAATAAGTGCTGCGCCCCATTCAACTGCGCAACCCATTGTGTGATTTGCACCGACAATTTCTGCAATACCCGGCTCGGGAATACCATTCTGAAGAGTTACGATGACGCCGTTTTCGCTGAGGAAATCCTTAAGCATTGTAACGACTTCTTTATTATGTAGCTGCTTTGTGAGAAGAACAATAACATCATATTTGCCTTCCATTTCTGCAGGGGTGATTGCTTTAACGGGAACGGTCATATCAACTGTACCTGTGATTTTTGCGCCCTTTGTATTGAGAATTTCAACGTGTGCTTTATTTCTGTTAATAAGGTCAACCTGACCGCCGTTTTTAGTGATGTATGCACCTAAAACAGTGCCAAGTGAACCTGCACCGTAAATTGCATTTCTGCTCATGAAAACACATCCTTGTTAAAAATTTAATTATCTGTATTGAATATATCACATACGAATAATTAAATCAACAGTATTATTTTAAGAATAAATAATATATAAGCCCGTAAAGACTTGCGGCAGAGCAACCATAGACTATAACGGGGCCTGCAAGGTTGAACATTTTAGCGCCCGTGCCGAGAATTTTACCCTCTGCACTGAATTCAACCGCAGGGGAAACAACAGAGTTTGCAAAGCCCGTAATTGGTACGGCGGTGCCTGCTCCTGCATATTTTGCAATTTTTGCGAAAGTGCCTGTAGCTGTAAGAATTGCTGTAATTACAATGAGTGTTACGGGTACTGCAAGTTTTACTTCGTCTTCAGTTAAACCTACATTGGAGTAAAGTGTTCTTAAAAGTTGTCCGAAGCAACAGATTGAACCTCCGAAAATGAAGGCTAAAATGCAGTCTTTTAAAAGAGGGGATTTGGGGGTGGTGGAAGATACGAGTTGTTGGTAATTTTTTGAATCCATAAAAAGCTCCTTTTTAAAGCGCAAAATGCAAAGTGCAAAATGAAGGGGAAGCAGAGCTTCCAAACATTATAAAATCTTATGCAAACCAATACATTTTCAATATAATGATTCCCTTTTAAATACAAAAATTCAGAAAAAGTTACGGTTGGATTTTTAGAATTGCCGACCGAAGGTCACGATACTTGCATTTAAAATCGGCTTTGCCCAGGGATTTTCCGTTTTGTACCTTGCATTTTTATTTGGTTATATTTTTCTCTGTTATTTACTTTCTATTCATTGATTATTTTAAAAATATATTGTATAATGAAATTACAAAATGTACCTGACGTGAAGGGGAGTTGTTTTTCCTGAAAATAAGGGACGGAAGATTAAGTTAAGAGTGAATAGTGAAGAGTGCGTTATTTTTACAAAGGGTAATCTTTGCGGGGCAACCCACCACCGCTGACGCGGTCCCCCTCCCTATTAGCCAAGAGGCTAACAGGGATGATAAAAGTTGCACTAATCAACACAATTCCGCATTTTACCGTACCCGTTTTCTGTCAGGGTATGGTATTTTTATTTTATAAACAAGGTGGTTAGTATGTCTTCTCGAGTTGGTGTTATAAGCATTATTGTTGAAAATGGCGAGTCCGTTGGGGAGCTTAACACAATTTTGCATAATTACGGAGAATATATTATCGGCAGAATGGGTATTCCCTATCGGCAAAGGGAAATCAGCATTATCAGTGTGGCGATTGATGCACCGCAGGATGTTATTTCTGCTTTAAGCGGTAAAATCGGAAATCTTAAAGGAATAAGTGCAAAAACTGTGCTTTCGAATGTGATTAATAATGAATGATAATTTATTTGCAATTGCCGATAAACTTATAAAAAGACATTCTCTGCCTTTAAGTGAATACGAACAGTTGGTTTCGGGCTACACAAAAGGGCTTGCAGATTATCTGAGAGCAAATGCTGAGAAAGTCCGTAAGGATGTTTATGGAAATTCGGTTTTTATCCGTGGACTTATTGAAATCAGCAACATTTGTAAAAATAACTGTTTTTATTGTGGAATCCGTGGCGGAAACCACTACTGCCAGAGGTACCGTCTTACACCAAAAGAAATTATGGAATGTTGTGTGGCAGGGTATGAACTGGGCTTTCGCACTTTTGTTTTGCAAGGGGGAGAGGACGGGTTTTATACTGACGAAATACTTTGTCACCTGATTTCAAACATAAAAAAAGTTTTTCCCGATTGTGCGGTAACGCTTTCTTTAGGGGAAAGAAGCAGAGAAAGCTATCAGAAGCTTTATGATGCAGGTGCGGACAGATATCTTCTCCGCCACGAAGCCGCAGACATGGAGCTTTATGAAAAATTGCATCCTGCAGATATGTCCTACGAAAATCGAATGAATTGTCTTAAAAATCTTAAAGACATCGGCTTCCAGACGGGTTGCGGATTTATGGTGGGTGCCCCTTACCAGACTGCAAAGCATATTGCAATGGATTTGAAATTTATAGAGAATTTCAAACCTGATATGTGCGGAATCGGACCTTTTATTCCCCACAAAGATACAATTTATGCAAAAGAAAATGCAGGATCCGCAGATTTGACCTGTTACCTGCTTTCAATTATAAGATTAATTCACCCCAACATTCTGCTACCTGCAACAACGGCACTTGGTACGGTTAAGGACGATGGAAGAGAAAGAGGTATTCTCTCAGGTGCAAATGTTGTTATGCCGAATTTGTCGCCTGAAAGCGCAAGAAAAAAATATGAATTATATAACAACAAGCTTAATACAGGAGCAGAAAACGCGTTTCACATGGATGAATTAAAAAAGAAAATCGAAAATATCGGGTATGAAATAGTTGTTGTACGTGGAGATGTGATTAAGTGACAAGCGACAAGTGGCAAGTGGCAAGTTTAGGGTGCTGCACACGGCAATTATAAATGTATATGCCTGAAAACAGCTAAAATCGTCACTACTAAAGTTTATAATTAAATTTAATTATAAAGAAAGAAGCGATATACAGTGTCAAAAACAATAGAAGAAAGAAGTTTTGATTTTGCTGTAAGAATAGTTAAACTAAAGGACTATTTAATCGAGGAAAAGAAGGAGTTTGATATTTCAAGACAAATGCTTCGTTCAGGAACAAGCATAGGCGCGAATGTTTCTGAGGCGCAACAGGCTCAAAGTCAAGCAGACTTTTTGACCAAAATGAATATAGCACTGAAAGAGGCCGCAGAAACTAAATATTGGTTGCGGTTATTGGATGCAACAGATAAACTAACAGATAAAGAAGCTAAGTCTATATTGGACGAATGTATAGAAATAGAAAAAATATTGTACTCAATAGTACGAACAACAAAAAAGAACTTAGAAAAATAAGGCTGCTAAGAAAGGTTGGCAATGATAAGCGAAGCATAGAATGTTTGGAAGCGAAGCTTCCCCAAAACTTGCCATTTGCCACTTTCAACTTGCCACTTGAATTTACTGAAAGGAATGAAAATATTATGTCATTTTACAATCCCAAATCATTAAAAGCAGAAGAATTTATTCACGATGGTGAAATTCTTGATACCATAAAATATGCAGAGGAAAATAAGAATAATATCGAGCTTATCGACAGTATTCTTGAAAAGGCAAAGCCTAAAAAAGTGGGCAACGGTTTCCACTGCACAGGTCTTACCCATAGAGATGCGGCAGTGCTTCTTGCCTGCGATATTCCCGAAAAGGTTGAGGAAATGTATGCTCTTGCCAATCAGATTAAGCAGGATTTTTACGGCAACAGAATTGTTATGTTTGCACCACTTTACCTTTCAAACTATTGTGTGAACGGTTGTGTTTACTGTCCGTATCATATGAAAAACAAGCACATTGCACGTAAAAAATTAACTCAGGAAGAGGTTAAGGCAGAGGTTATTGCACTTCAGGATATGGGTCACAAGCGTCTTGCCATTGAAGCAGGTGAAGACCCGAAAAACAATCCTATTGAGTATATTCTTGAATGCATCAAAACCATTTACAGCGTTAATCACAAAAATGGCGCTATAAGACGAGTTAATGTGAATATTGCCGCTACAACTGTTGAAAACTACAGAAAACTTAAAGATGCAGGAATCGGTACATACATTCTCTTCCAGGAAACTTATCACAAACAGAGTTACCTTGAACTTCATCCCACAGGACCTAAGCACGACTACGATTACCATACAGAAGCTATGGACAGAGCTATGGAGGGCGGTATTGACGACGTTGGTCTTGGTGTTCTTTTCGGACTTGAGAGATATATGTATGAATTCGTCGGTCTTCTTATGCATGCAGAACATCTTGAAGCGGTTCACGGTGTTGGCCCCCATACCATCAGTGTTCCCAGACTTAAAAGAGCAGATGACATTGACCCTGATACCTTTGATAATGGTATCAGTGACGAAATGTTTAAGAAAATTATTGCTTGTATCAGAATTGCAGTTCCTTACACAGGTATGATTATCTCCACACGTGAAAGTGAAAAAGTGAGAGGTGAGGCTTTGCACCTTGGTATTTCACAGATTAGTGGCGCTTCCCGTACCTCTGTCGGCGGTTATACCGAAGAAGAGCGTCCCCACGATTCCGAGCAGTTTGATGTTTCCGACCAGAGAACTCTTGACGAGGTTGTTCGTTGGCTTATGGAAAACGGACATATTCCATCATTCTGCACCGCTTGTTACAGAGAGGGCAGAACAGGTGATCGCTTTATGAGCCTTTGTAAATCCGGACAGATTCTTAATTGTTGCCATCCTAATGCACTTATGACGCTCACAGAATACCTTGAAGACTATGCTTCACCTGAGACAAAGAAAATCGGCTACAAGCTTATTGAAGAAGAGCTTAAGAAAATACCCAAAGACAAGGTAAGAGAAATTGCTGAAAGCAATATTTGTGACATTAAAAATTCCAACAGACGAGATTTCAGGTTTTAAATTGATTGAATTTTAAGGTGATTTAAAATGAGTTTGAATGAAACTGTTTCTGCCGAAAGGGTTCATATCGGCTTTTTCGGTATGAGAAATGCAGGTAAATCCAGCCTTGTTAATGCAGTTACGGGGCAGAGTCTTTCGGTTGTTTCCGAGATAAAGGGAACAACCACCGACCCCGTTAAAAAGGCTATGGAATTACTTCCTATTGGTCCTGTTGTGATTATTGACACTCCGGGGTTTGATGATGAGGGATACCTTGGTGAAAAGCGAGTTGAAAAAACCAACGAAATTCTTGCAAAAACCGATATTGCAATACTTGTTGTTGATGCTCAAAAAGGTCTTTCAGCAGGTGATGACGAGTTAATTGAAGCATTTAAGAAAAGAAATACTCCTTATATCATTGCCTTTAACAAATGTGAGTTGCTTGCAGAAAAAACAGGTATAAATGACAATGAAATTTATGTCAGTGCAGTAAAGAGTATAAATATTTTTGAGTTGAAAGAAAAAATCGGCAGTCTTATGAAGATTGCCGAAAAGAAGAAATATGTGGTTTCTGATCTGGTTGAAAAAGGGGACATTGTTGTTCTTGTAATCCCTATTGATGAAGCCGCACCAAAAGGCAGACTTATTCTGCCTCAGCAGATGACAATCCGCGATTTGCTTGACGGCAACTGTACTGTTATAGCTTGTCAGGATGGGGAGTTAGAAAGTACATTGAATGCCCTTGGGAGAAAACCAAGGTTGGTTATAACCGATTCGCAGATTTTCGGTAAGGTCTCAAAAATTGTGCCCGATGATATTTTTCTTACCTCTTTTTCCATTCTTATGGCGAGATATAAGGGCGAACTTCGGATGCTCATAAACGGAGCGGAAAAACTTTGCGAAATCAAAGATGGTGATAAAATTCTCATCAGTGAGGGTTGTACCCATCACAGACAATGTAACGATATCGGCACAGTTAAAATTCCAAATATGATAAGAAAATTTACAGGTGCTCAGCCTGAATTCAGCTTTACCTCGGGCGGAGATTTTCCCCAGGATTTAAGCGGGTTTTCACTCATTGTTCATTGTGGCGGTTGCACACTTAACGAAAAGGAAATGAAGCACAGAATGAATCTTGCCAACGAGCAGGGCGTTCCTATGGTGAATTATGGTGTGGCGATTGCGAAGATGACGGGTATACTTGAACGAAGTGTTCAAGTAATGGGCAATTGAGCGTTGCAATGTTTTTACAATGGATAATCTTTATGAGGCTACCCACCACCAAAAACTGACGCTTTTGGTCCCCCTCCCTATTTTGTCTGCGACAAAACAGGGATGATAAAAGTCGCAATACTTTTATTTGATGGAGAGTTTTGAATGAATGTTATAGTGTGTTTAGACAAAAACAACGGAATGATGTTTATGGGTAAAAGGCAGAGTCAGGACAGAGTTTTACGTGAGAAAATTCTTGAAATAACAAATGGCTCAAGGCTTCTTATGAATTCTTATTCTGCAAAGCAATTTGAAAATCTTGAAAATATTCTTGTTGATGAGGATTTTTTAATTAATGCAAATCAGGGGGATTTCTGCTTTGTTGAGAACAAAGCGGTTTCAACTGAAAATGTTGAAAGCTTCTATGTTTTCAATTGGAACAGAAAATATCCCGGTGATTTGTTCTTCGATGTTGACCTTAAAGCAGAGGGCTTTAAGAAAGTGAAAAAAGAGGAATTCCAAGGGAATTCCCATGATAAAATTACATTAGAAATATATTCAAGATAAATGGGTGAACAGAATGATATTTAATAAAAAACTGAAATCACTTTTATCAATTGTTTGCTTGATTGCAGTTTTATTTTCTGCTTTTTCAGGTTGCGATTCCCAACCAGATTCCGAAACAACAACGGGAATTGTTGAAACAACAGAAGAAAATCAAACAACAGCAAATGAAACCAAAGAAGATATAACCGACAATTCAGAAATTGAAGAAAACACCGAAAAACAAACTGAAAAAGAAACTGAAAAACAAAACAAACCCGAAAGTGTCGGTGACGATGACAGTAAGGCAGTGTTATCGGAAATACCCGAGTATTCGGGCAGACCTTATGTTGTTATCAATGACAATGTTCCGTCTTTCAACAAATATGAACTGACAACAAAAGGTTACGAAACCTACGCATCCCTTGACTCCTTGGGGCGTTGTGGCGGAGCGGTTGCGTCCTGCGGTAAAGAAATTATGCCAAAGGCAAATGACGAAAGAGGGAGTATCAGTTCTGTTAAGCCGAGCGGATGGGTTCAGGCACAGTATGACAGTGTTTCAGGTAAATATCTTTACAATCGTTGCCATTTAATCGGGTGGCAGTTGTCGGCGGAAAATGCAAATAAGAGAAACCTTATAACCGGTACAAGATATATGAATACTGAGGGTATGTTGCCCTTTGAAAATATGGTTGCCGACTATATCCGTGAAACAGAAAATCACGTTGCATACAGAGTTACGCCCATTTATGACGGAAGTGATCTTGTGGCAAAGGGTGTGCAGATGGAAGCCTATTCTGTTGAAGATGAGGGTGAGGGCATTTGCTTCAATGTTTTCTGCTACAATGTTCAACCGGGAGTTAAAATTGACTATACTACGGGCAGAAGTTGGTCTGTAGAAAGCAACAAGGAAACAACAAAAAAAATTGCTGCAGCAGTGCAGACAACTAAAGAATATGTTGAAACAACGAAACAACAGTATGTTATTACAGGTCAGTATGTTTTGAATACCAACTCAAAGAAAATTCACAAAACACATTGTCACCATATAAATAAAATGAGTGAGAAAAACAAGAAAAGCTATAGCGGTTCACTTGATGATTTGTATTCACAAGGCTATACCACTTGTGGAACGTGTTTTTAATATAAAAATAAAACGATATTCTTACGAAAAATAAGAATATCGTTGTTTTTTTGTTGCTTTACTTTTACAAAGGGTAATTTTTACGGGGCAACCCACCACCAAAAGCTGCTGCTTTTGGTCCCCCTCCCTATGCGCTGAGGCGCACAGGGATGATAAGAGTTGCTCTCCTTTTACTCCTTGCGAAGCTCATTTCGCATTCCGCATTCCGCACTCCGCATTTAATAAAGCTCTTCAGGCGAATTAAGAAGATAAGTTGCACCTGATTCGGTCAGTTCTTCTGCCGTTCCGAAGCCGTAAACTGCACCTGCACTGTCAAGACCAACGGCTTTTGCTCCGTCGATGTCATAGCAACGGTCACCAACCATAATTAATTCATCTTTTGGTGGATTGCCGAAAAAATCAAGGCAGGCGTTGATTAAATCCTTTTTGCTTGAATGGTTGTTTTTGAAATCCTCTGCGGAAATAAAATCATAGTATTTATAAATATCGTGATATTTTGAAATTTCTTCTACAAAATGAATAGGTTTTGAAGATGCGACGGCAATTTTTTTGCCGTCATTTTTTAATCTTTCAAGCATTTCTTTTATGCCGTCATATATTTTTGACTCTTCCGCTGCTTTCACTCTGTAACGCTCTCTGTATTTGTCAATGAGCCATTGTGCGTCTTCGTCAGAAACATTGTAGATTGTTTTGTAACTTTCAAAAAGGGGTGGGCCAACAAAGAAGTGAAGTTTTTCAATGTCAGTTTCCTTTATGCCGTAGCAGTCAAGAGAATAAATAATTGAATTGAAAATACCCTCGGTTGTGTCGCAAAGAGTACCATCAAAGTCAAATAAATAATAGTTATAATCTTTCATTTTTATCACCGAGGATTATATTAGCATATAAAAGTGGCAAGTGGCAAGTGATAAGTTGCAAGTTGCAAGTGGCAAGTTTTGGGGAAGCTACGCTTCCGAATTTTATAATAATATGCACTACTATTGTTTTTTCTGTGGTACAGGCAAGCCTGTACCTTACGAGTTGGAAAATGAATTGTGAAGAGTTTTGTAGAAGTTACGCTTGTATAAGTGGCAAGTGATAAGTTGCAAGTGGCAAGTTTTGGGGAAGCTACGCTTCCAAATATTAGAATTGTGTCGAAGACCAGATATTTCGTATTACGCATTTTTACTATTGCAACTTTAGTAGTAATATAGTAAAATGAAATGTAATTTTAATTTATTTTTCAAACAAAGTGAAAAGAGATGGTTTTGTGGCTATTGAGAAAAGCCTGATTGACGCTATACTTCAAAAGTACGAAAATCCCGAGGAAAGTCTTATTGCAGTTTTACAGGATGTTCAGGCTATTGACGGTTATATTTCAAAAGAAAGTGTTGAATACATAACAGAGAAAAGCGGAATACCTTCTGCGAGAATTATGGGCGTTGCCTCGTTCTATGCAGGTTTCCGCCTTAAACCTGTTGGTAAATACAGAATTATGGTTTGTATGGGTACTGCCTGCCACGTTAACGGTGCAGAGCGTGTTGGTGACACTGTTAAGCGTGTTTTAGGCATTGAAGAGGGTGATGTAACCGAGGACGGACTTTTCTCCTGGGAAGAGGTTGCCTGTCTTGGTTGTTGCAGTATTTCTCCCGCAATGATGATAAACGACACTGCCTACGGCAAACTTACTCCGGATATGGTAACTAATATTATAGAAACCATAAGAGAGGAGGAAAGGAAATGAGATTTCTTTTAGGTTACGGCTCTTGCGGTATTGCTTCAGGTGCAAAAAATGTTTTGAAAGGTCTTGAAGTAACATTTGAAAACACCTCTTTCAAGGTTGAGAAGGTTGGTTGTAACGGACTTTGTTTTGCTGAACCGATTGTTGAGGTTATAACTGACGATGGCGACAGTATTCTTTATGGTCGCCTTGACGAAAAAAGTGCAATTGCTCTTGGTGAGTCAGCTAAAAACGGAAGTCTTATGACCCAAAACCGACTTACTGATGAGGAACTGAAATTCCTCAATGGTCAAAAACGAATTGTTCTTTCGGGTTGTGGTAAAATTGACCCCGAAAGCATTGATTCCTACATAGAAAACGGGGGCTATTCCGCTCTTGAAAAGGCTTTGGAGCTTGGCTCAGAGGGGATAATTGAAGAAATTAAAAAATCAGGCTTGCGCGGTCGTGGCGGTGCAGGCTTCCCCACTCATATCAAATGGCAGTCTGCGAAAAATTCCGCAGGTAATGAAAAATACATTGTTTGTAATGCGGACGAGGGCGACCCCGGTGCATTTATGGACAGAGCAGTTTTAGAAGGTGACCCTCACAGAGTTCTTGAGGGTATGATGATTTCGGGTATTGCAGTTGGAGCGAGTATGGGTATTATTTATGTTCGTGCCGAATACCCTCTTGCAGTTAAAAGACTTAATTTAGCTATTGAAGAAATGCGCTGTAAAGGCATTCTGGGTAAAAATATTTTCGGTAGCGGATTTGCTTTCGATTTCCGTATTATGATGGGTGCAGGTGCATTCGTTTGCGGTGAAGAAACTGCTCTTCTTGCCTCCTTGGGTGGTAACAGAGGTATGCCAATTACCAAACCACCATTCCCTGCGCAGAAAGGTTTCCGTGGCAAGCCTACAAATATCAATAACGTTGAAACTTTTGCAAATGTAAGCTGGATTATCGCTAACGGTGGCGAGAAATTTGCAGAAATGGGAACAGAGGGCAGTAAAGGTACAAAAGTATTTGCTCTTGCAGGTCGTGTTAAACGCGGTGGTCTTGTGGAAGTGCCCATGGGTCTTACCATTAACGATATTGTTTTCGGTATCTGTGGCGGAATCAAGGATGATGCTCAGATTAAAGCTGTTCAGATGGGTGGCCCCTCAGGTGGTTGCATACCCAAAAATCTTCTCGACACTCCCATTGACTATGAAAATATTGCAAAAACAGGTGCCATTATGGGTTCCGGCGGTATGATTGTTATGGACGAGAAAACCTGTATGGTTGATATGGCAAAATTCTTTATGGATTTCACAAGCAAGGAAAGCTGCGGTAAATGTGTACCCTGTCGAATCGGTACAACCCGTATGCTTGAGATATTGCAGAGAATAGTTAAAGGTGAGGGTGAGGAAAGTGATATCGACACCCTTGTTGAACTTGGTGAGGCTATTAAAACAGGTGCTCTTTGCGGTCTTGGTAACTCTGCACCGAACCCTGTTCTTACTACCATAAAATATTTCCGTGAGGAATATGAAGCTCACATAAAAGAGAAAAAGTGTCCTGCTAAAAAATGTTCGGCATTGATAAGCTATAATATAGTTGCGGATAAGTGTAAAGGTTGTTCCCTTTGCAGTAAAAAATGCCCTGTAAAAGCAATAAGCGGTGTTATCAAAACGCCATATAAGATTGATAATGAAATTTGTGTGCGTTGCGGTCAATGTATTGAAAATTGCAAATTCGGTGCAATAGAAATTCTTTCAGGGGAGGGTGTAGAATGAGTCAGGTTAAAATCTTAATCAATGGCAGGGAATACCTTGCAGATACACAAAAAACTCTTCTTGATAATATTTTAGAAAACGGAATATATCTTCCCCACCTTTGCCATAACAAAGAGCTTGAAAGCTATGGCGGTTGCGGTCTTTGTCTTGTTGAGGTTGAGGGAATAAGAAAGCCTCTTCGTGCTTGTTCAACAAGTGTTACCGAGGGTATGAAAGTTATAACAAGCACTCCCGAGCTTGAAAAAAGCAGAAAAATGACTCTTTCTGTTATTATGAGCGACCATGCAGGCGATTGCAAAGCGCCTTGCTATATGGCTTGTCCCACTCATCAGGACATTCAGGCCTATGTTGGTCTTATTGCAAATGGTGAAGAGAAAAAAGCTCTTGAGATTATAAAACAGGACAATCCTTTACCTGCTTCAATCGGAAGAGTTTGTCCCCATCCATGTGAGGAAAAATGCCGTCGTGCTCACCTTGAAGGTGCAGTTTCGATTTGTGCATTAAAGCGCTTTGCGGCAGATTCATTTATGGATTATATTCCCGAATGTGAAGAGAATAACGGAAAGAAAGTTGCGGTTATCGGTGCAGGTCCTGCGGGGCTTTCCTGCGCGTATTTCCTTGCAATTAAAGGCTATTCCGTTGAAATTTTTGAAAGTGAGGAACATGGCGGAGGTATGCTCCGTTACGGTATCCCTGCTTACAGATTACCCAAAGATATTCTCGACAAAGAGATTGAAAATATTGAGAAAATGGGTGTTCAAATCCATTATAACAAAAGACTTGGCAGAGATTTCACAATACAGTCACTCAAAGATAATTATGATGCTGTTTTTGTGGCAATCGGTGCATGGAGTGCATCTGAAATGAGATGCCCCGGTGAAGACGCAGAGGGCGTTTTCGGTGGTATTGATGTGCTTTATAAGGTTGCAAAAGGTGAAAAGGTTGAATTAGGCAAAAAAGTATGTGTTGTTGGTGGCGGCAACACCGCCATTGATGCGGTTCGTACTGCTGTAAGACTTGGTGCGCAAGAGGTTAATCTCATTTATCGCCGTACCGAAAATGAAATGCCTGCAGAGCCCGATGAAATCCGCGATGCAAAAGCTGAGGGTGTTAATTTTAAATTCCTTTATGCGCCCGTTGAAGTGTTGAGCGAAAACGGAAAAGTAACAGGTTTGAAGGTTCAGAAAATGGAGCTTGGGGAACCTGACGCAAGTGGCAGAAGAAGTCCTGTTGCAATTGAGGGGGCAACTCAAACTATAGAATGTGACTCTGTTATTTCTGCTATCGGACAAAAGGTTATCGGCAGTGATATTGATTTGCTTGAACTTACAAGAAAAAATACAATTTCTGTTGATGGAACAACATTTATGACATCTGTTGAGGGAGTTTTTGCTGCAGGTGATGTTATAAATAAAGGTCCTGATATTGCTATCAGAGCAATAGCTGGGGGTAAGTATGCTGCAAGGAGTATTGACTGTTGGTTCAAGGGTATCAGCGTTCCACCTGAACTTCCTGATTATTCGGTTAACAAGAATTTTAATCCCGAAATTTTAAAGGGTATGCCGGAAATTCAAAGAACGGAAATAAAGCTTGTTGATGCAAATGTCAGAAACAAGAATTTTAATGAGGCAGCTTTTACTTTCACAAAAGAAGAAGCAATAAAAGAGGCGGAAAGATGCCTTGAATGTGGTTGTTCTGCGGTTTATTCCTGCGAATTGTTACCCTATGCAAGAGATTATGACGCTTTCGCTTCGGGAATTTACGGCAAAACAAGGCAATATGCTAAAGACAAAAGTCATCCGTTTATTGTTCGCGATAACAATAAGTGTATTCTTTGCGGTCAGTGTGTAAGAGCTTGCAAGGAAATAAGCGGTACTGAAAATCTCGGTCTTTTCGGTAGGGGATTCGGTACATTACCTTTGAGCGCATTCGATTTGCCCTTGGGCGAAAGTAAATGCGTTTCCTGCGGTGCTTGTGTGAATGTTTGCCCCACAGGCGCATTGACAACAAAAGTCCCCACTCTTAAAAATCCACCATTGCCTTTTGAAGATAGTGAATGGATTTGTGAATATTGCGACAGAAAATGTAAGTTTATAAAACGGACAATCAACGGCAGAGCAGTTAAAATGATTCCCGAAAAAATAGGGGAGAGCTGTTCCATTGGTGTGTTCTTACTTCCCGCAAAAGAGAATGGGTCATGGGTCGTTCAGAATGCGGAGTGGATTGATAGAATATTCGGTTCGTTGGATTATTTTAATGGGAATATAGAGAATATAAAATTCTGATGCTGAGCTAAAGTTGTAAGTGCAAAGTGCAAAATGCAAAGTGCAAAATGCAAAGTGCAGAGTGCAGAGTGCAAAGTGCAAAGCGTCGGGTGCTACGCACGGTAATTATAAATTCACTATCGTAGTTTGTTGTTGGGTATGGGCAAGCCCATACCTTACGGTTATAGCTCTATCCTACAAACTTACTTGAACCGGTACACTTGTAAGGCACTGGCTTGCCTGTGTCACAGAAAAAATAATAGTAGTGCATATTATTATAATATTCGGAAGTGTAGCTTCCCCACTATTTGACGCTTCAAACTTGCAACTTTTTTGTTGTACAAAAACAAACAGTTATTTTGTATAAAATGACGGAACAGTTGAAAAACCTTGATAATACAAGGGTTTTCTACTGTTTTTGTTTCGAAAAAAGATTGTGTTTTTCATAATATAATAGAAAATATCTATTGACTTTGTGTGCCGTTTGTAATATAATCAATGCAGGCTATAAGTGTTGCTATAACTATGCCATAGTTATGTGCACTTGTGTGGCAGAGGTTTTTTCCTCAATTTCAAGTAAAGGAAGATATTAATGAAAAAAGTTCTTGCGATTTTTCTTTCTGCGTTACTCATCTGTATCAGTATTGCACCGATGAGTTCAGCAGTTGTTGACCCCGGTATCGCAACACGCGTTATGGAGGGCAAATACAACAATAACAATACAGGAACCGATGTTGTTACTCAAACAACCTTCACAGTTGCAGTAACTGTTCCTGCTGTTAAAAAACTCACCGGCGTTAACCTTTATGTAAAATTTGACCCTCAGGTTCTCGCAGTTAAGAATGCAGACCTTGCAGGTTCCTACGATGCAGACGATAACTTCAACGCTTTCTTTAACGGTGTCGCTGTTAACGGTTACAAAACAGGTACCAATGACGAATATTCATTCGGTTGGATTTCCAACGGTGGCGTTACAAAGAATGGTGCAAGAGATATTTTCTACATAACATTCAGCGTTATCGACACAACAAAGACAGAAACTTCTTATAGTGTATATGTTGAAGAGTTCCGTACCGATGACGGTAACGATGCTAATGATGTTACATCAACTCTTCTCGTTGAAAACAAAGTTGTTAACTTCCTCTTCCCCGAAGATGTAGTTCCCGAAACAACAGAAGCTTCAACTGACAATGCAACAGGCGATGGTACCACAGCTTCTGATATCAACGTTCTTCTTGACCTTATCAGAGATATGCTTAACGGCAACGGTGTAACATTCGCAGACTTTGCAGATGCTATCGCTAATATGCTTGGTAACGCAGAAATCACTGACATTATCGAACAGCTTGTTGACGGCAACGTTGATATTTCAGACCTCTTCCAGAACATTCTTGAAAGTCTTGGTCTTGATTTCAGCATGCTTGAAGATTTGCTTAACAAAATCATCGAATTCCTTAAAGGTCTTTTCGGTGGCGATGATGAGACAAAGGCTCCTGCAACTTCATCAACAACAGCAGCAGCTCCCAACCTTGAAACAACTGCTGAAGGTTCTTCACAAGGTTCCGAAGATACAGGTGATGCAGGTATCGCTCTCGCAGCAACAGTTTGCGTAGCAGCTTCTGCAGCATTCGTTCTCACAAGAAAGAAAAAAGAAACAGTTTAATCGCAAGTTAAATAGATGAAAACCACCGCAAAGCGCGGTGGTTTTTTTAGTGTAAAGTGTAAAGTGCAAAATGCAAAACGCAAAGTGTAAAATGCAAAACGCAAAGTGTAAAATGCAAAGTGTCGGGTGCTACGCACGGTAATTATAAATTCACTATCGTAGTTTGTTGTTAGGTATGGGCAAGCCCATACCTTACGGTTATAGTTCTATCCTACAAACTTACTTAAACCGGTACACCTGTAAGGCACTGGCTTGCCTGTGCCACAGAAAAAATAATAGTAGTGCATATTATTATAATGTTCGGAAGCGTAGCTTCCCCATAATTTGCCACTTGCAACTTGCAACTTGCCACTTATATAAGCGTAGCTTCCCAACAATTTGCCACTTGCAACTTTCCACTTGCAACTTTAATTACGTATTACGAATTCTAAATTAGGTAGTGACAAATTGTAAAGAATGTGCTATATTATATAGGTATATTATTTATGTGAGGTATTATAAATGCTTGAACTTAACAATGCCCTTGAACTTATTATTAAAGGTATAGGCGATAAAACAACTGAATTGGGTTTTCGTCCTGAATATCCTGACGGCGTTTTTCCACCCAATCTTCCCATTGAAGAAGTGAATGGAAAATCTGTTATTATGTATCGTGGTGAAAACGGAAGAATTCGTGTTGAATATGACAATGGTAAATTAGGTCTTTTCTGTGCAAAAGCAGACGAAGAGGATGCTCCCGATGACGACATGAAAAGAGCATCATTAAGTCTTCTTGACCTGGAAACATTTAACGAAAAAGATATTAAATATATCTGTCAGGAATATAATGAAACATTTGATAAGCTTTTCTCCCACAAACCTGCTCACAGCGGTAAAAAAGCTCCTACTCCTGTTTCAAGAAGTCAGGCAAAAAGCGGTGTGCTTGCTTATGATGCAAACACTCTCGGAAGCCGTTTTACAACTGTTTATCCCGAACTTCGTGATGAATATAAAAAGAACCTTGAAGATTATGGCGAATTTTTAGCAGAGGATTTCTTCACAAAGTACGGCAACAAATATGTTGTTGATACAATCCGTGAAAATGAGCCTGCAAAAATGAAGAAACTCTTTAAGCTTCTTAACGATATTTATGAGGATGGTACAAACGATACTCAGAGTATTGTTGCGGTTACAATTCTCGGTTGCTCTCTTGCTGATAATCCCGAACTTATTGATGTAGCTAAAGAGCATTTCAGCGAAACAATGTATGAACCCGTTTGTGAGATTGTTAATTATCTTCGTAAGAGCAAAAGTGCAAGATTAAGACTTCAGAATCCCCCTCTTTACAAGCCTAAAAAAGAAAAGAAAAAAGGCATGATGGCTTCAATGCTTGGAATGTAAAAAATGCGTCCGTAAGGGCGCATTTTTTAGTGAAGAAGTAAGAGTTAAGAGTGAAGAGGTTAGGGGAAGCTCCGCTTCCAATTATTATGTAATTAGCTCTCTTTTTATTATGTCTGTGGCACAGGCAAGCCAGTGCCTTACGGGTGTGTTGGTTAGTGCCATAACTGTAAGGTATAGGCTTGCCTATACCCAACTATACAGTAAGATAGAACACTCTTACAATTGCAGTGCACCGCACCCGAAACTTACCACTTTCAACTTGCCACTAAAAAACACCGCCGAAGCGGTGTTTTTTAAATGCCTTTCATTGTAAGGGAAATTCTTTTCTTTTGTGGTTCAACGGAGAGGACTTTTACTTTTACAACCTCTCCGACTTTAAGAACTTCCGAGGGATGTTTTATATATTTATCGCAAATCTGCGAAATGTGAACAAGTCCGTCCTGATGAACCCCGATATCAACAAACACACCGAAGTCGATAACATTCCTGACTGTTCCTGTTAATTCCATACCCTCGCGTAAATCGTTCATATCCATAATATCTGTACGGAGCATTGGTTTGGGTAATTCGTCACGAATGTCACGACCGGGTTTTTCAAGCTCGCCCACAATATCAACAAGGGTAGGAGTACCAACGCCACATTCTTCAGAGGCTTTCTGAAGACCATATTCCTGAACCTTACCGCTGATGCCTGATGCACCTTTATCAGCAACGTCTTTTTGCGAATAACCGAAAAGGTCGAGAAGCTTTTTAGCGGCATCATAGCTTTCAGGGTGAACACCTGTGTTATCAAGGGGTGTTTTGCCACCGGGGATACGAAGGAAACCTGCGCACTGCTGGAATGCTTTCGGACCAAGACCTTTAACTTTTTTTAGGTCTGTTCTTGCATTGAAACCACCGTTTTCTTCACGATAGGCAACAATGTTTTTAGCGGTAGCGCTTGTTACACCTGAAATATATTTTAGAAGTGAAACTGATGCAGTGTTAAGGTCAACACCAACTGAGTTAACACAATCTTCAACTACGCCTGAAAGGGATTCTTCGAGTCTTGCAGGTGGAACATCATGCTGATACTGACCAACACCGATGCTTTTGGGCTCAATTTTAACAAGCTCTGAAAGAGGGTCCTGAAGACGACGGGCGATTGAAACTGCGGAACGGACAGAAACATCAAAATCGGGGAATTCTTCTGCACCTAATTTTGACGCGGAGTATACAGATGCACCGGCTTCGTTAACTACCATATAGGAAACGGGTCGTGGGGATTTTTTTATTGTGTCTGCAATAAAAATTTCGCTTTCCTTACTTGCTGTGCCATTACCGATTGAAATGCAGTCGATGTGAAATTTCTTAATAAGCTCAAGAACCTTTGCTTCGGATTCTGCAATTTTTGATTGTGGGGGAGTGGGGTAAATAACTCCTGTATAAAGAACTCTGGAATTTCCGTCAACAACTGCCAGTTTGCAACCTGTTCTGTAAGCAGGGTCAACTGCAAGAACTGTTTTGTTTTTGATGGGCGGTTGCATAAGAAGAGGCTTTAAGTTGCTGCCAAACATTTTGATTGCCTGCTCGTCTGCTTTTTCTGTAAGAGTTGAACGAGTTTCTCTTTCAAGAGAGGGGAATATAAGTCGTGAATAACTGTCCTTTGCGGCTTCACGGCAGAAATCTGTTGACGAACTGCCCTCTTTTATGAAGAGCTTATCAAGAAGCATCAACGCTGTTTCTTCTTCAACACCAACGCTTACTTTCAAAAAGCCCTCCTTTTCGCCACGGTTAATGGCAAGAATACGGTGAGAGGGGATTTTGGAAACAGGCTCAGAGTATTCGTAATACATACTGTATACGCTGTCTTCTTCTGTCTTTGCAACAGATTCAATAATACCACGCTTGGCAATTAAATCCTTTAAAACCTTTCGTGCTTCGGGAGCATCGGATATGATTTCTGCAATAATATCGGATGCGCCCTGAAGTGCATCTTCAGGAGTTTCAACTCCTTTTTCGGTATCAACATAATCTTTTGCAACATCCAAAAGGTCAATGCCTTTAAGGGTGAAAGAAAAAAGAAGCTCTGCAAGGGGTTCAAGACCTTTTTCTTTGGCAACAGATGCTCTTGTTTTCCTTTTCTGTTTATAAGGTCGATAAATATCTTCAACCTCCGCAAGCGTTACCGCATTTGCAACGGCTTGGGAGATTTCTTCTGTGAGTTTGCCTTGCTCCTCAATAGAGGAAAGAACCTCTTCCTTGCGCTTTTCAAGGTTACGAAGATATGTGAGGCGGTCGTTAATGTCACGAAGTTTCTGGTCGTCGCAGGAGCCTGTCATTTCTTTTCTGTAACGGGCAATAAAGGGTATGGTGTTTCCGTCGTCAATTAATTCTACAATGTTTTTTATGTGATGCTCACTGACAGAAAACTCATCTTGTAATGTTTTTAAAATGTCCATAAAATCTTCCTTATATATATAATAGTATATATAATACCATATATAAGTAGCAAGTTGCAAGTGCAAGTTTCGGGGCGAACGCCCCCAAACATTATATATTGTGTAAATTTCTAACAGTTTTGATTTGTTTACAATTTGTTCATAAAGTTGTGAAAGTGTTGCAATAATGGTGTGTTATATAATAGCCATAGACATTAATTGCTAAACATTTCATTTTCTCTTTCCAAAAATTCAATCCCTCGTCGAGAGACGGGGGGTTGAGTTTTTTAGTGCAAAGTGAATGGTGAAGAGGTTTGTAGAAATTACGCTTGTATAAGTGGTAAGTTGCAAGTTGCAAGTGGCAAGTTTAGGGGAAGCTACGCTTCCGAACATTATAATATGCACTACTATTATTTTTTCTGTGGTACAGGCAAGCCAGTACCTTACGAGTTCTGTATTTAGTTGGAAGTGACGTGTTTATAAGGAAGTTTATGGAGGTACTTTAGTATTGGTAATGATTGACAAGTTATTAAAATATGATAAAATGATAAACGGAACTTGAGTTCCCTTAGGAGTTATCCTATACGGTAGGCGGTTTGCCCTTTCATTTATGGGAGGGTATTTACCCTCTCGGAATTGAGGGGGTGATGCTTAATGGAATATGCAACCATAATTACGATTGTACTTATATTAGCACTAATTTTAGCATTAAAAAAATAACCGCCCAACCCTGAGAAAGTTAGCGGTTATTTTTCGTAAACTTTAATGGGGCTAACCGTCTACGGGGTAGCTCCTTTGTTCATTTATATTATAGGTATTATTCTGATCTTTGTCAATATACATTTTGCGCTTTTTTACAAAAAAACGTTGACATATTTATACAAGTATGCTATAATCCCTTTACCTCTCAAAGAGGGTTCTTTTTTTGCGTCCTGATTTTAGGATGTGCGTTAAAAATAGAATAGCATATTCTGACGCTACAAGGCTCTCTCGGTAAGGAAAGGGATTCGCCCTTTTCAATCGGCGAGAGGGAGGCTAATCAAAAATTGGAGGTGCCGTTATGAGAGTTAAAATCACACTTTCCTGCACAGAATGTAAACAGAGAAATTACAACACTATGAAGGAAAAGAAAAACAACCCCGACAGGTTGGAGATGAAAAAGTACTGCAGATTCTGCAAGAAACACACTCTCCACAGAGAAACAAAGTAAGGAGGTAACACCATGGCAGACGAAAAGAAAACCGTCAAAAAGGAAGATACCTCTAAAGCTGAAAAGAAAACTAATCCCGTTAAGAAGGTTGGCAATTTCTTTGTAAAAATCGGCAAAGCAATCGCTAAATTCTTTAAAGACCTCAGAGGCGAGACAAAGAAAATTGTTTGGCCCGGTCGCCAGATGGTTCTCAAGAGCACAGGTATTGTTCTTGCTGCAATCCTTGTAATCGGCGCAGGTATCTGGATTCTTGACTTTGCAGTTTCAGGTGCTGTAAATGGTCTTGGCAAGCTTGCTGATAAGACTGAAGTTACAGAAACAACTGAAAAAGCTGAAGACAAAGAAGACAAAGATGACCACGAAGGTCATAACCACGAGGACGAGGAAACAACAGAAAAAACGACTGAAAAGGAATAATCCGATTCATTACTTAAAATCAGTATAATTCGGAGGTAAACTATGTCAGGCGAAGCAAGATGGTTTATAATCCACACTTATTCCGGTTACGAGAATAAAGTTGCGGAGAATATCGGAAAAATCGTTGAAAACCGCAAAATGCACGACAAAATCCTCGGTGTTAATATTCCGCTCGAAAAAGTTGTTGAAGTTAAAAATGACAAAACAGTTGAAGTTGAGCGCAAAATTTTCCCCGGTTATGTTGTTGTTAAACTTGCAGTTGAATACAGCGATAAAGAGGGCGAAGAAAACGTTCTCAAGGTGCCCGATGAAACTTGGCACGCAATCCGTTACACAAGAGGTGTTACAGGCTTCGTAGGACCAGGATCCAAACCGGTTCCACTTACAGAAGAAGAAATGGTAAGCATGGGACTTTGCAAAGATGAAGTAGAGGTTGCTTTCGGAGTTGGTGATACAGTTGTGGTTACTTCCGGTGTATGGGAGAATACAACTGGCATTATCAAGGAAGTAAACAACCTGAAGCAGTGTGTAACGATTAACATTGATATGTTTGGTCGTGAAACACCAGTTGAAATTGGTTTTGTTGATATTAAAAAGATTTAATTATTATGAAGAATA
>JAZNGU010000047.1:0-33595 GCA_045576615.1 Acutalibacteraceae bacterium | reverse complement strand
AACCAAAAAAGAAAAAGCCGATATATTAACGGCTCTTGTTTGGCAGAAAAAAAGCGAACAATGGTTAAAAGATAATGGTCAGTTTATACCGTACCCTGCAACATATCTTAACCAAAGACGATGGGAAGATGAACCACAGGTATTTTCAGGTGGCGATATAACCGACCCTGCCCGATATGTTGACGATGATGAAGATTATTTTGATTTCAGGAGTGTTTATGGAGAATAACAGTAAGTGTAAAATTTGCGGTAAAGAAAAGAAAAGTTATTTTAATGAATATGCTAAACAAACATTTTATATCGATTGCGAATGTGAAGTCCAATTAAAAATGAAAATTGAAAAAGAAAATAGGGAAAAAGCAATTAATGCATACATAAAGAAACGAATTAAGGCAAGCGGTGTTTTGAAGAGAGAGGAAAATGCTTGCTTTTCTGAGTTGATGGTTGATGAAAACAATCGAAAAGCAATTGACGGAGCTAAATATATCTGTTCTCTTATGTTGGACGATGATACAACGCAAACTAAAAACGGCTTGATTTTTTCAGGCAACAGAGGAAGCGGAAAAACCTATATTGCGGTTTCGGTTATTAATGAATTTAACAAAAATGAACCTTTGAATGAGTGGGTTGTTAAAGATATAATTAAAGCGCAGGAGAAAGGCTTGAGTAGTGATTCAGAGATTAAAATTGGTTCAAAATGCCGATTTATCAAAGAAAAAGATGTAATTCAGTTTTCAGAAAAATATAACTATAAAGAAAACACATCACCCATTGATGAATTTAAAAATGCGAAAATTCTTGTGGTGGATGATGTTGGCTCTTCTTATTGTGACAGTAAAAAGATAATGTCAATTTTATTTGATTTGTTCGATTACCGATATTCTCAACAACTTTCAACCATTATTACAACAAATCTTTCAAAAGAAGAATTGAAGATTTATTTAGGGGAAAGAACCTTTGACAGACTTCGTTGTTGTTGCCACTTTATAAACTTAACTTCACCGACAAGTTGGCGAAAATGAAGCGGATAGCAACAGCTAATTGCTATCTGCTATCCGCTAAAAATTATGAATTTACAAGGTCTGTCATATTATAAATGCCGTTTTCATTTCCGTTAAGGAAGGCTGCGGCGTTAACTGCGCCCTGAGCAAAAATCGCTTTTGAACGGGCACTGTGTGAAAGCTTAACAATTTCGTCGTTACCTGCGAAAATTACTTCATGCTCACCAACAATTGTACCGCCACGAACAGAATGAATGCCGATTTCGTTGGTGTGACGTTTTTCTCTTTTTGAATGTCTGTCATATTCAAAATAGGCATCGGGCATCATTTCTTTAACTGCATTGCCAAGCATTATTGCAGTACCGCTTGGAGCATCAATTTTCTGATTGTGATGAGATTCAACAATTTCAACATCGAAATCAGTGCCGAGAATTTTTGCAGCAGTTTTTGAAAGCTCACAAAGAAGACTGACACCTAAAGACATATTGTATGAGAAGAAAACTGCAATTTTTTCGGATGCAACTTCAACCTCTTTGATTTGTTCATCTGAAAGACCTGTCGTTGCTAAAACAACTGCGGTTTTGGTGCTTACTGCGAAAGCTAACATATCGGAAAGCAAAGCAGGGTTTGAAAAGTCGATTATAACATCTGCTTTGACATTAACCTCGCCGTAATTCTGAAAAACGGGGAAACCGAGAGTGCTGTCATCAATTATATCGATACCTGCAACAATTTCACAGTCTTTTCTTGAATTAACAACAGAAATAACATTTCTGCCCATTTTACCGCAGCAGCCGCTTAAAAGTATTCTTGTCATTTTAGAACTTCCTTTGTTAAATGTTTGGATTCTTACTCAGAGTTATGTGCCATCTTTGGTATTCGCAAGCAAAAAACCAATGTACACGTAAGGCACTGGCTTGCTTGTGCCGAATAACCTTATATCATATTATGCTTTTCGAGAACTGCTCTCAAGAGCTTTTCATTAGCATTGTTAAGAGGGGAAAGTGGCATTCTGCATCTGCCTACGTCCACACCCATCATACACATTGCCGCTTTAACGGGAATGGGGTTAACATCGCAGAAAAGTGCATTACATAAATCAATGTACTCTAACTGCAATTTTGCACTTTCAGCGGTTTTACCCTCAATACCAAGCATTGCAATATCGTGAGTAAGCTTGGGAGCAATATTGGAAAGAACAGAGATAACACCTTTTGCGCCTAAAGCAGTGAAAACTGTAATCTGGTCATCATTACCTGAATAGAAATTAAGGTTATCACCACAAAGGGCAACAGTTTTAGCAAAGCTCGAAATATCACCACTTGCTTCTTTTGCACCGTTTATCAGGGGGAGTTTTGAAAGCTCGAGGTAAGTTTCAGGCTTAATGTTAACTCCTGTTCTTGAGGGTACATTATAAAGAATTATAGGTGTTGAAACTCTTTTTTCAATGAATGTATAGGACTCAATAAGTCCATCCTGAGATGCTTTGTTGTAATAGGGGGTAACCATCAAAAGTCCGTCAACACCGCATTTTTCCGCATCGTTTGAGAGCTTTACAGCGTGAACGGTATCATTACTGCCTGTTCCTGCAATTACGGGAATACGACCGTTTGTAACTCTCACTGCAGTACGGATTGCTTCAACGTGCTCGTCATAAACAAGAGTGGATTTTTCACCCGTTGTTCCGCAAACAACAATTGCATCTGTTCCGTTTTGTATCTGGTTTTCGATTATCTCCTCAAAAAGTGGGAAATTGATTTTTAAATCCTCGCCTTTAAAGGGTGTTACAATGGCAACACCGGCACCCGTGAAAATAGGCTTTTTCACAGCGAAAACCTCCAAAAATAAAATTTATTATTAATCCATATAACCTTCTGCACAGAGAAGCTCTGCAAGAAGAACTGCGCCACCTGCAGCACCACGGAGAGTGTTGTGTGCAAGGCATACGAATTTATAATCATACTGAGTATCTTCACGAAGACGACCGATTGAAACAGCCATACCGTTTTCAAGGTTTCTGTGAAGTTTTGTCTGAGGCATATTGTCCTCTTCAAAATAGTGAAGGAACTGCTTGGGAGCAGAGGGGAGCTCAAGCTCTTGTGCTCTGCCTTTGAAATTCTTCCACATTTCAATCATATCTTCTTTTTCGGGTTTGTTTTCAAATCTTACAAAAACTGCGCCCATATGACCGTCAGAAACGGGAACACGAATACACTGTGCAGTGAAGTGAGGTTCTGTTGCAGAAACGATTTCGTCACCAACGATTTTGCCCCAGAGCTTAAGAGGCTCTTTTTCACTCTTTTCTTCTTCGCCACCGATAAAGGGGATTACGTTGTCAACCATTTCGGGCCATCTTTCAAAGGTTTTACCTGCGCCTGAAATTGCCTGATAAGTACAAACAACAACATCTTTAACGGTGTATTTATCGTGAAGAGGGAAGAGAGCAGGAACATAGCTCTGTAATGAACAGTTGGATTTAACTGCAATAAAGCCACGTTTTGTACCAAGACGTTTTCTCTGGGAATGAATAACTTCAATATGCTCGGGATTAAGCTCCGGAACGACCATGGGAACGTCAGGAGTCATTCTGTGAGCACTGTTGTTTGAAACAACGGGACATTCCGCTTTTGCATATTTTTCTTCAAGCTCTTTTGTTTCTGCTTTTGAAAGGTTAACTGCGCAGAAAACAAAATCAACCTCAGAAGCAATTTTTTCAATATCTTTTTCTGCATCAAGAACAGTCATATCAAGATATTTTGCAGGTGTGGGTTCTTCCATACACCATCTGTCACCAAGAGCCTCTTTATAGCTCTGACCTGCAGAACGTGAAGATGCTGCAAGAACTGTTACATCATACCAGGGGTGGTCTGCAAGTAAAAGTGCAAATCTCTGACCAACCATACCTGTTGCACCGATAATACCAACTTTGTACTTTTTCATAAATAACCTCCATAGAGTGACTGCATTAAACTATATTAAGTTCGAAAACACTCACTATCTAAAAAAATACTTGTAAATACTTAATAAATGAATTATAATATTTCAACGATTAAATATAATACCATTATATAAAACTTTAGTCAATGTTTTTAAAGCATTTATTTTAAGTATATTAAGGAAATCAAAAGGAATTACTATGAACAAATCAGATTTTTTCTACCATTTACCCGAAGAGCTTATTGCACAACATCCTCTTGAACCCCGGGACAGTTCGAGGATGATGGTGCTTTCAAAAGAAAATGATATAATTCAACATAAACATTTCTATGACATCTGTGATTATTTCAATGCAGGTGACTGCCTTATTCTTAATAACACCCGTGTTCTTCCTGCAAGAATTTACGGCACTAAAAAGGAAACCGGTGCAGTTGTTGAGTTTTTATTATTAAAGCAAATGGAAAATGATTTGTGGGAAACACTTGCAGGTCCCGGTAAACGAGCAAAAGAGGGAACTGAATTTACTTTCGGTGATGGTATATTAACTGCAAAAGTTGAAAAAGTTCTTGAAAACGGTAACAGAATTGTTCGTTTCTTTTACGATAAAAGCGATAATATTTATAGTATTCTTGATAAAATCGGTCAGATGCCTCTTCCTCATTACATAACGGAAGAACTTGAGGATAAAGAAAGATATCAGACGGTCTACTCAAAGGAGCTCGGTTCTGCCGCCGCACCGACTGCAGGTCTGCATTTTACCGAAGAAATCCTTGAAAAGCTTAAGAATAAAGGTGTTAACATCGGTTATGTTACACTTCACGTTGGTTTAGGTACCTTCAGACCCGTTAAGGCAGAGAAAATTGAAGACCATCAGATGCACTCGGAGCATTACCATTTACCAAAAGAAACCGCTGATTTAATTAATGAAACCAAGAAAAACGGTGGCAGGGTAATTGCAGTTGGTACTACAAGTTGCAGAACTCTTGAAAGTGTCGGTACTTTCTGTGGTGAAATAAGAGAAGATGACAGGAATACAGATATTTTCATTTACCCCGGTTACAAATTTAAATGTATTGATGGACTTTTGACCAATTTTCATTTGCCTGAAAGTACATTAATTATGCTTGTTTCTGCTTTCTATGGCTACGAGAAAACACTATCTGCCTACAAGACAGCAGTTGATGATAAATACAGATTTTTCTCCTTTGGCGATTGTATGTTGATTTTATAATATTTTTATGAGGTAACAGTATATGTTTAAACTTATTAAAACTGAAGGTACTGCAAGGCGCGGTGAGTTTACAACTGTTCACGGCACTGTGCAGACACCTGCTTTTCAGAATGTTGCCACTTGCGGTGCAATTAAAGGCGGTTTGTCTGCCTATGATTTAAAAGACATTAACTGTCAGGTTCAGCTTTGCAATACTTATCACCTGCATGTAAGACCCGGTGATAAATTAATTAAAGAATTGGGCGGTCTCCATAAGTTTACAGGTTGGGACGGTCCCATTCTTACAGATAGTGGCGGATTTCAGGTGTTCTCTCTTGCAAGTCTTCGTAAAATAAAGGAAGAGGGTGTTACTTTTAACTCCCACATTGATGGTAAAAAAATTTTTATGGGACCTGAAGAAAGTATGCAGATTCAGTCAAATCTTGGCTCAACAATTGCTATGGCGTTTGATGAATGTGTTAAAAACCCTGCAGAATATAAATACGCAAAAGAGTCCATAGCAAGAACAACAAGGTGGTTAATCCGTTGCAAAAATGAAATGGAAAGACTTAATTCTCTTCCTGATACGCTTAATAAAAATCAACTTCTTTTCGGCATAAATCAGGGCGCAACCTTTGACGATTTAAGAGTTGAGCACATGAAACAGATTGCTGAATTGGACCTTGATGGTTATGCTATCGGTGGTCTTGCGGTGGGTGAGCCTAAAGAAGATATGTATCGTATCATTTCTGCGGTTGAACCCTTTGCACCGAAAGATAAAATCCGTTATCTTATGGGTGTGGGTACGCCCGGTAATATCATTGAGGGCGTCAGCAGGGGGGTTGACCTCTTCGATTGTGTTATGCCAAGCAGAAATGCCCGTCACGGACATCTTTTTACATGGAATGGTATAATAAATCTCAATAATGCGAAATATGCTAATGACGATACACCAATCGACTCAGAATGTAATTGTCCAACTTGTCAGAAGCATTCAAGAGCATATTTACATCATCTTTTCAAGGCAAAAGAGATTCTTGCAATGCGCCTTGCGGTTACGCATAACCTTTATTTCTATAATAACCTTATGCAAAGAATTCGTGATGAGCTTGATAACGGCACATTTACAGAATTTAAGAATAAATATGTTGATTTGCTTGATACAAGAATATAATATTTAAATTATTTCAAAAAAAGACTTGTATATTTTTAGTAATACAGTTATAATATCATGGTATGAAATTTTTGGAGGAAAAAACTATGTTTGAATTTATTCCCTTGTTAGGTAATCTTTTCGGTGGCGGAGCTGCTGCAGGTGCAGGTGCCGAAGGTGGCGCAGCAGGTGGTAACCCCATGTCACTTATTCTTATGGTTGGCTTGTTTGCAGTAATGTATTTTGTTATGATTCGCCCCCAGAAGAAAAAACAGAAAGAAGAACAGCAGATGCGTGATACAATCCAGATTGGTGACGAAATCACAACAATCGGTGGTATTATGGGCAGAGTTGTTACAGTTAAAGAAGATAGCATCGTTCTTGAAACAGGCGCTGACAGAGTTAAAATGAAATTCCAGCGTTGGGCTATTCAGACTAACAATACTGCTAATGAGCGTATGGAAGCTGAAAGAAAAGCTGCTGCTGATGCTAAAAAAGCACAGAGCGAAAAAGCTGCTATCGACAAGGCTGTTAACGGCAAATCCAAGAGAAGCAAAAAGGTTGAAAACATTGGTGCTGCTGACGAAATGAAGGCTGAAGAAGAAGCAAAAATAGCTGAAGAAAAAACAGAAGAATAAGAATATAAAAAATTATCTCCGCATATCTTGTACTAAAAGATTTGCGGAGGTTTTTTTATGCCTAAAAATAAGAGTATCGGTAATATACTACATAAAATCAAACCGTATTTTTTCGGGGTATTAAGAGGTAGTATTGTTTTTACAGCATTATATCTATGTGTCAGTTTTTTTATGTTTAAGACAAATTCAGAATCAGCAATTTTTTATTATGCAATATTTTTATTTATTATACTTGGTGGTTTCGTTTGCGGTGTTTATGTATATAAAAAGGTGAGGGGACGAGGTTTTTTAACAGGATTGATATCTGCGATACCATATAGTGTAGTTGTTTTCCTTGTATTTTGTTTTATTAATAGTTTCAGGGTCTCAAGCGATATTTTTCTCGTGTTTTTATTATCGCTCTCAGGCGGCTTTTTAGGTGGCATTACTGCAGCGAATACTAAAATATAAGGTGATTAAAAATGTTTAAAAAAAGTGTTGTTATAAAAAATAAGAGTTTCAGGCCTGTTAATTGGGATTGTGAAACAATAATTTTATTTTCGTTATTTTTATGTGGGCTTATTCTGGGCACTTTTTTAATTAAAAATTGCAGTGAAGAAATTAAAGGTGCATTCAGTACGCTTTTAAGTAACTATATTTCTGCTAAAAATGAATGTGGATTTCTATCTTGCTTTTCAGCAGTTGCAATTTTTTATATAATATTTCTTGTAGTTGCATTTTTGTTCGGTCTATGCGCAGTGGGTACTCCGTTAGTCTGGCTTGTACCTGTTGTTTTTGGTTTGTTTTGTAGCGTGTATGTATCGTTGATGTTAATAAATTATGGATTAAAAGGTCTTTTTTATTGTGTGTTGGTGGATTTGCTCCCATATGCAATCACAACAGCAACTCTTGTGAAATGCTGTTGTGAAAGTACAAAAATATCTGTGAATTTATTTGGTTGTCTTGCAGGTGATAACACACTAAGAGGAAAAAATTTATTTAAAGATTATGTTTTAAATTATTTGATTTTGTGCATTCCAATTTTGATTGGGACGTTAATAAGCACTTTTTGCTTTAAAATCTTCCAAGGGTTATTCATTTTCGCCTGAATTGTCACTTTCATCACTAAAAACAGGACGTTTAGGTGCTTTAACTGTGCTTAATGGGTTTGCATCTGCAGCTTTTTGGAGTTGTTCGTCCATTATATGAGTGTAAATTTGCGTGGTGCTCAGGCTTTCGTGACCAAGCATTTCTTTGATAGCAAGCACATCAACGTTACCGTATTGGTACATTAATGTTGCAGCGGTATGCCTTAATTTATGGGTGGAAAGCTCTCTTTCTTTCATACCTGCTTTTTCTAAGGTGTTTTTAACAATGTATTGTACTGTTTTTGGGCTTATGCGCCCTTTTTGACGGCTGATAAAAAGCGCATCCTTATCTTTCATTTTAACTCCGTCAACAGGGCGAAAGGGGAGATAGGCGTTAATTGCATCAATACAAGCATCGTTTAAATAGATTGTACGTTCTTTATTACCTTTACCGGTTACAACAATTGTGTTGTTGGAACGTATGTCACTCAAGTTAAGAGAAACAAGCTCGGAAAGTCGCATACCGCAATTTAAAAATAAAGTAATAATGCAGTAATCTCTTTCTTTAAATTTACCGTCAACTGCATTCAATAAATCAAGGCTTTCATCAAGCGTCAGATACTTGGGGAGAGTCTTTTTGATTTTTGGTGAATCAAGTTCTTGTAAGGGGTTTTCTGAAAGAATACGTTTCTGAACGGTGAGATATTTATAAAACATTCTGAGAGTGGTAGCCTTACGGGCACGGGTACGCTCGTTATTTTCACGGTCATCCTTGCAGTAAACAAGAAACATATATGCGTCATTTAAAGTTACAGAAGCAACTGTTTCAATTGTTAAATCATTAATTCTGATTTCTTCGAAAGGCGTGTCAGGTGGAACAAGACCGCGCAGTTGCTTTAAAAACCTGAAAAAAGTGTATAAATCGTTTGCATATTCTTTTACAGTTAAATCAGAACGATTTTTAATAACACTATTGTAATTCAGATATTCAAATATAAAAGGTGGGAAGATGTAAATATAATCTTCTTTTTTCAAAACTTAAACCTTCTTTTTATTTAAATTATACGTAAGAGGAGAAAACTCCGATAACAAAACTATTATACACTACTTTCTTTGTCTTGTCAACGACTTATACAAAATTAAAATTTTGTATAAGTCAGGAGGGAAGTTGAAACGAGCAAAAGTTGGTTTTCAGCTTTGCTCGTTGGATTTTTATGTTTTATTAAGGTGTATGTAATAATAAGAAAGTAACTGATAATTAGGTGCATTTTCTTATTCTTTATACTTTTTCATACAAATTAATATTGCAGATGCCACCACAACCATTGTAATTGTATAACCTAATTTTGCTACTGCGTTTTTTTCCGGATTTTTCATTTTAATATAATTCCTTTCAATATTTAATTTTTATTGAAAATTTTCGCCTGAATAGATTGAATAGAAATTTTCTGTTTGATGCTTTACTCATTCTGAAAAAACTGGTTAAACGACATTTTTGTGCTTAACGAATTTTTTCTGTAAAAATCAGTAAATTTCTTCAGTAAGTTGAATAACTCCGCCAAAATCAGTCAATCTGCGTGATTTATTGAAAATTGGTTCAACATTATATTTATTAAGAAATTCTGTGATTTTGGTGTAATCTATATGTTGGCTCAAATCCCCACTGAAGTACATTCTATCAGCGGATACCTTACAGGAAGCTCCACCCATAAAGCCGTAATGGTTATCTGAAAGATGTATATCGCCACTTGAAATTAATAAAACATCGTATTGATAAAATTTTAACAAATGGGCGAGACCCTTATCTTCAGTTATTACTGCATTTTCACCTACGATACATAAATTACACTTTGAATAGCCTTGCTTTGTGTCGATTAGTTCAATGTTTCCTGAAACGGCAGAATCAAGGATTTCTTTTGCAACATATTTTGTGTTGCAGATTATATGTTTGCCTGTAAAGGCTACATTTAACGGTATATCATACGGATACGGTGATGTGATTTGGGAACTGTAAAAAATTGGTTCTGTACCGATTTTTTTCAGTATATCCTCCCCTATTGAGCCATTATTTACAAGAACTTGTCCGTTACCAAAATTATAGGCAAGAATATCCGCATGATTATTGATTTCATCCTGAAGCAAGAAGTTTTGTTTTAATGTTAAGCAATTAATACCAAGCTCTTTTAATTCCTTGATTTCGTCTGTGTATTTTTCACCTATTAAACAATGCTTAACATTTCCTTTGGGTAAACAAGGTGTTTTTATAAGGTTAATCATATATTATCAACCGCACATTCAAATGCTTCTCTGATATTTCTTACACCGAAGATTTCTATATCACCAAAATCATTTTTTGAAAGATTTTTAAGGTTCTGACGAGGTACAATACATCTTTTAAAACCAAGACGCTCACACTCTCTGATTCTCTTTTCGCAATTATTTACCGTACGGATTTCTCCACCAAGACCTATTTCTCCAAAAGCTATTGTTGAGCTGTCAATTACAGCATCTTTAAGGCTTGAAATAATAGATAATGCTACTGCAAGGTCGCTTGCAGGCTCGTCCGCACGAAGACCACCAACAATATTTACATAACAATCCATATTACCTAAAAAGTAACCTGCGCGCTTCTCCAGAATTGCAATAAGCATTGCCATACGATTGTAATCAAAGCCGGTTGCCATTCTACGAGGGTTTCCGTAACCGGATGTGGTAGCAAGACCCTGAACCTCTGCTAAAATTGGTCTGGAGCCTTCTATAAGGCAAGTTATGCAAGTGCCTGAGATATTTAACGGTCTACCGGAAATCATTGCTAAAGAGGGATTTTCGATTTCTACAAGACCTTTGTTTGTCATTTCGAAAACACCGATTTCATTTGTTGAACCGAAGCGGTTTTTTACAGCTCTTAAAATTCTGTATGAAAGATTTCTTTCGCCCTCAAAATATAAGACAGTATCAACAATATGCTCTAAAACCTTTGGTCCTGCAATATTTCCATCTTTATTAACATGGCCAACAAGAATTATCGAAACATCAAAGTTTTTAGCGGTTCTCATAAAGAGATTGGTACATTCACGAACCTGAGTAATACTGCCTGAGGTGGAATTCACCTCAGAAATACTCATTGTCTGAATTGAGTCAATCATTACAATATCAGGTTTTTCGGTTCTTATGTATTCGCAAATAAGCTCAGCGTCAGTTTCGCACATAATTGCTAAATCTTCACTTGTAACACCAAGCCTTTTAGCTCTCATTTTAATCTGATAAGCAGATTCTTCACCGGACACATATAAAACAGATAATTTCTGTGATAAATATTCACAAATCTGCAAAAGAATTGTGGATTTACCGATACCCGGGTCACCTGAAAGGAGCACAAGAGAACCTCTTACAAGTCCGCCACCTAAAACTCTGTTTAACTCCCCTACTCCTGTATCATAACGAAGCTCGGTTGATGAATCAATTTTAGATAACGATAAAACTTTACCTGACATATCACTGACGCGCTTGGCAGAGTTCTTTTTAGATGTTTCTGTGATAATCTGCTCTTCGTTCATAGAGTCCCATTCGCCACAGGAGGGACATTTTCCGTACCATTTTGCAGACTCATAACCACATTGGTTACATATAAAAACTGTTTTGGTTTTTGCCATTTTTTAACTCCTGGATAAATAATTTTGAATTCCCATTGCTATACAAAAAGCAAGTTTCTTTTGATACTCGGGTGTTTTTAGCTTATTTGTTTCTTCAATATTTGATAAAAAGCCACATTCAACTAGCACCGCAGGTTTAACTGCACTATACATTAAAAAAACAGAAGTACCACATTCTTTGATTTGTCTTTTATTATCTTTTTGCAATGTATTAACAATACAATCCTGAATTGTTTGTGCTAAAACTTGGCTATCCTCTTTAGTTTTTGGTGAATAAAAAACCTGTGTTCCACTATATTTCGGGTCGTGATATTTATTTTGGTGGATACTTATGAAAATTGCATTGTCAGTTTCTTCCATAATCTTCATTCTGTTATGTAAATCTGAAGATTTTTTTTGTCTTATTGTATTAAGACCATCATCTTCAACCGAGGTATCAGTATCCCGAATCATAACAGTTTTTATGTTGAATAATGAAAGATATTCCTGAAGATATAAGGCTATTGACAGATTTATATCTTTTTCAACAGTGCCGTCACTTGCCACTGCACCACCATCAAAACCACCATGCCCTGCATCGATGATTATAATCGGCAGATTGCTTTGTTGGGTTTGTTTGATGGTATCAGCAGTTTCATTAAAAGTTAAGGTATATAAAAATATAAAAAAACAAATTACCAAAGGCAAAACAACATATTTCAATTTCTTCAAAATAATCACCAATTAATTATATGCTTTTATGCCTTATCTTTGCTTAATATTATAGTCTAAATCAACACTTTTTTCAATATAAAAAATAATCACCCTTAATCAAGTACGATTAAAGGTGATTTAAACTTTTAAGAGTATTTTGAAATCATTTGTTTTCTGTCTATCTTACCATTGAAAGTTTTGATGATTTCATCAATAACTTCAATTTTCTTGGGAAGCTTGTAGGGCTCAAGATTATCTGTGATAAGTTTACGGATTTCGACTTCATCAAGCTCTTTTCCCTCTTCAAGAACAACAAGTAATTTTAATGAAACATTATCACCCTTGATTGTGGGAATAAGAAGACATTCATCAACACAGTCAGCTCTCATAACAACTTCTTCAACCTCTACGGGTGCTACCTTTAAGCCACCAAGGTTAATTGTGTCATTACTTCTGCCAACAAGAATAATTTCGCCATTTGGGGCAAAGTAACAAAGGTCACTCATAACAAGCATACCATTTTTAATTGCCTGAGCAGTTAATTCGGGTTCGTTCCAATAACCTTTCATAACTGATTTGCTGCGTATTGCAATAAGACCGGGCTTTTCTGCAGATGCATCGGTCATTTCGTTACCATCTTCATCAAGAATAACAATTTCGCTGTAAGAGTTGGGTTTACCAACGCTTGAAGCATATTCAGAACCACCTGAAACACAAAACTCATCTGTGCAAACTACACCTGCCTCAGAACAACCGAAACAGTTATACATATAAACATCAGGCATTAATTTGCGCATTTTTTCTTTATCTGTTTCAGGATAAGCAGTTGAGCTTGAATAAACAAAGCGGAGTTGGTCATTAAGTGCAGCGAAATTCTTACTTGCAAAACCAAGAAGAAGGTGGATTGCTGATGGTGGTAAATAAAGTGAAGTAACCTTATGGTCCTCAATTGTTTTGAAGTACTGTTTAAAGTTCCTGAAACCCTCAAGAAGACAAGTTGTGCTACCAACTGCCATTGCAATATGCACTTTTCTTAATGCGGCAGCATGGTTCATAGGTGTAGGAATAAGCCAAATATTATCGGACTGAATATTAGTTGTTTCGATACCTGCAAGGGCAATATTAACCTGATTTCCGAATGAAACCATAACACCCTTGGATTTTCCTGTTGTGCCGGTTGTGAAAAGAATTTCAGCAAGGCTTTCGGGGTCAGGGTCAACGGCAACAAAGCTATCATCAGTAGCTTCGATTTCTTTTATGATTTCTGCGAGACTCCAAGCATCTTTAAGGTCTTCTCTTTTTTCAAGAGTTACCATTTTTACAGCATCGAGCTCTTCTGCAATTTCAATAATTCGTTTGCTTGGTGAGCTTTTTTCAACGGGAACAAATGTTGCACCTAACAATTGAATTCCATACCAAAAATACACATAAGAGAAGTTGTGGTCTGCTTCGACAACAATTCTGTCCCCTGCTTTAATACCTTTCTGCTCTAAAAACTTTGCAGTTTTTCTGTTGTATTCTGCAAGGTCTTTATAGTTGCATTTTTCATCATTGATGATTAATGCAATCTGTTCAGGTGTTGTATTAGCAAATTCCTGGATTTTTAATGCAATTGATTTCATAGTAATTCCTCTATAATTAGTATTCCTCTTCTTCTTCTTGTACGACTACACCGGATGCATTGAGTTCAGCCAATCTTTTTGCCTCTTCCAAGTCAGCAATTTTATTAACTAACTCACTGTGTACACCATCCCAGTCCTTCTTTACATTTTCGTCATTACGACGGTCAGGTAAATGATAGTTCTGGTCAAGGTATTCAGCAAAGATATCTGTAAATTTAAGGGCACCATAGAAATTAGTGTGACCATTGTTGTAAAATTCTGTATTGAAATCAAAATCTATAGTTATTCCATCCGGTTCTTTATCGGTATAATAATGGATACAGTCAATACCATGTTCTTCAAGAATTTTATAAACCATAACTGAACGACCTGTATCGTTCGGACCTTTTACCTGAGGTGTATCAAGGAATAAAACATTCAGATTATTCTCTTTAATGTAATCAAGCAATTCAAAAAGGCATTTCTCAGCATACGGATCCAATTCACGAGTTACGTTAAGGTCATATGCTTTAGGGAATATCGGCTTTTTCTGGATTGATAATTTGTTTCTGAGGTTAAAACCTAAATAGTGGTGGGGATATCTACCCAAATTTCGCTTAAAAGTAAAGCTCTTCTCAGACCATCTGTTGTGAAACTTTATAAATGAAAAGAACAAAGAAAGGTCAAAGGATGACTCGTCCGGTGAAACATATTTCTTTGCTTCCATTGCTTTGAAAGTTGATTTAAAACGGTTTACTGAGAATGGGGCCATAACATCAAGTACAAGGCGTGCTTTTGAGTCTACTCTGTTTGGGTCTACACAGTCTTGAGTGAATGGACGTATATCAATAATTATAAGCTTTGGATTCTGATATGCTAAAGCTTCTTCAATAAGCGGAATATACATAAAAACAGGCATTCCGTTTGTTGATAACGGATAAACTGTCATACCATATTTTTCATATGCTTGTGATGGAACCCAATAACGGTCAGTACCGCTGGTTCCAACCATTACAGCATCTATTGTATTTTCTTCAAAACTTCTGTATTTATAAAAGCGCTGGCTTGAGTTTTCAGTATTTGCTTCCTCAAATAAGTCACATAAACCAACAATCATAACGGCAACGCAAACAAAAAAGGCGGTTGCACGTAAAAATTGCTTAATATTCATATATGCAAAATCCTCCTTTTAGAAATTACCGTAAATAAAGTCACTTGCGTTATAGTCAGGTCCATAAACGCCAAATACCAAAATGGCTGCTATTAATAACAAAATTAATCCCCAACGGAATATAATATTTTGTTTTGCAAGGGATTCTCTGATTTTTACACCATTCTCTTGAAGAATGCCAATAACAAGAAGTACTAAAACAGATACAATGACTACTGTCATATCTTTTTCGCCTACGCCATAAGTGAAAATTTTGCCGTCTAATCCCGTAAGGAAATCTATATCAAAACTTGTGAACAGGGCTTTAATCATTTTTAAAGCATCCTTAAGGCTTGGCGCTTTAACAATAATTCTTGAAATAAAGAGAAGAACTGTTGTTCTTAAAATCTGGAAAAGATGATAACTGAAGGTTTCTGTATTAATATGAAGTTTTTCAATTAACTTCTTATAAACAGGAACCATTGCAACGCTGCCTGAAATAAGTAAGGCGTTATATAAACCGTTTACAATGTATTGAGATGTAATACCGTGCCATATACCAATCAGGAAGAAAACAACCATTGGTGCGGCAACTGAGGGAACGAGCTTACCTGCATAAGTACCGTGTTTCTTACGCATTTTTTTACTTAAGTTTGATACAGGTCTGCAAAGCATAACAGGATAGAAAACATATTCTCTCATCCAAGCGCCAAGTGACATGTGCCAACGGCGCCAGAAGTCTGCCAATGAAATTGAGAAGAACGGTCTTTCAAAGTTCATTGGTAAGTTGATACCCATCATCTGAGCAACGCCGCGAGTGATATCAGTACCACCGGAGAAGTCACCGTAAATCTGGAAAGAATATGCTACAACACCAAAAAGAATATGGGAACCGGTATAATCTGTAAATCCATCAGCAAATACGGTTCTTGCTATTATTGCAACTCTGTCTGCAATTACAAGCTTTTTGAAAAGTCCCCATAAGATAAGGAGCGCACCATTCTTTAAGTTGTCATATTCTAACTTGTGAGGTTCTTTGAGCTGAACACCAACATCACCAAATCTGTTCAAAGGACCCTGAACAACTGACGGGAAGAATGAAACAAACAAAGCAAACTTGCCCAAATGTCTTTCTGCAGCATACTTTCCTCGACCGATATCAATAAGATAACCAATACTGTTGAAAGTATAATAAGAAAGACCTAACGGTACAATTAAGTTAACAAATGGAATTGAAGCATCCCATTTGAAAAGTGTAAACATATCATTGGCAGTGCCGATAAAAAGGTTGAGATATTTAAGACTTGCAAGAACACCAAGATTTATAAGAACAGTGATAACCTGAACTGTGTGAATCTTTTTGGCAACTTCTTTTTTTAATTCTCGCTTTTTATCAACAGTAAGCTCTTCACCGAATGACTCAATCTTCTTTTGATTCTTGTTACGCAAACTTTGCATAAACAGACCGGAACAGTAGGTAAATAGAGTTGTACCAACAATAAAGAAAACCTGTTCAATACCGCTGTAAAGATAAAAGATATAACTTGCTGCCAACAATATTGCCCACTGAAATCTCTTAGGTACAATATAATAGGCAACAATTACGAGTGCTAAGAAGAAAAAGAATCTGAATGACGTAAAAGGCATATCTGTCTCCTCAATAAAAACCGTAATATTTAATTAAATTACATTTCGTCAATAAGACGTTCTACTAATGCAAGAATAGCGCTTGCACTATTAAAGTTTTCAGGTTCCATATCGTCAACTGTGATTGTGATATCATATGCATCACATAATTCACCAACAATAGAAACAATATCAAAGCTATCAAGGATTTCGTTATCAATGAGCTTATCCTCATTTTCAAAATCAACATCATCTCTAACAGATTTAAGAATTTCTAAAAGCTTTTCCATAATAATTCTCCTAAAAATCAATTTGGTTAAAAACACATTTTAACTAATACAATATATCACATTGTTCGACCGATGTCAACAAAATACTTGTTGTTGATAAGGCGGGTTATCTGAACTCTTTTAAATCTTTTGTAAGAAGTTTGTAACGGACAATTCTGTGAAGAAGTTCGTCTTCCCCTACCCTTTTGAACAGTTCGTTACAAAATGCAACGGGGTTAACCGTGAAATCGTTTCCGGCAGGTAGTATGAATGAAAGAGTGACAGTGTCGCTGTCAAAATTACAATTGAAATCCAACAAATGCTCACAAACGTTAATTTGCTTTATAGCGCCTTTTTTGGTTTTTTTCTCAATTGTGATGTCACCTTTACTGACCTCCGCTTTTATTCTGCTATATAGCTCTTTAGCATCTGTTACAGATGGTATGGTTACTGCGTATAACCCTTTATTAATTGCAAGATTTTTTTCAATCGGCTCTGCAACTTCAAGAAATTCAATTCCGGGTACGCTGACTCTGTTTAATTCTGATAAAACTCTTTCATTAGTGTAGTTATCATCCGTTAAACGAATATCCAGAACCTCACGTAACCCCTCTGCTCCCAAGGGAAGAGGAAGCCCGAAAACAAGATACGGATGAGGGTTGAATCCCTCTGTGTACCATAAGGGTATATCAGTTCTTCTGAAAGCACGGATAAGGCAACGGGTCAAATCAAGGTGGGAAATATATTTTGCGGCGTCTTTTTTAGTGAACCATATTCTTATTGAGCGCATCACATTTTCCTCCATTTAATGAATTTGAACCACAAGCGGCACATTGTTGACGACAATGACCTGTTGTTAGTGCTTGTTTAGCTTTTTCGTTTTCTGCAATAAGGAAAGATTTTTTAATACCTGAATTGATATGGTCCCAAGGTAAAATTTCCTCGTAGCTTCTTCTGCGGTTAGCATAGAATTCTGTTGAAACTCCGCAAGCTTCAAATGCCTTCATCCATCCGTCATAATTGAATTTATCATCCCAACTGTCAAACGTGCAACCATTATTATACGCAGCTTCAATAACATTACAAAGTTTTCTGTCGCCTCTTGCGAAAACACCCTCAAGGAAGGTTAAATCTGTGTTATGGAAGCGGAAGGTTATTTTCTTTGTTGTGCAGGTTTCAAGAAGTAACTGTTGTTTACGATGAAGCTCCTCTTTTGTGTCCTGTGGTTCCCATTGGAAAGGTGTGCAAGGCTTGGGAACAAATGATGAAACACCTGCGCTGACACTTACACCCTTGCCCTTTGGCTTGTCGGGGTTGTTGTAAAATTCGTTGACAACTTTTTGTGAAAGTTCATTTATACCGATAACATCTTCATCGGTTTCAGTAGGAAGACCAACCATAAAATACAATTTAACAGCAGTCCAACCACCTGTAAATGCCTTTCTGCAGGTTGTAAGAATCTCTTCTTCGGTTATATTCTTGTTTATAACATTACGCATTCTCTGAGTACCTGCTTCTGCAGCAAAGGTAAGACCCGAACGGCGAACAAGAGCAAGTTTTTCCTTAAGCTCGTCCGAGAAATTGTCAATTCTCAATGATGGTAATGCAATATTAATTTTTTGAGGACCTGCCCAACCGAGAAGCTCTTCAAGAAGTTCTGTAATTTTAGTATAGTCACTGCTTGAAAGCGAGCATAGTGAAAGCTCGTCATAGCCTGTTGTACAAGCTAATCTTTGGCTTTGTTTACTTATTGTTTCAACACTTTTTTCACGGATAGGTCTGTACCAGAAGCCTGCCTGACAAAAACGGCAACCTCTTATACAGCCTCTGAATATTTCGTGAACAACTCTGTCATGAACAACCTCAACAAAGGGAACAACAAAATTATCAGGATAGAAAATACTGTCTAAATCCGAAACAACTCGTTTGTTAACTTTTTCGGGTGCACCGTCATTAGCCGTAACAGACTTAATTGTACCATCTTCGTTGTATTCGACACTGTATAATGATGGTACATAAATACCTTCAATCTTTGATGCGGCAACTAAAAACTCTTTTCTTGATTTCCCCTGCTTTTTATATTCATTAAGCAAATCAAGAAATTCAAGCATCATTTCTTCACCCTCACCAATCTGGAAGACATCAATAAAATCTGCCAGAGGTTCTGGGTTGCATACACAAGGTCCGCCGGCTACAACGATAGGTAAATCCAGTGCATCTCCCCTGTCCTTTGAACGTAGGGGGATTTTACCCAAATTAAGCATATTCAGGACATTGGTGTATGAAAGCTCATATTGAAGAGTGAAGCCGACAGCATCAAAATCGGTTAATGCATCTCTGCTTTCTAGTCCAAAAAGCGGAATATCGCGTTCACGCATTATTTTTTCCATATCGGTATCAGGGGCAAATACCCTTTCACACCAATAATTATCACGTGAGTTGATAAGACTGTATAAAATCTTTATTCCAAGGTGCGACATACCTATTTCATAGGTGTCAGGAAAACAGAAAGCAAAGCGGATATCTACTTTTTCTTTATCTTTTACAACTGAGTTTAACTCACCGCCGGTATACCTTGCGGGTTTTTGAACCAATGGTAAAATTCTTTCAATTTTTTCTTTCAACATCGCAAAAATCTCCAATTTAAAATATGAAGATATTTTACAATATTTTCGGCTAATAATCAAGAGAGTTTTATTTTTTGAAGATAATTGAGAGAAACATATAAATACACATAAAGAAAAGTAAAAAATTATGTTTATAGTTGAAAAAAATATGTATTGATATAAATGTGAATGCCATAGTAACAGCTAACGAAACACAAGTTAACACCTGCTCGGCTGCTTTTTCGTTAAGATATTTCAATAATATATTTTTCAGAACATTTCCCCCATCGAAAGTATAATAAGGCAAAAAATTGAAAAAGCCTAAAACGATATTTACATTACTGATCTGCATAAATATAAGGTTGTATTGTGTGTCAAGTTTTGAAAACAGGTAAAAAACAGCACCTGTAAATATATTAAATACAGGTGCAGATGCATTTATGATTATTTCTGAATTTAAATTTGATGATGTTGTCATACCTCTTAAGATATTCGCGCCAAAAAGATTAAAAGAAACTCTTTCAGGCGGAACAGATAAGGTGTAAATGAAAATTAAATGAACTATTTCGTGTAAGACTGCAAAAATCAGCATAAAGAAAATGTTTTCGTTTTTACTTACAGTCAATATAAATAGAATTGTCGCTAAAAAAGTAAAACTGATTTCATAAGTGGTGTTTTTGATTTTAAATCGCATTTCTTGCCTCTTTAAGAGCTTTTTCGGGGTTGTAAGAGATATTGTTAATTCTGAGTTCAAAATGCAAATGAGGGCCCGTTGAACTGCCTGTTGAGCCTACAGTTGCAACAACTTCCCCCGCCCTTATTTTCTGCCCCTTTTTTACATTAAGTTTTTCACAGTGACAGTAAACAGTCATAATATCATTATCATGTTTAATTTTCAGGTAGTTACCGTTCCATTTATCATAATCTGCTTCAATAACTTCTCCGTCAAAAGCAGAATAAATATCTGTCCCTGACTCTGCTGCAATATCAATTCCGGCATGAAAACGTAAATCACCGCTGATAGGATGTTTTCTTACTCCGAATGCCGATGTAGTTTTTCCTTTTAAGGGCAATACCATTTTCTGATTTAATATATAGTCATTAACAGAAACATTTTCAGGGATTTCATCGTTTGAAGTCACTTTTATATCCCTGCCACCGCTTGCAATTATTTCTGCACTTAATGACGGCTCTTCAAAGGGAACAAAAACGGTTTCGGACTCGGCTTGCTCTACTCTTGTTTCTTTATTATTGTCAATTGTTACGTTCATTTCGCCTTCTGAAATATTTGAAAAAACCGATTTTGCTTCATCAACACTCAGATTTTCTTCTAATTTTTTTGAAAAAGTTTTTTCAATTTCTGCAAAAAGCTTTGAGTTACTGCTTTTTAAAGCGAAAAGCAAACCAAACAGAATTAGACATACTAAAAATTGTAATAACAGAGTTTTTGATAAATAATCCTTTTTATTTTTATTCATAAAAAAATCACCTGCAAAAATATATGCAGGTGATAAAAAATTTATTCTTCCGTCTGAAGTTCTTCCCATTCAGTATACATATTATCAAGACTTGTTCTTAAATCATTCAGATTATTTGTATATTCAATGAGCTTTTCGTAATTTGCAGAAATTTCAGGAGTTGAAATTTCTGATTCAAGCAGTGCAATTTTGTTTTCCGTTTCTTCAATTTCAACTTCTAATTTAGAAATTCGGGTTTTTCTTTTTCTCTCATTACTTGCCTTTTCTTTTCGCAGTTTATAATCATTAACAATGGGCTTTTTTTCAGTTGTTTTTACATCATTATCTGCAATGTTTTGCCTGAAAATAAGATAATCGTCATAATTTCCGTCAATATTAACTGCACCATCATGTGTTAAATACACAGTTTTATTGGCAAGCTTATTAATAAAATATCTGTCGTGGGAAACAACAAGCATTGTTCCGTTAAAATCCAGAAGAGCATTCTCAAGGACCTCTCTCGATGATATATCAAGGTGGTTTGTCGGTTCGTCGAGTATCAAAAGATTGGGTTTGGAAAGCATTATTTTCAGAAGGGAAATTTTTGCTCTTTCACCACCGCTTAAAAGAGAAACCTTTTTATACACATCCTCACCACAGAAAAGGAACATTGCAAGAGCAGAACGGATTTCAGTTTCCGTCATGAAACGGTACATATCCCAGACCTCATCAAGAACAGTTTTATCTGAGTGAAGTTTATCAATATTCTGGTCAAAATATCCGATTTTAACATTAGAACCGAAACGGAATGTGCCGTAATCCTGCTGAATTTCTTTATTAAGGATTTTTAAAAACGTGGATTTACCGCAACCATTGGGACCTAGTAAAAACACCCTGTCTTCTCTGAAAATTGATAAATTGAGATTGCTGAATAACTTCTTATCAGGAAAACTTTTGGAAAGGTCTTTTACAAAAACAACTTCGTCCCCTGTTCTTACATCTGTTTTAAAACTAAAATGTATACTTTTTAGCGCTTTATCGGGAATAACAAGGGTTTCTTTAAGTCTTTCAATCTGTTTTTCTTTACTTGCAATTGTGATATAGTTACGGGCTTGATTAAACCGCTTCTGTTGTTCAATTATGCCTTCAATTCTTTTAATTTCGGTTATCGTTTTCTCGTATTCTCTTTCAATGGTCAATTCTCTTTCTGCTTTAAGTTTTTGAAAAATAGTGTAATTACCCGCTGTAACAGTAAGTTTTTTGTGAGAAATTTCCATTGTAGAGGTTGTTATTTTATCAAGAAAATACCTGTCATGAGAAACAACAATAACTGCACCTTTATATTTAATTAAAAAGTCTTCAAGCCAGGTTACAGCATCAATATCAAGGTTGTTTGTAGGCTCGTCCAATAATAAGAGATTTGTATTTGATAAAAGCAATTTACATAACGAAAGTTTTGAACGTTGACCGCCACTTAAAGAATTTACCTTTAAATCAAGGTCCTTTTCAGAAAATCCAAGACCAATCAAAGCGGATTTTGTTTTTGCCTTATAAACAAGTCCGTCACGGCGTTCAATATCTTCTGTTAATTTCACTTGTTTTTCGATTAACTCAATATTGCTTTCATTAAGTAGCTTTTCATTAATCACTTCAAGCTCGTTTTCCATTTTTGCCACATCATCAAAAACAGTCAGAGCTTCATTATAAAGGGTTTGGTTATCGTCGCACTCAAGGTACTGCTCCATATAACCAATTCTGACATCTTTACCCCGAACAATACCACCCTCATTGGGCGAATATTCGCCGATAATCAGTTTAAATAATGAAGTTTTACCACACCCGTTACAACCGATTAAGCCGATTTTGTCGTTTTCTTCCACTTTAAAAGCGGCGCCTTTAAATAAGACGCCGTCAAGAAAACCGAATGTTAAGTTTTGTGCCGTTAATAAAGACATAAAACCACCAATTTGTAAAATTAAAGTGTGCTTACTAATACTTCGAAATCACCGTTTAACACGGTTTCTCCCGCATTTGCAGGGATGAAAATACTGTCTCCTGAAGCAATTTCAACAATTGTACCGTTGCATTCAACTGTACCCTCACCTTTTGTTACGAGAAGAGAAACAAAGCTTTCGCTATCAACATTAAAAGTATGCTTTCCGTTAACATTGAGAGTTGACATTTTAAAAAATTCACAAGAGCAAAGGTCCTGTGAAACTGCACCGTTAACAGAAACCTTCTCACCATCAGGGTTGCCTGAACGGGTTGGCGGCACTGTATCAGTAACGTCAAGTGCTTTTTCAACATGCAATTCACGTGGCTTACCGTCTACAAGTCTGCCATAATCATAAACACGATAGGTTGTGTTGCAGTTTTGCTGAACCTCTGCAAGTAGAATTCCACCGCCAATGGCGTGAAGAGTTCCTGCATTTATAAAGAAAACATCACCCTTTTTTACGTTGACTTTGTTTACATAATCAAGGAAAGTGTTGTCTTCAATCGATTTCTTGAATTCATCACGGGTTAATTCTTTGTTGAATCCGTAAATAAGCTGAGCACCCTCGTCACAATCAAGAATATACCAAGCCTCTGTTTTACCATAGCTGTTTTCATATTTCTTTGCATACTCATCATCGGGATGTACCTGAACTGATAAATCCGATTTTGCATCAATAAATTTTATGAGAAGAGGAAATTCTTCGTATTTCGCTCCCTTTGAGCCAAGAAACTCTTTATGTTCTTTCACAAGCTCTGTAAATGACTTGCCTTCAAATTCACCGTTAATAACAACATTATCGCCGTCATTTCTTGCACAAAGCATCCAGGCTTCAGCAATATTATTAAGGTCAGATTTAAAGCCATAATCATTTTTTAAACGATTGCCGCCCCAAACAATTTCTTTAAATACGGGTTGTAACTTAATTGGATAGCTCATTTTTCTCCTCCGATTTGTTCTGTTGACTTGTTCCTGCTTCAACGGCAACAACATTTTTAATTTCTTTCTTTTCAATAAACGGAACTGATGACGATTTAATATCAATTCTGTCGTAATATTCTTTGAACCTTATTGTAAATCTTATTTTCCTCTTACATTTTTTACAGAGAAAAATTGCCCTGAAGGATTGGTTCATAAGTCGCCAGTCGGTTATTCTTTCACAAGAAGAACCGCAAACATCACAAAGGCAAACCATTTTTGATTTATCAATAAGAGGACTGTTGATATCAGTAATAACCTTGGGTTTAAAAGTGATTTTTGAATAAAACGAATTGTCACAAACCAAAGTGTAGGATTTTAACATATTTTCATTAAAAATTTTCTTGAATAAATCTGCGGTAAGCTTACTGTCGTCCAACGCTCTGTGAAGAGAATAATCTTCAAAATTAATACCCAGCTTTTCTGCCGCTGCAGAAAGACCTATCTGGTCTGCTTTAGATATGTTCATAAAAGCCTGAGCATATTTTTGCAGATTTACATAGTTGCTTAAAAACGGAATAAAAGAAATACCGTTAAAATATTTAAAATTTTCAATAAGAACCCTGATATCTGTATCGCCCCAGGTGAGAATTACATTCTCTTCGTGAGAAACCCATTTTCTGAAATTGGACATTGCCTGAGAAAATGGTGTACCGCTGCTTATATCATCATTGGTGATATTTGTAAGCTCTTTAACTCTTGCGTGGAGCTTTTTTCCTAACTGCGCTTTGATGAAAACAGAGAATGTGTCAACAATATCGAGATTACTGTTTAATTTGACAGCACCAATCTCAATAATTTCATTCATAAACCCTTTTTTCTTTTTGCAGTAAGTGTTGTTCCACTCAAGGTCCATTATGATATAATTCACGTTTTATCTCACATCCAAAAACTTAACCGTCCAATACAAACGATCAAGTACAAATTATTTCAAACCTTCTGCATCATATAAAAATGCAGTTTCAAGAAGAACCTCTGCACCTACTTTAAGAGCTTCGGGAACAAGCATATCAGGTGCATCAAGTCTTGTATGATAGTATCTTGGTGGTGTTGGATCCATAGCAGCAAAGCCTGTTGCCTTAATACCTTTCTGTGTAAATGCAGCTGCATCGCAGGCACCAAGATAAATGGAAGCATAGGGAATATCGTATCCGCAGTTGAGTGCAGCTTTCTTAACAAGCTCTTTAACCTGTTTATCGTGTTTTAAAGTACCGCTTAAATCTCTGTCATAAACTGCCATATCCTTAAGGTCGCGCATTGTGTCACATGCAACAACTACTGTTTCAATTTCTTTAAGCTCTTTTTCATGTGACTTTGCATAAGCCTTTGCACCGCGAAGTCCTGCTTCTTCCGAACCGGAAAGGATAACGCGAACCTCAGTGTTTTCAAAGCGAACATCTGCTTCATCCATCAGTTTGAGAACAGACATTGCAGAAAGGCAACCCGAAAGGTTATCGTTTGCACCGGGAACGCTTTTTGTATAACTCTGGAAGAAAAGGAAGCCTATGTAAGGAATTACAAACACACAAAGAACAATTCCTACAACAAGGAAGAACGTTTGGGCACCTGCAGATTCAACACCTTTTGCTTCAAGAACTATAAATTTAATAATACTTGCAATACAGCAAGCAATAAGACCGACAACAGCAGGAATAAGGAAAAGTTTCATTCCCGTACCGCCAAGTTTATAGTTAAGAATCCATTCATACTGTGAGTCAGAGTGACCAACAAAAATAATTCTTTTCTTGGTTTCCCCTGTTGGTTTTCGTGTTGCAATTAAATTGTGTGAAAGATGGCCTTTAAAAAGAGGGTCAATGAACTGTTTGTACATTAAAAATTCAAGTACAAGAGGGATAAATCCAAGGATTGTAAGTAAAAATCCAACAAGAGGATAACTGAAATAGAGAACGGTTGCAATAATTGCCATTGCAACGGTAAAGGGAATAAATCCCATAAATGCCTGACGATGAACGATAAATTCTTCAAAAGAAACATCATCAGACCACTTCTTTAAATCTTCACCCATTGACTGTTGAGCAGCATATTCTTCCTTACTACCTGGCGCACGGGGACCGATTTTTTCACAGATTTCAGTGATTTTTTTCACCATATAATCTGTATTTGCGTCAAGGTTGATTTTTGCCGCATCAAGCTTTGACAAAACTGTTTTCATGAAATCACCTTCAATTTCCAAAATACACAACAAATATACCACATTAAATTGGCTTTTACAACAGTTTACATAAAATTAAATGTATTGATTTTAGTTTACTTATATTGTAAAATACATATATTATCACAAGGTGGTGTTCTCTATGGTTAATGATTCAAAAGTATTATTTTACAAATCTGCCGCTAAAGAATGGCTTCAGGCAATGCCTTTAGGTAATGGTTTTCTTGGCGCTATGGTTTATGGCAGAACCGACAATGAAACAATTGCAATGAACTCAGACTCACTCTGGACAGGCTTCCCCCGTCCCTCTCAGGTAAAAGAGGGAGCAAATGAAGCCTTTTTAAAGGCGCGAGATTTAGCAATGAAGGGCGAATACAGAAAAGCTCAGGACATTATTGAGGATAAGGTTCTTGCGCATTGTTCTCAGGCATATATGCCCCTTTGTCACATCAAATATAAATTTAAAAACAATTGTTTTTTAAAAGATTATGAAAGACAGCTTGATTTAGAGACAGGTGTTAACACTGTTACATATTCACGTGGTAAAAACAAATTCAAAAGAGAAAGCTTTGTAAGTGCTGTTGAAGATGCTTATATAGAACAGCTTTCTTGCAACCAGAAGGCATTAAATTTTGAAATTTCGCTTACAACACAATTAAATGGTAAATCTTTTTGTGAAAACGGTTTTATAATTCTCGACGGTATGGCTCCCTCTGATTCACCCTGTAATCAGGAGACCTATGCACGTCTTGATGCACCTCAGTATCCCGATAACCCCGCTCTTCAAGGTACACATTTCCGTTGTGCATTAAAAGTTATAACAGATGGTAAGATAGAGTATAAAAGCAAATCTATCGTTATTTCAAACGCAAAAAATGCAACTGTTGTCTTCTGTACTGAAAATTCATTTAACGGCTATGATAAACACCCTGTTTTAGAAGGTAAAGAGTATAAAAATGCATGTATCGAAAAACTTAATAAAGTAAATGCAGATGATTTCGCAACATTAAAAACAGCTCATATTGACGATTTTTCAAGTTATTTCAACAGAGTTTGCCTTGATATCGGCTCAGATAATAAAGGTAATATTCCCACCGATAAACGTCTTATAAAGCACAATAAAGGTGAAAGCGATATTGCTCTTTATACTCTTATATTCAATTTCGGCAGATACCTTGTTATATCAGGCTCAAGAGCAGGTTCTCAGGCAACTAACCTGCAGGGGATATGGAATGATAAGGTTGCTCCCCCCTGGAGTTCAAACTATACAGTTAATATTAACACCGAAATGAACTATTGGCCTGTTCTTCCCTGTAACCTTGCTGAATTCAATCAACCTGTTATTGATTTGGTGAAGGATTTATCGGTTAAGGGTGAAAGAACAGCTAAAGAAATTTATGGTGCACGCGGATTCTGTGCTCACCATAATGTTGACATCTGGAGATATTGCGACCCTGCTTGCGGTGACGCTCAATGGGGATTCTGGAATATGTCTGGTGCCTGGTTCTGTCAGCACGTTTTCAATCACTATCTATACACAAATGATAAGCAATATTTAAAAGAAACTGCATATCCGATTATGAAGAAATGTATTCAGTTTATTCTTGATTTGCTTATTGAAGATAAAGACGGCTATCTTATTATGGCTCCCTCTACTTCACCCGAAAATGAGTTCCTTATTGATGGTGTTGCTATGAGTTTGAGTGAGACAACAACAATGACCATGAGTATTGTTAAAGAGGTATTCGCAAACACCATTAAAGCTGCGGAAATTCTCGGTGAAAATGATGAAGATATTGAAGCAATGAGAAAAGCATTACCAAGACTTTTACCCTTTAAAATCGGCAGTCGCGGTGAGCTTCTTGAATGGTATAAGGAGCTTAAGGAGCACGAGCCTGACCACAGACATAAATCTCATCTTTATGGTCTTCATCCCGGTAACTTGATTACCCCCGATGAAACACCCGATTTAGTAAAAGCATGTATTCGCTCACTTGAACTTCGCGGTGACAACGGAACCGGCTGGAGTTTAGGCTGGAAAATCAATATGTGGGCTCGCCTTTGGGACGGTGACCACGCTTTGAAGCTTCTTGATATGCAGTTAAGACCTGTTCCTGCTGTAAGAAATGTAAGATACCGCGGTGGCGGAACCTATCCCAACCTTTTTGATGCCCATCCCCCGTTCCAGATTGATGGTAACTACGGTTGTACCGCAGGTATAGCAGAAATGCTTCTTCAGTCAAGACAGGGAAAAATATTCCTTCTTCCTGCCCTTCCGAGCAGTTGGAAAAACGGCAAGGTAACAGGACTTAAAGCAATCGGCAATATTACAGTTGATATTGAATGGAAAAACGGCAAAATGGTTAATTATAAACTTGACGGCAATACAGATGGTATTGAAGTTTATTGTCAAGGCGAGAGAATATAAAAAATCAGGAGAGGTTTTTACACCTCTCCTTTACTTATGTAAAAATTATTTACCTAAAGCTTCTCCGATAAGGTCATAAAGCGCTTCAAGCTCTTCTTTTGTTAAAGAAATACCTTTTCCCATTTTTTCGTGGTCAGGCGCCCAGTCACGAATATCGTATTTTGGTTTACCACCATTCCAGGAAATGAGGTTAAGCTCTCTTGTCCAACCTTTACCACTTTCAGAAATTTCACCTAAATTTTCTTGAATTTCATATTTGAATTCTGCCATTTTCATTCTCTCCTTATTGAATATTATATTTTTCTTTAATTTCCTGAGTGAAAGCATACATCTGCTCTATTTCGAGTCTTCTGCTTTCAGTTAGCTCTGCAGGGTTTCTTGTTCTTGTGTTGATACCGATATCAACTCCGTCAAGGCTTACATAGTATTTTGCATTTACGGGGTAGCATTGGCATTCTGTAACAGAGAAATAACCAACCAGGTTCTGCAAAAACTCCGCCTTTTCTTCATTCCCCTCTTTATGAGCCTTGATAAGCTCAACATAAAGCTCAGGGTGGAAGTTCGCCATAACACCTGAATAACCCAGAGCGCCCATTTTAATGCTCTCTGAAAGGGTTGCCGCATTAGCATTAAAGAGTTTAACGCTTGTTCCGTTGATAATATCAAGTTTTTCTTTAAGTTCGGAAAGACTGCAGCAAGTATCTTTAATAAACTGATATCTTCCACTTTCAACCATTTTCTTCAAAACATAGGGTGAGATTTTGCGTTTGTAAGGATAGGGACATTCATAAACACCCAATGGAATTTCAGGGAGCTTTGATGCAACATATTCCATATTCTTTAAGTAAACGTCATCATCCTCATCTTCTTTAGCAAATCTGTTTGAAATGAAAACGTAAGCATCAATACCGCAATCAATAAATGCTTTTGCTTCTTCAATCTGAGTATCTAAATCATCTGCAGTATGACCTGAAGCAACAATGGACATTCCTTCAGGCTTATTTGCCATAATAAACTTTAAAAGCTCAAGACGTTCTTCAAAACTTAAAAAGAATATTTCACTGCTCTGGCAAATTGCAAAAATGCCGTCAACACCTTTTTTAGTGTACCAATCCAACAATTCTTTAACTCCGTTATAGTCAATTTTATTGTCATCAGTAAAGGGTGTTATCATTGTTGGGTAAACACCATTATTGATTTCTTTCATAATATCACGTCCTTTAAAAGCATTTTAACACATATTTCTTTTAAAATAAATAGACTTTTACCATTTTTATTGTTATAATTAGTAAAAACTTTTCAGGAGAAGAAGATGAATATAAGAAAATATCAGGAAAAAGATTTTGAAGCAGCAAAATATGTTTGCGTTCACGATATGATTGGTAAAAAGGGTTGGGAAACCGTGTTAGAATATGTTGAAATAATGTTCTGCCGTTATTATCTTGAAAAAGAGCCCGAAAATTGCTTTGTTGCGGTTGATGAAAACGATAACCCCATCGGTTATATTTATGGTTCAAAGGATTATGATTATTATCAGACAAATTTTGCCGAATATATTAATGCAGTTGCTGAGCTTGAAAACAGAAGATTTTTAGCAGAAGCTCTTACAGAAATGTATGACCATGCTATTTATAAAAAGGACTACCCTGCTCATCTGCATATTGATATTCTCCCTGATTATCAATCAAAAGGTATCGGCTCAAAGCTTATTAAAGCCTTCTGTGACCATCTTAGAGAGCAGAATATTAAAGGGGTTATGCTAATCGTTGGTACTGATAACGATGGTGCAAGGCGCTTTTATGAGCGTAATGGGTTCACTCTTCTTCAGGAAAAACCGACAGGTGCCGCTTATGGTATGATATTATAATAAAAAAGCAAATGCAGTAGGTTTGTCGCCTACTGCATTAATTTATTGAACAACATTTTAAAGCATTTGAACTAAACGGTGGATTACATCAATAAACCGTAAGGTACGGGCTTGCCCGTACCACAGAAGAAAGGACAATAACAGAAGTAGGACAGGGGTCAATTCTGTGCCTTGGTAGTTTTTACACAAACCAATCCCCTATTCCTATTAAAATGTTAAAACAAAATCATTGATTTTTGAGACATTTCAGCGCTTTTTGGAGTAAGACACAGAACCGTCCCCTGTCTTATCCCTCTGTTTCAACCGTTCAAACATACTGTAATAATTATTGCTAGTTTCATCAAAAGGTAATTTTGAAAAATAATCACCCTTATAGACACAATATGAAAGTGGATAAATTAGTTCAGGGGATTTTTTTAGTTTTAACTCTACGTTGTTTTTACAATTATTATCAACAACTAGATACCGAATATCGTTTTCTCCTTTTAAATGTGCCTTCCATATGTTACTAAGGTTATCCGATTTGGTTTCACTAACACTACTGATACAGGAAAAATCAGAAATTGAATATTGGAATGGCGATAATATATTAGAAGAGGTTATAAGGTATAACTCATCGTTTTCTTTCGCAACTAAAAGTTCATTATCGCAATCGCCTGTAGAAGAATACAACCTTATATCACCGCAAATACCGCAAGGTAGCAAAATAGAAATGTCGATTTTCCAATTAACTGTCGGATCGTAAATAGAAAAAGCTGTCTTTTGCTGTGTATATTTTTTGCCATTTATTATCCAAAATTTATTATTAAACTTAAAAACTTCTACTGCACGGTATTGTGTTTCATCAAAACATTTAAAATTGCCTTCAAAAACACTTTCAGTTTTATTATACTTGTACTGTGTTATTTCTAAGTATTTTTGGTACTCAAAAATTTTAATCCCAAGAAACAAAACTGATATAAAAGCAAGGGAAAACAAAATAAATTTTTTCATTTATTCCCCCCCTTTTTACTGTGCACATTCGAACATGGAATTATCAATTGGTAAACCAGAACTGACCCATGTCTGATTATATTCGCCAACATCCCATTCCATTATATAAAGATTTCCATCAGGTGCAGCTAAATACAAGTCCACCTCATTAGAACTAGCAACAATCCAATCACCATATGTCAATCAGGGGACGGTTCTGTGATTGACGATTTTTAGGTCGAAATCGCCCCCTGATTTTAAATTAATAAAACGTTGAAAAACCTTGATTTATTAGGGGTTACGGCTCAATCATAGAACCGTCCCCTGATTGGAGTGAACCGTCCCCTGATTGGACTGCTGTGTAAAGGATTTGCCTGCATAGCTTGTTACCAGCTTTGTCAGGTTGTTTCTTATGTCATAGCCATACTGTGCCGAGCCTAAAATCAAGGGCCGGTTCTGTAATTTGCGATTTTTAGAGTCAAAAACCGCCCCCGATTTTTAATTTTAAAAGATTGAAAAACCTTGATATACAAGGGATTAAGACTCAATCACAGAACCGTCCCCTGATTGTCTTTAAAAGATTGAAAAACCTTGATATACAAGGGATTAAGACTCAATCACAGAACCGTCCCCTGATTGTCTTTCCCTGATTGTCTTTGTCCTATTCTGTCCTATTCCTATTTTCTTGATTCTCTAAAACACTTTTTTTCTGTTTAACATTTTCAAAAGATTCAAGATCGCCAATTAATCCATACCACTCCATAATGAATTCAAAACCTTCAACTCGTAAATCTTTCGCTAAGCTATCGTCTTCATAAATTATATTTAATACGTCAGCGTAATCTTTTGTCACTTTTTTATCTACAGTGAAAGTTTTATAAAAATGAGTTTGTAGATATATTGTATAATCGGATGATGAGTCTTTTTGAAAAATAAAATAGGGAAACATTTTTATAAACTGGTTTTTAAAATCATCATACGGTAGTTCTTTATAACAAGCAAAAATGTATGTATCAACATATATATTAGTAAAATCAGTTAAGGATATATTATCTTGTGGATTATCGCTATACAATTTATTGAAATTAGGACTTGATATTAGCAATGGAAAGTACTTAATTATTCTATCGTTATCTTCATCAACAAGTGACACTTTACATAATTCGAATAAATTCTCTTCTGTCGGATTGGTTTCATAAGTTCTTTCAAGATTTTTTATTTCTTTACCTTGACCACCAAAAAATAAGAAACATAATAATAAAAAAGCGAGAGAAGATACAATAATCTTTTTATTCATTATTTACACTCCTAATTGATATTAAATCAAACTAAATAATACATCTTCAACAATTATTTGCACAGAAACAATGTAGCCTACATACATAACAGTTGGTTCATCCCAAGCCCCAATACTAAGCGCAATATCACTTGTGGTAAACATTTGAAAACTCTCTTGAGGATAATTACTTTGAATTTTAGTGTAACCAGATTCACAAAGTTTCTTATAACTCTCAAGATTAGGAAAACATACTGGATCAGCTGTTTGGGTTATTTCTTCACCATTATGTACTTTAAAAATATCATTAGTATAAGTTTGGAATATTTGTTTTGACTTATCAACTTTATTTTCCAATTTCATTCCACTATTTTTTGAAGAATACATAGTTTTACTATATTTTACGCCGTATGCAGCAGCTCGGATTGTTCCAAAAGGACATTTTGTTCCAATGTCAATAATTTTATCAATAACTTTGTCTGCAAAAAAATTTAATGCGTCTTTTAACCATTCAAACGAATGCCCACTAGGGTCAGTTGCATTAATCGGATTATTAGCACAATATACAAATGTGTTATAGCCTAAAATTCCTGAATTTGAATCTGTAACATTGTCACTATTCAAAAACCTACCAATTTCAGCGTTGTAGTATCTTGACTGCAAGTAATAAAGTTTTGTTTCCGTATCGTAATAATAACCTCTGTAACGAATAGGGTTAATTATAACCAAATCACGAGAGGTTGTGTTGTTGGTGAAATCGGTTATCTGTTGACTTCCGTCTGCATTGTAACTAACGTCTTCAATTTTTGTGATGTTACCCCAAGCATCGTATTCATAACGACCC
>JAZNGU010000046.1:0-12792 GCA_045576615.1 Acutalibacteraceae bacterium | reverse complement strand
AAGACCCCTCAAGGACTATGAGGTTGATAGGCTGCGTGTGTAAGCATGGTGACATGTTCAGCTAAGCAGTACTAATAGGTCGAGGGCTTGACCATTTCGTTTGTTTCTTCGCTTTCCCTTTATTCAGTTTTCAGGGTATATAAATTAAAGTCGGAATTTCTTCCGACTTTTTTATTTTTTATTCAAATAATTAAAAGAAATTATTTAAATAAAAACATCTTGACAAATAAAATGTTTAGTGCTACTATTTAGAAAAAATGAGAGGAAAAACGGTTATGAAACAGTTTAACGCAGTTACATACTATTATTACTATTACTTAACTAAATGAGTAATAGTGATTTGTGCTGCTGTTTTTAGTCGTTTGTTTTACCCTTGCAGTATAATCACTGCAAGGGATTTTTGTTATTTTTTATATTTTTAATTCTCAGGAGGAATTATTATGAATATTGGTGTTGTTGGTTTAGGTCTTATTGGTGGTTCTATTGCAAAGTCTGCAAAAAAGAATACAAAATTTAAAGTATACGGTTATGATATTGCTTCTGCAACTGTTAAAAATGCAATAGCTGAAAAGTGTATTGACGGTGAATTGACAGAAAAAAGAATTGCAACCTGTGATTACATATTTATTCCTCTTTATCCTGAAGCAGTAATTGATTTTGTCGAGAAATATGCTTCAATCTTCAAAGAGGGGGCAACTGTTATTGATTGTGCAGGTGTAAAACGCTCTGTATGTAAAAAATGCTTTGATATTGCAGACAAACATAATTTCTCATTCGTTGGCGGTCATCCTATGGCAGGTACTCAGTTTTCAGGCTTTGAAAATTCCAAAGACACAATGTTTTATAATGCACCATTTGTATTAACACCCAAAGAGAATGAAGATATTTTAACTCTCGCAAATGCAAGAGAGGTCATTATGCAGTTAGGTTTTGGACGGGTTTCTGTTATGACACCTCAGAAACATGATAAGCTTATTGCTTTTACATCTCAGCTTGCCCACGTTGTTTCCAATGCTTTTGTTAAGAGTCCGTCAGCACTTGAAAGAAAAGGTATTTCCGCTGGTAGTTATAAAGACCTGACCCGTGTTGCATACCTTAATGAAAATATGTGGACAGAGCTTTTTCTTGATAACAAAGATAACCTTGTTTTTGAACTTGATAACATTATTGCAGAGCTTCAGAAATACAGCGATGCGATGAAAAATAATGATGCCGAAACCCTCAAACAACTTCTCAAAGACGGCAAAGAAGCCAAAATAAAAGCAGATTAATGTAAAGAAGCAGATGAAACATGATTTGTTACATCTGCTTTTTATCAATATATTTCATCAAGTATATCGATTGCATGTGCTATGCAACCATCATTGTTAGAACGAGTTACATATTTTGCTACTGCAAGAGCCTCTTCAGAGCCATTTTCGGGGACGAAACCACCATTTGAAGCTATAAGCATTTCAACATCGTTATAGCCGTCACCTGCGGCGTAGGTGTCCTTGGGATTGCAACCAAGTGCTTTTGCTAATTTCAAAAGTCCAGTTCCTTTATCGACACCTTTCTTCAGAATTTCAACATAATCTCCCGTTGTTTTAAGATAATTTATTTCAGGGTGCCTTTCAAGGATTTTCTGAACCTCTTCTGAGCAACCGTGGGCGGCGATCATAACCTTTGCCCAGGGGAGAGGTGCCTTTTCGGGTTTGTTTATTATTTCAAAATTTATGCCCTGACTTGTAAAATGTTGTTCGGAATGTGAATTCAAATTTATTGCACAAACCTTATTAAAATTATAAAACTCTATTGAAATATCGGGGAATGCTTTTAAAACATCTTTAATTGCAGGCAGTCCCTCATTTCCAATGGCATCGTTAAAAATTACTTTACCTTTTTCGTAGTCATATGCCATTGCACCATTTCCTAAAAGAACAGGGGCGTTAATATATTCAGGACTATATAAGTGAAAGCCTTGAAAAATTCGTCCTGTGCAAACTGTGAAAAATCCACCGTTTTTAATAAAATATTGTATTCTTTCAATTACGTCAGGGGTGATGATACCCCCGTCATTTTTCAAAGTTCCGTCAAAGTCACTTGCGATAAGCACATTTTTAAATTTCATTTTATCACCGCAGTTATTTTAGCAAATCAAAGATTATTTTTCAATATTTACACTGTTTTTGGCAAATTATATAATAGTTTTGTTATTATTTTGTTGATTTTCTATGATTACGAATATTAAAAAACTTGATTATAGCTCTGTTGAGTGGTATAATTTTACAGTTGAAATTCAAGTTATTTGAAGGTGAAATTGTGGAAAAAAGAGAAGATATCAGAAATATAGCAATTATTGCTCACGTTGACCACGGTAAAACAACTCTTGTTGACCAGCTTCTTCATCAAAGCGGTATTTTCCGTTCCAATGAGCAGGTTGATGAAAGAGTTATGGACTCCAACGACCTTGAAAAAGAAAGAGGAATTACTATTCTTTCTAAAAATACCGGTATTCATTATAAGGGAGTTAAAATCAATATTGTTGACACTCCCGGTCACGCTGACTTCGGTGGCGAGGTTGAGCGTATTATGATGATGGTTGATGGTGTTCTTTTGCTTGTTGATGCTTTTGAGGGATGTATGCCCCAGACTCGCTTTGTTCTTAAAAAAGCACTTGCCCTCGGCAAAAAGGCAATTGTTGTCATAAATAAGGTTGACCGCCCCGGTGCAAGACCCATGGAGGTTATTGACGAGGTTCTCGATTTGTTTATTGAGCTAGGCGCAAATGATGACCAGATTGAATTTCCTGTTGTTTTTGCTTCAGGTCGTGATGGTTATGCTTCTCTTGATGCAGATGCTCGTGATGGTGATATGCGTCCGCTTCTTGATTCCATTCTTGAGAATATTGATGCTCCCGAAGGTGATATGAATGGTCCTTTACAGCTTCTTTTCTCAAGCCTTGATTATGATGATTATCTTGGTAGAATTGGTGTTGGCAGAGTTGAACGTGGTTCTGTTAAAGTGGGTCAGCAGGTTGTTCTTTGCAATAAAGACGGTGTGCAGAATACAGCCAAAATAGTTAAACTTTATACATTTGAAGGTCTTGCACGTGTTGAATGCCAAGAGGCAAAAATGGGCGACCTTGTTGCAGTTTCGGGTATTGCAGAGCTTAATATTGGTGAAACCGCTTGTGACAAGGATTACCCGGAAGCACTTCCTTTTGTTGAAATAGACGAGCCAACAATTTCAATGAACTTTATGGTTAACGACAGTCCGTTTGCAGGGCAAGAGGGTAAATTTGTTACATCCCGTAACATCCGCGCCCGTCTTTTCAAAGAGGTTGAAACAAACGTTAGTATGAGAGTTGAAGAGACAGATACAACTGATTCATTTAAGGTAAGCGGTCGTGGTGAACTCCACCTTTCAATTCTTATTGAAACAATGCGTCGTCAGGGCTACGAATTCCAGGTTTCACGCCCTCAGGTTATTTATAAAAAAGGCCCTAACGGTGAGCTTTTAGAACCTATGGAGCTTCTTATTGTTGAAGTGCCCGAAACTTACGTTGGCGCAGTTATGGAAAAAATAGGTTCCCGTAAAGGTGAGCTTGAAAATATGGATGTCCGCGACGGCGGCTCAACTCATATCGAGTTTAAAATTCCCGCCCGTGGTCTTATCGGTTACCGTTCAGAGTTTATGACAGATACAAACGGTAACGGCATTATGAATAACCTTTTCGCAGGTTATGAGGAATATAAAGGCGATATTCAGATGCGTGAGCGTGGTTCAATCGTTGTTCACGAAGCGGGGGAAACTACCGGTTATGGTCTTTTCAATACTCAGGACAGAGGTCGCCTTTTTGTTGGTCCCGGTGTTCCCGTATATGAGGGTATGATTGTTGGCGAATGTGCAAAGAATGAAGACATTGTTTGCAACGTTTGTAAGAAAAAACAAATGACAAACACCCGTGCTTCAGGTAGTGATGATGCGTTACGTCTTGTTCCTCACACAGTTCTTTCCCTTGAGCAGTCAATGGAATTCATCGGTGATGATGAGCTTCTTGAAGTAACACCCGAAAGCATTCGCTTGAGAAAGAGAATCCTTTCAAAAGAAAAACGAATGAAACAACAGTTCGGACATAAATAATCAGTTAAAAGTAAGGAAATCGAAAGTGTAATTTGCTTTCGGTTTCTTTTTTTATAAATTGGTATTGACAAAACAGTCTATTGGTGGTAGACTGAAAACATAGTCTATAGCAAATAGACATAAGAGGAGGTTCTTTTATGGCAGAGATTAAATTAGGGATGGTTGAAGCTCGTTTTGCAGATATTGTTTGGGAGAATGAACCTTTAACAACTAAAGAGCTGGTTGCTTTTTGCGAGAAAGAGCTTAACTGGAAAAGAACAACAACATATACAGTTTTAAAAAAACTTTGTGAAAGAGGGATTTTTAAAACAGAAAACAGCATTGTAACTGCGCTTATTTCTAAAAATGAGTTTTATGCAATACAGAGTGAAAAATTTGTTGATGAAACCTTTGCAGGTTCGTTACCTGCGTTTGTTGCTGCGTTTACATCAAGAAAAAAACCAAGTGAAAAAGAAATTGAAGAAATAAAAAGAATGATTGATAAGTTTTAAAAGGTGTGCGAAATATGAATGATTTGTTTTTGACCCTTGTTAATATGAGCATCACTGCCACTTGGGCAGTTATGGCATTTATCATTTTGCGACCACTTTTAAAGAAAGCACCCAAATGGGTTAATTGTCTGTTATGGGGTGTTGTTGGTTTAAGGCTTTGTATGCCCTTTAACTTTGAGAGTGCTTTAAGCCTTGTTCCGACAGCAGAAACGATTCCCACTAATATTACCGTTTCAAGCAATCCGCAAATAGATACTGGTGTTGATATTGTTAATAATGTTGTGAATCCTGTAATTTCAAATGCTGTTGCACCTTACCCGAGCTATAGTGTGAATCCCTTAATGGTTGTGGTTGGCATAGCTACATATATTTGGGTTATAGGTTTAATTCTGATGGTACTTTACAGCCTTGTTTCTTTTGTGATTTTAAAGAAGAAGGTATCAGCATCGGTTCTTTATAAAGATAATATCTATTATTGCGATAATATTGAAACACCCTTTATTTTAGGAATAATTAAACCTAAAATCTATGTTCCGTCAGGCTTGAATAAAGAAGATTTGGAATTTGTTTTAGAGCACGAAAAATCACATTTGAAGCGTAAAGACCATATCATAAAACCAATTTCATTTTTGATTCTATCAGTTTATTGGTTTAACCCTGCAATATGGATATGGTATATTTTCCTTTGCAGAGATATTGAATCCGCTTGTGATGAGAAGGTAATAAAGAATTACGACACTGACTCTAAAAAACTTTATTCTACTGCATTATTAAACTGCAGTACAAACAGAAGAATGATTATGGCGTGTCCCGTTGCATTCGGTGAGGTAGGCGTTAAAGACAGAATTAAATCTGTTTTAAATTACAAAAGACCTGCGTTCTGGGTTGTTTTGGTTGCAGTAATAATAAGCTTTGTTTTAGCAATTTGCTTTTTGACAAATCCATCGAATGAAAGCTCCTCAATAGGAATAATCGGCGGAGCAGATGGTCCAACTTCAATTATTGTTTCAGATAAGAATGAGAAAAAAGAAATAAAGAAATTACAAGAAAAATACCCTCATTTCTTTAACTTGAATACTGAAAAGGGTGTTACGGTTTATGTTACAAAGCTCAGTCAGGATAGTTTTGAATGTTTCCTTATTTCAAATTCAAATCCAATAGACCCTCAAAGAGTAATGCACTTTGATGAGTTTGCAAGTATTGATGAAATGAAGCTGATACTTTCAACATATAATCTTGCTAACGAAGAAATTACTGTTGAGCCGTTCCGCCACCTTTTATCAAGCTATATAGGTGACGATACTGAATATGACTCAACTAATATCAGTTCGCTTTTAGGCTTAAATTTATATAATGAAAATACGAGTGATTTAAAGCATATTTATGGAAACTATTATTATGCAATTATAGATGCCACAAGTGAATTACGGGTTTACGGGCTGTACTATAATGATAAAACATACTCGGATGGACCTGTTTTAGTTGATAGAATAGGAACAATAAGACCACAATTTGTTGTTCATGATGAGAAACTGTTTTATACAAGCGACGGCAGATTGAAAAGCATAAATTTAAACAGCGATTTCAGGGTTACAGTTTATGCAAACGGTATATATTTAGCTGATCAAAACTACACTATTGAAAGAATTGAATTAGTTCAGGATGGTAAAATATATTGCAAAGCTGATAGATGGGGAGAAACAAAAGAAACCCAAAACAACAGAGAAACAGTATATCTTGAAATAAAAACCGATAACAGCACTTATGATGAAATATCAAAAAATGAGATTCCTGCAGATAAGACTCAATTTGATGAAATTTTATCTAATATTAAATTTACATTAAATACTGATTTTGAAAATATATTGGTCAAGAATTTCAGAATCAGATATACACCAACAGGCAATATTGAAGATGCCATATTCAATGTCTGGGTATATAACGGAACAAAAGCCAATGAAGATTTCTGGATTGAGGGTAATGTGCTGATTACTTTTGATAATACCGCTTTCTTTAATGTGATACATGAAGAAATAGTGTTACTTTCGGAATATAATCCTAAAGATGACGGCAGAATGCAGACAATAGATGATGTTATTGAAAAAGTAAAAGACGCTGTTCTTCAAACTAAAAATATAGATAAAGGGGAAACGCAACCGGAATATTATCTTTTAACAATGGATGAAGAAAAATATGTGGGATATGTAGCGAATACAGATTCAGGAGTTGCTTATTTGCAGGAGAAAAACGGGAACTTTGTTTCCTCATCAAAACCCAAAGATTTAACATCTGAAACTTATCATGTTGAAAACAAAATGTATTTCATACTTGTCCCACACTATAATAAAAATTTAGTTCAACGTTATGTTTTTGAAGAAAGTGAAAGTTCTGTTTCAGGTAATTATAAAGTTCTTTTGTTTGATAATTAAGCATATAAAGACGAATACAAAAAAGCGAATCCGTTTAGCAGAAAATCTGTTAAACGGATTTGTTCATTTTGAAAATAGATGTATCTGCAAAGCCTTTGAAATCGGTGCTTACGGCTGATTTGTCTGTAAAAAGTAGTATCGCCATTTTGAAAAGTAGTAAAATTCGAAATGCTCAACAACCCTTGTAACAGTCGGCATCGCCGTCTGTTGTGAGCTGTCCGAACGTCCTAAAAGACGTACGGACTTATTCCTGCCACTAAAATCGGACGGAATTTTACTGTTGATTTCAGTGATTTTTATGTGTGAAACTTTTATTGTTTTTTATAGTAAAAATTAGCTTGAAATCTTGTTATTGCATTTTATAAAGAAAATAGTATAATTAGTTTAGGTGGTGAGTTTATTATGGCAAAAAGAGTAATTGCTCTTGCATTATCATTCATAATTTGTTGTGCATTTGTATCTTGTAGCAATATGGATAACTCTAATTTAAACACATCAAATAACAAAAACAATGTTGATAACTCAGAGGAGGTTATTGAAGTGGAGAATCTTGAAAACGCATTATATGATAAAGTAAAAAGTGAAATATTAAAATGGGATGAAGAAGATATTTATGCAATATCCTTCTTTATTGAATCAAATGGAGCTTATGAATATAACGGGTTTGAAAATGTCAGTATGTGGGCAATAAGTTACAATACTGAAGATGATTGTGATGGTGCTGATGAACTTGATGAGGAAAGATGGAACTATGCATTTTGGAGACAAAATGAAACAATGATTATTGATGTTGATACACCGAATATATATACTGATGCACTTTTCGATTGGTATGCAGAACAAGGCATTACAAATATCGGTGAAGAAAACGAAGATGAAATGTATGATGAAAATTTTGCTTATATAGGTAAAGGTCCTGCCGGACATTATGAATTGCTTCAACTGGCTACAGGTATTGCAAAAAGGTTACAGGAAGACGGAACAATTAAAGAGCATTTCGGAAAAGAATTACCTATCATAATTCACGGTTTGGAATACGCTTGGTTTGATATTGAAGCTACAGAAAAAGCAAATCCGAATGGGCAAGCAGATACATTCCTTAAAGCTATGAAAGAATTAGGTTTTTGTTAATTATCTTTATATTAGAAGGTGAGAAGACCTGAATGGATATTATATTTGAAGTTATCGTAGAGTTTTTTGCGGAATTGTTTTGTGAAGGCTTTTTGTCTGCAAGTACTGAAATTGTTCCGTATGATAAACTGCCACGAGATAAAAGAGAAAAATATAAATTTATAGTAGTCGTAATATCAGTAATTCTTTTGATTTTGCTCGTTATTGGTGGAGTAATGCTCTTAGAAACAAAAGGAAAAAGTGAGTTGGGTAGAATTCTTATAGGCTTCCCGATAGTGTATATTTTGACCGCAGTGGTATTGCTGATAAAAAAAGTTGTAAAACGAGCTAAAACGAAATAGTTTTAATTTATGAAGATATAAAACGAAGCCGAGTAAACACTTGAGTTTACTCGGCTTTTTGATGGAGCTGGTGACGGGAATCGAACCTGCAACCTATGGTTGTCGTTAAGGATAAGTTTTATTTCGGTAAGATTCAATCATAGTTCAGTTCCGTTGTTGTTCTATCTGTCTAATTGTGTTGCAAATTATTTTTCACTATGGTATATTACAAATATAAAGATACTTTACGAGTGAGGAGTGGTAAAATGAAAAAGAAAGAAGCTAAACGGCTTGCAATATCCTTTGTAATTGTATTGGTTATAAATATTCTGATTTTATCTATAGTAAATTCCTTCCAAATATCGTATTGGGAAAATGCATCCGAAGAAGAGGTTATTTACAATATGGTTGCAGGAGAAAATGAGAAAGGTATAGAGTATTTACATAATGATACAAATTTCAATATTGATGAGGACGATGTTGAACGCATAGACAGACTTTTAAAAGATAATTCTGCAATCAAACTTTCTGAAAAAGAAAGCTATAAAATGCTCTATATTTTAAATGAAAAATCCTTTGCTCTGTATGTTGCTATTCCTGGTATTTATGAATCAGACGGAATATTTGAAAGTATTAAGGAGCCAATCTCACAATTATGGTTTTATGTGTATGATAGCTCCGTTTATATTGTAAGAGCTACGGATGAACGCCAGACAAAGAGCGATAAAAAAGAGTTTGCTGTATATAAGGCGAAAGATAACACTGAGTTATATGATGAGCTGAATCAATATGTTGATCCAAGCGGTGACGGCATTTTCTATTGCACAATTCCTGAGTGGCTTAATCGTGTGAGAAATAACACTGTAGTATATACACCTATAGTCTGGGAAGTGTGGTTAGTATATTTATTGCTGAAGAAGTTTAAGAAAAAACACAGCAAAAAAGTTGATGATAAAAAAGCATAGTTGTGTAAAAAATCCGTTTAGCAGAAAAATCTGTTAAACGGATTTCTTTGTTGTATGAAGAGTGTTTTGGTGTATTTAAGGATAAATATTATAGGTGGTTATATTATCATCAATCCTACGAACTTGTAGTGTATATGCACGCATTGGTATTTTTCACCGTCTATGATTTCCTTTTCTGATACCACAATTTTCTCTATAAGCTCGTTCAGGATTCTTGCGTTGAGTTCTTGCGGGACAGAGAAATCACACCGAAGGTGTGTATGCAATTTGTCTTCAGACAGAATGTAATCGCAACTTTAGTTGCGTATGTAATCATAATTAAATTATGTATGTAATCAATATGAAGGATTATATACACTAAAGTGATGCCATACGCCTTACGGCGATTACATATACATCCAAGCGTAATTACATACCAATCCTTCGGATTGGATAAAAATAAAGCCCTTGCAATGCAAGAGCTTTATTTTTTGGAGCTGGTGACGGGAATCGAACCTGCAACCTATGGTTGTACTTAAGGATATTTTTTGCTTGAAATTCAATCACAAAATTGTGCCATTTCTTAACTTATCTTTCCTTCGTTTTCCCAAAGGCTTTTTACTTGTTCAGCTAAATCTTTTTTTCTATTGTTAACTTCTTCAAATTTTTCAGTGTCATCTGTATATAAGTTGACAAATTCAGTGTATTCCTGACAGAAAGTGAATTTGCCAACAACATCAGGACAAGTATCAATTATTACTTCATACAAGTTATATGTGTTTTTTAAATCACCATATATTTCATAATAACCATTAATGAAATCAATAATACTAATTTCAGCAAATTTTGTAGTGGAATAAATATTATAACTTTTTGATAAGTATTCTACAAACACATCATAACTCGCATCATTTAATGATGTTTGTAACAACTTTGTCAGCATATTATCCTTCTCATATTCCCAAGAATATTCTTCATAGTCAGTTTCAAAAATTAGAGTTGGATAATATTTTAATATCAAGTCGCTATTATGGAATGTATAAACATAATTACACAATTTATATAAAGTCTCAACACTTTTTTCTTCTTTGTATTGTTTTTCATAATGTCCGGGGATTAAAACAAATAAAGATACTAAAAGTATTGATATTGAACCAATAAAGACTCCGACAATTATAAAAATATTCTTTTTTATAAAATTATTTATTTTTTTCGCTTTATGATTTTCAATACTTTTTTTATTGTTTTGGATTTTGTTAACGATTTCTTCCTCGCTTACAGTTGAAAGATTTCCTTCCTCGATTTTTTTCCCTTCTAATAATTCACTAATGGAAACATCCAATATTTTTGATAAATCCTCAAAGATTTCTATATCTGGATAATTTTTTCCGGTTTCCCAACGGCTGATAGCTTTATCTGAAACGTTGAGTTTTTCTGCTAATTGAAGTTGAGTTAATCCTTTTTCTTTTCTTAATTGAGACAGAAATTTTCCGAATTCGCCATTGTTCATAGAATCAACTCCTTTTATAACTATAATTATACAATATATTTTCAAAAAAGTCACTCTCGCAAAAATAGAATTGAAGAATTATCAATATTTTTTATATTTATGTCATACACATAAGACTATTACAGAAGAAATCAGCGCATGGTTCTGTGGATTGTAGCATATCAAAATTTCGTTAGCGAAGAGTGAATAGTTAACATTGAATAAGTGAAATCCCGTACACTAAAGTGTACGGGATTTCTGGAGCTGGAAACGTGACTCGAACACGCGACCTATGGTTGTATTTAAGGGGAGTTTTTGATATAAGAAAATCAAGTGCAGATTTGTTTTCATGTTTTGTCTTGGGTGTTTTACCAACTATCTGAAACTTGTTTATGTGTAATTTCATCATCTATTGCAATAATTTCAATATCATAAAAATAGTTTTTTGAATCGGCATCATTATTTAACAAGAAATCGTAAAAATCCACTTCAAGAGGGTAATAGCACTGCAGGATGATTTTATAAGTGTTTATTTTTTTATCTCCTTCATATTTTTCATCTTCAAAGATAACAGCGTCTGTGTTCCTGATAAATTCTAAAGTAGAGTCAGAGTTATCACCATTATTTATATTATCAAACCATTTTCTTGTCTGTTCTCCATGCTCGTAATCCAGATAATAACCATCTATATTGCAACCATCTGCATTGGGAATAAAAAGCTTGTAAGTGATTTTACCACTTTCGTCGTATGAAATGATTATGGTGCTGATAATATCATCCCACCTATCTGGTTCTTCCATCCCGTTAGTGTAGCAATATATTGCATATTGGTTTGAAGATGTGTTTTCAGGATTCTTTGGAGTTAAGTAATCATCTATATAGTATGAGAATAAACAGTCAAAGAGAAAATCCTCGTAATTTTGTTTTTGTTTTACAAAACCTTTTTCTGTAAGATTGTTTTCTGTTAAATTTGCATCATCACCGATTTTAATGTCGGTATATATTTTTCTTTGTTCTGCTGTGATTTCTGAAAGATAATATTCCTGGGAGCATTCTGTATAATATTCTTCATCAAACCATTCATATTCATATTTTGCAAAAGCAAAACCATAAATACCAAGGAGAACTGCAGAAACAACAGAAAGAATGGCAGTGATTTTAACTAAGGATAAACGATGTTTTTTGGTTTCTGTGTAAGAGTTTTTATAATATGAGCGATACGCAAGAGCAGTATAAACAATGAGAAGAATAAAATTTATTGAAAAAGAAATTTTACCGCTTAAATCAGCGTAGTGGTCAGGACTATTTGTTATATAACTATAAGCAAGACCAACGGCATTGGATATGGGGAAAAACAAACCACTTGTAATAACGGAACCGAGAGTGATTGTACCTAAAGCTGCTGTTATACCAATTAGTTGCTTTTGCAATTTTTTTCTGCAACACATTATTGTGTAAACAGTAAAAAATATAAATCCAACAAGGTAAAAAACTAACTCAACAATGCTGGGATAAACGGGTGTTAAAGGCTCTACAAAATACCAATAACCCAAACTCAAATCAAATACAGACACTATGTTTATTGTACACAACGCAATAAATATTACCCCCGCCATGATGATACTGTCTTTACAAATCACATTGTTCCATATTGTTTTACAAACGTCATTAAAAGATGTTTTACCATTTTCTACAATCTCTAAGTTAGTAGAGTCGTTAAAATTATTGTTATCCGAATTACACATGGTGTTATCTCCTTTCACCGAATGGGGTTACATAATCAATATTAAAATATTCATAACCCCTTCTGTTAATTATACTATAGCAAGGAAATGTTAAAAATTGTGTGATATGTAATTTTTG
>JAZNGU010000045.1:0-23363 GCA_045576615.1 Acutalibacteraceae bacterium | reverse complement strand
AAGCAAAACTCCTATTGAGTATTTAACTGAATATCGTTTATCACGAGCTATACATTTAATGGTACAAACCGACAAATCAATGACACAAATTGCCTCAGAGTGTGGATTTTCTGATTCAAGTTACTTTGGAAAAATATTTTTACGAAAGTATAAAATGACACCACTTCAATATAAAAAACGGATGCGTTCCGAAGCAATAGACAATCCATCTTGATATAACTCCCTAAAACTATTACAGTTATAACAGTGACACCAAAAATGAAAAAGCACTCATTTCCAGAGTGCTTTTAGGCATAAAAAAGACCGAAACCCCTATATTTCAAGGGATTTCGGCTGTATTACCTAAGTTGTACTTAGGTGGTCGGAGTGAGGTGATTCGCAAGGCTCTGCCTTGCGTTCGCTTTGCGAACAACCGATTGTGTTCGGCTTCGCCGAGAGGTGTTCGAATCACCTCCCAACATTCTACATCAAAAGAAAAGAACAGATAACTGATGCTATCTGTTCTTTCTTGGTCGGAGTGAGGTGATTCGAACACCCGACTTCTTCGTCCCGAAGAGCTATGTCCGTCTGCTTTCAAGCACTCCACACAACAGCTTGTGCTTTCGTGTATTTTGGGAATGCTCTTTGAAGCTGAATTCTACACTGTCTTCAAATAGTCCAACCCTGTCTGTGGGCTTTATGTGGTCATTAGCAAAATTAACAGAAAAACAATAAGTTTGAATTTGGTTATCGATTTAAAATATTTGTCATTTCAATAATCATATTTTCAACAGACTTTACTCTATCTCTAATGCCAGATTGCATTCTTGGATTTTCAAGTTCAATAAACTTATTCTCTTTTTCTTTCCTCTTTTTTTGATCAGGTTCTGAGACAAATAATTTAAAAACAAGCAAAATGTTGTTGTTTTCAATTACTTCTTTCGTAAATCCAAGGTACCCATTTCCTTTTACTATTTCATACAAATGAGTAGCACACCTTACTAAAACAAATACGGATTCGCCTATATAAAGCAATTCCTCTCTATCATTTGTTTGAACATATATTCCATAGATACCAGCCCCAATTGCATCGATAAAGTCATCCCCAAAAAACTTCACTTTAAAACTCATTTACATCTCCACACTTTCTTTTTTATCAAACTATTAATATAACACACCGTCTAACGTTTCCACACTTACATTCATATTAAAACTCAACAGGCGTATTACCTTAATAATCAAATTCAAATTAAACATTATCTTTGTGTTTTAACATAATAACGCTTCCATTTCAAGTATCAAAAAACTTTACTGCATAAATCAAAGAAAACAGATTATTTATTGCACTCTAAAAACGCTTTTTTGAAACTGTTAAGTTTTCTTGAAGAGGTATAGACCGAATACTCCTTTTCTTTGTGTTTTATTTTTACAAAATCTTTTGTAACCTCTTCAACATAACAAAGGTTTACCAAGAAACTGCTATGAGGTTGTGCAAAAATTCTAGTGTTTAGTATTGTCTTCCAATGCTCCAATGAATAATTAGTTTCAATCCTTTTCCCATCAACATAAACAGCAGATTTTCTATTCTCTATAGCTATGTAAATAATATCACCCGGATGAATACGACAAACATCCTTACTGCTTGTCTGCACAATAATATCAGAATTGCAACACGTTTTTTCGCAAGCTTCATCATTATCATTTAAATTGACACATAACCGATTGCCACTACAACACTTTATTATTTCAAAATCTAATCCAAGGTGCTTTAGAGCATCAATTATTTTTGCTTCAGCCTGTGCATCAATTTTTTCTGCCGCATCGCACACCATCAAATCCATAATAACCATCCTCATTTATATATAAAAATTTGCTTCTATATATAAATGACAATTTCCAGCAAATACTTCAGAAAAATTTTCTTTTTTTCAAAGTTTCTGCCTTTTCAACAAATTTACTGTTCTATATTTGTTAAAAATGTGGTGTTTTTATCTTGTTAGTTGTTCTGACAACTCATCAACATGCTCATAAAGCCAATTCAAAAAGTTGTTTATGAGTTTTGCAATAGCTTTATAACTGTCAGGAATATCTGCAAGTTCATCAGGACGATAATTACACATACAGTGCCAAAAGTACAATACATACGGCATTGCTTTTATATCATACTCCGTCAATGGGAACTTTTCTGTGAATTCCCTAATATATTTTTTCAGCCCGTCTGCATCAATTTCTCCTGTAGCACAACTCGGACTTGAAAAGACATAAGAGGTTATAACATCCAAACAAATCGGCAACCGACAAGCCGAACTCCAATCAACAACTGTAAAATCATTGTTGTGTATGATTGCCTGACCTATGTGATAATCACCGTGCGAATTGGCATAAGTCAGCTTTTGGGTATCAATATGGAATTTTGAAATTCTCTTGAGATGCCGGATTTGTTCTTCCCAAATCGGAACAATGTTCATTTCTTTTGCTTTTTTCGCTCTAACAAGCTCTTTTTTATATTGCCACATTTTCCTGCGAACTGTTTTGACAGCAAAGAAGTTTTTGCCGAATCGTAAAGATAAACCCTCATAATCTTTCAGCAATAAAGCTGTTTGACCAAGAAACTCTGCCGATTTGCTGATAAACCAATCAGGAGCAGTATTCACCGGTAGTGATTCTCCTTCAATAAACTGTTGAACGGTAAACTGAAATTCAGGTGTTTTTACCACATAAGCATCATCGTTGCTTTTCATAAATCTTGCAACTTTAAGTCCGTGATTATAAAGATATTCGGTAACTTCACCTTCTTTTTTTACATTTTCCATATACAAAGGCAGAACTTTAACTATGTATTTGCCGACATCTGTGCTGACTAAATAAAGTTCAGTACCAAAATGCTTATCAAGAAGTTTTATATCAGACACATTTAAATTAAAATTGTTTTCAATTATATTTTTATTCACTGTTATTCCTCCAAATATTTATGTTAACAATATCTGAAAACAGGCGCAAAAATGCCGTAGAAAGCAACCATCATTGGTGGGTACTTCCTACGGCTGATTTTAAGCATAAAAATAACACACCCTAAAGTGTGCTACAACCGAAAGTTATAGTATTCACGAAAGGTTACTTAAAAACGGCACAACAACATAGAGGCTTATGCCTCGATTATCGTATGCACCACATATTCAGTTTAAAATGCGATTACCTCATAAAAAACTTTCATACAATTGTTCTCCTTTCGATATCTGCAGATTAAATGCAAAAAAATCAAATTCCTAACATAAGGATTTTCAAAAACATAGTATCACTTATAATTTCAAATACAAAAAACATCCCATTCTTCACAACTCGATGGGATGTTTTCCAAAGCATTATTCAATTGTGATATTCAAAATATGACCGGGTATCCGATCCAACCTTCTCAAGATCCAAATCAGACTTTATACCTGAAGAAAGAATGTCCAGATTTACTGTAAAACTAGGATTTGAAACATCAAATTTTTTGGTTCCATAACATATATTATCATTCATCAATTGATTTTTATCAAAAAAATTATTTTTTATCATATTATATCTACCTTTCAAATTGATATTCGTCGATAATATTATATGCAACCATTAAATAAACTTTCTAGCATATTAACATATAATCAGACGAAAATCAATTGGCAATTCTATAAATTTTTTATGTTTTTTTATCATAAAATTGGGAATTATAAACAAAGCATTATTCTAATTGATGCTTTATAATATAATCATATGTGTTATTAAGATAATCAAAATATTTTTCACTATATATTTCTTTGCTAACAGCACACTTAAACATATCTTTAATTTCATTTTTTCGATCTTCTTTTGAATCGCATTCCATTTTTTGCCAACATTCTTTCAAATATTCAACTATAAGCCTTGAAGTATCATAATTGTAACAATTTGCAAAAAATTCTTTATCCGAATCTGTTATTGGTATCTTTTCTTTTGAGAATGCTTTGTCCAAATAATTATAAAGCTTTTTTATCTTCATCGCAAATATACTATCGGATGATAAATTTTCTATACTTTTTTGCTTATCTTTTGGAAGAGCAAGAATAACAAAAACAAAGCGCTGTACCAACATCTCCATACCGATATACTCGTATTTATCATTCTTTATTTCATATTTTACAATTTCAAGATATTCATCTAAACTTATATCCAACAAAAATATTAAGAATAAATCAGCGTAACATTCCCTGAAAAAAATATATAAATCAGTAATTATTTCTTCATATACATCACATGACAACATTTTAATATGTCTATTTTGTACATCACTAATTTTCTTCTCAGTTGTTCTATCAATAACAGCCTTAATATCTCTAAAATAAGTTACCATTAATTCTGTTAAAAAATCAGGATTACTTGCATAATTTTTTATTCTAGCCAAGGTCATTTCTGCTAACTCGTCTATATATGAAACAGCTGACATATCACTACTTCTTTTGCTTAAATCTGATGCTGCATTGTTTAACAAAGAAAAAATAACATCTATAACTTTATTATTCCATATACCTAATCTATATGAAATTTCATTTGCAACACACTCTAAAAATCTTTTAACACGTTTTTCACGACACCTAAAAACATCACCCCATTGATGCGAAATTTCATGGACTAATGATTTAATTGTTATTGAAGGTTCTGAAATCATATCAATAGGAATATCAACAAACAAAAAATTGTCATATTCAGGATCTTCGTTGATATAAGTTTTTATTCTTCTGCAGATTTGAGGAACTATTAAACAAGAGATTTTTTGTGCGTTTTTATTATCATCGTTGCCATCCACCTCATCCAAATAACACAGAACCATCTTAAAAAATCCATTATAGTATTCTAACAAACCAATATTCATTTGATAAAAAATAGGGTTGTATAAGTTTTGACTGCAATTGATCATACTTTGATTATTTATATTTTCTATTAATGTCCAGCAACCCCTTAAAATGCGATGCAAAAAATAAGTCTCTTTGTTAACTAACTGCTCTACATTTCCCGGGCACATAGAGATTTCTTCGATTGTATCCAAAATATAAATTATACTACTATATAGCAAAAGACATAAAAAAGTATATCTACAATTAAAACTTAAATTCAACAAAAAGTTAATTAATTGACCTAATGATTTAACCCCTTCATCATACATATCCAATTTGGGTAGAACCTCATTATATCTTTCTAACAGTTTGGTGTATTTCTCGTGTATTATGCATAAATCAGCACAAGACGCTTTATGTTTGCATGTGTATGGTAAACCAACTGTATAGAGTTTGCAGTTTGTATATAATGTACTTTGATTTTTGAAAGACCTAATATTTTCATTTTTTAATAACAATGCATATTCTTTTAATTGCTCAAAACAAATGTCGTGGAATACAAACTGAGAAACGCCTTGTCCGATTAAATTTGTATTCATTTTCTCTATATCAATATTTTCATCAAAAATCTTTATAACTTTATTTATTAGCTCATCATTATAAAGCCTTTTTGATCCAAAAATATCAACAGAAACTTTACTTATAGGTGTAAATACTGATGTGTCTTCGTCATATTTGTCATTTATACTAATAACTGTTTCGTAGTCTCCAATTTCCTTTATTTGGGATAAGTTTTCTATTGTTCTTGAAGATAAAGAAATATCATTTGTTTTCCAAAAAAATACATATCCAGCATGTTCCGTTGACTTATAAAGTAAACCTTCAATGGTTGATAAAACATTTTTAATGTTTTTAACAGTATTAGAAGAATATAATTCGTGTTGTTCATTTAGATTCAACCATATGGCTGTATATCCAAAATATGCTTTTGAGTCATTCCAAAAGGTTGTAATTTCGTTTTCGTCATATCCAAAAAATTCGGGTAATACTACATTGTTTGAATGAATAACACAATCATCTGCAACTTTTGAACGAACCTTTGTGTTATTATCCCTTATATTGATCAAAAAATTTTCATCACTATCAATTTTGTAAACACTTAATGAATCATAATCTCCAAAAATCGTGTACTTATCAATACATGGCTGATGTACAAAGAATTTCTTTGTTATATCAATATTTGAAATCTCACCTTTGCATAAAATAATGCTTCGAATATCTTTTATCACTTTATAAGCGCTCCTTATATTTTATATGGAAATAAGATTGTATCTCATCGATTAAATCATAGCTTTCGCTGTCTTCTTTTACTCGTGAAATATTTAAAAATACCTTTGTATGTAAAGTGGGAAACAAAGACGAATAAATATACCCATCGTCTAATGTCGAGCAAGAGACGAGTCTGATTTTAAATAAAAGCAACAACTCAGAATAAGATTTCCTATCTTTTCTCACTACCGATAAAAGTTGATTTATAACAGATATATTTGAATTAACTCGCCCATAAACATACTCAAAACGAGAATTATCATAATAAATAACATTTGAGGAATAAAAAAACATATGGGCATAAAGGTAACATAAATATATAATTATAACATCTTTATATTTTATATTTTTCTGATCATGATCGTTGCTTCTTACTAGATCGTTTAACATATTTAATGCGATTTGATCTTCAACATCTAAGAATAACCACAATGCAATTGCAATAAGAATTGTATGTTTCTGTTTATTTTGTATATCGGTATCGCTATATATATGTTCGAAAAAATCATGTATACAATTCAAAACATCAACATTTAATACTCGCGGTTGTAATGTAAAATTCGAATATAACGATGAAAAAGCTTTATAGAAAATAATCGCCGAATCCATAGTTCGATAATCATATCTTGTTTTGGTATCAAAAAACTTTTCTAAAGTTCTTCCTTCTTTTTCGTTTGAATCATCGTTAGGCATAATATGAGCAATTTTTAGTAAACACTCACAAGCAAATAACCAATCATTTGTTGTGGTGTTCTCTTTTTGATTCATTACAAATTTAATTATTTTATGACATATATCGCTTACTTCTTTATAGCAAGATATTTTGTTGCTTTTTATTGCTAAATCAATTTTCTTATCCAAATCTAGCATTATAAGAATATGAATAGCATTTTTTGAGATGTTACATATATAGTAAATAATAACAAAAGATATGAATTTTGAAAGTAATGCAAGTGAAAAACATATAGTTGCAATAAATTTTTTATATTCTATTGAATAAAGGTCACAACAAAGTATAACAAAATAATACAAAATGTTTAATTCACTAAACCGATAATTGCTTTTTAATAAATCATAAATGATGTACCCGTATTTATATTTAGCTTTGTTAACAATTAAACTACTTACTATAATATTTGATAAACCCAGCAAAGCAACAACATTTGAAACAAATGAAAAAAAACTATTATTTTCAGTTGAAGGCTGCTCTCCTTGTTTTATGTCATGAATTTTTTCTTCAAAAACACATAACAACTTTTCATCGAAACTAACAATAGTAACAGATTCTTTCAATTTTGTAGTTTGTTCGTTTGTATTATCACCGATGTTAATGGAAAATAAAATTCCACCAACTGCTAGGATTAATGATAAAATTAAAAAAGAATAATACACATTCTTTATCCTGTCAATATATTTTTTTTGATTTATCTCACTTAATCTTTCTTTGTTTGTCATATAAAACCTACACCCTTTTGGATTTTCAATTCAGAAAATATTAGTTTTTTATATTTTTATTCATAGGTTTCAGCACGAGAGAACACATGCCTTTATTATTTTGATTAGCATTCAATACCGGTTTTGCTTTTTTATGTAAAACAAATAATAATTCTGTCAGTTCAACATCTATATTAAACGCCTCAAACTATTACAGTTTTTTCCATTGATTAAGTTATCTCAAAACAATGTTGAATTCAACATTGTTTGCAAAAACGTTTTATTTTTCGACAAAAACGTTTGTATTTTATTGTGTTGGAACAAAAACAACCCGCACCATAGCAATTCTGCTACGATGCGGGTTGCAATTTTTATTTAGTTGTTTTTTAGATACATTCTATATCTTTCTACAAACTCCTCATACTCGTCTTTTTCTGTTATCCAAACGATAACAGGATATTCTTTTACACCGAGTTGAGTGAGTGCTTCAAAGCGATGGTTGCCGTCACAAAGTTCAAAGCTGTGGTCAAAGAAATGTACTATTAGCGGTGGCATATCGTCATTTGCTTAAAGTATTTTCTTTAATGCTTGCACTCTTTTTTCAAACCATTCTGCATTAACCTGATATTTCATATCATCTTCCGGACCACAACAACGGGTAAACAATGACAACGGCATTGTCAGGGGACCTAAATAATATCTGTCAATCAGTTTCAGTCCGTCTGAAAAAGCTTTATTATGACCATCCGAAAGTAAAAATGAATGAACCCAATCTTCGAGTTTGCCTGCTTCGGAGAATTCCTTTGCTGACGATAAAGAACACTTGTAAGTTAGTTCTTTGTTTTCGCTTCTGGTGTAAACAATTTTCTTGATTGATTCGACGGAAAGGTTATATTCATCAGCAAGATTTTCAATGGTTGTGCCTGATATAAACTTTTCTTTTATCTCTTGGTTTCTTTCTTCAAGATACCGCTTATACCCTGAAGTTTCACCCCAAGAGCGTTTACCTATAGTTTCAGGAACATAAATCAGCTTACCTGCAGCAAATTTCTGAACTCGTTTAAGCAAATCTTCCGGTAATATATCAGCGGCGTTTTCGTAATTCATTATATTCAACCCTTTGTTAGTTTGGATTTTATCCACCTGTCAACATACTCTGCTGCTTGTTCGGGAGTAAGATTAGAGGTATCAAGCAGTTCAATATTAGGTTCGGTTTTATCGTGATTTTCTTTCAGCCAATTATTAAAATTCATAGAAGAATCAATCCAAGTTTCATCTGTAACTTTTCTGCCGACTGTCATTCTTTGCATCATAGTTTCATCATCGCAAACTATAGCCAGGTAATACATATCAGAAAATAATTCTCTTTCAGGCAGATTTTCAAACTGTTTCGGTGTACAAGCTCCACACACAACACAAGGCTTACCAATTTGTGAGATGTTAGCACAAAGCTTCATCCACATTCTGCGATATGCTCTGTAATCATCTTCAGGTGTGTTATATACATCGTTCCAGGTTATGTCACTTTCAAGAACAATATAATCCTTTTCATTTTTGAAAAGCTCGTTACAAACAGTTGTTTTTCCTGCACACGAAGCTCCCGTGATAAAGAACAAAGGTAATTTTTTAGTGGGTTTCATAGTTATGCCTCCTTTTCTTCTATTGTATCATTTTAGCTTGAGGCGTGTATATGTAAAGAATGATTATAATTAAACTTTACATACAAAATCATTCCCACAAGCCTGATGTTGATTTACCACTTTTACCTGTAATGCCAACAACCCTTGGCCATTGGTTAGTCTCAATTATTGTAGTTGCATTTATATTTCCTAAATGTGCATAGAAATGACGGAACTGCGACATTATCAAGCCAAGTCGGTTTTGCTTACAACCGGTTGGTATCTCATACAACATTTCGTCATCAAGGCTGTCCAAATAATCTGTAATTTTTGCCTTTATGCTTTGCAAATACTCCTGCAACTGCTCTTTTGACAATGTTTCTTTACTTGCAATGTCAAGAGAATTTAAATTCTCCGTATGAAACGGTGGATGCTCATATTCTCTAGGATTTATATACCATTGGTCTAAGCTGTGCAACATATGATAACAGTGTTTCCAAATAGGCATATCGCAGAGAACATAGTCCATATCGCAGGTTTGAAGCATTATATCTGCATTGATAAAAATTGTTTCAGTGTTCAGTTTTATTATGTTCACTAAATCATATTTCATATATATTGCTCCTAATGCTTTCCTCATTTTGATTTACTATAATAAACGACGCCGGAATATTTCCCATCTTTATTTAATCGTCTGTTAGAAATATATCCATCTTTTATAAATCCCGCTTTTTCCATTACTCTAAATGATTGCACATTAAGTTCGTTACACGAACATTCAACCAAATAATAATCACGATTATTCAACAAGTGATCTGCAACTGCTTTCAATGCTTCGGCAGCATAACCGTTGCCCCAATAGCTATACCTTACTGTATATCCGACATTACAATAGTTATGTTTTTTAACTACAGTATTCACATCTATATTGCCGACAACCTCGCCAGTGGATTTCAATTCCATAACCCACTTCTCATATTTATTTTCGTCAGCTTCGCTTATCCATTTTTTAATACATTCCAATTCTTCGTCTTTTGTCAAATTGGGATATTTAATATATTTAGCCAATCTTTCATCTGTGATGATTTCATAAATGGCATCAATATCGCTTTCTTTGTATCGTCTTAAAATAAGTCTGTCTGTTTCTATTCTTGGACTTAACATTTTAATTACTCCATATCGCTATTAAATATAATTTCTTTACCTAATGATGTTTTCTACTTGATTTATTCTTTATAAACAATAGAATCTGAATCAGTCAGATAATAAGCTTTGTATTTACTTGTTTTGCATAGATTGTCATAGTCATATTTGCGAATATAAGTATAATGACAAACAAGTACTCCATCAAATAAACCCAATCCTCTGAAATCGGTCATTTCAACATTGTTGTCATCGTATTTTGTAACGTGCTCAATATCCTTGGATGCGATATGAGCACCTGCACTGCCACCTATGTAAACAACACCTGATTTAACATAATTGATTATATCTTTATCAAAACCACATTTTCTGATTTTATCAAGTGTTCCAAAGGTATTACCACCGCTTATGTAAAGAACATCAATATTAAGATTCCTGAACTTATCGGGATTATTATGGTCAAAAATATAAACATTTTCTTTTTTGAATCCAAACTCTTGCATACGGTCATAATATACGCTACCTGAAATAGCTTCTGCAGTTGCTTTTTCGTTGGGGATAAACAATAACCTACACTTGTTTATCGGATAAGGTAAATTATCCATAATTACTTTCTGTGATTTTTCATTTCTGAAATCACAGGATGATAAAATTAATTTCACAATTCAAATCCTTTCAGCCACTCAACAGACCGCTTCAATCCGTCAATAGTTTTTGTTTCTAAAACCACACGGCAGTTTTTGTCTTTTGCCAAGTTAATATATTTTTTAATATCCATTTCACCTGTGCCGAGAGCAAGGTGGTTTTTTCGCGCTTTCGCATCGTGCAGATGAATATGACTCAGGCGGTCTTTATGTTTCGTTATAAATTCTTCATCTGTTCCGCCTATTCCGTGATTGTGACCTGCATCAAAAGTCAAAGCAAAAACATTACTTTCTAAAAGCAGTTCAATCGCTTCTTTTTGGAACTCTTCATAGCCGTCACAGTTTTCAATGCAGATTTTAATATCACTTTCTTCGATAGCATATTCACACATATTCCTGAATTCAACGATACTTTTGAGATACTGCTCTTTGTATTTAGAGAAAAGAAGCACTTTTCTGTCAGGCAAAGTAAAATATACACCTTTAGCCATATGCATATTTAACACCTTAATATCAAGTTGCTTTGCAATTTCTATGGTATCTGCAACAGTTTTTATGTAGGCTTCGGCAACGTAAGAATTGAAATCACATACATTCAGATTCTCATCAAGGTGAATTGTATAGTAAATGCCGTATTTATCGGCAATGCTTCTGAAATAATCTACATTAATTTTATCAAGCTGATATTGTGGCAGATTCATATTAAGTTCAATGAAATCGAGCTCTAATTCTGCACATAGCTTTGCACATTCTTCAAGAGTACTTGTCTCAATCAATGTAGGCATACCATAGTTATGTAATTTCATAATTCACCTCTACCTCTTATCAAAAACTTATGACTTTATAAATTTTTAGCCATTAATCTAAAGTAGCTGATTCTAAAAATCTAATTGTTTTAGCATCTAAATCCACTTCATAATTTATACCCAAAGGTAATAACCCTGAACCGAAAGCATGTCCGATATTAACATTGTAAATTATGGGTAATTCTTCACAGTTAAACTCTTTTAATATCTTCAGATATATTTCTTTGTACTCTTCATAATATGTTTCATCCATAGGCTTTCCTACGATAATACCGTTGATATTATTCAATATGCCTTGAGCACCCAAATTTCTGAGATAATACGTCAAAAAGTTTGGTGTTATTTTTTCTTCAGATGTTTCAATTAAAAGTATTTTGTCTTTCCAGTCATCTGCTTTCAGCCAAATTTCAGTTTCTAAAAGCATTGGAATTACATCTATACAACCGCCAAGTAATTGACCTGTTATTTTACCTTTACCTGATATGACCTCATAACCGTGTTCTTCTTTTGTTAATTTCCTTTGAACATTGATGTTTTCTTCGTTCCAAAACACATGATCATTTGACCAATATTCACTTGATTTGACACAGTAGTTTTCACTGTTTTCAAATAAGATTTTTTTAACAGCCTCTTTAGTATAATCAAACATTTTGACATATTCGCCAAAGCTACACATAACAGACGGACCATAATATGAAATTAATCCTGCTTTATGTAAAATAAAATGAGTGACAGTTGTATCTGAATATCCCATAAAAATTTTCGGATTATTCCTGATAACATCATAATCAATATACGGCAATATTCTTATTGAATCCTCACCGCCTATCGCACTGAATATTCCTTTAATTGTTTTATCTTTAAAAGCATCCATTAAGTCTTTTGCTCTGAGTTCCGGGTGCTCATAAACAAAATCCGTTCCTTTTAATGCATTAGGCATAGCAACAACTTTAAGACCAAAATCATTTTCGAGTCTTTCTTTTGCTATATAATATTTATGTATTAAATCCTCATCACCTAAGCCGCCCCACGATAAACTTACTATCGCTATTTTGTCACCTTTTTTCAACTTTTGGGGTTTAATCATACAAATCACATCCTTATGAATTTAATTCTTTCTCCATAAACCCAACTGTAAATGGTAAATGCTTAAATTTGCGTGTCGAAATATGTGTGAAACCGAGTTTTAAATACCAATTTTTTAACTTTGTGTTTTCTTCAATTATACCGATTGATATTTTATTACCACCATAGCTTTTAACCATTTTAACAGCATAATTAACCATTGCTTTACCGATACCTAAATGACGATATTCAGGTAATACTGCAAGGTTGTTCAATTCCCATTCTTCATCACTGCACTTCGCAAGAGAAAAATAACCAACAGGGATATCACCTTGATAAAACAAAAACATTGGTCTGCCATCGTCAAACTGCATTTTAAGTTTATCCATAGTTATAAATGCAGTATGTGAAGGACAGTTGTTTTCAGTCAACCCAAACTCACCCGCAACTGTTATAAAACTGCTACGAATTATTTCAAGACAAATATTCAGTTGTTCTTTGTTTTCAACTTGAATTATCATAAACTCACCTTATTTCACAGCAAGTGTAGCAAAATACTGTGGATAGTATTTTCTGATTTCGTTTCCGCCTTCTCTGTCACGGTCTTCGTATAATGCTTTGAGTATGAATCCTGCTTTGAGCTGACCGCCGATTTGCTCATCTAACGTGTGACTGAACTGTATTCCATCGCCATTTGCAATCATTGCATCACGTTTTTCTTTCGGCATTTTAAGAGGATTGAATGGCAACGGATTAACCACTTTTAACGGGTCGCTTTCATCAAACAAATAATCAATGCCATTATCAAGACCTGAAAGTAATCTGCCACCTTTTTTGAGTATTCTGTAGCATTCGTTCCAGATATGATAAACATCTTCAACATAGTTATTTGAGACGGGATGAAAAATCAAATCAAAACTTTCTTCTTCAAAGGGAAGAGGCTTTGACATATCACCTTTGATAATTTCAATACTATATCCTTCTCTTTCGGATACCATTTTTTCTGCTTCAAGTTGTTTGTCAGAGTAATCAAACACGGTACATTCCGCACCAAGTTTTGAAAATACGGGCATCTGCTGACCGCCACCGCTTGCAAGTCCTAACACCTTTTTACCTTTCAATTCACCAAACCACTCGTGAGGAACAGCAATGCAAGGTGTAAGGAAAACTGCAAAATTATCCACATTAGTTTTTTCATATTCTTCGTGGCTTATTGGTAACGACCATTCGCAACCATCTTCCGCCCACGAATCCCAAGTTTCTGAATTTATTTTTGTGTAGTCAATCATTTTATTTCCTCATATTGTTTATATAATCATCTGCTTCTTTTCTGCTTTTGAAAACTACAATATCTTTTTCGTTGTATTTCTTCAAAAGTTCCAACACCTTTGGTTTGCTTTGGGTGTTATAGTTTCTAATAAATTCCAAAAGCTCTTCATCAACCTCTGTTTCTATCCACGGCATATCAGAGCGTGTTTTTCCTTGTCTTTGCATAATGCCATCAATACAAACTTCAACAGGATAGTCAAGGAAGAAAACTGTATCGCATTCTTTCATACGAAGCTCTATTGAAGAACCATAGTTACCATCAATTATCCATTTATCAAGTGATACAACATTCTGCAATCTTTCAAGAAAAACCGATTTACTTACTGTTGTTTTATCACTGTTCCAATTTAATAAATCAAGGTGGTACAAGGGTAAGTCTGTAAGCTCGTGTAATGCTCTTGAAAATGTGCTTTTACCTGAACCCGGACAACCTATTACAATTACTTTGTTCATTTTACACCTTCAATAACTTTAAATTCCTTTTGTGTGTTCGTCAAAATTAGCTTTTACAACTCTTCTTTCTGTGTCATTCAAGTTCCAAATATGAATACCTGTATCAGCGGTGTTGAAGAAGTTTATACAGTCAACAGGCATATTAAAGAATGAACGGTAGAGCTGATTTATCATACCACCGTGTGAAACAACGGCTATAGTTTCATCTTGCTCGGATTTACTTAGGATTCTTGAAAGCGCTTTTTCTGCTCTTTGTCTAAACTCAACCTGGGATTCCTGACCGTAAACTGCTTTATCAATCGGTAAATTAGGAACTTCGGGATATTTTTCTCTTACAACCGCTCTTGGCAAGCCTGCAAGAAGTCCGTTGTTGAATTCCATTAAATTTTCATCAAAAGTAATAGGTTTGCCTATTTTATCTGATAAATGTTGTGCTGTTTGTTTTGCTCTTGTTAATGTACTTGCATATATTTGGGAAATGTCAAAATTCTCGGCAACATAATTTGCCATAGCTTCAGCTTGTCTGTGACCTCTTTCGGTTAATGCAAAGTCTGCTCTGCCTTCGTGTACATCAAGCAAATCTGCTTCTGATTCACCGTGACGGATTACAAGTAGTTTCATACGTTTCTCCTTATAAATCAAAGTTTCCTTGCCAACTGTAAATCTATTGTGTCATAAATAGTAATTTCTCCACCGTGACGGTTGATTGCATCTTCTATCTTTGAAAAAAACTCATTTCGGATAGTTTCTTCAATAGCGATATGGTCTGAATATGTACCCAAAAGCTTAATATATTCTTTTGCAGAGAATGTCCGTGTACGATAGAACAACTTATATTGAATATCTGTAAAACCATATTTCTCTGCAATCAAAGCTCTATTGTGCGCTTGTTGTTCGGTGTATTCAACAGGCGCTTCAGGTTCTTTGTTGTAGTATTTATAATAGTAATCTGCATAAATTTGGTCGATTTCTTTTGAGAGTGCAGGTTTGCCTTTGTCACGATACGGATGGTTTGCAAAACGGGCGAATACACCGCAATCTTTGAGCATATCATAAACCTTTTTATACCCAATTTCTTCGGGTATCCAATGAAATGCCGATGCTGAATAAATAATGTCATATTCACCGTTAAAATCAATATCTTCAAACTTTCCCGATACTGCAGAAAAGTTGGGATACTCTTTGAATTTCTCGCGGCATATTTCGCAGAAATTCTCGCCGTAATCAACCCCAGTAAGCTTGCAACCTGTTTTTAAGAAAGGTAATGTTGCCTGACCGCCGCCTATACCGATTTCAACAACGCTACTTGTACTATTAATTGGCTTGTGTTCAAATATAGTCTGATACAACTCATCAACATATCCAGGACGCAGTTTTTCATAGGTATCAGCAACCGTATTAAAAGTCCAGTTCAAGCTACTCATATTATGCCTTTCTTGCTTTAACAATCAAAAAGTTAGGTTTTATGTATTCTTTAACTATTGTAGGAAGTTTTTCAACTGCCCAATCTTCCGGTGTTGGCTCACAAACTTCCTCAATCACAAATCCAGCTTTTGTAAGTGAATTTATAACATCGCTGAATGTTCTATGGTATTTTATAACGCCATCAACATACCAATGTACTTTTCTTTCACCGGGTTCGTTGTAATTTGAAAATGTATAGGACACTCTTTTACCTTTTAAGTTTTTATTAAAATGACCGTTGCCGTCAATGGTAGCCGTAATAATAGGATGCTCTTGTGAGAACAACAGTTGACCACCATTATTCAAAGCAGAATACATTTCTTTTGCAAATGCATTAAAATCTTTTATGTAATGAAAAGCAAGAGAACTGTAAATGAAATCGAAACTTTCCCCTAGTTTTGCAATATCTGTCATACTCATATTTACATATTCAATTTTTTCATTAGCTGATTCACTTTTTGCTACCTCAAGCATTTTTTCGGAAATATCAACACCAACAACACGCTTTGCTCCACGATGGACAAAATCAATACAGTTGTGACCGTAACCACAACCTAAGTCAAGCACTGTTTTTTGAGTTAAATCAGGTAACATTTTTGCCATTGCAGGTTGTTCAAGTAAGTCATTGTAATTTGTTTTACCTGCACGTAGAGCTTTATAGCCTTCAAAAAATGTTTCATTATCATAAATGTTCTGATTGCTCATAATAAACTCCCAATTATAAATATTTCTGCATATAAACTAAATTCTGATAGGTACCATCTTCGAGTTTGAAGAATTTCGGTTCTACTGATATAACTTGAAATCCGAATTTCTGATAAAGTGCTTTTGCACGGTTGTTTCCCTCAATCATTTCAAGGTCAACGATTTCTGTGCCCTTATGTTCTTCTGCTGCTTTTACCAGTTCTTTAAACATTGCTGAACCAATACCAATATTCCAATACTTTTTCTGAAGAGCGATACCCACTGTTGCTCTATGGGAAGTCTTGCTACCGGTCTTAAAAGTGATGTCACAGTTGCCTGCAATTACACCATCTACATAACAAGCAATAAACAATGTGTTCTGACTTTCACGAACATTATGAATAAATTTCTCTTCACTTTCTACAGTAACACTCTCCCAATCCTCAATTGTGCGAGAAAGGAACTCTGTTTCACCACTGGAAGTTTTAATACTGTTAAGTAACATTTCGGCATCTTCAATTTCAGGAGTTTTTAATATAGCTTCCACGCCATTTTTCAATATAATTTTCTTTTCTTCAAATATCATTTCAACCCACCAATTTGATTTAAAAATATATCAATTATTCTGTAGCGATAAAAATTAGCCTGCCACTCCGAGCCACGATCTGTTTGTTCAAATTGATTCACCCACTGAAAATAGTGAGTTAATTCGTGGACGAGGGATGACAAGATAGCTTCTAATGCTGTATCTTCACCAACAATTCTCGCTTGTTCTAAATAATCACCTGTTGGAATTCGAATATACGGCTCATCAAAAGTATCGAAATACCTAAAAGAGCCCCAAGCAATACATCCGTTTTGTAATGTTATTGTTTCGCTTGCTTTAACATAAATCGTAACTCTGATAGGGAAATCATAATTTGCTCGCAACCAGTCGGTAAATCTCTTAAAAAGTTTTTTCACATCTTCGTGTACCTCTTTTTCAAAACGTAAAGATATCCCTTTTCTGACATTTACATCCTTATATATATTCTTATGGTTTTTTGATTTCCAGGGGTTCATTTTCTCACCTTTCTCAGACAACAAAACAGGCACCTCCGAAAAAACGGAGATGCCTTAATTTACAAAAAGATAAAAACTATATCAATCGCAAACGGACAAAACGGCTCTCCTGTTTCGGAAATTAAGATTCATTGTCATTTTGTCCACCTGCCTTTCAGTAAATTAAACATACTATAACATTCTGAATGCAAAAAGTCAATCAATTTCACCATTTGCATTTATGAAAAACTAGCAAAACCATAAACTTGAACATCAAAAACTTTACTGCACAATACAAAGAAAGAGGTTGCAGTCTGCAACCCCATAAATCAAACCGTTATCAACTCTTTATCTGCACGTCTGAAATCAAATTCTTTGGTATTTCTACCATACAAGTAAGTAACAGCATTAAACATATTAACAATGCCGTGTTGAACAGGAATATTCGCTTTATTGCACGATCTGTATAAAACCTCTTTGATTTGTTGGTTATTCAAATCAGGATATTGGGTTTTAATCATTGCACATACCGATGTTACAAACGGTGTGGCACAAGAGGTTCCCGAAAAATCTCCGTATTCATCCACCCCATATATTGATGGTAATTTAATGCTTTCACTGGGTGCTGCTACATTAACCCAATCGCCAAATGTTGACGAATCACTCAATATCCCATCTTTCGTAATCCCTGCAACGGACACCACACCATCACAAGCAGCAGGATATTGAGGAACATTGCATTTCACATTACCTGCAGAAGCAATATGCAAAGCTTTCTGCAATCTGCTTTCAAATTTCACAAACATACCGTAACTACTGTTTACAATATCCACACCATCAAGCTCTGCCTGAATTTCTGCTAATCTTAATATAGCCAATGCTGTTTCCCGTTCTGAAAATATTTTATACGAAACAATCTTTACATTTTCCAAAGTGTTTTCCATTAAAACACTGCAAACCTTTGCACCGTGTCCCATATTAGAAATATGCGCTTGTGAGGAATCACCAACGAAGCTGTGTGCAGCTAAAAGTCGATTTCCTAATACCGAACCAACGCTCTCAACTCCGTCGTCAATCACTCCAACAACTATTTCAGGCAGTTCATCAATAGATTTATTGTGTAAAATGTAATCAAAAGCATCTTTGCATCTGAGATAATCGAACCCCCAGGAATGTTGAGTATTGGGTTCGTGAAGAGTTAATTTCGGAAGACTTTGCTTTCCAAGGTCAATTGTTACATCCGGTTCAACATAAATAACGGAAGGTGTTTTTGTGTATTTCACATATGCACAATATGTTTCTTCAATACTCGAATATTGCATAATGTAGATATTGCCGTAACCGAAAATATAATCAATAGCACCATATTTTTCTATTTGGGTACTACTGATAACAATAAGCCGTTTTGAAGAGAAATATTTATATGTAACATCTCCGGTTATCAGATAACCATTTGAGTTATAAAAATTAACGAAATCAAAAACCTCTTTAGAGAAAATTTTCAATTCACCGGATTTAATGTACTTAGCATTTGAAATAGGGGTTGTCATATAATCATCCATCATTTTACTTTTTTCTTTAAGAAGCCTAAAAAAGCCTCACTTATATATGACAATTCCCGAAAAATACTTCAGTGTTTTTTCAAGTAAAAAAATATTTCTATGTTTTGCACAAAACACAAACCATCAAATTAGTAAAATCAGCAATAATAAAACTCACCCAGACCTTTCAAATACACAATAACACTTGTACTAATTAATAAATAATACTAAAAAGTTATGACTTTATCTCCATGCACTCCACCACCAAGCCACTCTCCTGTTTCCTGCCACACCTCATAATAATATAACCACAGGGATGTCCATGGAATTAATGTTTCTGACCACAAATCGGTATATTTCCATTCATTGTATTTGGGATAAAACAAACATAAAGAATCATTAGAATACAAATGAGGAACTTTTTTACCGTCTTCATATTGAGTTACTCTAGGAGCTACAACAAAAACATTAACATTTTTACTATTTCGTTTAGCAATAATTTTGATCTTATATTCTTTCGAAACAGTTGTAGGTTTTAGGTTCAATAATATTTCAACCTTGCCTTGTTTTACAGTTTTCTTTTCAATTATGAATGATTTTTCTATTTCACGGATTTGTGTTAGTAGTTCAATTAAAGTGTAGTGTTTCGTTCTATCAAATTTCACATATCCCATCTTTTAATTATCACCATAAAAAGTGTTTTTCTTAACCTGTTTTCCTAAATTATTTATGTTTAATACTCCACTTGAATCAACGGATAAAGTTCCTTTAGTTCGTGTTTCATTTAAAACTTGTGCATAATCCTTAATAACAGCATTTGTGATTGCTTCACCAAACATTTCTTTTATAATTTTATTTGCATCAGCATTCATAGCTATATTTCGTAATTTTTCAACATCCTTTGTCAAAGCTTTTATCATAGCAACGAAATCATTATAATTGTTTCCCTCACGCCACTTCTCAGTTAAAATTTCGTCAACAACAGGGTTCTTTACATCAAAAGGCTGTCCGTTACTTTGTGATATTAAAGTGTTTACATAATGGCAAAAAGCTTCAATTATATGAAGAGTATCACCATAATAACTATTGATTTGTCCCATTAAAGTACAAATTACAATACTTCTTACAGGTTCAACTTCATTTTTAGAACAAAACACATCTCTGTAGCGTTTTACTAATTGAACAGCTCTTCTCAAAGGTTCCAAATGCTCGGTGATTTCCTGTTCTGTAACTGTTTCAAATTTCGCTAGTACTGTGCGATATTCAAGTATTTCCGAGCGCAAACGTGTACGTGCCTGATTTTCAAACCATTCAGCAAAACCAATAGGATTACTATGATGATACCATTGTTTCAATTGTTTATCAGGCACAATTATTTCGTGTGTATATCCATTGATTAACTTACCTGGCATAATGTCCAAATGGAAATCATTCGCATACTTCACTCTTACACAGCGACTTTTTAATTCTATCATATCATTATGTATGCCATCGTGTTTTAGTATTCTAGCAATATGATTATAAAGTTCATTTGGTGTCATTATTGAACCAATTGGCAATTCAGCAACGAAATCCAAATCATACTCTTCATTTGATAAAGGTTTAACCGTAGTTTTTAATCTAAAACTACCTTGAGGATAAATATTGAGTTTCATCCCACTAAAAATTTCGTCATTTTCAAGTATTCCGGCTATTGTTTCATAACGCTCAGTAGCTTGCTCATAAAGAGGTGGACTAAGCTGCAATTTTTTACACACACCTAATAATATGTTATCAATATAATTTTTCATTTTCTTATTCTCCTAAAAGCCACTTTGCATTATTTCCTATATTTTTTTCAATCCCATTGTAACACTCGCTTTTCAATTCATCAGCGGTTACCAAACAAAGTGATTCGGAGTGTTCCTCCACAGATTTTATAACAGCTTCTATCTGTTCATCTGTCAAATCCAAATCAAAAATATCTGAATATATAAACTCTAAACAGTTGTTATAGTTAGAAAATACAACTCCTTTGTTATGTACAAAAACTTTACGATAGTTTAACTGTTTGAATTTGTTTTCAGGTAATAACCCTGTATCGATTAATTCTTCTTTAAATTCACGTCTTGGATCGTATTCTCTATCTTTCATTAGAAGAAACCATTTCATAAAACTTAATAAATACTTGCCTTTTATATTAATTCTCAAGTCATTTTTTTCATCAAAATTATGCATCTTTATATCAGGGTGAAAATTTATTTCTTCCAAAAAAGGCTTCGCCTCTTTATAGTATTTGTAAACGCCTCCAACTGGTTGGAATTGATTCTTTAAACGGTTACCTTTAACCAATAAATATTTCCCATTTACCTGAATACGATACAAGTAAGAAAAAGACAATCGGATATCCTTGTCCTTATATTTAATTTGTTGAAACCAAAGTTTAAAACCATGACCTAGAAAATCCATTTTTTCAAAAGCAATAGAAATAATAGACCCTAACACACCTGAAGCAATCGTACTTATACAAACCAGTAAAATTTTATCTGTATGTGAACCTATACAGCTTAAAACTGTGCTTATTATAAATAGAGCAATAAATATAATAGACCTTTTCATTCTTTGTCTCCTTTTTAATGTATGTGCATTAAATAATGTCATTGAGTAGTCTTTAGATTTTTAACAACTACACTAGCAAAAACAAACTATACCGACACATCTTAATTTTAACAAAAAAATTAAATAAAACCATACATAAAGAAAAAATGTATCCTTTTTCGACAAAATCGTATATTCCCCATGCATAAAATCTGTATTGTGACAGTTATAGCATAGGTCCAGTTGTGTTAATTGTTATTTTAACTATTATTAGTAATAATTAGTATTTCACAATAAAATTGATATTTATCTGTACAGTAAGGTTATCAAAAACACCATTCAGCAAAGTTTCTACCAAAAAATCTTTGCAACAAATATAAAGTTTATTTAATCATTATATTATAGAAATATTACACTTTTGTCGAAAAAAACTACATTTTTGTTAAATTTGTTGATCTAAGAAAACAACCACTATATTCTTTATTATATAAATTGAAGAAAAAGGATGGGCAGAGCGAAATGTATAAGAAAAAAATATTTGTTTCATTTGACTATGAAAACGACAGACATTACAAATTTTTATTAAGTTCTTGGAACAACAATCCTGCATTTGAATTCACATTCGATGACCGTTCAGCAAAAGAGATTCAAAGCGATTCTGTGAGCGTTGTTAAGAATGTGCTCTCTAGAAAAATTAATGAAGCATCTACGGTCATAGTAATAATAGGTAAAGAAGCAAATAAATTACATCGAGATTATCGAGAAATCGGATATAGGAATTGGCAAAATTATGAGATTGCTAAGGCCAAACAGTTGGGCATAAAGTTAATTGCGGTACAAATAAATTCTCAATACACATATCCTGAAGAACTATTAAATTGCAATGCAACTAGAGTATATCAATTCACGCAAGAAGCTATAATCAAAGCAATAAGAGGATACTAAATGAATGAGTTAGAACTTCTTTATGATCACTACAAAGAAACATATGAGCTGAGCAAAAAAGAGCAAAAACTACGAAACAGAAACTTTGTAATTTTATGTTTATTGGAAGCGTTGTCTTTTTTAGTACTTTTAAATGCAGAAAAAGCCTATGATGTTTTCCAACTTATCATTAATATAAAAACTGAAAATCCAATAGAACTCGGAGATTCAATATTAAGAGCTTTATTATGGGTTTTAGTTTTATATGTTTCAATAAGATATTGTCAAAATACAATCTATGTTGAACGTCAGTACAAATACATTCATAAATTAGAAGAAAGAATATCGGAAAAAATAACGGACTTTAACAGAGAAGGTTTTAATTATCTTTCTAACAGACCGTTTGTCTTGAAATTTATACATACCTTCTACACCTGGATTTCTCCATTATTCTTCATAATTGTTAACAGTACGAGATTATTAC
>JAZNGU010000044.1:0-5435 GCA_045576615.1 Acutalibacteraceae bacterium | reverse complement strand
GTGCCCAAACAAAGCACACCTTCCACTGAGGCAAAATGCTCTTTTTAATTTTATCAATAACCTGTTCAGGCATATTACCACTCCAACCACTTGAATTTATGCAAAAACTTACCGTATAGCTTGTCATACATTTTAACACCGATAATTCTTTTAATACGTGTTGTTCTTTTTGTCACATCGGTTGTCCATGATGCACAGTAATGATGTATAGAATATGTTTTTGAAGTTATAGTTTTTTTGCCCGTATAATAATCCATCGGGCACAGATACTCTGTTGGAAGAAAAACCATATCCATAAAAGTCTGGTTTGTATTTTTAATATCCATACCAAGCCGCATCAAGGCATCTGTATTTCGGTCAGGACAAGGAGTAAGGTCGAAGCTTCCATCCTCCAACAGAAACGGTATATCATCATAGTCTTTTAAAAACTCTCCGATTATCTCGTTTCCTTTTTCTGCACCAAAGCCAAGTCCCGTTGCAACAATACCTTTTTCGTCAAACCCCATAAAACCTTTGTTATCCAGTAAATCATCGATAGGCTTTATAAGCTCTACATCGGTATCTAAATAAATTCCGCCGTTATCATAAATTATCTTAAGCCTTGCGAAATCGCTGACAAATGCCCATTTCTTTGCTTCATAAGCTTCACGCATATAGCGATTTTGCGAAAGATCGAAATTGTCTTCGTTATGACAGATTATTTCAAAACTCGGGCAATACTTTTCCCAGCTTCTAATACATTTTTTTGCAAGCTTTGGCATTTCGCCTTTTCCAAACCAACAATAGTGAATCACTTTTGGAATACTCATGCTTTATTCCTCCATAATTCAATTAAGTTTTTAAATGCTCTTTTAAAAAATATAAAGTTTACTCCAATATATAAAGGTACTATCCAAAGAGAGTGGATGATTCCTTTTATAAATAGCCTAATAAATGAAAGACCGCTGAAACTGTCTACAAAAAAGATTGCCATTAAGGTAGCAAAAACCGCTCCGTTTACTATCCAAAGCTTATATGTATTGAACATTCCTCTATTAAGTACTTTTTTGTTTGAATAATAAATCATCATTGCACTTCTGTATAAAAGCGCAACAATTGTGCCGATGACAGCACCGCAAATTCCCCATTTAAGGATTGAAACGATTGAAACTGCGATATTTATAATCATTTCCCAAATTGCATGGGATCGTGTTTCGGAAAACACACCCGAATATTCAAGAACATGGTTTGACGGAAGTTTACCGTTTGCTAAAAGGTTCATAACAACAAAAAGGATTACTAAAAGTGTATTTGTGTAGTTTGCATCGTTTATTCCTTTTGTGTATATCTCTATAAGCGGCAGCAAAAATATTGCCATCAAAGTATAAATAATAAAGGTTGCCATAATATAAAATGTTTCGTACACATTATATACCTTCATAAATTTCTCTCTGTCAGTATGAAACATCTGCCCGAGGGCAAAGCTGAACCCTGAAATAATGCTGGTAATAAATGTTTGTACCTGTGAAAAGAAGATGTTGTAAATTGTGTAAACACTAACCACCTTAAAATCACATAAAAATGACAATAGCAAAACATCGGTGTTATTAAAAACCATTCCTGAAACCTGATGAACCAAGACAGATTTTCTTTGAGAAATCGCCTGATAATCAGGTTTAGCCTTGACATTTAACCATTTATATCTTTTTTTAGCGTGAATATATATGTAAAAAAGCTGCAAGAGCGATATTATACAGTATGAAAGCTGCATGAGCAGAAGATTGTTGGTAAGTAATATAACAACTATTTTTGCAATGTTTGAAACAAGCTGCAAAATCGTTTCAGAATTTGTTATAACATATTTTCTGCCGTCAACCTCTAAAAGTATTCTGTATTTAGCTTGCATAAAATAACTGAACAAATTTGGAAGGGCAGTAAGTATTACAATCCCGAAAATCAAACCCGCCTCTATGCTCGTTGGCACTATATATTCATATGCAAAAGCAATTAAAAGTACAATAATTGCATATATGATGCCAACTTTAACATAGTAACTATGAGTTGCTGAGATAACAGAGCTTATTTTGTTATGATTTTTTTCGGCAACAGGTTTATAGAGTGCTTGAGTGGTCGCAAGCCCTATACCCGATTCAAGCAAAACCATATATGCAAAAATCTGCTTAATAGTGGAAAGAACTCCGTTAACTTCTGAGCCAAAATTCTCAAGATAAAGTCTTGGAAGAAGGAAGCTTAAGGCAATCAAGACAACTTGATATAAAATTCCTGACATCAGGTTATATTTAATTCTGTTATCTTTTGTTGCCACGCATTCCACCTCCATTGTTTATACTCTGTTTTCTATATAATCTTCTGTTGCGTTTTCTCTATGTATTATCTTGGCTGGATTTCCTATTACAATACTGTGGGATGGAACATCGAAATTCACGAAGGTGAGTGGTGCAATCATTACATCCTCGCCAATTTTTATGTTACCTACAACAACCGAGTTTGTTCCGATCCAACAGTTACCGTCAAATGTTGGTGCACCGTAACGCATGCCACGGTTTTCATATCCTATGGTTACTCCCGTGCCTATATTTATGTTCTTTCCCAAGACTGCCTCCGGGTGTATAATAACTCTACCTGTATGACCTATATAAAATCCTTCGTCAATTTTTGTACGTGCCGGAATTTGTATCTGGGTTTTATAAGACATAAGTTTTAGTTTAACTGTATAGTATAATTTCAAAGGCTTGAATCTACATTTTTCTGCCTTTCTGAAAAGCGCAATAACTTTAAGCTCGGTTGGTCTTAAAAGCCTTTTAATAAAACTTTCGCCCTTTTCTCCATAGTATCTGTATAAATCCTTTGAAAACTTATCATTCATAATCTATCTTCCTTACGGAGCTTTTTTCTCCAAAAATATTTTTCTTGTAACAAAATTGTATATCGGAACAAAAACAAGAGCAAACACCTTAGCCCAAAGATAATAAGCAGTCATTATTTCTGTTCCAATCCACATTATAAATTGATTTAATAAAAGTCCGCCAATGCTAAGAGCAACAAACACTATAAATTCTTTTAATTTACCTGCTTCACTGCCTTTAAAAACAAATAGCATACTTAAAATGTAATTTGCTATAACCGATACTGAGAAAGCAACCGCCGATGCCATGAGAACATCAATGTGCATAAATTCTTTTAAAACCATCAGCACAGCCAAGTCAATCAAGGTTGCAATTACACCGACAATCCCAAATTTTATCAGTTGTATTATGAGATTTTTCACTTATCTTCACCTTTTAAAACTTTTTCATATACTCTTTATAAAAATCTTCCGCTAATGTTTCCGGGAGTGCTTTTGAATAATACCATCCCTGAATATAATCACAGTCGCTTTCAGATACCAATGTGTTTTGTTCCTCGGTCTCAATACCTTCACATACAACCTTAAGACCAAGCTCGTGAACTTTTGCGATAATGCCGAGAAACAGTTCCTTTCCTGCATCCGTTTCGGTTTGAAGCAAAATATTACGGTCGATTTTAACAATATCAACAGGATAATCACAAAGGCTTGATAGTGTTGCATATCCACTACCAATATCATCTAATGCAATACTAAATCCAAGTTCTTTTGTTTTTATAATATTATTCTTTGCGACATCCATATTCTTTTCAAGTGAATCTTCTGTAATTTCAATCAGGAGTTTGCTTCTGTCAAAATCATACTTATCCGCTATTTCTTTTATCTTTGCAACAAAGCTCTTTTCGGATATAGTAATTCTTGTAATATTGCAGGATATGGTAAGTTCATTAAAATCGGAATTTTTCCATTCGGAAAGTTTTTTGCAAACTATTTCAAACATATAGTAATCAAACTTTACAATAAGTCCGGATTTTTCCATCAATCCTATATATGCTCCGGGGAATATAACCTCTCCGGAAGAATTTTCCCATCTTGAAAGAGCCTCGCTTGATACAATCTTCTTTGTCTTATTATCAACAATAAATTGAAGATGCATTTTAAACTCGTCGTTTTTAAAGCCCTCTTCAATTTTTCTCAAAAGGTGTCGCTCTTTGGACAGGTTCTTTCTTTCAGACAAAAAAATCATACACTTTTTTAATAACTTATTTCTCATCTCACTTGCTCCAAACATTTTTTATTTCTGACTACATAGTTTTTATATACTAAAAAACAAAAGCTGCAACAATATAAAGTCACTTAAGACCTCGTATCATTGCAGCTGGACTGGCATAGTGTAAAACCTTAGCCTCTTTGCTTTGCGTCACCGACTTTCGTCGATTTTGCTAACTATTATTTTCTGTCAGTATATCACAATGATTCGCCTTTGTCAACTTTATTTACTCTTTTGAAAAAACCCAAAGAGTGTCAGTAACCAATTCTTCTGCACCGCTGAGCTTATAAACACTTAACATCACAGTTTCGCCGTCATTCTTTTTGTATGTAATTTTAGGAACTTTGTCTTCCATCAATTGGCGCTTTAATGCATCATAGTTCAAAAAGCTTAATACTCCTCTGTGATAGTCAGGTGCTACTGATTCAGCAACATATTTTGAAAACAAATTTGAAAAATGTTCTTCATTTTCGTTATACTTTAAATATGCAGGCATCAGAATGCGTCTTGCTTTATCAGTAAGAAGCGAAACACGATATATACCATTGTATTTTTCTTTTAAAACAGAAATCATTGTATCAATTTCAAGTATTCCTGTTTTTACCTGAACATATTCCTTATCTGTGTCAGAGAGAACACTTTGTTGTTCCTTGTTTTGATAATACTTAGCCTTTGCTTCATACATTCTTACTTCGGCTTCTCTTACCAATTCTTCGGTACCGTTATTTTGTGCTCTGTAAGACATTCCGATTGCAACATGATAACCTTTCGGTTTTAATTGACTGGTAAAAATCTCAATACTTTTTTTCACCTCATCCTGCGGAGTATTTTGGCAGAATACCAAAAATTCATCGCCGCCTATTCTGTAAACCTTATGACCGTAAAATACTTCTTTCAATGTGTTGGCAATGTATAAAAGCATTTCATCACCGGCAGCATGACCGTATCTGTTGTTGCATAGATGGAGTTCATTAACATCGATGTAGATACAAGAAAAATTCAAAGATTTTTCTTCGTCAAGAATCAACATATCATTTTTGTATGCTACACGATTCAGTGCCCCGGTAAGAGAGTCTGTTGTTGCGGCAAGTGTAGTTTTAGTAAGATGATTTTTATTATAAAGAGCCATCGAAAAACAAGCCGAAATTTTTTCAGCGAGCAGTCTTGCCTGATTGCCTCTCCCCGAGTTAATAGCAGCCAAAATTGTAATATGATTAGCTTTATTTATTGTAGCTGAAAGAGAAACTTCTCTGATTTTGTGTTCTTTTAAAAAGCTATAAAAAGACGGATTTGTTTTTAACATATGCTTATCCGGTTGTA
>JAZNGU010000043.1:0-25245 GCA_045576615.1 Acutalibacteraceae bacterium | reverse complement strand
CCAGAACTTTGAGGTTGGTTGGCAAAGTGTTACCGGTAACAGAATATCGAAGTATCAAGTTCAAATTTCCGGAAATCGCAGGAAGGTGAACAGGATGAAGAATTTTGCCTCGGAGAGAATAAATGAAAAAAACAATGATATAAAGAGATGCCAAAAATTTATTTTTGGGGAATTTTTAGAGTGTTTTATAGCCAAAAATAGCTAAAATTCCCCAAAAATGATATAAAAAATGCCAAAAATATGTTTTTGGGCAATTTTTGGCGGAATTTTAGGAGGTTTATAAATGAGAGCAAGTAATTTTAAGGGTGGACGGGTAATAAAGAAATCGCTGATAAAAAGTCAAAGTACTGTTAAGTGTTATGACAAGATTCAGGTTGCCTACGCTGATATTTTGGAAAACGATGTTGATATTTATGAGATACGATGTAACGTTCTTCTTGATGGTCTGGATGAAGGTGACTACACATCTGATTTCGTATGTACGAAAAACAATGGTGAACTGATGGTAAGAGAATGTGTATTCAGAAAGAAACTTTCTTTACCGAGAACGTGTAAGCTGCTTGATGCAAGTAGGGCATATTGGGCAAGACGTGGTGTTACTGATTGGGCAATTGTTATTGAAAATGAAGGTGTTATGTATGAGGAAAAATGACATTATAAAAACCAAAGATAGCGTTTATCGTGTTCTTAACATTGATAGTGAAAGTGTATTTGCTATTGATTGTATTAAGAAAACAATGCCTAAAACATTTTCTTTAGATTATTTTAAGAACGCTGAACCTGTTGCTACTCTTTCTCATTCATTTAAATCCTTTGATGAGTTAACTCCATCAGTGAGAAAGGTAGCACAGGAACGGTACACAATGATTGCCGGTGCATTATTTGTCGTTGATAATACGCCAGAAAGAAATAGGATGATTAAAAAGGCTTCAGAGCAGTTTAATGTCTCGAAACAAACAATACGCTCATACCTATGTACTTACTTAGTGTATCAAGATTTAGCTTGTCTTGCTCCAAAAGAAAGAGTGGCTAAAGAACTTACAAAAGACCAGAAGAATATGAAATGGGCACTCAATAAATTCTTCTATACAAGAAATCAAAACTCTCTTCAAACAGCTTATACAATGATGTTAAAAGAGAAGTATTGTGATGAAGAAGGGGTGTTGTTACCTGAACATCCGAGCTTTAACCAGTTCAAATATTTTTATCGTAAAAACAAGAAGATGGAAACTTTCTATATATCAAGAGAGGGCTTAAAGAATTACCAACGCAATAATAGACCCTTACTCGGAGACGGTGTGCAGGAATTTGCGCCTACGGTAGGCACAGCAATGCTTGATGGTACGGTTTGCGATATATACATTGTTGATGATAAAGGGCAGCTAATTGGTAGACCGGTTTTAGTTGTTGCTTGTGATGCTAATACTTCTATGTGTTTGGGTTATTCTCTTCTTTGGGAGGGTGGGACGTACTCACTTCAAACTTTAATGCTGAATATAATTGAAGACAAAGTTACTTTATGTGAAAGGTTAGGGATTAAGATAACACCAGAACAATGGACGGTTAATCAACTTCCCGGCGTAATGGTAACCGATGGTGGATGCGAATACACAGGAAAGACATTTGAACAGATAACAGAGTTAGGAGTAACTCTTATTAAGTTGCCATCATATAGACCTGAGTTAAAAGGCACAGTTGAAAAGTTCTTTGATGTAGTTCAGAATCTATACAAAGAAGCTTTGAAAGGCAAAGGTGTTATTATGCCGGACTTTCAAGAACGTGGTTCGCACGATTATCGCAAGGATGCTGTCTTAACATTACAAGAGTTTGAAAGAATCATTGTACGTTGCATTATTTATTATAATTGTGAAAGGGTATTACAAAACTATCCATACACAGAAGATATGCTTGAAAATAATGTGAAACCTTTTGCTAATGAAATATGGAACTACAAGAAAAAAGAGTCTGGGTCCAATTTAATTTCTGTAAATAAGCGTGACTTAACTTTAACGCTTCTACCACATATAACTGGTAAATTTACTCGTTTCGGACTGAAAGTAAACAAGTTAAGATACTACAATAAAGCTTATAAAGAACAATATTTGCAGGGTGGAGAAGTTACTGTTGTTTTTAATCCTGATGACTGTGGTAAGGTATGGCTGAAAGAATCAGATGGTTCATATGTTGAGTTTGAACTCATTGAAAGTCGCTTTAAAGATATGTCGTTGGATAAAGTGCAGGAAATCCAAAGAAAACAAAAAGAAGTCGTTAAAAGTGCCGTAGAGGACAGTTTTCAAGCGAAAATTGAGCTGCTCTCCTTTATTGGAACTGTATCAAGTAAAGAGGCGCTCGAAGATGTGAAAATAGATGGAATACGAACTGCACGAAAGAACGCAAGAAGAAAAGAGCACATAGATTTAGGTGGGAATATTGATGAATGATTATGTAAAGTATATGCCTGAAATATTAATGGGAGATGAGCTTGATAAAAAACTACAGATTATACCGGATTATGATGCTGGTATAAGAAATGCATCTGCGACCGAAAGACTTGTGGCACTACAGGATTTGTACTCTGTTTTCATTCCAAATCAAATGAGCCGTGAAATATATAGTAAACTTTATCTTTCGTTATTACGCTCGATGCAGAAAAAACAGTCAATTTTGGCTGTACGACAATATAACGAGAACAGTAAAATAATTCGTCAGAACTCCTACGAAAGCATTATTGGGGGTAGCGATTCATTTACAATTATTGGACCGAGTGGAATTGGAAAGAGCTCGGCTATAAGTAGGGCAGTAAATATTCTTACAGAAACACCAGTTTTAAAACTCAACAATAACAATGTAATATCTTGTTTGCAAGTTCAAGCACCTGCAGATTGTTCAGTTAAAGGTTTGCTTCTTGAAATATTAAGGAAAGCTGATGAAGTATTGTACAGCAAATATTATGATAACGCTCTGAAGTCACACCCAACAGTTGATATGTTGATTGGTATTGTGAGTCAGGTTGCTTTGAACCACATAGGTCTTTTAATTGTTGATGAAATCCAAAATGTAGTTAACAGCAAAAACGGTAAAACAGTAATCGGAACGCTCACGCAGTTGATTAATAACAGTGGTGTTTCTATCAGTATGGTTGGTACACCTGAGAGTACTATCTTTTTTGAGCAGGCGATGATGCTCGCTCGAAGGTCGCTCGGATTAAACTATTCTGCTATGGAATATGGCGAGGTGTTCCGAGAATTCTGTGAAATACTTTTAAACTACGTATATGTAAAAGAAAAAGTTGATGTGAATGAAGCAATGCTTATGTGGTTATTCAATCATTCATCAGGTAATGCAAGCGTAGTAGTCAATTTAATACACGCAGCACAAGAAATAGCGATTCTCGAAGGTTACGAAACATTAAGTATAAAAACACTTAATCTGGCTTTTGAACGTAGGATGGCGATGTTACACGACTATATTGATGTTCCGAAAACAAATACACCGAGCGTTAGAAAGAAAACAATAGAGTTGCCTGAAATTATAAAAGATGTGACTTTGGATGAATTTTTAAGTGTTTTTGAGATTTCATCACGTGCCAAAGCACAGGGAGTCGATATAGTTTCCGAACTTAAAAAGAATGATATTTCTATAATTGAGGTGCCGGTATGATTGCTTTCTTTCCAAAGATATATCCCGATGAACTTCTGTACTCTCAGATAGCCAGATACCACAGCAGGAGCGGTTATGCCAGATATACGTATACTTCTGCAGATATTTACAACAATGATAAACTTGTTCATCCAAGCGTTGAATTCGTTAATCGTTATACAGCAGATGCTATGGAGTGGATTTCGAAAGATAAGCCGTGGGAAGAAGTAGTAGCCGAGCACACAATGTATCCCGCATACATTAGATTTCTTCCGAAACAAAGAAGGATGGATGCTGTTAATGGTATTTTAACTTGCGAAGGAAACTGGAAAAACTTAATGTGCCTGCCTTTGCAGAAAGAGAAAAGATATATTCGTTATTGTCCAATATGCGCAAAAGAAGACCGAAAAATATATGGCGAAACCTACTGGCATAGAGACCATCAGATACCGAGAATCAATGTTTGCCCAAAGCATAGATGTTATTTGGAAAATAGCATAATTGAAAATTCCTCTAAAACTTCACCGGGACTTTATAATGCAGAGGGTTATGTACCCCAAGAAAGCGAACCGTGCATTTGTCAGAACGAAAGAAAACTTGCTTTCACAGAGTATGTTATAAATGTGTTTCATCACCCTATAGATTTGTGTAATACACTTTCAATTGGCAAATTTTTACACTCACATTTAAGTAAAGGGTATCTTAATGAATCAGGGCTTGTGAGAAACATCTCTAAACTGTATAAAGACTACCTTGCTTTCTATGGTAATGAAATTCCTACAATGCCACAGTCGTATATGCAGAAGATATTTAATGGTTATATTTATGATAATTACTTTGTTCTTCAACTTGCTTATTTTGAGGGTGTTACTGTTCAGGAGATTACAAACTTGTCTGATACTGTTCCTTTATTTGGAATTGATTATCTATATAAAGAGTTGTCTGATAAGTATAACATTGATTTCTGTATAGTCAAAGAAATTGGAGATACCGCTCTTAAACATTCATATAATCAAAACCGAGTTGCAAAGAAATCAGGTGTACGAGAAGCTCGATATAACGAACTTGATGAAAAATATTTACCACAAGTTAAAGATATCGTTGAGGAGATAGTTAATAAGCAGGGTAGACCCGAAAAACTATCTTTTGCTAAAGTTACTAAAGCACTAAATCTACCCCAGAAGCAAATTAACAAGCTACCACGATGCAAAGCTTATATTGAGCAATACCTTGAGACGCAACCACAATTTTGGGCCCGAGAAGTTGAATGGGCTTACGAAGAACTACTAAGGAATGATAATCCTGTTAATATCACACGTATAATGAAGTTAATAAATATGAGGTTGAAAGATATAAAGTATTGTAGTCATTATATCAAAAACGAAAAGGTAAAATTGACTATTTATGAACTACTTTTAGAAAGAGTTTATTAGTAGTAATTTTTTAGTTTATTAGTAAGTCTAACAAACTCAATTTTTCTCTTATTTTAGAACTATAAAGACACCCTCTGGATGCCTGATTCAGAGGGCCGTAATTTAGTTGTGTTCTTTCTCTCTCTTTAAAGAAAAATGGAAAACAAGAGGAAAAGAAAGAGAAACAAGGCATTGAAACAAGTTCCGAAGAAACAACGGAGTTTTTGAAGCGGAAGTTACCGGAACTGCAACGCCAATGTTACCGGAAACAGAAAATGAATGTATCGTGTTCTTTGTTACCAATGCGTCGTTCCAAATATTTTTGATAAAAAAAGGCTATATGAGAGATTCTTGTATATAAAGAAAATAGTGGTGTTTTTAGAGGAAAAACTTGAGTAAAAAGGGTTGTCAAAACAAAAGAGAAAACGTTAAAATATCATTATAGAAAAGAAAGGCGCGTGATATTGATGGATTTTTCAATTGTTCCTAAAAGAATTGAAGCGGTTATGGAAACTGCACCGTATGGTACTGAAGTGTATTCAGTCGAACTTGGATATGAGCCCGACTACATTAATACAATTATGTTCTGTGATGTGAGTCCTACTCTTGAGTTTATTGAGAAGTTTTGCAAACTTATGAAAGTGGATGTAATGTATTTGTTCGGACTAATTGAGTATGTTGAAGTTGAGTTTTAAATCGCAAAAGTAAAAGGAGGAATAAGATATGGCTACATCGTCGTTTGATGATAATATTGTAATTACTGATTCTGATACTATAGCGGAAATGAAAGAAATATTAGATGACCCCAAAATCAAAATGATAGACAAAGACAAACTGCCTAACTATACTATTGAACAGGCTAAAGAAAATGCAAAAAAATGGACTCCGGATGCAGACTTAGAAAGAATTTTAGCCCCGATAGAAATAAGGACCGAAGAACAGTTTGATAGATTTTTGGAAGCGTGTGAAAAAGCAAGTGCTAATATAGGAAAATATACAGGTAATAATGTTCACATTTTAACTCCTGAAGAGGTAAAAGAAAAGTTTAAAGACCATTTAAAAGATAAAGAAAAGAAAGAGTTAGGAGAATAACCGATGTCAGATTATGTTTTCAAATCATCTCTTTCAATCGAAGAAATTGAAGATAACTTTAAAGATTTTGACATTTTTGAAGGCATTAAAGCGGGACTCGAAGAGGCGTTAGCTTATGAAAGGGGAACAGCATCCCCGGGAACTTTTGTGAGAAAAAGAAATAGTGAGGAGTGATATTTAATGCCTACATCAAGTATTTTTACATCTGTAAAATTAGAAACCAAAGAGCAAGTTGAAAGTTTTTGCGATGCTTGGGATAAAGCGGAAGCTAACATTGATAAAGTAAGAGAGAGTATTAAAGGCGACTATTTGGCAACACCAAAAGAAATCAAAGAAATTGCAAAAAAGTTGCTTGAAAGGTACGATACTAAAGAGTGAACAGAGACATTGATGATTTTTTAAAATTCGTGGAGTTGTATTATCTGAATTATAAGATTAAGGCACCTGCTGATTGCAGATGCCTTTTCTTTTTATTTATTTGATTTCTTGTTCTAATGCATTGAATTCTTCTGTATCAAAAAACTCAGCAAGAGTAATATTTAACCCATCACATATCATTTTGATTGTAAGAAGCTTTGGGTTTTGACTTTTGCCGTAAAGGATGTTTTTGATGGAAGATGGGGGAAGACCGCAGGTGTCAGCTAACTTATTTATTGTTATATTTCGTTCTTCGCAAAGTTGAAGAATTCTATTTTTAACTGCTGTAACAGTATTCATTTTATTACCACCTCTGCAAATATCTTATAATAAAGACTTGCAAAAAGTAGGCTATGTGTGCTACTATTAGTCTATGCGTAGCCTATGAGGTGGTAAATATTGGTTTGTACATTCTTCGGACACCGTGATGCATCTGATTCACTGGCAGAGGAACTCCGGAAAACGCTAATTGAGCTTCTTGAAACCGGTAATGTAGATGTTTTTTATATCGGTAACTCCGGAAACTTTGATAGACTTGTTTCTTCTGTTCTTTATGAACTATCCTCAGAGTATTCATTTACTTGTCAGATTGTTTTATCATATTTACCGGAACAAGAAAGAGAATATAACTTTGATACAATATTACCCGAAGGAATAGAAGACGTTCCAAGACGGTTTGCAATCTCTTACCGTAACCAATGGATGATTGAGCACTCGGATATGGTTGTCGCCTATGTTAAAAGAAACTACGGTGGAGCATACAAATATAAAGAGCTGGCAAAGAAAAAGGGTAAGAAAGTGATAGAAGTTTAAGAGGAGAAGGAAACTCTCATATAAAGAAAATAGTGCCGTTTTAAAGCTCGAAAAATGTCGGAATTTGTTGAAAGCAAGAAAGAAATACGTTATAATTAACATATAAAATCTAAGAGAGCTCCTGCTTAAAATGTGGAGAACTATTCAAATCAAGCGACCCTCTGCTGTAAAGTGAGGACCTTTAAAATCAATTAATACCATATAGAAGTGATAGAAATGAAGAAATGTATTTGTGGGAAAAAGAAAAATGGTATAAAAAACCGGAGAAGAAATGTGAAAAAGATTAGATTGTTGCCGGTAACAGAAAGAAAAGGTAACACGTCTTTACAGGTATTTAGGTATGACGAGCACAACGAAATACTCGAAGAGATGGCGAGAGACGCTTTGAAAGTATTGGATTAATAAAGAAAAAAAGGGAAGAAATAAAGGAGGTACACATTATGAAAAGGAAAAATGTAATAAATGTTTTGATATCAATTATAATTGTTGCAATTTTAACATTTGCGTTTGTATCTTGTGATGTTAACAATGGAAAAGAAGATTCTCTTTCGACCACAAAAGTGGTCGTCGTTCCTGTTATCGAAGATGTCACTGATGAAGCAGGAGAGCCTGTTACTGATAAAGACGGCGAACAGGTAACTGAGGTTGTTGGTACAACTACTGTTGTAGTTGATAAAGATGACGAAACTCCTTCTTTTGTTCAGAAGCCTAATCCTACAAAACCCACAAAGCCCGTAAAGCCTTCTGAAACAGAAAAAGATACGGATGAGGCTACTACAAAGGCTCCCGAAACCACTAAACCTCAGCCTACTCAACCCAAACCCACAGAACCTAAACCTACTCAGCCGAGACCTACTGAACCACCTACACAGAGACCTACAGAAGAACCCACTCAGAAACCTGCTGGTAGTGGTGGAATTGATTGGTCTGGCTGGGACCCCGATGCAAAACCCAATACCGACCACGTCGGCGGTGAGAGCTCAGATGAACTTCACGACTCTCTTGATAAAGTAGTAGACGAAAACGGTTGGGACCTTGATTGGGAACTCAACTAATGTTGAAAAGAGAAACCCTACTCATTAAATTCAGTGGGGTTTAAATAAAAGGTAATTATATTGATTGCTCATTCACGCTGAGATTAGAAAATTGACCGCAAGAGGAAGGTGCGGTTAATTTTCTCCTTTATGTGCAAAAGCCTAATAAAGCGACTATTGAAAAAGAGAGTGCCATCGGTGACGATGCCTCGGAAATACGATTAAAGAAATAACCGCCGGTTTTCGAAGACAGGGCGGATATTTCTTTTGTTTTTTTATTAAAGTAAAAAACTCCCTTGCATCTTGCAATGCAGGGGAGTTCTTTTCGTTGTAAAGCATTGAGTTTGATTTTATCTACCTTGGTACTCTGTCATAATAATAGTGGATAACAAAGATGAGAGGTGTACAATCTCACTTTGTTATTTCGATACCTCTATTTCTTTAATTTTTTAACGATTGGAGTGATTAAAACAAAGTGGGTGGCACAGAGCACCTTGAGTAAAGTTTCTGATAGTAAAAAAAGAAACAACTGCAAGGACTCTGCGAGAAAAAGTTGACCGAAAATCCCCCCCTACAACAAGCCTGACCGCAAGTTTAGATTGATTTTCGGGAAGTCTTCAAATAAGGAAGACGAAACCACTTGGAACTGTGGTTAAGTCGTACGGATGTGAGGAGTGCATCCTCCTTCTGTATGCCCACTCTGTTGGTTACTCCTGGAAAAATGTAGGAGTAACCACACAGAGCGTGATTTTTGAGCATTTTTTAATGCTCGTATTCTGGTGAATGAAAGTTGCGCTTCGTTCTCAGGCTTCCTCTTTAGCGTTTTAATTAACAACAAATGAAAGACCCCTGCAAAGTTGAACAGCCTATTTAGGCGGGTGTGAGCATCCCACAGAGCGTGATGCTAAATCTTAAGAAAGGAGAATCTATAATGAGCAAGAAAAAACATAAACATAAGCATCGAAAAACGGTATCCGAAAGATTAATGGAAGATGCTAAAACCTTTTATGCAAAATATTCCAACGATGTTACACGGCAAAAATTTGAGAAATACTACTTGCGATACATTAAATATTGCCGAGAAAAACATCAATGCAAAACAAAAGAAGAAATGTCAAAATTCATACAAGAATATGCTGATTATCTCACATTCACTAAAAAATATTCAGCTTCTACAATACATCTTCACTTAAGCGCAATATGTCTTTATCACGATGATGTACCGTTATCATCAATTAACAAGCCAATCAGACATATTTCTGATTATAAAAGGGGACGACAAGGAGCGAGAAAAATCGAAAGAAATCATAATGATTTCAATAATCCTAAATTTGCACATTTAGTGGATTTTCAACGAGTTGTAGGACTGCGAAGAGCAGAGCTTAAAAGACTCACAGGAGATTGTTTGATACACGATGACATAGGATATGGAATACTTGTAAAATCTGGTAAGGGTGGAAAGAGACATATACAGAGAATATTTATTGATGAAGATATAGAATTTGTAAAAAAATACTTTGAAGGAAAGAAACCAAATGAAAAAATATTTCAAGCGAAAGAATTTAATAATGACTTGAATTTACATTACTTAAGAGCTAAAAACTCGCAAAGATATTACGATTATTATGTAGACCAACTAAAAGACCCAAAAAGAAAAGAACAGCTTATAAATGCTTTAATATACACCTATGAACTACCCGGAAAAAATGGAAAGAAAAAGCACTTTAACCCAAACTTAATAGAAGGCAAATACCGTTACCGAGGTGCTAACCTTGAAAAAGCAAAGGAACTCGGATTACCAACAGAATATGACAGGTTACCAGCATTACTCTGTAACGTTTTCCAATTAGCCCACAACAGGATTTCTGTGGGTTGTCAATCTTATTTTCTGGTTAAATAAACATTAATTGAAAATTTTGAAAGGATGATTTATATGAAAAAGAAACCTATTTGTATTTACACAGCTGAGTGTGAAGAATACTCAAACAAAGAACAACTGTCTATGCTTTTGGACGTTATTGATTTCAATGAAGATGTTTTCGCATATTCAGACGAAGCATATTATTATGAACCGTATGAGGAAAAAGCAGGATTACAAAAGGTGATAGAAGAAATTAAAGAAGGAAAGTTTGAAAGAGTCTATGTCCTTTCCCCGGAAATATTCTTCGGTGAATTTAGTGATGCAAAAAAAATTTATGATGAGTTAAAAACTCACAGGAATAATGTATATGTTCTTTCACGTGACCAGGTCATAAGTATTCATTCAATTTCAGATGTGAAAGAAAAAGCAGAAAACCTCTTTTTCTCTGTTTTAAGAGTTCAGTACCATTTGTATGCCGTTCATTGCGTAAAAGAAGCAGTCTTTGAATTCGTTGAAGAAGATGCTGAGGAATTCTTTACTACCAATTAAAATTAAATATTAAACAGCGTTATTAAACCGGTTATCTCAGTTTTTGTTTTAATTTCTGTCATTAATTTTATACGAAGCAAGTGCTTCTAAAATGGCAGAAAGTTCAAAAAGAGGTAATCGGTTTTTAAATTTAAATAGCAGATATCGAATATTCTGTCATTATTTGTATAGAAGCAAAAATTATCAAAATTGAAAAGAAGGCATTTTAGATTTTAACGAGTGATAAAAAAATAATCGCAAAACGCAAATGAAATGTCATTATTTTAATAAAGGTAATTGCTTCGAGATGGCAGAATTCAAGCTAAAAGCGACTATATATGACTCATCACTGGTTTGCTCTGTTTTGGAGCTTGAATATGTCAAAATTTATATGTAAGCACTATTAAATAACTAAAAAAGCGAGGTACACAGTTATGGGTAAAGTAAAAGAGGCATTAATGGAATATGAAATTAAAGTTTTGGGTCGCAATAAAGAGACTCCTATTGAAATTTTTATAGACAAGTATGCCTTCCTTAAATCTGTTGATAAAATTTTATTTTCAGCCACAAATGATGATATTGATACTACACTTCAGAAATTTTTTGATGCGATAATATTTAAAGAGAACTTTATACACAAGCCGTATAGATTGTCTGTTTATGGTAAAAAAAAGATTCATAAGTATTTAAAGTGGTGTTCTTACGAAGAATTCTTGAAATATGCATCAAAAATAAAAGACTATGCTGGACTTAATGCGTATTATCTTCCGTTACCTTTCAGGAACGAAAACTCAGAAGAAAAGGATGCGGGGCAGACAAAATGCTTTTATGTTGATATAGATGGAATTGAGTTAAACATAACAGGCGAAACACACGAAGAGCGTCGTTGCGAAATAATGGAGCTTTTGATGAATGAATATAATGTTCCCTACGAAAGTCTGCCACCTTTTGTTGTATGCAGTGGTCACGGATTGCACTTGTATTTTACTATTCCACCGGCACCAGCTGACAATGAGCACAAAGAAAAAGTTAGGCGTGTTTATGCTTATTTCAAAGGTGATTTTTCGGGAGTAAGTCCCGCTCACTTAATAAGAGTTCCCAATTCCTACAACGCTAAGGAAGACCCAGTGCGTTCTGAGTTATTCTTTATAAGAGAACCTGAATATTCTTGGGAATATATTGAGCCTCTGATGGCAAGTGAAGAAGAAACTGCTATTGTTTATAAAGCTTATAATGCAGCAAAAGCTGAAAAACGTCGTTGTACAAATGAAGCCAAAAAAGAACGGGAAATTGCAGCTGAAACAAGAAAGAAGAAAGAAAACAAGACTAAGAAAAAATTTTCTGTATCTGAAAATGATGCAGAATTATTAATAGATTACACAGAAGCTGATAGTGTTTTGAAATCTAATGATATTGATGTTTTGAAAACACCCTCAACTTGTGATGAATTGTCTTATTTTGTTGAAGATGATTTTGATATTGATATAGAGCCACCAAAAGAAAAAAAGATAATAAGGAAGTCAGCGTATATAAACACTTCATATACAGATTTACCACTTAAAAGTAACTCTATGTTCTCAAGAAGAGTAACCGACCTCTTGAACTATTATAATAGAAGGAACAGAAACATCAAAGGTTACCGCAACATCTTCTTTACTATCCTTGTGTACACATTTAAGGCTTGGGGTACAACTAAAGAAGAAACAGAATCACAGTGTCTTGTTTTAGTTGAATGCGATTTTGAAACAGAGTTACTTCAAATTATTGAAAAAGCTTATAACAATAATACTACTTATAAATACACCAATGAAACTATTGCTGAGTTGCTTAATTTTCAAAAGTATGATTATGAGCATAGTTACAGTTGTTACCGCAAACAAGATAGGGTAGAGCGTGAGCGACTTAGAGGGCAAAAGAGGTACGAACCCATAAAAAACAAAAATAAAAATAAAAAGGACAAAATAAAAAGCACAATTGTTCAAAATCCTCAAATGACCAATAAACAGTTAGCTGAAATGTTTGGTGTGACTACAAGAACTATAACGAACTACAGAAAAGTAGTTAACACAATATGATAGATTTCGTAGAACAACAAAGAGAACACTAAAAAAAGAGAGAAGAAAAAAAAGAAAAAAAAGAAAAAAAGGAAAGGGAATAGGCGGATAAAAATTTTCTATATCCTAAAGCGTTTTTTTCTCTTTCTCTACGTTATTTTTCTTTGTTGTATTTGAGTGGCTTGTTTTCGTTTATATAACTAAAATGAAGGGTGCGGATTGTTGATAATTAACAACAATGTTTGATATTTCAAAACTTTTCTTGATTTTGCATATATTTAAGATGTATAATCTTAATATAAAAATCAAAAGGAGTGTTTGATTTGCCAGTATCATACAACAAACTTTGGAAACTGTTGATTGATAATAATATGAAGAAAAAAGACTTGCGAGAAAAAGCAGGTCTGACAAGCTATACAATGCATCAATTAAGTAAGAATGATGCGGTTACAACTGACACTTTAGCAAAAATATGTCGTTGCCTTGAGTGCACTGTCGATGAAATAATGGAAGTTTTACCTGAAAACATCAATTAAGTACATTTTATCGTACATTCAATGGTGTATGATGGATACACCATAGTAATTATAATCATTTAAATTGGAGCTAAATATTATGGCAATAAACGAACTACAGAAACAGACAAATACAAATATACAGGAAAAAGCAACTCTTATATGGGAGATTGCTACTCACCTTGTGGGCCTTTATAAGCCTCACGAGTATGGCAAGGTTATTCTTCCTATGACTGTGCTTAAAAGGTTTGATGATGCTCTTGCACCTACTAAAGCTGCTGTTGTAGAGCTTGCACAAAAGCTTGATTCACAGGGCGTTGAAGGTAAAGCGAGAGACGGTATTCTTTGCAAGGCATCGGGTTATCTCTTCTATAATACAAGCAAATATGATTTTGCGAAACTTTTAGCAGACCCTGATAACCTTGAAGCTAACTTTGAAGATTACATTCAGGGCTTTTCTGAAAATATCGCAGATATTATTGAAAACTTTGAATTTGCAGACCAGATTAAGAAAATGGTCAACGGCAATGTTCTTTATGTTGTAATTCAGGAGTTTAATTCGCAGAAGGCTAATATGTCTCCTGATAAGATTACATCAGCAGATATGGGTTATGTGTTTGAAGAGCTTATCCGTAAATTCTCTGAAAGTTATAATGAAGAAGCCGGAGCACATTTCACTGCACGTGATATTATTTACCTTATGACAGAGCTTCTTGTTGCTCCTGAAAAAGATAAAATTAAAGCTGAAGGCTGCACAAAAACAGCCTATGATATGGCTATGGGGACATCTCAGATGCTTGGGTGCCTTACAGAAAGACTGCAGGAAATCAACGAGGATGCCGACCTTACTTGTTTTGGCCAGGAATTTAACCCTGAAACCTATGCTATTGCAAAGGCTGATATGCTTATTAAGGGTGGCAACGCTTCAGGTATGATGTATGGTGACACTCTCTCCGATGATAAGTTCAAAGGCTTTGAGTTTGATTACATAATCAGTAACCCACCTTTCGGTATCGACTGGAAAAGAGAAAAAACTGCAGTTGAAGATGAATTCAAAAAAGAAGGATTTGACGGTCGATTTGGTCCCGGACTTCCTGCCATTTCTGATGGACAGATGCTATTTATGCTTAATGGTGTAAAGAAGCTTAAAGGTGGCTCCGGCAGAATGGCTATTATCCAGAACGGTTCTTCTCTTTTCACTGGTGATGCAGGCAGTGGTGCCTCTGAAATCCGTAAATATGTTATAGATAACGATATGGTTGAAGCTATTGTTCAGATGCCTACAGACCTTTTCTATAATACCGGTATTTCTACGTATATTTGGGTTATTACAAAAGCAAAAGCAGACCACCGTGAAGGCAAGGTTCAGCTTATAGATGCTTCAAAATGCTTTGAAAAACGCAGAAAAAATATCGGTAACAAGCGTGTGGATTTAACTGAAGCTTGTATTGAGCTTATTATGAAGGCCTACGAAGACTTTGATAACGAAGAATACACCGAAGACAATCTTTATGTTGAATCAAAGGTTTTTAACAACGATGATTTTGGTTATACAAAGGTTGCTGTTGAAACGCCTATCTGTGATGAAAACGGACAGCCTGTTCTTAAAAAGGGGAAGAAGCAGCCCGATAAATCAAAATCAGATACAGAAATAATTCCTTTAACGGAAGATATCGATGCTTATATTGAAAAAAATGTTTTGCCTTATAATCCTCTTGCGTATCTTGACAGAAGCAAGGATAAGGTTGGCTACGAAGTGCCCTTTACAAGACTCTTCTATAAATTCGTTGCTCCTACTCCTTCTGATGAAATATTCCTTGAAATAAAGGAATTAGAAGCAGAAGAAACAGCACTTATGAAGGAGTTATTTGGCAATGCGTGAGATGAAGAATAGTGGAGTTGCTTGGATTGGTGAGATACCTTTTGATTGGTCGCTTATAAGATTTAAAGATAAATATGTTAGTAAAAAAGAAGTAGCTGGTGAAAAATCATCCGAGTATGAAAGATTAGCACTAACTCTTAACGGTGTTATAAAAAGACCTAAAGATGATTCAGAAGGACTTCAACCCAAAGAATTTGATGGTTATCAAATATTAAGAGAAAATGATTTTGTTTTTAAAATGATTGACCTTCAAAACATAAGTACAAGTCGTGTTGGGTTATCACCGTACACAGGACTTGTATCTCCGGCTTATATTAAGTTTTCGCCAAGAACTACAGAACAGAACAATAAATTTGTATATTACTATTTGATGAGTTTATATTACAACTGTGTATATAACAATTTGGGTGGTAACGGTGTAAGAAGTGCTCTTAATGCAAAAGATATGGGAGAGTTTGTTATCCCATACCCAAATGAAACATTACAAGCACAAATATCTGCTTTGCTTGATGTGAAATCAGCTCAAATAGATATTCTTATTGCCAATCAAGAAGCACTGATTGAAAAGCTGAAGCAGTATAAGCAATCGCTAATTACCGAAGTTGTTACAAAAGGCTTAAACCCTGATGCTGATATGAAAGATAGTGGCATTGAATGGATTGGTGAGATTCCTCAACATTGGAGCTTTTTACGAGTGAAAAATATAGGTCTTACTCAAAACGGAATATCTAAAGCTGGAGAGTTTTTTGGTAGAGGATATCCTTTTGTTAGTTATAGTGATGTTTATAAAAATATTGAATTACCTAATCAAGTTAATGGATTGATAGATTCTACAGAAGAAGAACGAAGAAATTATTCTGTTATAAAAGGCGATATTTTCTTTACAAGAACCTCAGAAACAATAGAAGAGGTCGGTTTTTCATCAGTTTGTACACAGACAATTGATGGAGCTTCTTTTGCTGGTTTTTTAATCAGACTGAGACCATTTAATGATTTTTTAACTACAAACTATGCTAAATATTACTTTAGGGGTTCTCATATTCGTAGATTTTTAGTAAAAGAAATGAATATTGTTACCAGAGCAAGTCTTGGACAAAGTTTATTGAAGATGATGCACGTGTTAATTCCGCCAACCGAAGAACAACTTTTAATGGCATCTTATCTTGACGAACAATGCTCAAAAATTGATAAACTCATTGAAATGAAGCAAGCCAAAATTGCAAAGCTCAACGAGTATAAAAAATCCCTTATATATGAATATGTAACTGGTAAGAAAGAGGTAGTTTAATATGTGGGAAGAAATTATTAAGTCTTTTTCAGCTTGTCCTCGTGATGTTAAGTCAATTCCGATTACTAAACGAACTCCTGTATGGTTTTATGTGTATGTGGAAGATGGGAAACTCTATGTTGAAGGCGCAAAAGGCCATATCCCCAGCAGCAATATTTCAAAAAGACGTTTACTTTCACCCCAAAACAATATGGTTGAAACTATGTTTGATATTTACCAGCGTCGTAAACGTAGTGAACCAGTTTCCTCTGAAGCTACAGCCGCAACGGTAAATCAAATCTACTGGTATGGTATATTTGCGGATATGGGATTTTAAAAAGAGGCAAGAAAGATAAAGTTTGATAAAGGATGTGGTTTAAGTGCTATTAAAGCTTATAGTTGATATGAACAGAGCGCTTGATAACGATTGCTTCTTCTCCGCCTTATCGCTTGCATTGACTCTTCCGGATATCTGTGGAAAAGCAAAGTATCCTGATGAAAAGAAATCAGGAAAAAGATATATTGATTGGTACGATGAATATGTCGGAGCCTATGAACAGTGTCCGGGAGAAGAGGGGCAAATGCCATATTTAAGTGGTGAGGTTGTTTATCAACTACGTTGTTCATTCTTGCATCAAGGAAATCCGAATATCAATAAGAATAAAATTAAAGAAGACTGCTGCAAAATTGATAAGTTTGTTCTAATGACCGAAAAGAAAAAGGAGTTTAACATCCTTGCAGATGCTGCAACTTCTTCTGAAAACTTCTATGGTAACGAAAAAGTTGGAGAAACTTTTCGTACCTATCGTGTCGATGTTCGCAGATTGTGCTTTATAATTTCTGCCTGTGCAAAAGCATATTATAGCGAAAATTGTGAAAAGTTTGATTTCTTTGATTTTACTATTATGGATGTAGATAATATGCCTCGTATATTTAGTTGATAGAAATTGCAAACAAGAAGTTACTTGTATTTTAATAGAAAGGATAATATTTTGAGAGAAATTTTTAGTTTTATATTTGATAAAGCAACAGACCCATTGACATTACCTATTCATTTCTTATGGGAATGGTTGATTTTAGGTGTAATAGGTGAATTTGCTTATCAATTTGCTTTCCGCAAAGTCGGGTGCTTATATCGTACAGGAGTTATTAGCGGAAGATTTGCGGGTAGCTTATTGCATTGGATAATAAGATTTTTTATATATGTTCCTGTTTGGGCAATTGTTTATTGGGTAATAGTTTTTGTTCAATGGATTATCGCACATTGGATTGCAGCGATTATTATTGCCGTATCGGCTGTGATTTTAGGAATTACTATAAAGTTTGCACATAAGTCAATTAAAACCAAACGAACAGTTGATTGAAAATGTAATTTGTATTTTTAGTAAAAAAGGAAAGATGTGTAAGTATGAAAATAGATAAAGGTAGCTTTATAAACGACTTTATTGATAAGAATTTAAGACAATATTCAATACCTGTTTACCAGCGTAACTATGAATGGTCTGCGGAGCAATGCGAAAAGCTTTTTGAAGATATACTTCAGGCACACGAGCTTGACCGTTATCATTTTACAGGCTCTGTTGTTTATTCTTTGCTTAAATCTGAAAATAAAATAGATTATTATGTAATTATTGATGGGCAGCAAAGATTAACAACTATTTACATACTTATTAAAGCCCTTATTGATGTTGCTGAAACAGAGGCTGAAAAGGAAACTCTCACTTCAGTTTTGTTTAATGTTGATAAATTCCAAAAATATAATATTGATGAATCCAGCAAGCTTAAGCTTAAACCTATTAAAAGCGACAACAAGCAGTTGCTTTATCTTATGAGCAATCGAGTTGATAAGATGGATAAGTCAAGTGGTATTTATAAAAACTATGATTTATTCTGCCGTCTTATCAGAGATGCACTTGAAGATGATGAAAACCTTACTATAGAAAGAATTTATGATGGTATTGAACATCTTTCTTGTGCAATGATTAAGCTTGAAGAAGAGGAAAAGGGGATGGAACAGGAGATATTTGAAAGGATTAACTCTACTGGTGTTCCACTTAACCTTGCTGATAAAATTCGCAACTTTGTTCTTATGACAGAAGTTGACCAAGATAGATTATATGAAGATTACTGGCTTGTAATGGAGCAGATGCTTGGTAATGAACATTTATCAGATTTCTTCCTTGATTATCTTAATTTCAAAATTGATGGCTTTACTCGTGAAAAAGAAGCTTATGATGACTTTAAAATTCTATTCACAGAAGAAAAATTCACCAACGAAACAATGTTGGCTGAGTTGAGACATTATGCTGAACAGTATAATATATTTCTTAACGGCTCCAAAGAATTTGGTAAAGCTATTAACAACGCATTAAGTGGTCTTAGAAAACTTAAACAGACAACAGTATATTTGTTTTTATTTAATGTATTTGATGATTTTGAAGATGGCGTGATTGATGAAGATGAGCTTTCAAGTGTTCTTCATTTACTTCTTAATTATAGTATTAGAAGACTTATTTGTGAGGTTGGCTCAAACTCATTAAGAGGTTTGTATAAAACACTTTATGGTCGTGTATTTAATAGAACGGAAAATAAAAATCATTATTATGACTCTATTGTTTCTTTTTTAACTCAGTTAACATCAAAGGATGCAATTCCAACTGATGACGCATTTGTGTTAGCCTTAAAGGAAAGAAACCTTTACAGAAAAAATGCTCTCTGTAAATATTTACTTGCTGCTATTGAAAACCAAGGTAAAGAAAAGGTTGAAACTGAATCGCTGAGCATTGAACACATTATGCCTCAAAATAAAAATCTTTCAAAAGCGTGGCAGAATATGCTCGGTGAAAATTGGGAGCAGGTGCACGACAGATATCTTCATACCCTCGGTAACCTAACGCTTACAGGATACAACTCTGAGTTAGGAGACAAACCGTTTGATGTGAAAAAAGATATGCTTGAAAATCCCGAAACACCAACTCATATTACGGTTCTTTATAAAGATGTACTCGATAAAGAAGAGTGGAACGAAGTAACTATCAAAGAGCGAGCTAAGAGATTAATAAAAACAATCCTCAAATTGTTCCCTATTAATCCGGCTGAAACGGTTATTGATTTCAGTGACCCGAGGTATCAGGAGTATAAGGCGACCGACCCAAAGAATGCAACATATAAGTATGTTAATTATTATGAACTTTTGGGAGAACGAGTTAATATAGATAGTTTTGCTGCAATGGTTCGCTCTGTTGCTTTGAAACTTTATGACCTTGACAGCTCGATTATTAAAAAGATGGCTAAAAACAATGAGTCATTTTATGGCTGGATTATTCCTGCGTTCTCTTATGATATTGATAAAATCAAAGGCGATTATGAGCTGAAGAAAGGGACAGGAATTTATATCAGTACGGGATATTCTGCTGCAGACTGTATATGGTTTATAAGAGATTTGCTTAAACGCTACGATTTAGACCTTGAAGAAGATTTCGTATACAGTGCCCGTTCATATAAAGATGAGGATTAATTATGGAAATTAATGAAAAAAGATTTGAATATGATATAGAGTCTTTCTTGATAAGTGAAGCTGGTGGCTATGAGCAGTTTGTAGGACAAGCTCATAACGCGCCTGCGGGGACTGCGATTTGGATACACAATCGTCAGCACGATGTAAACAAGTGTATCTATATGGATGTTCTCGTTGAGTTCATTGAAAAGACCCAGCCTGCGGTTTGGAAGAAGTACAAGAAATACTATGGCGATAATGCCAGCGAAAAGCTTTATCACAGACTCGAAAACGTTATAAACGAGGAAGGCTTAATTCACGTTCTTCGTAATGGCATTGAGGATTTAGGATGTAAATTCAGACTTTGCTACTTTAAGCCCGAAAGTAACCTTAATGAAACTGCAATGGAAAAGTATAATGCTAATATTTTAGGTTGTACCAGACAGTTTTATTTCTCACCCAATAACGATAAATCTATTGATATGGTTTTATCACTTAATGGTATTCCGATTGTTGCTCTTGAGCTTAAAAACCAGTTTACTGGACAAGACGTTACCAACGCCATTAACCAGTTCAAGATGAATAGAAGTCCAAAAGAATTCTGCTTCAGACCCGACCACCGTTTCCTTGTTTACTTCGCTGTAGACCATTATGAGGCTTGGATGACAACAACTCTTAAAGGTGACGATACATTCTTTATGCCTTTCAATCAGGGGTCAAATGGTGCGGGTAATCCCGGTGGTGCAGGTAACCCTGTAAACGAAAACGGTTATGCTACATCATATCTTTGGGAAGAAGTTCTTCAGAGAGATAATCTTCTGGATATAATACATAGATTTATTTCAAACAATAAAGGCAAAATTATATTCCCTCGTTACCATCAATATGACGTTGTTAAAAGACTTCTTGCAGATGTTAAAGAAAACGGCGCCGGTAAGAATTACCTTATTGAACACTCTGCCGGTTCAGGTAAATCAAATTCAATTGCCTGGACTGCTTACCGTCTTGCTTCCGTTCACGATAATAACGATGAGCCCATATTCAATTCTGTTATTGTTGTTACAAATAGGGTAGTGCTTGATAGTCAGCTTCAGGATACTATTAACAGCTTTGAGCATACTCCCGGTCTTGTTGAGGCTATTGATGATAAAAAGAAATCGAGAAATCTTGCAGAAGCAATAAACGATAATAAAAGAATTATTATCTGTACAATTCAGAAGTTTTTGTTTGCGTATAAGGATTTACAAAGAATTGACGGCAGAAGGTTTGCTATTATTGTTGACGAGGCTCACCAGGGTCAAAGTGGTGAAAGTGCAAAAACTCTTCGTAAATCACTTATTGATTTAGGTGTTGCTGTTAAGGAATATGCTGAACTTGAAGATGTTGATGAAGCTGAAGTTGATTTAACTGATGAATATATCAATGCTGTTTTATCTCAAGGTCAGCACGAAAATCAGTCCTTCTTTGCTTTTACTGCAACTCCAAAAGGGGAGACACTTGAGGTTTTCGGTACGCCTGTTCAATATCAGGATACAGATGGTCTGCCTAAAGTTAAGAGAGTGCCTTTCCACGTTTATTCAATGCGTCAGGCTATTGATGAAGGTTATATTGTAGATGTACTTTCTCATTATACAACAATTCAGGAAGCCTTTAAGCTCGTAAGAATCTCAAAAGATAATCCTGAGCTTATTGAGGGGCCTGCAGCAAGAGCTTTGTTTAAGTATTACAAGGAACACGGCTATACTATCAAACAGAAAACTGAAATGATTATGGCTAATTTCCTTGAAAATGGGCGTTTTACAATCAACTGTCAGGGTAAGGCGATGATTGTTGCCGACTCCAGAAAGAATGCTGTAAGATATTATCTTGCAATCAAGGAATATATGAAAGAGTATCCCGAAGAAACTCAAGGGTGCGATGTAATGATTGCTTTCTCCGGTACAGTTGAGCTTAATGGCGTGAAATACCGTGAAGCTGAAATGAATAAGGATGCCGATGGTAACTTCATTACAACTGACAAGAAATTTAGAAAGGCTTTCCACAGCTCTCAGTATAACATCCTTGTTGTTGCTAATAAATATCAGACAGGCTTTGACGAGCCTTTGCTTCAGTCAATGTATGTTGATAAGAGACTCAGAAGCGTAAATGCGGTACAGACACTTTCAAGACTAAACCGTGTTTGCCCACCATATCCGAAGGATGCTTTTGTGCTTGATTTTGAAAATACTTATGACGATATCAAGGATTCATTCCAACCATATTATGAATGCACAATGCTCGATGGTGAAACAGACCTTAACAAGGTTTATGACCTTCGCAAGAAAATCACCGATTTTATGCTTTATAATATGGATGATGTTGATAAGTTCAGAAAGCTTATGGAAATCCAAAGCAAGAAAAAGCAAAGTGATAATGCTCTTGGTTTGTTATCCGGCTTACTTAAGCCTGTTGTTGACCGTTATAACGATTTAAGCGAAGATTACAGATACACAGTAAGAGATTATATTCGAAAGTTTAACAGAGCTTATGCTTTTGTTACACAGCTTATTAAGCTGCACGATAAAGATTTATTTAACGAGTATCTTTTTACTTCTCAGCTTATCAAATTCTTACCTACAAAGAAGGTTGATATGATTGATATTGAAGACAAAATCAGCCTTGAATATGCATCACTCAACAAGTCTTTTGAAGGTGCAATTATTCTTGATGAAACTCCTGTTGAGCTGATTCCTAAAACAAACCTTAAACCCAAAAAGCCAACAGAAAAGAAGGATACTTTGCAAAATATTATTGATAAAATTAATGAAGCTTTTGCAGGGGATTTTACTGATGGTGATAGAGTTATTGTTGAAGGTATTTTCCAAATGTTTATGCAAGATGCAGATGTAAAGAAATTTGCAAAAAAGGCAAAAGAGAATAGTTCTGAAATGTTCGTTAAGAGTCTGTTCCCCGAAAAATTCCAGGAGATTGTAACTCAGTGTTACTTGAATAACAACGAATCTTTCCAAAAACTCTTTACTGATACAGAATTCTATAACAAAGTTATGGACGCAATGGCAAAAGAGCTTTATAAGAAATTGAGAAAAGATTAATGTTATTTAAACACTTACATATTAAATAACCAGCTTAATTATCATTTAAATATTGTCAATAGAAAGGATATGAAGTAAAAGTTTGGATAATAAAACAATAGAAACACTATCTGTTAATGCTGTGAAAAATAGCATTGTTACTTCTGAGTTTCTTGACCAATTCATTTCTGAAAATGATAAAGAACCTTCGTGGGATGGTTTTGTGTATATCTATGGCGACAAATCTAAAAAGAAATCTAATCTAAAAGGAAGAATGCCAGTGCAGGTCAAAGGCACTGAGTGTGATGACCATTATAAATCACGGATTTCATTTTTAATGGATGTAGTGGATTTGCATAATTATCTTAATGATGGTGGTTGTGTGCTTTTTGTTGTTTATATCGGCAATGAAGGTACTACTAATAAAATTTATTATATTGAACTTACACCTCTAAAACTAAGGAAGATATTAGAAGACGCAAAAGGACAAGGTAGTATAACATTATATTTAGAGGAATTTCCGACAGATAATAATAAAAAAGCTACTATTTTCCTTAACTGTTTGCAAAACTGTCAAAAACAAGCGAGCTTTATCGATGGCGATTTACTAACAATTAAAGAATTACAACAACAAGGTTTGTTAGAGAATATTGTTATACCTTTTTCAGGCGTAGGATTTGATGACCCACAAATGGCGCTTTTGGGTAATGAAGTTTATCTATATGCAAATGTTAAGGGAAGTTCAATTCCTCAACCAATTGAACAACTACCTAAAGATACATATACTACGCAGGTTTTTGATGCAAATATCTCTATCCAAGATAAGATTTTTTATTCATCATATTGTGTAATCAAAAAAGTAAACGAGGTTACAATTCGTTTTGGAAAAAGCTTTACAATGACATATACCGGAGACAATAAAGCTTTTAAAATAAATTATAAAAATTCCAACAAAATCCGTGAGATAGCCAAGGATTTGGATTTCATTTTATCTTATTTTGATAATGGGTATTTTAAAGTTAATGACGATACATTTCCTTTTGATTATACAGATATAGATACAAGTAATTTTGATTTTGCAAAAGAAAGAGAACATCTTGAATATGCACAAAAAATAGTAAGAGTTCTTGATATGCTTGGTTGTTCTGAGGATATAGATATTAACGATATGAATGACGAAGATTGGAGAAATCTTAATCGATTGATTACAGCTTTCATTGATAAAAAACCAGTTAATGGATTAAAGAAAGGTTTGCCTGTAATATCTTGTATGAAAGTAGGTGAACTACGTTTTGCAATTTATCTAAAAGCCTGTGAAGATGAAATGTATGAAGTATTTGATTTTTTTAAATGTGATTGTTCTGTTGCAATTGATATAGGTGATGGAAAAAAACTCCCAGTATCTCAATTTCACATCTTGAATAGAAATGATATATTATCGCTTAACAACATAAATTTTGATGTCCTTCTTCCATCATTTCAGAAAGTAGTTCATCATAGTGAAACAATGAATATCGCAAATATGTTTATGCTTGAATTGTTAGCTGCTTACGATATTGCTGAACAACCAAAAAAAGATAAAATATTAAAAGTATGTGAAGATTTTAGTGCTTGGGTTTTTGAAGCGTCTGATGACGAGTTAGATTATCATACCCGGATTCTAAATAAATTACAAATCACTCGAAGAAAACGTGAATTCAATATCGATGAAATTAGGGAATTGTATGATATTGTGGAAAATAAAGAGGCACGCGAAGAGTGCATTGTTGCTGCGTATTTGTTGTTAGGATTACAAGATGCTGCTGAATTGCATTTCGCAAAATTAAGTAATGAGGAAAAATCAAATTTTAGAAAATTTCCAATATATCATTTTTGGAAGGGCAAAGAAGATGAGATTACAGATGATACAAAATGCGCAGAGTAACTGTTAAATACAATTACTTTATTGATTTCATTTTCTTGTAAAAAAGTATTGATTTTTTTCAGTTTTACGTTAAAATGGAATCATTGATGTGTACTGTTCTATATTCTTGCAAAACTCATTTATCCTCGAAAGGGTAATTTCGTTTATCCTTTCCGGAATTAAATAAACAAAGATTTAGACACTGTACATCATCAGATGTGCAGTGTCTTTTTTCTTTGTGTTTATGGTAAAACTCAGCAC
>JAZNGU010000042.1:0-2472 GCA_045576615.1 Acutalibacteraceae bacterium | reverse complement strand
CTTTGTGTGGCCGATTTAGATGCAACCGACCGTAGTGGCCGATTTGGATGCACGGCTTTTTTCGTAAGGGTAGACTAACCCCTTGGAGATGATGGGAGTTAAAAGTATCCGCGATCTACCGGAATTTTAACTCCATGCTTGCAAACGAAGCTATGTAGCTATACTTTGAATATCTTATCTATTTGAATAGTATTGTCTATTGCTTCAGAACGCATCCATTTTTTATATTGAAGTGGTGTCATTTTATACTTTCGCAAAAATATTTTTCCAAAGTAACTTGAATCAGAAAATCCACACTCTGAGGCAATTTGTGTCATTGATTTATCGGTTTGTACCATTAAATGTATAGCTCGTGATAAACGATATTCAGTTAAATACTCAATAGGAGTTTTGCTTGTGTATTGCCGAAAACAACGAAAGCATCCACTTCGGCTTGCTTTGGCATACTTAACAATCTCATCAATTTTTATATTTTCATTATAATGATTGTGAATATAATTCAGTATAATTTTTGCCTTTCTCTCATTTTCCGGATCGATATTTTGTAATGAAAGCGTATCCTTGTTTTCTTGAAGATATGCCAGCGTCGAGCGCCAAATATTGCTGATATAGTCAATACATTTTAATTCATAATCATAATTTTGTTTCCGATGTTCAAGGAATATTTTTGCCAAATACTCCAAAATATCCTTGCTGTTTTTTTGAGAATCGGTTATTAGAAAGCTCTTAACAGGAGACTGTAACACCGGAAGAAAAAACCTTCGATAAATTGTATTTCCTTCAGCGCTTGCAAATATAGTCGGCAAAAAACTAACGGTATACACTTTTGCGTTGTTTTGGCTAACCTGTGTGGCAAAATGAAGGGCATTGGCATTCACAAATATCGCTTCGCCTTGTTTGGCTTCTACATAGTGCCCTTCGATCGTGAAACCTACAACTCCGGATAAAACAACACAATACTCAAATTCATTATGCCAGTGACATGCCAAGCTCTTATTGATGAAGTTGCGAAAATTACCCGTCCATACAACCAAAGGGAATGTAGGATCCGTATATTCAAATAATTCTCTCATCTTATCATTGAAGGAATATTGAACTTCAGTCATAACGCTCTCTCCTTACATTGACACTAAACTACCAAAAATAAAGCACAATTATTATGGAAAATTAAAATCATTTATATTATAATTATATACATAATAGAATTAAAAGTCAATAATAAGGAGACGAATTATGGAAAAAATCAAATACAAGAAAACCAAACTTACGTGTTATTTTACATATCTTGCAATGTCGTCGGTGTTCAGCTTGCCGCCGTTATTATTTGCAACATTCAGAGAACTCTATGGCATATCATATACTTTGCTTGGAACACTGGTTCTTGTTAATTTCTGTACTCAACTCGGAATTGACTTGATTTTCAGTTTTTTCAGCAAGCATTTTAATATTCACAAGACAATCCGGATTATGCCACTTGTAACCGCATCGGGTTTGTGCATTTATGCTCTGATCCCTACACTGTTTCCTCAGTATGCGTATGCCGGTCTTATTATTGGAACGGTTCTCTTCTCAGTTGCTGCTGGGCTTGGCGAAGTATTGATCAGCCCCACCGTTGCAGCACTGCCCTCCGAAACGCCCGAAAAGGATATGAGTATTCTTCATTCTCTTTATGGGTACGGTCTGGTAGGTGTTGTACTGATTAGCACCTTGTTTCTTAAATTTCTTGGAAATCAGTATTGGATGTATCTGACGTTTTTCTGGGCGGCGCTCCCTGTCATTGCTTCTATTCTGCTGTTCACCTCAAAACTGCCGGATATGAACGTAGAACACAATGAAGAAAAAGCCGTCAAGTCCGCATACAGAACAAAGGGAATCTTCCTCTGCATGGCGTGTATTTTCCTCGGTGCCTGTGCCGAGAACACCATGTCTAATTGGATTTCAGTTTATACGGAAAATGCACTTCACATTCCTAAAATGTGGGGAGACCTTTTTGGTATGTGCCTGTTCGCAGTACTTCTTGCTCTTACACGAAGTGCCTATGCCAAGTTTGGTAAGAATATCTCTCGTTTTATGATGATAAGTATGCTCGGTGCTGTCGTCTGCTATGTTTTTGTCGCACTCTCATCCAATGCAGTCCTTTCTTTGGTTGGATGTGTTCTGACTGGTATCTGCACCTCGATGCTATGGCCAGGAACACTGATTCTTATGGAAGAAAAAATTCCTGCAGTCGGTGTATCTGCGTATGCGTTAATGGCAGCGGGAGGCGACTTTGGTGCTTCCTTTGCACCTCAGACGATGGGGATTGTCGTTGATAAAATTGCTGTTACCGAATGGGCACATACTTTGGGAAGCAGTTTAGCCCTGTCACCTGAGCAGATAGGGTTCAAGGTTGGTATGCTGATTGCAGCTATCTTCCCGATTTTGGGATTTTTACTTTTGGTTTATATGAGAAGATTTTTCCGAAATCAGTTA
>JAZNGU010000041.1:0-3443 GCA_045576615.1 Acutalibacteraceae bacterium | reverse complement strand
CCTGGTCATCAAAAATGCCGGAAAGGCCGTCCATACCCTTGCACGGAATCTGGTCATACATAATAACCGTATCCGCATCGTATTCTTCAACAATTCTCCAAAGCTCGTCAACAACATTTCTATAGCCGCCCTTGGTATGCTTACGCATAATTGAGCGCTGATATGTTTTTGCAACGTCTTTAAGAGCCTGTTCTTTATCTTCGGTATCGTATTTGATATAGGAAATCATTGTTTCCATATCCATAACAACGTTCATACCCCAGCAGTTTTCAAGCCAGTTTGCAAAGCTTGTGTAATAGTTTGCCGGACAGGACCAGACAACTGCACGATGGCGCATTTCCTTTGATACAGGAGTTTTCTTTTCGTATGCTTTCATCATAATTTTATTAACTTTTTCGTCAACCTTGAGGAATTTTTCATTTGAACCTCCTGAAAGGTTGAAATAGAAAATTCTGTAAAGCCAGAAACAAGCTCCTGTCATCTGGGGATAGGGCGTTTTATTTATATCCCATTTCTGACGTTCATATTCAAGCTGCTTGTTATAGTCCTTCATTCTCTTGAAATAGTTATCCCAATCGAATTTTTCTCCCGTCTGCTCTTCTATGAATTTAATAAGAGCTTTAATTTCATCAACAGCATATTCCTGAACATCTTCTCCGTCATACCTAAGCGGAACACCAAAAAAATGTGTAGGGAGCTTTAAACGTCTGTCAAGGAATGAAGAGTTCATAATTGAACCATCGCAGGGCATATTTGTGCCAATCATACAACAACCCATTTTGGGGTAATCATCCTCAATAGCAACACCTGCTTCTGCACTGGGAAGAGGGCAAACATCTGCAGGAACTCCAAAACTTTCTGTGACCTCAAGATAAGGTGGTGTAATCTGCTGGTCCACCATTGAAGAAAGGAAAATCGGCAAGGTCTGCAGTGGCATGGGAATCAGATTGGGAAAGCCTGTAAAAACCTCATTAGGAACAATTTCATCCATAAGCACAATTTTTTTTGAAAGCTCGTTGCCGGGATTTATTTTTTCATCTGCTCTTAAAGAAATATTTATAAGCTTTGTTGTGTGTTTAACAATCATATTGTAATGAAGATGAGCCATACGAAGCTGAGGACCACGAAGACCTGCAACATGCCTGTCAACAAAGGACGGAGCAGAAAGATATGAAGCCATCCACCGATATTTCCATATACCTTTTACTGTTGAAACGGGTGCTTTAAGCACCATTTTTATCATATCTTTCCAGGTGACGAGCCATCTGTAATAATCATACATTGTGTCTTTAAAGCCACGCCATTCTCTGTGCTTAAGTATGGCGGTATGCTCTTTATAAAGTTTACCGTAGTTTTTCATTTGTTGCTCATCTCCTTTGCTTTCTGGATTTTCTTAATTTCGAGGCTTTCTACAAACGCCTGAACTCTTGTACGAAGCTGACCTGATGCAGAAGCGGTATATTGACGGTCAACTGCTGCAGTGGGAACACCGTATTCGTTAGTCATTATGTATGAAGCGAGAGACCTTTCATAACCCCAATATTCGCAGAATTTAAGTTGCTCATACATAACGCCATCTGCGTGATACTCCTCAACAAGCTGTTTTACATAATCTCGTCTTTCCTGCACTTTTTCGTGACTCATAAAACGAGGACACTGACTTGTTTTAAGGTAATGAAGACAAATTTGTGTAAGAATATCTTTGTTTTCGTCAATGATTATTTCCTGTCTGCCGGGTAAAGCACCAAAACAAAATCTGTCTGCAACAACAAGTGCACCGCTATCTTCAATAAGAGCAGTAAAATCAGGGTCATCCATTTCAGAACCAACCACAACAATTTTGGCTCTGTAGTTTTTCTTCTGGTCAGGCTCTCTTGTTTTAAGCTCTTCTGCAGTTTCACGAAGAGCGGGAAGGATAAGCTTTTTCGGGCAACAATATGTAATTAAATTTAAAATATGGTATTCATAACCGGTTATACGGGGATTTTCTTCTTTTCTGTAATCACCGATTTCAGTCATGATTTGGCAAACTTCGTTATGTTCTTCAACGGCTTTAAGAAGTGCCTCATCAGAAGTGTCGACTCCATAAACCTCTTTTAATTTATCAAGAATTTTAACTCTTGTCTGATTAACATAATGCTTTATGGTATGTTCTTCAATTTTAAAAGGTGCATCCAAAAATGTAAGGAAAAATTTATCATTCGGCACTAAATCAAGAAGTTCAAAATGTTCCGCTGCTCTGTTCATTTCAGAGCAGGTTTCAGAAGAAAGAAGCGCGTTAAGGAAATTGTAACCGCCCTCAATAGCTCTTTCAAGAATTGCCTTTGAATAACCGCAAAGGAAATTGCTCATATAGTAAGTTGCGATATCCATCGAGCCTGTTCTGGGAGCGCGAAGCCTTACAGAAAAACAATCGCCACAATTCAGAAGCACCTCGGGAATATGATAACAAGTGTAACCCAAAGCAATTCCGCCATCTTCTTTTGCTTTTTTAACAAGGTCATTGTTTGCTTCCTGTAAAAGATTTTCAAAATAATAAAGATGTTTTAAGTCTTTCATAGCTTACTCCTTATAAAATCCCTAATTCAGTAAGTGCTTTCCTTGCACCCTCAACCACATTGGAGTTATCAGGAAGCTCGATTATATTTTTACCCTCAATATCATATATTGCCAGATTACTGTCGTTTTCAATATATGAAAGTACGGGGATGCCGTTTGTGTTTATATAGTCAATAACGCTTTTATCAGGAAGCCTGTTAATAATAGCACCGATTTTTTTATACATAACAAGCTCGTCTGCAACACTTTTTATTGTAGAAATAACCTGTGTTCCTTTTTTCGAAGCATCGCTTATGAGAAGAAGATGAGAAACCTTTTCCATAACTCTGCGGTTAATCTGCTCAATGCCTGCTTCGCCATCAATTACCACATAATCAAATTCCTGAGAAAGAATGCTTATAACCTCTTTTAGATAGGTATTGATTTTGCAATAGCAACCTGCGCTTTCAGGTCTGCCCACAGCAATAAATGCGAAGCCTTCTGTTTCAACAAGAGCATCAAAAATCTTATATCTTGCTTCACCTAAAAGCTCAATAGCTGCTCTAACCTCTCCATCTTCAACTGTTTCAACAATTTCTTTTCTTATATCATCAATTGTTGTTTTTACCTCTATACCCAATGCAGTTGAAAGCCCTACTGCAGGGTCCGCATCAATAGCAAGAATTCTTTTATCGGGGTAAGCTTCAACAAGAAGCTTAACTATTGCCGCAGAAATTGAAGTTTTTCCAACTCCACCTTTTCCTGAAAGAGCAATTATAGCTTTATTTTCCATAATATCACCTGACAAATATATTTATTTAATTATATCACTCCGGCAATTTCTTTTCAATAAAACTAAAAACAATTTGACATATATTATCAAAAAAATTATACTTTTATTACTA
>JAZNGU010000040.1:0-8337 GCA_045576615.1 Acutalibacteraceae bacterium | reverse complement strand
CCTAAAAAAGACCTTTCTCAGCCCGGTCAGTTTGCTTGCGAAGAAAGAGTTGCTGTTGTTGGCGCAAAGGGTCAGTTCCCTGCAGTTTCTATTCTTGGTCCCACAAGACCCTCTTCTCAGGTTGAAATTTCAGCTTCCGATGCTCGTTCAATCGGTGCGGTTGCTCCTGTAAGAGAAAGCGGAGATATTGCAGGTAGCGGTTCTTGCAAGCTTGTTGGTCCTAAAGGCGAGGTTGAGCTCAGCGAAGGTGTAATTGTTGCTAAGAGACACATTCACCTTACTCCCGATGCTGCTGCAGAGTTCGGCGTTGAAGATAAAGAGGTTGTAGGCGTTAAGGTTGAATCCGATGGTCGTTCACTTATCTTCGGTGATGTTGTTTGTCGTGTTCATCCCAACTTTGCTCCTGCAATGCATATCGATACTGATGAAAGCAATGCTGCTTTCGCAACACCCGGTATGATGGGCGAAATTGTTAAATTGTAATTTTAATACTTATAAACCCCTTGCAATTTTGAAGTTGCAAGGGGTTTAGTGTTTTTAGTTATTTTTTTCTAAAATCTTTTTTATTATTTCGTCATCGTCGCCTTTATGGGCTCTGTAATAAAGAATGAGTTGTGCTTCATCCCAGGATAAATCCGACATTTTTAAAATGTTTTCGCTGACATCATCAAATTGAAAGTCTTTTTCTTGACTGTGAAGAGAAAGTCGGGGTGTGTATCCGTAAAACTCGTCAACGGTGATTTTGTAAAGGGCGGAGAGTGCAGTGATTATTTCGATGGTGGGAATTTCTTTGTTGTTTTCGTAATCTTTGTATTTACTTTCTGGAATTCCAAGTGCTTCTGCAACCAGTTTACAATCCAGTTTATTGTATTCTCTGAATTGTTTCATTCTGTTGCACAGCATTTTGCACCACTCCACTTCCTGTATTTTATGCTATATTAACATATAATTCGACAAAAATCAACAAAATCATATTTTATGAATGTGTCTTGAAATAGGTTGTGGAAAAAGTATTATAATAGTTATGGAAAATAAAACAAAAAGAGACTGAAAAAACTAAACGTTTTTTTTCAGCCTCTTTTCTTTTACTCCAATCCTAAAAGCCAATTAACCGAAACACCTAAAACTTCCGATAAAGCGATAAGTTCGGTATCACAAACGGACCGGATTTGACCTTCTAACTTAGAAAGCCCTGATGCATTGAGATCGACACCGCGAATCTGCAATTGAGTTAACAGGTCTTTTTGTTTCATCCCGATTTCCTTGCGTCTTTCCTCGACCTTGGCTCCACAGATGTTGCGGGTGCCGACTGGTTGTTTTCGCACTCTCATATCGGTACCCCTTTTTATTTTTGGTGCAAACAATACACCTGCATCTATTATGATACCATAAGAAATTTGTTTTTTCAATAACAAATGTTTTGTGGGCTTAAAAAGATTAGTAAATATGTTATGAAAAATAGAAAAATGTTTGCTATAAATGAGCGTTTGTGGTAAAATCATAAAAGATGTTATATCTTTCGGAGGTATTATATGAATTCTTGTACAACTTTTTTTGCGGACTATAACTGCCTTACAAGTGCTGAAGGGTTACTTTCTGCAAATATGGAGGATATTAATGTTACTTATGATATGTTTTTCAGAGAGCTACCTGATTCCGGTGGTTTTGCCGTTATGTCAGGGCTTCATCGGTTAATTGAAAAACTTTCGACTATATCTTTCAGTGTTGAAGAATTGGAGAAGTTAAAAACGCTTGGTTTTTCAGACAAGTTAATTGAATATTTAAGAAATTTTAAGTTTTCCTGCAATGTTTATGCAATGCCCGAGGGTACACCTGTCTTCCCTAATGAACCAATTGTAAAAGTTCAGGGACCTGCAATTCAGGCTCAATTGATTGAGACACTCTTGCTTAATACAATCAATCATGAAACGCTTATTGCCACAAAGGCTAACAGAGTTGTCAGAGCGGCTTCGGGCAGAAAAGTGATTGAGTCCGGCGCAAGACGTGCTCATGGGTTTGATGCTGCAGTCGATGGTGCAAGAGCGGCTTATGTGGGTGGTGTTAATGCCACAACATTATATCCCGCATCTGAAAAATATGATATTCCCATGGTTACTATGATGGGACATGGGTGGGTTCAGCTTTTTGATTGTGAACTTGAAGCGTTTAAGATTTATCTTGAGGAACATGGTGAAAATGGTGCTCTGCTTGTTGATACCTATGATACTCTTGACAGTGGTGTGAAAAATGCAGTTGAGGCTTTTAACGCGGTGCTTGTTCCCAAAGGTTTAAGACCCGCAGGTATCATAATTGATAGCGGAGATATGACGTATCTTTCTAAAAGGGCAAGGCGTCTCCTTGATGAAGCGGGCTTTCCTGATTGTGATATATATGTTTCTAATTCCCTTGATGAAACACTCATTAAAGATATGCTTAATCAGGGTGCAAAAATAGATGGATTTATTGTTGGTGAAAAACTTTTAACCTCAGCATCATCGCCTGTTCTTGACGGTGTTTATAAACTTTGTGAAACTGAAAAAGACGGAGTTAAGACTCCTGCAATAATGGTAAGTAATAATGTAAATAAAATTACAAATCCTTGCTCAAAAAGAGTGTGGAGACTTTTCGATATGGAAAGCGGGAAAGCTATTGCAGATGTTCTTACTCTTGACAGCGAAAGCATCGGTGACGAAAAAACATATTCTCTCTTTGATCCTGATTTTACATGGAAAAGAAAGACTGTTGATAATTTTGTTGCTCGCGAAATGCTTGTTAAAATATTTGACAATGGCGAGTGCGTATATAAAATCCCATCTCTTGAAGAAGTCAGAGCCTATTGTAATGAACAAGTATCTGCTCTTTGGGAGGAGGTTACCAGATTTGAAAATCCTCATAAATATTATGTAGATTTTTCGGGTAAACTTTGGGGCGTAAAACAGGCACTTATTGAGAAAATCACCCGTTGCTCCGAAGCGGAGGGATGAAAATGTCCGAAAAGTTTAAATTAGGTTTAACAAGAAATCGTCTATTTGAGTTCTGCAATTGTGTCAGCTTTCTGGGTGAGGTTGAAACGGATTTTGATATTGCACAGTGTGAAAGAGTATTAAAAATCCTTGGTCTGAAAGAACCGTTGCTGTGCAGTGCCGTTGAACTTTGTGACAATGGTGAGGCGTATCTTGTAACAGAAAGGAACAGCGTTAAGTTAGAGGTTTTTCAAGGTGATGTTGAAGCCTTTGTGAAGAAAAAGGAAAAAGATGGCTTTGATTTTTCAAAACAGCTTTTTTCATTTGCAATTTTGAACGGTAAGACTTTGGGTATTTTTGCCCACACTGTTGTGGCAGACGCCAGAACCCTTATGTATCTTGCAGGGGAGTTTATGCGTATTTATAGCAAAACTCCTGCTTCTGTTGTACCTTCTGAAATAAAAATTCTTTCAGAAAAAACACAATTGCCATCCAATGTATATTCAATTGTGATAGAGCGACTTGCTTCAGGTTTGGAAATCGGATGGCAGAAAAGTCCTGAGGTTTTCACACAAGAGGATTATAAAGTTGCCCGAGAAAAATATTTGTCGCAGGAAAGTGATTCGGGTACTATAGTTTTAAAAATAGATACACATATATTAGGGCGTCTTAAAAGTTTTGCACAAAAAGAAAATGTTGATGTATCTTCTTTGGTTGCCTTTGCGTTTTATGAAACACTAACCGCAACCCTTGGCGGAAGAAGACGATACAGAAAGTTAAATGTTCAGGCTAACGAAAGAGTTTTTTTTGAAGATTTTGATAAAATGCAGGTCGGGGCATTTAATGGTCTGATTACGGTTGAAAAGAAAAAGAATAAAAAAACACCGGATACTTTTGAGAATAATGCAATAAATTTCCATAAGGAAATATATAAGCGTATGACAAATGCTTTTGATGTTTTTTATAATGAGTTTCTTTTTTTGAGACTTCCGGAAAGCTATGTGGATTCTCAATATATGTATTGTGCTGGAGAATATCAACATAAATATTCTCGGAAGCTTGCGGATACATACGGTTGTGCCAATGAGGTTGTAGGGGAGTTTTGTTCTTATAATTTGAACCAGAATTATTGGTCGTCTTTGAATGGGTTTAAAAGAGTTTGTCCTTGTGAATCGTTAAAAATGAGGTCTTCTACATTGATAACGTTTGTAGAAAAAGGTGATGAAGGCGAAGTTTTCTTCGTTTATAAAAAAGATAAGTTATCGGATTCTGCAGCACATGGCGTAGTGGAAAAAGCGATAGAACTACTAAATAAATTAAGTTAAAATTCAATAAAATAAATAATCAGCAATTTCAAGCAAAAATGCGTTGGAATTGCTGATTTTTTTGTGTAAAAACTATTGACATTGCGGGTTGAATTTTTTATAATAGTGGAGCGAAGTGTTCTAAATAGGGTCAAAGTGTCCCGATTTTGACACTAAAAACACTGTTTTGAAAGGAGTTTGGCTATGTTCTGCGGTCAGTTTAATCATACCCTTGATGAAAAAAACCGTTTTAAAGTCCCTGCCTCACTCCGCGCCAAAATGGGTGTTGAAGCATATTTAATCAAATCTCCCGACCCCGGTACAAAATGCTTGTATATGTATTCCGAAGAGGGTTGGAACGAGCTTTACGAACAATTCACAAAAGGCGACCAACACGATGAAATTACAAGACGAGTTTCCAGAAAGATTCTTTCGGGTGTTGTTTATGGCGAAATTGACAAAGGCGGAAGACTTACTCTTAACTCCGCGCTTAAAGAGTTTGCCGGCATTGAAAATGAAGTTTGTATTGTTGGTAACACAAGACATATCGAAATCTGGTCACCTGCAGAGTGGGAGAAAGAGATGGCTATTCTCGATGTTACTCCTACCGCGTCGCTTAATATTGATTTCTAAAAGTTATGGAATTTAATCATATTTCGGTTCTTCTTGAAGAGTCGATCAATGCACTTGATATAAAACCTGATGGAATATATGTTGACTGTACCGCAGGTGGCGGCGGTCATTCAGCAGAGGTACTTAATAAACTTGGAGATAATGGTCGGATGGTTTTGTTCGATCGTGACCCCGATGCAATTGAAACGGTAACCAATCGTTTTAAGGCCGATGAGAGAGTTACCATTGTTCATAGCAACTTTTCTGAAATAAAAAAAGTTCTTGCAGAATTGAATATAAATGGTGTTGACGGAATAATCGCTGACCTGGGTGTCAGCAGTCATCAGCTTGATACAGCTGAAAGGGGTTTCTCTTTCCATTACGATGCGCCTCTTGATATGAGAATGAGTCAGCAGGGTACAACGGCAGAAGAAATTGTTAACTCTTATTCTCAAAAAGAGTTGTTTAATGTAATAAGTAAATATGGTGAAGAAAGGTTTGCAAGTTCTGTTGCAAGTGCAATAGTCAGAGCCAGAGATAAAAAAAGAATAGAAACTACATTGGAACTTGCAGAGATTGTTTCAAATGCAATTCCTGCAAAGTTCAGAAGGAACGGGCATCCTGCAAGAAAAACCTTTCAGGCAATAAGAATTGAGGTTAATGCAGAGTTAACTGTTTTAGAGAATACCTTGCCTGATATGTTTGAGTGTCTTAATAAAGATGGTGTTCTTGCAATAATTTCTTTCCATTCTTTAGAAGACAGAATTGTTAAGGATTATTTCAGGACATTAAAAGCGGGTTGTACATGCCCTAAAGATTTTCCGGTTTGTGTTTGCGGTAAAACCCCGAAAGCTGTTGTTAAATCTTCAGGTGTGAAAGCAACAGGAGAAGAAGTCAGTGAAAACAACAGAAGCCGTAGCGCTAAATTGCGTACGGCAAAGAAATTATAAATATCATAATATGAAACAGGAGGAAAGAATATGGCAACCTACAGAAGTTCAGCGGCTTATGACCTTTCTTTGTTCGAACCACAGGTTATAGAACAACCCAAGAAAGTTCAGAAAACCTCAACAACTGCAAAGCCTGTTAGAAAAGCAGCACCCAAAGTGCAGAAGAGAATAACAACTGCAGTTGAAGTTAACGGTATGAGCCAGACTATTGATAGAAAAGCTACCTCTGTAAAAGTTAATAAACTAACAAAGCAGCTTATTCTTTCTTGTATTGCAGGTTGCTTGTGCTTTCTTGGCTTACTTGTGATGGAGTCCAGAATTAATGCTCTTGACAGACAGATTGCATCTGTAGAAAGAAAAATTGAGATTCAAGAGGGTGAAGCTGTAAGGCTTAATGCAGAGCTTAGCAGTAAAATCTCATCCGATAAAATTGAGAGTTATGCAGAAAACGTGCTCGGTATGGTTAAAGCTGAGAATTATCAAATCAGTTATATCGATTTATCCGAGGGCGATGAAATAGTTGTGTCCGGAGACAGAACCGTCGGTGGACAGGGCGATATTTCCAAGAAAATAAAACAGCTGTTTGCATATATTTTCTAAATAAAAATATGTATTTATGGGAGTTGAGTATCTCGACTCTCATTTTGTACTTTTTTTGGTAGGTTTTTGTTATGACACGTGTGAATAAAAATTTGAAAAAAAGATGTGCTGTTGCGGTTGCAATTCTGCTTTTGTTGGGGTTTGGCGTTGATATTCTGCGCCTTGCATATTTCCAGATTTTTAATGCGGATGAGTACAGAGTTCTTGCTGAATCAGGTCAGTTAAGTGACACCCAGATTCCTGCAGACAGAGGTGTAATTTACGACAATAACATGGAAGTTCTTGCAGAAAGCGCATCTGCATGGCTTGTGTATGTAAATCCATCTAAAATCAAAGATAAAGAGCAGAGAACCCTTATTTCCAAAGGCCTTGCCAAAATTCTTAAAGACGATGACCTTAAATGGAAAGATATTTACAAAAAAATCGGTAATAAAGATTATGGTTATGTAAAAATCAAGGGTAAAATTGAGTATGGTCCCAAGACAAAAATTCAGGAGTTCATTAACAAAAATGATTTATATGCAATTGTTTGTATAGACCCTGATACCAAAAGATATTATCCCTACGGCAATTTTGCTTCCACTATTATAGGAATGACTAATGTTGATTCTGACGGCAGAGTGGGTCTTGAGTTGAAATATAACGACACTCTGACAGGGGTTCCCGGAAGAATTATTACAGCTCGTGACGGTCATAGCAACTTGATGTCGACAAACTATGAAACTAAATTTGATGCTGAGCAGGGAACAAGTCTTGTGCTCTCTTTAGATAAAACAGTTCAGCACTATCTTGAAAAAGGTCTTTCTCAAGCGGTTAAAGATAATGATGCTACATCTGCTTATGGTATAGTTATGGATGTTAATACCGGTGCAGTTCTTGCCATGGCAACAATGCCCGACTATGACCTTAATAACCCTGCAGTTATCACAGATAAAGAGGTTTTAAAGGAACTTAAAAAAATAAAAGATAAAGAAGAGTATGCCAAAGCGTATAACGAGCAAGTTTATATGATGTGGCGTAATAAGGCTGTAAGTGACACTTATGAGCCCGGCTCTGTTTTTAAGATTTTTACTGCAGCCGCAGGACTTGAAGAGGGGGTTGTTACTCTCAATTCAACCCATAACTGTGTTGGTGCAATTCAGGTTGCTGATAACCGAATCCATTGCCACAAATTAGAAGGGCACGGGGTTCAGACACTTACTCAGGGGCTTGTAAACTCATGTAACCCGTTCTTTATCACGATCGGTCAGAAACTCGGAACAGAAAAGTTCTTTAAATATTTTGAAGCGTTTGGTTTTACGGAAACCACGAAGGTGGATTTACCTGCAGAAGCAAAGCCTGTTGGTGGTGTTACTTACCATAAAAAAGAGGATATGGGTATTTCTCAGCTTTCTTCAAGCGCTTTCGGTCAGACCTTCCAGGTTAGTGCAATTCAGATGATTACCGCAGTTTCTGCAGTTGCTAACGGCGGAAAGCTTATGGAGCCCTATGTGGTTGCAAAGCAGATAGACCATGAGGGTAACACGGTTTATGAAAAAACACCAACTGTTAAAAGGCAGGTTGTTTCAGAGAGTACTGCAAATGCAGTTCTTCAGATGATGGAGCAGGTTGTTGATGGCGGTACAGGTAGAAATGCTTATATTCCCGGTTACCGCGTTGCAGGTAAAACTGGTACATCAGAAAAGCTTACAGTTGATGGTGAATATATTGCATCCTTTGTTGGTTGTGCTCCTGCAGATGACCCTCAGATAGCAGTTCTTGTAATCATTGATGAGCCTCAGGTGTATAACCACGGCGGTGGTGCTATTGCCGCACCTGTTGCAGGTGTTGTAATTGAACAGACTCTTAAATATATGAATGTTGAACCTGTTTATTCTGATGAAGAATTGGCAAAGCTTAATGCAACCG
>JAZNGU010000039.1:0-18144 GCA_045576615.1 Acutalibacteraceae bacterium | reverse complement strand
TCTCTTGTTTTAAGCTCTTCCGCAGTTTCCCGAAGAGCGGGAAGGATCAAAGCCTTAGGACAGCAATATGTAATAAGATTTAAAATATGATATTCATAACCTGTTATACGGGGATTTTCTTCTTTTCTGTAGTCCCCTATTTCAGTCATAAGTCGGCAAACCTCATTATGCTCTTCAACCGCTTTAAGAAGAGCCTCATCAGAAGTATCAACCCCATAAACCTCAGTTAACATATCAAGAATTTTTATTCTTGTCTGCTTTACATAGTGTTTTATTGTATGCTCTTCAATTTTAAAGGGAGCATCAAGAAAAGTGAGGAAAAATTTATCATTGGGAACTAAATCAAGAAGTTCAAAATGCTCTGCCGCTCTGTTCATTTCAGAGCAGGTTTCAGAAGCTAACAAAGCATTAAGAAAGTTGTAACCGCCCTCAATAGCGCGTTCAAGAATTGCTTTTGAATAACCACAAAGGAAATTGCTCATATAATATGTTGCAATATCCATTGAGCCTGTTCTTGGCGCACGAAGCCTTACGGAAAAACAATCACCACAGTTCAAAAGAACCTCCGGAATGTGATAACATGTGTAACCCAAAGCAATTCCGCCGTCTTCTTTTGCTTTTTTAACAAGGTCGTTGTTAGCTTCCTGCAAAAGATTTTCAAATTCATAAAGATGTTTTAAGTCTTTCATAGCTTACTCCTCATAAAATTTCTAACTCTTTGAGAGCTTTTCTTGCGCCCTCAACCACATTGGAGTTATCGGGAAGTTCAATTATATTTTTACCTTCAATATCATATATTGCTAAATTACTGTCATTTTCAATATATGAAAGAACGGGAATACCGTTTGTGTTTATATGATCAATAACGCTCTTATCAGGTAGTCTGTTAATAATCGCGCCAATTTTTTTATACATAACAAGTTCATCCGCAACGCTTTTTATTGTTGAAATAACCTGTGTGCCCTTTTTTGAAGCATCACTTATAAGAAGAAGGTGGGAAACCTTTTCCATAACTCTGCGATTAATTTGCTCGATACCCGCTTCTCCGTCAATTACAACATAATCAAACTCTTTAGAAAGTATGCTGATAACCTCTTTTAAATATGTATTGATTTTGCAGTAGCAACCTGCACTTTCAGGTCTGCCCACAGCAATAAATGCAAAGCCATCAGTTTCAACAAGAGCATCAAAAATCTTATATCTCGCCTCTCCCAAAAGCTCAATAGCCGCTTTCACTTCACCATCTTCAACAGTTTCTACAATTTCTTTTCTTATATCGTCAATTGTTGTTTTAACCTCTATTCCCAAAGCAGTTGAAAGACCAACTGCAGGATCTGCATCAATAGCGAGTATTCTTTTATCGGGGTAAGCTTCCACAAGAAGTTTGACGATTGCCGCCGAAATTGAAGTTTTACCGACTCCGCCTTTTCCTGAAAGGGCAATTATTGCTTTATTTTCCATTTTATCACCTGAAAACATATTTTTTAAATTATACCACCCAATTACATTCTTTTCAATGAAAACTAAAAACAATTTGACATATACTGTCGAAAAAACTATAATTCTATTAATATTTTTTCGGAGGATTTCAGTATGGGAAAACAAAAACCTGTTGTTGAATTTGAACTGTTTCTTATTCGTCACGGGCAAAGCCGAGGAAATGTCGGCTATGACAAAGAAGATTTAACACCACAAGAGCACCACGACCCCATTTTAACCGAGGAAGGCATTATACAAGCACAGCTTGCAGGTAAACATTTATCAAACATTGATTTTGATAGAATATATTCAAGCGGGCTTCTCAGAGCCGTAAGAACCGCAACAGAAATCCTTAAAGAACAACCTGCCGAAAAACCTCTATACATTTTTCCTCATTTAGCAGAAGCCGGTTTAAGTGCGGAATATAAAACTACCATAGAAATGATTCACCAAATAAATCCAAATGCAATTCCGGCCCCTGAGCTTGACCCCGAAACACCGTTGCTCATCCCTTCGGATAGCAAAAATGATGCCGAGCTTTTCAAAAGAGCTCAGTTTGTTATAAAGCATATTCAGGAAACCTTTTGCAACGGAGAAAAAATTGCTCTTGTCAGTCACGCAGCATTTTTGACATTTATCGTTTTTTCTATAATGGGCTTTACTAATAAAACACCTTTTTATGATATAAATTTTGCAAACACCGGAATAACCCGAGTGATTTTTTATAAAAAAAGTTCAAACCCTTATGGTGATATAGTTTTTGACTATATTAACAACACCGAGCATTTAGGTAAAAGATAAAAATAACCGTCTTGGTAAATCCAAGACGGTTATTTTTATACTTTTTTCTTTTTATCGTGAACGATCATACCAACAATTGTAAACACAAGAAGAACTACATGAGTTATAAGTGCACTGTATGATTTTGAAAGTATGTCATACAAACACCATAAACCGATATTGATTATTGTCCAGAATCGATATTTTGCGCCACTTGTTTGCCCAATGCACATAACAAAGGTGAGAGAAGCAACAATTGCAAGAATAACAAGAGGTTCAAAACCACCTACTACCAAATTGCAAACAACAAATGCAAGTGCATATATTACAACCAACCATTTGGGCAAGGGTTTATTTTTTGAATCAAATAAATAGTTAATTATTGCCTGAATTCCACCGATATAACAAGATGCGGCACCATTAAAACCGCTACCGCCAACAAGGTAACTTGTGGCAACAAGGACATTACCACAGAAAACGAAGAAAAGAATTTTCTTCATTTTTTCTCCCTTTATCAATGAGGCGATAATCATTGAAGCCAAACCTAAAAGACTTAATATGTAAGATAAAATTTCCATAAATGTATATCCTTATTTGAAAATATATTTTAAACCCCTCAAAATATGGAGCATTTCTAAACAGTAAATTATGTTATGCATTTTTTAAACTTTAAATAAAATTTTTCTAATAATTTGCCAAATTTTATTTCTATTAAACAATATGTGATATGCGCCACTATCAAACTTATAGCAAAAACACCTACAGTTAAGAGAACTGTAGCAAAAGATAATGTCTCCAGATCAAAAAATTTGTCAACAATTAAAATTACATAATAATGAGTCAAGTAAAATGAATAACTGATTTTTCCGAAATACATTACGCTTTTAGGCATTCGCTTTTTTTCGAAAACTAAAAGGACAGATATAAGAACACAAAAACTTAAAAACACACATAAATAATCCGGTATTTTGCTTATATACAGTATTGCAAAACAGACGATTGAAACACTAACCCACAAAGTTGAAAACCTTTTTTTAAATTCCGTTTTTTCTTCTGCCCATTTCCATATATAAAAAACAAGTATGCCTGCGATATAATTCAGCCAAAAAGATTTTCCGAAAAAAGAAGAAAATGCAGTTTTATCGTGCATAAAATTTCCTAAAATCACTAAAAACAAACATAAAAAACCAGAAATCAAACCTCTCCACTTATGACTTAATTTCATAGCAATAGCAAAAATAAACAAAAACCAAATATCAAACCGTAATGTCCATGCCGGGCCAACAATGGGTCTTACAACCGAACCGGTTTTCAATCCTTCTCGAAAATATGGTATAAAAAACAGAGATTTTATCAATTCACTAAACTCAATTTCAGTTGTCCATATATTCTTTACTACTAAAGCAGCTAAAAATGTCATTATAGTCAAAATCCAGTATAAGGGTACAAGACGGATTAATCTTCTTATCAAAAAATCTTGAGGTACACTATTCTGTGTGGTATACATCATCAAAAAACCACTTATGCAGAAAAAAATATTTACACCTGCACTAAAAGATATCTGATTTATATAACTATCCCCAAACCCAATATGTGACAGCATAACGCCTATAGCAGCAAAAACTCGCAACAGTTGTATACATTCTAGAAATTCAGTTTTATTTTCTCTTATCAGTTCGCTCACACCTTTTAAATGATTTTCATTGCAGAATAATCAAAAACTTTTCACTTAAGAGGTGAAACAAAAAGGAATTCGTCTGCAATCATAAATTGAGGATATTCCTCAAATGTATTAATTGTAGGTTGGTTTTCACTTTCAAGAAGAGTGAATGTAAATTTACTGAAACCGGTGTTATAATCTGCCGCAACATGAGGAGCATCTTTAACAAACCAGGTATACTCTTTAAAGGGTGTTGTTGCTGCATCAATTACTTTATCGGGTGAAATATATTTACTGTCATACTTTGCAATATAAGACTTGGAAAGAGTTTCACCAAGGGGAGCAACAGTTGCAAAGTTTGAGGTAAGCTCAGTTTCAAGAACATTGTCACCATTAAGGTTTGCTCTCTCATAAACAGGTACAAGCGGTGAATTATAGTTAGATACAAATGATACCTTAACACCGTCTGACATTGCTTTTGTAAGAGTTTCTTCTGTGCTGAAAACGAACTCTTTTATGCCATCAATTTTATCAAGAAGAACCGGGTATTCATCTTCATGTCCGCCGAAAATGTTTTCAACCCCACTTTCAAAATCTGCATCGGGACAAAGAGCCCAGAAACCACAGAAGGTTCCAAGACTGTCACGAAGCATAAGGTCGTTGCCTCTGTCAAAACTTGAAGAAACCATATCATTTGCAATATCTGCAATAAAATCAACTGCACCTAACATATCGAAAACATGTACCATGAGTGTAAGGAAGAAATTGTCTCCTGCTGCATTACAGATAAAATCAACAAGCACATCGCCATCAAAAACAATTCTGCCATTGAGAGCGTCACCACAAACATAGGTACCGTTCTGTGCACCGGAAAGGAATACTGCAGATTCAACATTTTCTGAACCATAGTAATAAAAATATGCTGTTGTAACCATACCACCCATTGAAGCACAGATGATGTTCACCTTATCTTTTCCGCTTTTTTCTTTTGCAGTTTCAACAAAGCCATTAAGTTCACCTGCAATTTGCTCGGGAGTTTTTCTCCAGTCATAAGTAAAGAAATATGTGTTTTCTGCCCCATATTTTTCAACAGCAGTTTTTACAATGCCTTCTTCCGCACCATCGGGAAGCTCGTCCACAAAATCGGGATAACTTGCCATCGATTCAGGATACTGCTTCATAGAAACAAACATATAGGGATTGCCGTCTTTGTCACAAGCAATCGGGTCAAATATTTCTTTTGCTGCTAAAAAGACCCCATCAAGAACAGATTGTGAATCTTTTAATTTAATCGCACCCAAAAAACCATTCATTAAGGCAGAAAAAATTGTCCCTGCACTTACATTAAGAGCTTTTTCCCCATTTTCATAGGTAAGACCTGCAAAATCAATACCTCTTACAATTATAACGGGGTTGCCGTCATAAGAATCAGATGTTGTTGCATTACTATCAGCTGCAAAAGCAGGTACTGTAATTGTAAAAGTCATTACAATTGCCAATAAAACAGAAAGTATCTTTTTCATATTTCCATTCCTTTCAAAATTTTCCTATGTTAATCCTACAACAAAGAACCACATCTTGTCAAGAAAACTAACTTTTTTCTTGACATTTCAAACTATTTACTTATTTGAAAATAAGTAGTATAATCATTCCAATGTGTGTGAAAGGATTTGATAGAATGAAATATATTGGTTTTGCATTACTTGCTATTTTAGGAATTTTTGTGTTTTTGCTTGTAATTGCCGCCATCAAAGCTGTAAAAATCAAAGCAAAACCCAACACAAATGCACCTGCAATTAACCCAACGCAAGAAGAGGCAAAAGACTATGCTCAGAAACTCTCTGAAATGGTTAAGGTGCCCACTGTTTCTTTAAGAGGAAACACAGACTTAACTCAGTTTTATAAACTTCACGAAGTTATGAAAAATAACTTCCCCCTTATTTTCTCAAAACTTGAATGTACCGAAATCGATGGCAACCTTCTTTTCCGTTGGCAAGGTAAAGACCCAAAAAGAAACGGTCTTCTTCTTATGGGTCATCAAGACGTTGTTACAGCCGACGAACCCAATTGGGAGCGTGACCCATTCTCAGGCGAAATTGCAGACGGCAACATTCACGGCAGAGGCTCAATGGACTGTAAATCAACTGTTTTTTCAGAATTTCAGGCTATTGAAGAATTACTCGCAGAAGGCTTTGAACCCCCTTGCGATATTTACCTTGCAACTGCAGTTGATGAAGAAATTTCAGGCGATGGTGCGCCAAAACTTGTTAACTACTTAAAAGAAAAAGGTGTTCACCTTGATGTTGCAATGGATGAAGGTGGCGCAATTCTCAAAGACCAGCTTCCCACAATGAAAGGCTGGTGTGCGGCAATCGGTCTTCTTGAAAAAGGTTACATTGACCTTAAGGTTATCGCTAAAGGCAAGGGCGGTCACTCCTCAACACCAAAGAGCAACACTCCCCTTGCAAGACTTTCAAAATTTGTTGCAGATATTGAAAAAGATAAGCCTTTTAAAGCAGAAATTTCAGGTGCAGTTTATGCAATGCTTGACGAAGCCGCACCATACTTAGGCTTCCCACTTCGTATGGTTCTCGGAAATATGTGGCTTTTTAAAGGCTTACTTACAAAAGTTCTTCCTATGGTTTCACCAATGTGCAACGCTTTTGTTAAAACTACTTTCTGTTGCACAATGGCAGAGGGTTCACAAACTCCCAATGTTATCCCCTCAGAAGCATATATTGTATGTAACCTGAGAACCTCTCCCCACCAGAATGTTGAAGAGTCTCTTGCAGTGCTAAAAAAGTATGCAGATAAATATGACCTTGAATTTGAAATTATTCACGCGAGAAATGCTTCAAATACTGTTGATTACAAGGGTGAGGAGTTCGGTTATCTCAAACAATGCCTCAACGAATGTTACCCCGATGCAGGTGTTATCCCCTATTTGATGACAGGTGGTACAGACTGCCGTCACTATGAAGAGGTTGCAGATAACTGCTTACGTTTTTGTCCTATCAAAATGAGCAATGAACAACTTGCAGCAATGCATGCTGCTAACGAAAGCATTGGTGTTAAAGAGGTTGCCGATTGCGTTAAATTCTACAAATATTACATAAAAAATCACAAATAAAATTTTGGCTACCTGCTCGTTTTTGAACAGGTAGCCTTTTTCTTTATTTATTTACATCTTTTAAAATACAAGCGCCATCTCGGGTATATTGAACAACTGTCATCGAAATATTGTCAAGGGAGAAGAAGAATTTTCGGGTTTCCAATCCCAAAGCTGTGGGAATAAGATATTCAAGCATTCCGTGGTGACTGAACACGGCTACACGATTTCCAAACGTGTAGTTTTCTTTTATGTAGTCAATCACCTTTTGTGCGCGCAGATTATTATCTTCAACCGCTTCACAACCAAATTCATATTCCTTTGTCCCGAAAAGCTTTTTACACATTTTTGTGTTTTTATAATATTTCTGCAGATATTCCTCACTGCAACCAAAATAACCGGGAGTACAACCGCATTCAATTAGCTCGGGGCATATATGAAGAACGGGATTATTCTCTTTTGCCTTGCAAACACCCGTTGCGGTTTTGAATGCACGAAGAAGTGAGCTTGTAATAAAACCGTCTATCTCAACATCTTTCAGCTTTTTTCCCAATATATCGCATTGCTTCTCACCGAATTCGGTTAGTTCACCATCACAATTATCACGATCACCAATGTCTTTATAATCCGTTTCCGCATGGCGGATAAAAATTATTTCTAATAAATCTTCATTTTTCAAGTTTTCCATTTTTTCTGTTCCCCCTCTTCATCGAAATTCTTTTTCAAAGCTTTTTCTGTTAAAATGATTGATGCTACTATTGGTACGAGCTGTACTATGGTAATCACTGAACCGAGTATGCCTACTGTGTCTTCATCCTTACCTATTACAAAAAGCAACGCCAAAACTGAAACAGATAACAAAACCAATCCCCATTTAAACCATATATTTCCTATGTGCTTATGTGCAAATTTCCAGGTTTCTTCATTTTTCATTGAAAGATTTGTTCTGTAACCAAAAAGATAGTTTATATTTTTAGGCGTTTTTTTAATAAAATATTTACCGAAAAAAATCATAATAACAGGTATCAGCAAAATCATTGCTAACATAAAAAGCCAAAAGCCCATATAACCACCTCAACTAACTAACATTTCCTGCTGTTCCTTATAAAATTTCTGAACACTAATGAATGCACCTATTACACAGTAAAGAGCATAAACGCCATATATGAGATAGGTTGTTTCCTTATAATCATTTATAACCATTTGTATGTTAAGAAAAACACCGACTATACATTGAATAATCCAGAGATATGTGTATTCAATGTAAGCAAGCATTGTTAAAACGGGTATTACAAAGCCGAATATAAATGAGCAGCTATCAAGAATTGCGTATTCATAATCAAGGTGCATAAACACCGCTGCCAATATACCCCAAATAACAAGAAAAGCAACAATGCAACCTACTCTCATTTTAGCAGACATTTTTCTGAATACCACTGTTTTTTTATAGGCATTTTTCTTCCAACGGAAAAATGTCATCAACTGAACAGGGAAGCTGAATAGAATTGCCGATGCTGCCGAAGCATAAACCCCCATATAAACATATGCCGCCGTATAAATAAGAGAATTTATTGAGCCAATCAATGCTCCCACCCTGTTTGCTTCAGACTGAAAAGCCATAACAAATAACGACACAAACAAAGGTATCATCAGAAAAAATTCCTGCTTGCATAAAATCCCTGCAACAAGTATGGCAATACCTGTTGCTACTATAATAATTATTTTAGAATTTTTCATAGTTTATATTCTCTGCAAACAAATAACCCAATTTAATCGTGCAATCTGAATCATAATGGGCTATATCAACCTCAGGTTCCGGCTCTTTTGAGGTAACAAGACCTTCTGCAATTGTGTCTATATAAAAGTTATTGGGAGTATTCTTTGCGTGTTTTTCTTTCCATGAATTTATTTCACGATAATACTGCCACACATCTGAAATTCCTGCATCAATACAGGTGCAATTTTCCATATATTTTCCAAACTTTTCATTTAAGTCTTTTAACAGTTTTTCATATCGCTCCCCATATTTTTCAACAGTATCTGTTTCCAAAGCATCGCTTTCACCTTGCATCCAGCAAAAAGCACAGATTTCAGGTTCATATCCTTGATTTTCCAGAATGGAAATGCTTTCATCAAGAATTTTTATAAGCTCGTTAAAGCACCATCCGCCTTTGCGATAAAATTCGCTTTCGGTATCACCAAAACCAAAGGATTCTTTCTGATACTCTCCTTTGCAAGAGGGCGGCAACCAATCGTAGAAAATATTTGTTCCGCCCACGGCAGATTTTACAATGAAAAATTTATCGTCAGGATATTTTTCGCTTAAATAATCCGCAATTCCAACCTCGGGACCAAAAGTATCCTTTCCTTTTTCGGCACAACCGAGAGTGGTTTTAACAAAACCGTTACTCTTCATATCATGGGAATAATAATTCATTAAAACCCCGTCATAACCCTTTTTGAATTTTTCTACCTTTTCACTACTGAAATGTCGTGATAAATATTTTGTATGTGCAACACCAACCGCATTTGATTGCCCGGCTAAAATGATTATCTTTGCTTTATTCATAAAATCCACCCATTATTCTTCCTCTTCGTAAACATACACATAATGTTCATCAAAATCGCCATATTCTTTATCTTTCCCATTTTGGCCTTCCCCAAGAATTTCTTCTGTATAGTTTTCTACTAACCACAAATACTCTTTTCCCTCATCATCCTCAAAAATCTGAACCTTATCATCCTGCAAAGACTGGTCCCATTTTGAAAGTCCATCTGTTCGGGCAGATTTCCAGACAGATGCACCTAATACCTTTGTTTCATATGCATCTTTAGGAAGTTCATCTATTCTCTCATAAACATCGCCATGAAAGGTTATTGTGGAATAATCCGCTGCCACCAATGCAGGTCTATCTGTATCAACAAATAACACCGAAAACACAAAACAATCCAACAACAAAATTACTAATAATGCAATTACCGCAAAGGCTACCGAAACAAGGCAACCGCTGAAACAGCCTAATTTTCTGCCCTTGTTTCGTTTTTCTGTCTTTGCTTTGTAATGTTCTGCATTTAAAATATTCTTTTTCAAAATATGGGGTTTGCAAAGATGCATAAAATATAAGCCTCTTAATGGATATGCTATTATCATATCAATAATATCCATTCCTAAGTCTGATGCAAGCCCTATTTTCTTATATTTCTTGATTATTTCTTTACTGTTTTTTCCTTTGGCATAAACAAGTTCTGCTTTAATATTTTCATCACAAATAACTTTCGGGTAACTGATTTCAAAGTCATGGTAAATTAAGGTTTTGTCGCCCAAATCAAATATATCAAGTTCAACAGTAATGACCGAATCGGGTATAATGTTTGAAATTTTATAAGTGCAATCGACCTGTAAAAATAAATCCATAACTTCTTTTGTTGCTTTTTCTAACAACTTCACAGCTATTTTTTCTTTCAAATCAGGCTTATCGCTCATCAAATCTTCAAAATCGTCTTCCCTTAAAATATCACCGGTGATTTTTAGAGTAATTGAATCGGTTGTATCCTCAATTTCAACCCATTTGCTTTCATCATATTCAATTAAATGTGATTTGCCGTTTACATCAATTTGCATTAGCATACAAAAACTATTTACAATACAAATTCGTTTTATTCCGTCCTTACTTGCAGAAAAAATATCTTCAACTGTAGTATCAAGTGAAACTGCCAATTTTTCAAAAGTTTCAATTCTCGGAAAAGCCTGTCCGTTTTCCCATTTAGATATTGATTTATCAGAAACATCTAAAATTCTAGCAAGTTCACTTTGTGTAAGGTTTTTATTTTCTCGCAATTTGCAGATGTAATTTCCGAATTTATACATATTCACGGCAATCACCTCTACAATCATTGTACTGATTTTTCTTCTTTTTGCAAGAAAAACAAGGTAGAATTTAATTAGAAATATGCATTTTATGTTTTTTATAAATAAAATATCTATTACTCTTTTTTTTAATTGCTTTTTACATTATAATATATTTTAATAAAAATACACTGAGAGGTTTAATATGGATAAAAACGAAATTTCTGTTTCTCTTTTAAATCACTATCATACTGAGTGGATGCATCGCCACTCACACTATTGGAAAATACTATCTTCAGTTTTTATAACAAATCTGGTGATAATTTGTTTTCCTATATGTTGCACATACTTTAATATAGAGCTATCCCCAACACAAGTCAGCCCCAAAATTTTTCCTGTTATTGGAATTTTGTTTACTGCAATTTGTACTATCTTACTATTAATAGAATGTAAAAAGATTATTAATTTACGAAAGAACATTAATATCCAACTAGACTCACTGCAAGCTTCTAACAAAAAAATAATTAAAAAGACTGCATTTTCAAAAATTACGAAATATATTAATTATATCATAGCATTGTTATTATCTTTTTCTATGATTCTTGTTTCACTATACGTCTTCCACATTTTATAAACTTTTTTGAATCGAAAGATTTATTTTGTCCTTTCTATTTTCAATTAATAAGTTAAAACTAACATAAAGCAAATAAAATATAAAGGCTTTTACATAACAAGTGTGATACTTTTCGTGGCAGGTGCAAAAATAACAGAAGCTCTCGGATTTCCAAGAGCTTCTGTTATTTTAAGTTATCTGTTTTTGTTATAAAGCTTCGTTCAAATCATTAACCGGTGGCTTACAAGTATGACCTTTGCAAACATAATAAGTTGTTTGGTTATTTTTCAAAAGAAATTCCTTTGTGGGTTTTGATATAATTTTTACTATCGAATTTAATGGAAATGAAGTTGGTAATGAAGATTTCTCTGTTTTTTCATCAAGTACAACAGATATTTTCATCGGCGGGTCTAAATAATCTAAAAGCGCAACCAAAAACATGGCATAACTGATTGGATTTTGTGCTGCTTCCGATGCAATAAAATCCAATTGCCGCTCTGCTGAATTTTTATATTTTTCATCGGAGTCCAAAAGATATAGCCTTACAAGATTATATGCCATCAGTGAATTCCCACTGGGAATTGCACCATCATAAGTATCTTTAGGGCGCAAAATCAGCTCCTCACTATCTTCACTATATAAATAAAATCCACCGAATTTATCACTGAAATCATTTAAAACCTTAACACATAATTTTTTTGCAACATTCAGAAATTCATCGTCCAAGGTTGCCGAATATAAGTTTAGTTGAGCAAAAATATATGATGCATAATCATCCAAAAAGCCCTTTACTCCTCGTCGTCCGTCTCGGAAACTAACGTATAGTATTTCATTTTCATAAAGATTCTTTTTAATAAACTTATCTGCCCGTCTTGCCGCATCAAGATAAACACTTTTTCCGCTTACAAGATACAACTCACACATTGCCGCAATCATTAAAGAGTTCCATGATGTTAGTATTTTATCGTCAAGATGCAATAAATAGCGTTTTTTTCTGTAACTCAACAACTGGGGTAAAAAATGTTCAAAACTTTTATTTAAAGGATTGCTATTCAGCAAATTCGGTATATTTTTACCCTCAAAATTACCTTTATCACTTATATCATAATGGCGATTAAAACTTTCAACATCCTTTTCACCAAGAACTTTAACAAATTCATCAGGAGTAAATAAATAGTATTTTCCCTCTTCGCCTTCGCTGTCTGCATCTTGCGCGCTGAAAAATGCACCTTCCTGCGATGTCATTTCCCTAAGAATATAGGTTGCAGTTTTTTCTGCAATTTCAAGATACAATTTATTTTTCGTTATGCCATAAGCCCTGCAATAAGCCATAATTAACAAAGCGTTGTCATAAAGCATTTTTTCAAAATGAGGAACAAGAAACTTTTTATCGGTAGAATAACGGCAAAAACCGAAACCAATGTGGTCAAAAATGCCTCCCCGATACATCTGCAAAAGTGTATGCTCCGCCATTTTCAAGCATTTCTTTTCTTTAAACCGCTCATAATAAGAAAGCAAAAATAAAATATTATGGGGCGTTGGGAATTTGGGTGCTCTGCCGAAACCACCATACTTTTCATCATATATACGCTCAAATAGTGTCACCGCTGAATGTGCAAGGTTTAAATCGGCAGTTTCAGAAAGATTTTCTTCATTATTGAGATATGAAATAATTTTATCAGACTGATCCATTAAAGTTTTTCTGTCTTTTTCCCAGACTTCATTAATAGCAAGAATAAGCTCTTTAAAGCCTATCATTCCCCCGCGGGATGTTTTCGGAAAATAAGTTCCTGCATAAAACGGCATTTTATCAGCAGTCATAAAAATACTTGTGGGCCAACCGCCACTTCCGGTAAATGCCTGACATACTGCCATATATACACTGTCAATATCGGGGCGTTCCTCTTTATCTACTTTTATTGATATAAAAAATTGGTTTAAAATATCAGCAATTTCCTCATCTTCAAAACTTTCATGAGCTAAAACATGGCACCAATGACAAGAACTGTATCCAATACTCAAAAATATCGGCTTATCTTCCTCTTTTGCTCGTGTAAATGCCTCTTCGCACCAGGGATACCAATCAACAGGATTTTCCTTGTGTTGAAGCAGATACGGACTTGTTTCATTTTCCAAACGGTTACTCATACTTTTCCTCCGCTATAATAACTTCTATATTAATCACAATTCAGGATGTTCGGCCAAAATTTTCAATCGTTTCCAACGTCGGTCAACTTCATTTTGAATATCACACACTATTTCGCTATATTTTTCTGTACATAAATGCTTGGTTCTTCCCATCATTTCAAGCCAATCAGTAACCGGAATTTTTTTATTTTTCTGTTCAGGGTCATAAGATAGCGTTGTGCACCCTTGTTCCACTTCATAAAGCGGAAAAAAGCAACTGTTAACTGCTGCGGAAATGACCTTTCTTTCAGTATTCGGTTTATCTCCCCAGTTAAGCGGACAAGCAGAAAGACACTTAATATAAGCCGTTCCATAGTTTTTTGCATAATACTGTGCCTTTGCTGCCTTTTTAATAAAATCATTGGGGTCGGATTCTGCCGCAGTTGCCACATAAGGCATACCCGTTGCCACCATAATTCGTGGCATATCTTTATGAAAAAATGATTTGCCCCATTGTTTTTCTCCCAGATGGGATGTTGCACTTTTTGCTCCCTTTGGTGTGGAGTAGGACAACTGATAGCCTGTGTTCATATAACCACCGTTATCATACTCAAAAAGTATAACCTGGTCATTTCGCAAAGCTGTTGCAATAGCTGAACCCATACCAATATCCATACCACCATCACCGCTTACCATAATAAAGGTTATGTCACCTTCAGGCAGTTCCCCTCTTTCCTGCATTTTATGATACATTTTTGAGAGACCCGATAAAGTTGCGGCACCATTTTGAAAAAGATTATGAATATATGGCACTTTAAATGCAGTTTTCGGGTAACCTGTTGTAACAACCATTCCGCATCCGGTCTGAAACAAAAGAACAACATTTCCCTCTATTCCTCTGAGCAACAAATTGACATTAACAGGTATTCCGCATCCAGGACAAGCTCCATGACCGGGAGCAAGACGCTTAGGTCTTGCGGTAGTATCACGAATTGTACCGCCTTTTACTTCTACTTTACCATTATTTTCAGTGCAAGAAATCAAACACGGATTATTTTTTGACTCTGTTACGGGGTTAAAATACGGCTTTGACTGAAAAGTCTCCTCTCCCGGATAAACACCAATATAATCGAAGGCTTTCGCATTTTTTTCACAACAGTTCTCAAACAACCCGATAGCATCTTTCTCATAAAAATCACGTCCGCCAAGTCCATATATTCTGCTTATAACTCGACATGTATTTCCTTTTTGCTGAAGAGCTGCGCGAATTTCCAAAGACATATTACCGCCACCTGCGCCATAACTGTCTTGTCTGTCAGCGACAATAATAGTTTTTGCATTTTTACACAAATCTGCTATTTCCTCTGACGGATATGGTCTTAGTGTACCGAGAGTGAATACTCCCACCTTTTTACCCTCGTTGCGTAACTTGTCTACCGCTGATTTCGCTGTGAGATAGGCGGAGCCTAAAACAAACAACAAAATATCGGCATCCTCTGCCTGATATGATTTCAAAGTTTTAAGCTTTCTCCCTGACATCTCCTCATACTCATTAAATACATCAGGAATAATGGTTTTAGCTTTTTCCATTGCTATATTAAGCTGATATTTATTATTCATAAGGTCAGGCTCATTCATATATGAACCAATTGTTACCGGGGCATCAGGATGGAGAGCCGAGTAATTGTTACTTATAGGCCCTATAAATTTACGAACAGTATTATCATCCGAAAACACATAACAATTTCGTTTTTGATGACTTGTAAAAAAGCCGTCAAATGCAACAATAACAGGAAGCCTTAATTTTTCTGCGATTTTTATTGCACAAATATTGCAATCATAAACCTCTTGTGGAGAATCTGCAAAAAGAATGACCCAACCTGTATTCAAAGTATACATTATATCGCTATGGTCGCCTTTTATGGAAAGAGGTCCCGAAACAGTGCGACAAGCAACATTCAACACCATAGGTAGTCTTGTTCCCGACTGAACAGGCAATTGTTCAAGTGCATAAAGAAGGCCATTGGCGGAGGTAGCGTTAAAGACTCTGCCACCCCCTGCAGATGCACCATAGCAAATACCCGCAGCACTGTGTTCCCCTTCTGCAGGTATTAAAGCAATATTATGCTCTCCATCTGCTCCCATGCTGTCTAAATATTCTGCAATCTGTGTGGATGGTGTAATGGGATAATATCCCATTACATGATAATTAATCTGTTTGGCGGCGAAAGCTGCCAATTCGTTGCCGCTTTCAAATATTAATTTTTGCTCCGCTTTTTCCATATTACATCAAGCCTCCGTCCATACGCTTTTCAGTCAGATATGACTCACTTGTAACCCAAGGATCTGCACCTGCAGGTTCAAAATCAAGATTATCTGTGATTAAATCTTTATTACGAACAAACCATTTTTTCTGTGGATGCTCCGATTCCCTGCTACTAACCAAAGCTCCCGTTGGACATACATCTACACAACGCAGACAGCCTTTGCAATGGTGGTAGTCAAGACCTCTGTTTATCATTGTGGTTTTTCCCTTATATTCACCCGGCAAAAACTGAAAAACCATATCAGGACAAGTAGTATCACATAAACCACAATGAATACACTTTTCAGGTAAAAATAGTGGAATAAAGCCCTCTCTTGATGCAGATAAATCATTTGAAACCGTACTACCAATATGGATATTTGCGCCACCTATTGGTGCATTTTTATAACCCCATTTGCTTTTTAATTCGGTGTATGGGACTTTTTCATATTTTCCATCAGGCAAAAAAGTCTGGCTATGAATATTTTTAAACCCTGCCTCTAATCCTGCAAGGTTATTTCCCAGTAAGGCAGGGTACTTTTCACCTAATGTATCTGTAACTAAATCTTTTACTTCATCTATGGGAATAAAACCCGATGCTTTGGCAACTGCACCAAGCATAACCATATTTACACGGCTTTTACTTTTCAATGCTAATTCCAAAGCATCCACACAACAAACTGTACCTGCATATAATTTCAGTTCATCACGCATTTTTTGAGGAGTTTCTTTTGTGTTTACTACCAATATGCAGTTTTCTTCCACTCCTGCGGTTACAGGCAAAGTTTTTGAAAGAGCTTGATGAAACAATATTAAAAGATGCGGTCGTTCGACAGGACTGTTTTGTAAAATTTCTTGCTTGGGGTCACTCCATCGCACATAAGATTTAACCGGAGAACCTCGTTTTTCTGAGCCATAGCTTGAAAAAGCCGCTGAATTCAATCCCAAATAAACTGCACCAAGCTCACCAAGCAATTTTCCGCAAAGATTTGCCCCTAAACCGCCGATACTTTCAAGGCGCATTTCATAACATCCGTTTTTGTTAATGTAAGGCAGAGTTACGGAATAATCTATTTTATTTATATCTGTATGCAAAACCATAAAACTCCTTTTTATTTTAGAATTCTCAACCGAGCACCTCATTATTCAAAATAAACGGTATATCATACAAATTCAGTGAAAAAATATTAACATCAAAATACTTGGAGGAATAATTTTGAAAAGTTATGAAATGCCAATCGGATTTTCTATGGCTTTGGCTCTTAATCCTGAAGCAATGGAGAAGTTTGCAATGATGAGCGAGACGCAAAAACAAGAAATTATAAACGGAACTCATAATATAAAATCAAAAAAAGAAATGCACGAATATGTAAATAATATGATAAAAAAATAAAGGATACCGGATGGTATCCTATCTTGATTATACGACAACAACGGTCAGAAACATAGTTGTCTCACTCGCTCTTCGCTTCGTGATACTCCTTTTTTCTTCCTCTCGAAACCTTGCCTGCATCTCCCACCGGCAGCGGCAAGGCTTCGAGCAATTAACAGCGTCGGTTGTTAACTCTGAATTGTCTTAGTTTAAATTCTATTTAAAGGTAAAAAAATAAAGGATACCGGATGGTATCCTTTATTTTTGGCGCCTCAAGTAGGACTCGAACCTACGACAACTCGGTTAACAGCCGAGTGCTCTACCGACTGAGCTATTAAGGCATTTTGTGTCGGCATCGCCCTATTTTCCCAAGCGGCTTCCCACTAAGTATCTTCGGCGCTGTTGAGCTTAACTACCGTGTTCGGGATGGGAACGGGTGGACCCTCAACGCCATCAACACCGACTAATATATTATAAACAGCTTTTGGACCGTTTATTCCTAAAATTTTGGTGACCCGTACGAGATTCGAACTCGTGTTGCCGGCGTGAGAGGCCGGAGTCTTAGGCCACTTGACCAACGGGCCACATAATCCGTGGATCGTTTCAAGGAATATGGTGCACCTTCAGGGACTCGAACCCTGGACACCCTGATTAAGAGTCAGGTGCTCTACCAACTGAGCTAAAGGTGCGAATAACTCCTGCGTACAAGGCATATACCCTGAAAACTGAATAAAGGGAAAGCGAAGAAACAAACGAAATGGTCAAGCCCTCGACCTATTAGTACTGCTTAGCTGAACATGTCACCATGCTTACACACGCAGCCTATCAACCTCATAGTCCTTGAGGGGTCTT
>JAZNGU010000038.1:0-18312 GCA_045576615.1 Acutalibacteraceae bacterium | reverse complement strand
CCAGAACTTTGAGGTTGGTTGGCAAAGTGTTACCGGTAACAGAATATCGAAGTATCAAGTTCAAATTTCCGGAAATCGCAGGAAGGTGAACAGGATGAAGAATTTTGCCTCGGAGAGAATAAATGAAAAAAACAATGATATTTTAAGTTCAAAATTATATTAATGAGTCTTTCGCGATTTATGCGAAGGACTCATTTTTATAATAATTTAGGTTTAATATGAAAAATATAAATTTCGATAAATTTAATAGTTTAAATTTCAAATTATACGATAATAACCCAATAATCAAAAATCCTTGGAATAGTTTTGTGGTTGCTGACCCGAGCGTGCTAACACCCGATATTTCTCATGATGGTCTGTGGCATTTATTTTGCCATACATTTTTTGGTGTGTATATGTATGATAGCGATGATGGCATTAAATTTAATAAAAAGGGGAGAATTGTAAAAAAGGCAATGCGACCCAACATAAATTACATTGATGGCACATATTATCTTTTTTATGAAAAGACTAAAACACCCATTGAAAACGCACTGGCTGTTTTTGGCGGTAAGTGGAAATCGGAAATATATTGCACAGAATCAGCAGATTTAAAAGATTGGTCAAAGCCTTACTTAGTTTTAGGTAATACGAGAGATTATGAGGTTGATGAAAACGGTCAGGCTCTTTCAAATCCATTTTTATTGAATATAAACGGAAAAAACAGACTTTATTACTCCTGCGGACAGACTTTTATTAAAGATTGTGGTTTCTGTGAGCCAAGATACATTTCCTTTGCTGAAAGTGATGCAATAACAAAGGATTATACAGCAAGAACTGAACCAATAATAAAACCCGATAAGGAAACAGAATATCTGAATCTTTGCTCGGGTTGCCTGAAGGTCTATAAATTAAAGGATTGCTACATAGGTCTTCAGAACGGATTATTTGAAAAAGATGGGAAAAGTCACTCTGCAATTGTTCTTTTAAAATCTGATGACGGAGTAAATTTTGAATTTGTTAAGCATTTTTTAGTACCACAAAAATGTGGTAACAGTAATTGGATGGCACAATATGTTTACGCTTGTTGCTTAACGCTTTATGATAACAAATTCAGATTATATTTTAATGCCCGTAATATTTCAAATAATCTACTTGGTAGGGAAAGTATCGGTATTTTTGAAAGTGAGATTATTTAATTATGATATATGAATTAAAAAATTGCAGAGATGCTTCAACTGCACAATATAAGACTACTGTTGATATTAGTGAAAGTGATGGTATTCTTACTTTTAAATTTTTCGCAGAGCATACCGAATTTTACTGTCCCCACCACAATTATAACGACATTCATTCCGAAGGTGATGCCTGTGAAGTATTAATAGGCTCAGACCCTGAAAGGCGATTCTATTATGAAATAGAAATCAGCCCCGAAAATAAATTGATGTGTGCGCTTATGGAAAACAAAGGTGACGACGAAAACGGAGTACCGATATTAGAAATAAATTTTGTAGAAGAACCTTTTATTGAAAGTAATGTTATTCGTATGGAAAACTCTTACGAAGCAACAGTGTGTTTCCCGAAAAAGAAAATAAATTCAGGTAATGGCGAAATCTATTTCAATGCCTACAGATTAGAAACAGATGGGGGAGAAATGGACAAGCATTTATTCGCCTTAAATCCTACTATGAAGCCTAAATTCCATAGACCATCCCATTTCCTCTGGCTTAGAGATTTTTTAAAATAATAACTTATATATGTTTCGTGATTTTTGATAAAAATGTGTTGAATATGTAGAAAGATTTTGTTATAGTGTAATTAAACTAAACATTTTTATCAAAGGAGATGGGCAAAATGAAAAAAATTAACAAGGCTACTGCCGTAATAATTGTCTTAACACTTCTGACAACTTGTCTGGTAGTTCCGGCATTTGCTGTTAGCGGAAATATATCGGATGATGTTATTGCAATGTCGAGTCAGGTTGCTGTTGAAATTGAGCATGAGGGTATAGTTCTTCTTAAAAATAAAGATAATTCTTTGCCCCTTGCCGGTAAAAAGGTAAATGTTTTCGGTGCTGCATCTGTTGTTCCGCTTCTTGGTGGTGCAGGGTCAGGTGCTATTACTACCCATGACCCTGTATATTTTTATGAAGCACTTGAGGAAGCGGGAATTGTTTATAATACAGAGCTTATGAAGCTTTATGATAAATATTGTGGTTCAAACGAAATTCTTAAAACAGGAAGTACGGTTTTCAACAATCTCGCCCAGCTTTTGCTTGCAAAAAGTTCACTGAACGAAATGGATCCTGATATGCTCACAGATGAAATAATGGCAAATGCAAAAGCATTTTCAGATACTGCAATTATAGTTATAGGCAGAACAAGTGCAGAAAATGCTGATCTTTCTCCGGAAATCCTGAGATTGAGCGATAATGAACGAGCAATGGTAGAAAAGGTTGCTTCAACATTTTCAGATGTTATTGTACTTTTTAATATCGGTAACGTTATGGAAATGGGATTTCTGGATGAATACGAAAGCATTAAGGCAGCAGCTATTATTTGGATTCCGGGTGAATTTGGTATGAAAGCTGTTGGTCAGATGCTCAATGGTGAAGTTAATCCATCAGGCAGACTTGCGGATACAGTTGCTTATAGTATTTATGACCATCCATCAACACAGAATTTTGGTACATACGAATATGATGGAGGAGAATACTATGTTGAGTATCAGGAAGGTATCTATGTTGGCTACAGATACTTTGAAACCTTTGCAAAGGATAAAGTTCAGTATCCCTTCGGATATGGTCTTTCTTACACATCATTTACAAAAGAAATTGTATCCTCAAGCACTGATAATGGTAAAATAAGCGTTGATGTTAAGGTTACAAACACAGGTGATGTCAGCGGTAAGGACACTGTTCAGATTTATTACAGCGCCCCCTATACGGGAAGAATTGAAAAGAGCGCAATTGCTTTGGGTGGATATGAAAAAACAAAGCTTCTTGCACCCAATGAAAGTGAAGTTTTAACAGTTGAATTTGATATTAATGATATGGCTTCGTATGACCGATTGAATAATGAAGCTTGGGTACTTGAAAAAGGCGATTATAAGATTATTCTTGGTGAAAATGTTCGTGAACATATTGACTCATTTACATATACAGTTAAAGAAGATGTTATAATTAAGCTTGACAGTGTTACAGGAACTACAATCGAAAATCTTTTTGATGATGCTTATTCGGGATTTACGCTCCTTTCAAGAGCAAAACCTGAAGAAACTTATCCTGTATCAAGATATCTTGTAAAAACAGAAGCAATTAAAAATGCAGATAAATATCCTGAGGCAACCAAAGAGGGTACAGCTCCCAAAATGGGTGTAACCTATGAAACAGGTGTTATCACTCTTCAGGATGTATATGAAAATGAAGAGCTTATGGATAAATTCCTTGACCAGCTTACTCTTGATGAAATGACGAATCTTGTTGCTAGAGGTGGTTACCAGACCTATGGAATTGAAAGACTTGGCGTTCCACAAACTTGGGATAATGATGGTCCATCAAGCATAAAGGGTGCTCACGGTATTGCTTATACTGATAGTGGTACAGCTTATCCTTGCGCAACTGCAATTGCTTGCACATGGAATAAAGAGCTTGCCAATAAAATGGGTGATAGTGTAGGTATCGAGGCAAGAAGTATTGGTACAGACATTTGGTATGCACCCGGTGTTAATATTCATAGAAATCCAATGGGTGGCAGAAACTTTGAGTACTTCTCCGAAGATCCGGTTCTTTCCGGTACAATGGGTGCCGAGATTATTAATGGTGCTTGGGGACAGGGTCTTGTTACAACAATAAAGCATTTTGCAATGAATGATCAGGAATCTCATCGAGCAGGCATTTTCACTTGGGCAGATGAACAGACAATGCGTGAAATTTATCTTAAGGCATTTGAAATTCCTGTTAAAGAATCCGCTTGCTATGGTGTTATGTCTGCCTATAACAGAATCGGTACTGACTGGTGCGGTGGTTGTTCAGAGCTTCTCAAAGATTTACTTCGTGAAGAATGGGGCTTTGATGGCTTTGTTGTTTCTGACTATTCAAATAACTTTATCGGTAATGGTCATATGAGTCCTGTTCTTGCCATTTACAATGGTAATGATACAATGCTAACGGGCGTTTGGATGCTTAATATGCCTTCCCACGTTGCAGCAATTCAGATGCAGTATTATGCAGACCCCATAGGATTCGGCACAGCAATGAGAGAATGCTGCAGAAACATTCTAAAAGTTAAAATGAAAACAAAGGCATTCCTTGAACCCGGTTATTTTGTCGATAATGAGGATTTAACTATTAAAGAAGAGGACTGGAAATACACAGAGCCATATATCCTTTCTTTCCTTAACTTTGAATTTACAAACTTTGTAAATAAAATTGTTATGATATTCAGAGAGTTTATAGATTGGCAATTCTGATTTAAAATATTAACTAAAGCCGTCGGTAGCTGTTTTTCTACCGACGGCTTAATGTTTCTATTTATTAAATAATGTAAATGCAATATAAATAAATGTTATTATTTCTGCAACGGATATACCGGATGTCGCAAACAAAAGCTTTTTATATAATGACTTTTTGGATTTAAGAGCTAGAATGAATGAAATAACACAAATAATTCCAGGTGCAATTGCAAAAATTATAATGAAGAATATTTTTGAAACTGTTTCCGTTAACTCATTGTTATAAAGGTAACCATATTCATCTTCCTCACGTTTTTCTTCACCGATTTTAATTTTCTCAATTATAGACTTATCATCTAATTTAACAACCTCAATTTTTTCGTCATTAACATTCCAGAAATCAGCGGAAGATTTTACATCAGAATCAATAAAGCTGTAAAAATAATAAGAATCATCTATTTTCAGTATCATACCGATTTCAGCATCAAAGCTGCCTGTTGTTGGGTCTGCGTAAACTTGATAGTCATACTCATAATCCCAAACATTAATTTTTGTTTTCTTTCCGCTGAACAGTTCATCCCTATCAACAGAAATTCTGTTTTCGTTAGGCCACAAAAAATCAATATAATAATTATCAACATCTCCGTTGACTGATTTTTCGTATTCTACAATTAAATCTTCTCTGATAAAATCAATATATAGCTCGGAGCCGTCATAGAAATATATTGAAACATAAAAAAGAGTTTCATCCTGGCTTGAGTTAGTTATATCAACCATTTTAACTTCATTATGCTGTTTATCAGTTAAACTTACTGTGTAGTAAGAGTTATAATCAACAAATGCGGTATCGGTATAAACAGGAACTTCTTTGCCTTGATCATATCCTATGTTTTCTTTACTATTATACATATATGTAACTGTGTCTGTAAAACGAAGCATTGATGTATCTGCTCGCGTGTATGTTGAACCATCGTAATACAAATATTTATAATCATCTGATAAAGTTACAACTCTTTTATCTGAAGCAAAAGAGGGGATACATAAGCTCAATGAAATGATAATAACACTAATAAATAATACTAAATATTTTTTCATTTCTGTTTCCCTCCTTAATTCAGATTAAGCTTACGGTCAATAAGCCAATTTATTAATGTATAAACAACAAAGCAAAGCATCAAAAGTGTGAAAACAACTAAAAGAAGCATTACAGGGGAAAGTGCAAAAGCCTGTTTTTCAGTTAAATCCGAAAGCCAATTTTCCAGTCCTCTGATACCAAAGAAATAAAAAATATACATAAATACTGTCATAACAGAAGATGTACCATAATAAATAGCAACGGCTGTTGCCAATTTTGCTTTTTTAGATATTACTGCACCGACTGTTATGCAAAGATAGGTGAAGAGAGTAATTAAAATTATTGATAAAACTGCAATAATTGCTACCTCTATACAACCTGCAATAACATTGAAGGTGCCCTGTTTTTCAAAAAACTCGTCTACACACTTTTTTAATGTTTCAAACCATCCTTTAACAAATATTTCTGATTTGAAGGATATCAGAATTATAATTGCTGCATTTATTGCAGTAACAATTGCAGATAAAAATATTGCAACACTACCGCTTATCAGCTTTGATGACAAAAGCTGGTTTCTTTTAACAGGTAATGTAAAAGTTAGGTAGCCCTCGTCAGAAAATAAATGTTTATAAAATCTTATGTAAACAAGTAATAAAGTCATAATTGCAAATGCAATAAAACATAATACAATTAACACTAAGCCGATAGTAGCAAATATATTAACGCTTTCAGGTAAATCTTTAGGTGATTCTAAAACACTTCCGCAACCTGCACCAACGAACGAAAGAAGAAATGTTGTTAAAGCGCCAATCCACCAATATTTGAAAATTGCATTAAAATCATATTTTAATAATTTCTTCAGCATTTGAATACCTCCTTAAACAATTCGTCAAGGGATTTACCGGTTGTGTTTCGTGTTTCTTCAGCATTACCGCTCATAACAATCTGACCGCCATAAGTTATGAAAATAAAATCATCAAGAATCTGCTCTACGTCAGTAATAAGGTGGGTTGTTATGATAATTGTAGCTTCGGGGTTGTAGTTACTTACAATTGTGCTTAAAATATACTCTCTTGTTGCGGGGTCAACACCTGCAATGGGTTCATCAAGAAGATATAGCTTTGCCTGACGACTCATAACAAGAACAAGCTGAACCTTTTCCTTCGTGCCTTTTGAAAGCTTTTTCAATTTTGCATCTATATCAACATTAAGGTCTTTTAGAAGATTTTTTGCTCTTTCTTTATCAAAATCTTTATAGAAATCCGCAAAATAATTTATAATATCTTTAACCTTCATTGATGCGGTAAAATATGTTCTTTCGGGGAGATATGAAATAAGTGAACAGGTTTCTTCACCAACCTGAATACCATTAACTAAAATTTTGCCGGAGGTTGGTTGGAGAAGTCCTGCAATCATTTTTATCATTGTTGATTTACCACAACCGTTAGGACCTAAAAGACCGATAATTTTGCCTTGAGGTATTTCTAAATTAAGATTATTTATAACAAATTTACCTTTTGTATATGCCTTAGATAAGTTTTTAAGTTCTAAAATATTCATAGCTTTTCCTCCTCAATGATTTTAATTGCTTGATCCGGAGTTATGGAAAGGTGAGACATATTTTTTATAAAATCTTTTGCTATGCTTTTAGCTAATTCGTTTCTGCATTCTTCAATAATTGCCACATCATCTGTAACAAATCTGCCAATTGTATTTTTTGAGATAATCAATCCGTTGTTTTCAAGCTCTGTGAAAGCATGTTGAATAGTATTAGGGTTTACAGCTGCTTCCAAAGCCAATTGTCGCACACTTGGTATCTGCTCACCGGGTTTATATTCGCCCGATAACACAGATTTTGTTAATCTGTCTGCAATTTGAAGATAGACAGGCTTATCTGATGTAAACTTCCAAGCCAATAATAACGCCTCCTTGTATTACTGTACTAACACAATAATACACCCATAGGAATAATTTGTCAACAAAAAATAAAAGGCAACCTTAATGGCTACCTTTTACTGTGTTATTTACTTTTATCATTGAGTGAACGTTTTTTGTTTTAATATCAAAATCAGTGTCAAAGGTGTTGTTTTTTATTTCAACTTCTCTCACATATTCAAGCCAGAGAACGTGTTTTTCACCAATTGGGTCTTTAAATGTGTTGTTTTCAAGGATAAGCTTTCCGTGAACATAGCCATGAAAATTTTCATCCATTATTTTAGGGGTATAACGTATAACAGGTGCACCGGGATAGGTTCTACCATGGTCGCAACTGATAATCTGATTGTTTTTAAAAATAACTTCTTTTGAGTATCCTGATTCAAACCAGAAGTTGCAATCATCCTCCATAAGAAGAGCAGGGCCCTGAAGCTTATTAAAAATGTTGTTTTCAATTATTACTTCACCACGGGTAGTGCAGAGAATACCACGACCGCTTGTTGTACCGAAGTAGCAGTTTCTGATATATAAATTCGGAGTCCAGGTCGCATTTTCAACAACGTCTTTACCGATTTCTATTTCTGGTAAAGGTCTGTCAAGATTTAATAAAATATCTGTATCGGTAAGTCTTTTATATGCAATAACTTTGGTTTTATCGTAGGGTTGAAGAGTGTTCCATTTAATAAATTCAAGCTCGTCGCCAACCTCAAAAGCCTGAAACCCCCAGCTTTCATCGTGCATAAAACGTACTATAATCGAATTATTCTCATAATCAGCTTCAACAATTCTCAAATGAGTACCGTGAACATTAATATAATCATCATGTGCGCCCTGAGCCTTGCAGTTTTCAACAATTAAATCACCCTTACAACCTGAAAACTGAAAGAAATCTGCAGTGCTTGTAATTGTTCTGTGTTCAGCAGGGGTAAGGTCGCAATTAATATATGTAACATTTTCACAAAATTGAGAAACCATACCTAAACCATGCATAAATTTAACTCTTAAATTTTCAAATCTGAGATTTTTGCATCTTTGAAAAAGGCTACCTGTATGGTCACGGACTATGTTTCTTGTCTGGAAAATTGCTCCAACAGGAAAATCCGCATCTTTTTTCACCAAAACAATTTTAAATTGATTGTTTTCTAAATCTTCAATTGATTCAAAATCCAAATCTGCTCTTCTGAAATCACGTGGGATTCCGGTTTTTGGGTCGATTAACTTAATGTGTCTGCGGTTTCCTATATATGAATCCTCCCAATAGGGAATACCATTCAAATCATTTTCACCTTGCCAGATTAAATTATTGCCCTCAACTCTGTAAAGGCAATCTTTATTAATCTCAATAACACAAGTGCCGTTATCGTTTGAAAGCACCTTAAATTCTGCCATTGTCGGACAAGCGTAATCAATAATAAGATTCCTAATTGTAATATTTTCGCAATTATTGAATAAAAGGGGCGTCATTTTGCCGTGAATAAGCAAGGTTGCACCATTACCATCAATAGTAATATTCTTTTTATTGTCTAAATAAAGAGCAGAAAAGCGCGTGCCATCAGGATTTTCGTGCTTTTTTGCAGTATTTGAGCAGTAAAATCCTTTTAGAGAGAAAGAATCATCCTGACGAACATCATATATTTTATTATTTTCTAATACAATTACATCATCGCTATTTATATTTGAAACTAAATTGCAAAATTCATTCATATTAAAACCGCTTTCATAAGGTGATATAACAATTATACTTTTTAAGATTAGAAAATACAATGGTTTTATATGTAGATATTTTTACAGTTTTGTGTTAAAATGAAGAAAATTATTTAATAATTTAAACGAGGTCTTTTTATGAAATACTTTATCGGTGCAGATCTGGGCACCTCTTCATTAAAATTAATATTAACTGATGTAAATGGTCAGATTATTAATTCTGTTACTAAAGATTATCCTGTTTCATACCCAAAATCAGGTTGGAGCGAACAACTTCCGGAGGATTGGTGGTCTGCTTTAAAACTCGGTTTACCTGAGCTTATTAAAGATATTTCGGGGGATGATGTTTCAGGTATTGGTGTTGCAGGTCAGATGCACGGACTTGTTATACTTGATGAAAAAGATAATGTTATTCGTCCCGTTATTCTTTGGAATGATGGCAGAACATGGAAAGAAACCGAATATCTTAACACTGTTATTGGTAAAGCGTTTCTTTCCGATAACACCGCAAACATTGCTTTTGCAGGCTTTACCGCACCAAAAATTCTTTGGGTAAAGGAAAACGAACCTGAAAACTTCAAAAAAATCAACAAAATAATGCTTCCTAAGGATTACATAAATTATTTACTTACAGGTGTTCACGCTTGTGATTACTCTGATGCATCAGGCATGCTTCTTTTGGATGTTAAAAATAAGTGCTGGTCAAATAAAATGCTTGATATTTGTTCTGTTAAAGAGGGACAAATGCCAAAATTATTTGAAAGCTATGAAGTTATTGGTTCTGTTTTGCCTGAAATCGCCTCAGAATTAGGAATTAGCAGTAAGGCTATAGTTGTTGCAGGTGCAGGTGATAACGCTGCTGCTGCCGTCGGAACGGCAACAACAGGTGATGGCAAATGTAATATTTCACTCGGAACATCGGGAACGATTTTTGTTTCTTCCGAAAAATTCGGTGTTGATAAATTCAATGCGCTTCATTCCTTTGCTCACGCAGACGGTGGTTTTCATTTAATGGGTTGCATACTTTCTGCAGCATCCTGCCACAAATGGTTATGTGATAAGGTTTTGTGCGAAAAAGATTATAGCTTACTCGAAAATGAAATTGATATAGAGCTTTTAGGTAAAAATGAACTCTTTTTCTTACCGTATCTTATGGGTGAAAGAAGCCCTATAAACGATACTGATGCGACAGGTATGTTTATCGGTCTTCGTCCTGATACAAGCCGTTCGCAGATGCTTCTTGCGGTTCTGGAGGGTGTCAGTTTTGCTATAAGAGATAATATAGAAATTGCAAAGTCCTTGGATATTGATGTTAAAGTAAGCTGTCTTTGCGGAGGCGGTGCTAAAAGTAAGCTCTGGAGAAAAATTTTAGCAAATGTTCTCAATATTCAACTTAATATTCCCACTGCAGAAGAGGGACCCGGCTATGGCTCTGCAATTCTTGCAATGGTTGGAGCAGGGGAATATGAATCTGTTTCAGCTTGCTCTGAAAAACTTGTTGGTATAAAAGATAAAGTTTTACCTGAAAAGGAGCTTGTTGCTCTTTATGATGAGAAATATCAAAAATTTAAACTTATTTATCCAAGTGTTAAAGAGTTGTATAAAGTTATAAAATAATTTAAAAGTCGCTTGATTATTATATGGTCAGGCGACTTTTATATGTTAATTTTCCATTAAGAAATATTACTGTTAATTGACTAAATTATTAAAAACATTTATATTATTTATATATTACAAAATCAGTTTAAGTAGGTGAATTTATGAATTTAGAAAAACTCACTAATTATACAGCAATCAAAGAGGAAACCTGCCGTAACAATGATAGTATCGCTCCCGAGCTTTATAAAGAGCACGCCGTTAACAAAGGGCTTCGTGATATGAATGGTAATGGTGTTGTAACGGGACTCACTAATATTTCAAAAATTGTTTCTTCAAAGATTATTGACGGAGAAAAAGTCCAATGCGATGGTGAGCTTTGGTACAGAGGATACAAGGTTCAGGATTTAATAAACGGTCTTGGAGAAAATGAATTTGGTTTTGAGAAAATAGCATATCTTCTTTTACTTGGTGAAATGCCGGATAAGCAAGAGCTTAAAGAATTTAAAAAATACATTCGTGATTGCAGAACTTTACCAAATAATTTTACTCGTGATGTTATTATGAAAGCTCCCAGCAGTGATATAATGAACTCAATGACAAGAAGTATTCTTACACTTGCTTCTTATGATAAAAATGCTATTGATACAACAATTCCTAACGCACTCAGGCAATGCATTCAGCTTATTAGTGAATTTCCGCTTCTCGCAGTTTATGCCTACCATGCATACAACTACTCTGAAAAACAAGAAAGTATGATTATTCACAGACCTGACCCAAAGCTTTCTACTGCTGAAAATATTCTTCTTATGCTCAGACCTGATAAAAAATATACTAAAACTGAAGCAAAGGTTCTTGATACAGCTTTAATTCTTCATATGGAACATGGTGGTGGTAATAACTCTACCTTTACCACCCGTGTTGTTACATCATCCGGTTCAGACACATATTCAACCATTGCGGCGGCTATGTCCTCTCTAAAAGGACCAAAGCACGGTGGTGCAAATATCAAAGTTATGGAAATGATTGACGATATTAAAACCAATGTGCCTGATTACGATAATAAAGAGCAATTAAGCGCATATCTTACAAAAATAATTGATAAGCAAGCATTTGATAAAAAAGGTCTTGTTTATGGTATGGGTCACGCTGTTTACTCTCTTTCCGACCCACGAGAAAAGGTTTTCAGAAGCTACGTTGAAAATTTAGCAAAAGAAAAAGGCAGAGAAAGAGATTTAATGCTTTATGAAAATATAGAAGAGCTTGCACCGATTCTTATTGCACAAAAGAGAAAAATCTATAAGGGTGTTAGTCCTAATGTGGATTTTTACAGTGGATTTGTTTACGATATGCTTGGTATTCCTCAGGAGCTTTATACTGCGATGTTTGCAATTGCCCGTATTGTTGGTTGGAGTGCTCACAGAATCGAAGAGCTTATCTGTGTTGATAAGATAATCCGTCCTGCATATAAGAGTATAATGGAAGAAAAGAATGTATAATTTTTCATATTGATTTTTATTGTTGCATAGTCTATAATTACAAATGGTATAAAACTATATTATTAATTTCGAGGTGAAAATAATGAAAAAGGTTATTTGTAAGGTTGAATACGATACTGCTACAGCAGAGCTTGTTAAGAAAAATACTTTTGGTGCGTTTGGTGACCCTGCAGGTTATGAAGAAAGCCTTTATAAAACTGCTGACGGCAAATTCTTCCTTTATGTAAACGGTGGCGAGGAATCACCCTATACAGAAGAAAACATCAAAAGAATGTCTGCAGCTAAAGCAGAAGAATGGTTAGCAAAATAATTTGACTGTTTTTCTGAATAATTACAAAAAAGATGAGGGATTGAATTGATTATGGTTCAATCTCTTTCTTTTTTGCACAAATTATTGAATTGCCTGTTGTTAAAAACAACGAAATTAATTTTTTTGTATCTTTTTTTGAAGTTTTTTTGATTTTTTAACCATATATATATGAGGGAAAAACCTCAGAAATTAAAAGAATAGGGTGAAATTATGAAAAAGATACGGAAAATTATCGCAGTTATTCTAACAGTTCTGACAATTTTAAGCGTTACATCTGTGTCAACGCCTGTTTTTGCGGCAGAGATAACCGAAAAAACAGAAACAATGAACGAACAAATTGCAAATGAAAGCGAAGCAGTTGAAAGTACTGAAGCAGAACAACTAACGACCAAGGACAAGCCCGAACCGCTTAACGAAATGGTCGAATGGCGAACTGAAACAACAAAATATTTCCGCAATTCAGATGGTTCATACACTGCAGCGCAGTACAACCATCCCGTTCACTATAAGGAAAACGGTCAATGGAAAGAAATTGACAACACATTAACTGAAAAGAGTGTTGAAACAGGTCTTTTGAGTAATGAAAAAGAGTTCGTTGCCAAAAACACCAACACTCCTGCAAAATTCCCCGATAGATTCAATGAAGACGGCAGTAAAAAAATAACAGTCACTGCAGATGGCTATGAAATCAGCTTTTCTCCAAAAGCTGATGAAAAGGTAATCAAAAATTCAACAGCTAACATTCAAGAAAGAGAAAAACTGAATTCTGTTAAACTTATTGAAGCAGTTGAAGAAAAAAGTGAAATTTCGACATTCGGCTTAACAGAGAAAGCAAAACAGAACGAAAATAACAGAAAAGAACACTTCAAGGTTGAAAACAAAAGCGGAGCAATTGTTTATAAAGATGTTTTCAACAATGTTGACCTTGAATATGAACTTAACAATTCAAAAATTAAGGAAAGTATAGTCCTTAAAGAAAAGCAAAATGAATACATTTTTGAATTTAATATGGATTTGGACAAACTCATCCCTGTTATGTGCGATGATGGGTCAATTAACCTTTGCTCTGATAAGGAAGGTAAAAATGCCGTAGCAAAAATTGAAGCACCATACATGGTGGATTCAAAAGGCGAATATTCTGATGCTGTTACAATGGGAATTGAAGAAAATGGTGAAGAATATATTTTAAGTGTAGTTGCAGATGAAAAATGGCTTAACGACGAGGCACGAGTGTACCCTGTTATTATTGACCCGACCATCGATTTACAAATCAGCAGACTTAACACAATTGATTGCTATGTTGATAACAGTCAAGCAAGCACTGCTTTTCCAACAGATTACTACATCTATGCAGGTCACAGTAGTTTGGGGAAAACACGAACATATATTAAATTTAAACTTCCTGAACTTCCCGATGACAACTGCATTATAACAAACGCATTTTTAGAATTCTGGCAAAAAAGTGCAGATACAAGCAGTACAAAAGGTTACCTTACTATTCACGAGGTCACAGAAAACTGGAACAATACCACAGCGAGTTTAAAACCCACATGGAACAGTCAACCATCATTTAACAGTAAGGTTTTAGACTATGCTGAAATTAAATCTGGCAGCAATATTGCCTATTACTTTGACATCACAAGAACGGTCAAAGAATGGTATGAAGCAGATAAGCTGGAAAATAACTACGGCTTTTTGTTGAAATCCAAAAACGAATCTGTTGTAAACAGAGCGCAGCTTTATTCAGCTGAAAACAGTGCAGATGGCGCTTACCCGGCTATTTACGTTACTTTCCGCAATAACAAAGGTCTTGAAGGTTATTGGGATTATTCAAGTTTTGCAGTAGGTTCAGCAGGAACGGCACATGTAAATGACTATTCCGGTAACCTTGTTTATGAATTGCCATTGGCATCAAGCATCAGCGAGATTATGCCTGTAAGCATTGTTGGTTATTACAATAACTATTGTGCTAACGAACTCGTTTGCGAAACACAAGCAACAAATGTGAGAACATCAATCGGTCGCGGATTCAGATTAAATTATCAGCAGACGGTTCTGCCATCAACCCAATATGGTCTGTCAGGTACCAACGCCACCAATTATCCATACGTTTATACCGACGGTGACGGAACAGAGCATTATATTCAAAAAGTTACTGAAAACAATAAAACCGTTTATAAGGATGAAGATGGTCTCGGTCTTACATTCACAACAGAGTTCAGCGAAACAGGTACTTATAAAATTACCGACAAAGCACATAACAAGTACTATTTCAATGAAAAAGGTAATCTTTTCAAAATTGTTGATAACAACAGTAATGAAGTAAACATAAAATTCAAGGATGCAAGCTCTGCAGATGATTTGCCTGAAAAATCGAGAATTGATAAAATTATTGACGGCGCAGGCCATACATATAAATTCACATATGCAATAAAAAGTTCGACCCAAGTTGAAATGGACTATTTAAAAACAATTACCGATGATGCGGGTCGTGTAGTTAATTTTGACATTTCAAGCGGTTTGTTAACAAAAGTGACATTCACTGACGGCGATTATGCAACTTTTGATTATAACATAAGCAGTGACGACAGTTCCGAGGGCAGAATTAATGCGATTTATTCTAATGGGAATTACGAGCTGAACTTTGACTACACTTCCAAAAAAACAGGACGACGAGTTAAAACAGTCAAAGAATATGGCGGAACAGGAGCCAAGGGTCAGGTTATTACATTTAACAGAACAAAATATAACACAACAATTATGCGTTCTTGCGGATTAGACAGCATTCATTATGCTGACGATAACACAAAAGGCTACGACGACATTATAACAACCGTACAGTACGATAACATGGGCAGAGCCATTTCACAGCAAATGAAATTTGGCTCGGGCGGTGAAATCGGAGCAGGTTCCAGCGCTTACACCACAACCGACACCGACAAAACTGCATCAGGCTTCAAAAATAAAGTAAACGGTAGCGGTTCAACAGGCAAATACGTTGAAAATCTTCTTTACGGCGGTAATGCTGAAAGCACAAGCGGATGGAACTTTTCAACTCTTGGATCGGTAACCGCATCACCAGAAACAAGCACCGCAAGCAGATATATCGGTAAAAAATCAATAAAATTAAATATCAGTTCAATTGGTACAATGGGCTCTTGTTGTTCATTCGGAAAAGTTGTATCGAATATTAATGCAAATACCCATTACACTTTTTCTGCTTATGCAAAAACAGGAGATTTGACACATTTTTCCAATGCTGCGCAAACAGGTGCATTTTTATATGTAATTGCATTTGATTCAAACGGCGCAGGGATTGAATCCTCAAAGACATACTCACAATTCCTGACTCAAAGAACTGACGAAAGCGTTAATAACGGTTGGTGCAGACTGACCGCAACAATTAAAGCACCTGAAAATGCTGCTTCATTGCGTTGTTACCTTATTTTAAAAAACACAACGGGCTCAGTTTGTTTTGACGGAATTCAGCTTGAAAAAGGCGCAACCGTAAATGATTACAATATGCTTGAAAACTCAGATTTTACAGATATAAGCAGTGGTTGTCAGCCGAAATCCTGGGCAGGAACAAGTAATTTTACTTTTTCAACAGGTTCAACGGTTACAAACGGTGTTACAACAACCGCAGGTACAACGGGCAGTAACACAAAAGCTGTAATAATTACCGGTTCAGCAGGGGTTGAAAAGGGCGTAACCCAGACAGTTGAAGTTGAGGGTAATCCTGAGGACACATATATTTTAAGCGGTTGGGCAAAGGGGCACCCACTTAACAGCACTTTCCACACTGACAGTAACAAAAAAGAAATTGCAACCTTTGAAATTGCAGTTAAGGTAAATTATTCTGCAAGTGACGGTACAACACCATCACAATTCAAAACACCTTTAAGCTTTAACACAACAATAACAGATTGGCAGTGTGCTTGTGTTCCCATTTCCTTAAAGTACACAGGTGGTCAGTCGGGGGTTACATATACTCCACAGAGCATAAAATTAATTCCAAGATATCATAATCAGGAAAACGCAGTCTATTTTGATAAAATAATGCTTGTAAAAGACGTTGCTTCGAGTTATACTTATGATAAAGAAGGAAATCTTCTGAGTGCGGCATCGAACAGCGAGCAAAAAGCAAACATGAAGTACGATTCAAACCACAACCTTACTTCATATACCGATACCGCAGGCTATACCACAACCCTGAGTTATGTAAACAACAATGTTGATTGGATGAAATCTGCCAAGGGAGTTTTCACAGATTATAATCACACCGCCCAGGGTAATCTGAACGCAACCGAAATCAGAGACAACCAAGTAAGAGACTCTGCAACTGCGATTTTAAACACTACAACGGCATACAGCAGTGCAAAAACAGACGGCAGTGTAACAATCAAAGCAGGGGCTTATGCAGAAATAGACTATGACCAGAACGCTAAAGCCACAACCTATACCCGCGACGTAAAAACAGGCACGCTGACAAAGGTAACAAATGCAAATGGCGTTGCAACAAATTATGAATATTACAACACCTTCGGCAAACCCAAATCTGTTTCATCAGCAGGCAGTAAGGTAACGTATAACTACAATTCCAATAAACAGCTTGATAACATTGTTTTCGGAACAGAAGATAATGAAAAATATTCTTTTGAATATGACACTTTCGGAAACATTACCAAAACAAAGGTAGGTTCACAAGCCCTTTCAACCAATAGCTATATGGCTAACAACGGTCTGCTTGAAAAAACAACCTACGGCAACGGCGACACAAGGCGTTTTGTATATAACACCCTTGGTCAGAAGGTATTTACTTACAGTGCAGATGCAGCTTCAACCTCAACGGCAGAAAGACTGCTTTATTCATGGAGCTACGATGCTACCGGCAAGCCGTTATGCCATTACGATTACGTAAACAACTTAAAATATATAGCGGATTACGATTCATTAGGAAGAGTAAGCAGGGAAGAGGTTCAGAACAAAACCAATTCCGCATTTATAGGTTCAGCTGAATATGGCTATGACATAAGAAACAACCTGACAAAGCTGGTAACAAGCTATGCAGGCAAATCCTTTACACAGCAGTATTCGTATTCTACCGTCAGTCAGAACGCCAATTCAGGAGCATATACTAAGGACAATTTGCCCACAATGTATATGCTGAATTCCTCCCAATACGCAACATACACTTATGACGGGGTTAACAGGTTAACTCAACGTATGTTTAACCTTGGCACACCCCTTTACTATAACTACACCTACAGAAAATCGGACAGAAACACAGGTACTTCAACAAGATTTGCAACCACACAGGTTGAAAAAGAATTTGTGGGTGACGCTGTATTTATTTACAGCTATGACGTTTTAGGAAACATTACATCAATTAAAAAAGCAAACCGAACAACTGCAGGAAGCAGTTCAACTGCTCACTCAGCTGAACAGGTTTATACATCATATACTTATGATAATCTGGGTCAGTTAAAGAGAGAGAATAATACATTCACCAATAAAACTGTTGCTTGGGATTATGATGATTTAGGAAATATAGCATCAAAATTTGAATATGCTTATACAACAGATGATTTAGCAAATAAAACAGCAACTAAAACCGTTGAGTATACATATACCAATGACGGTAAAACAGGTTGGAACAATCTTCTGACAGCGGTTGACTTTAACGGTAACACAACAGTTGAAGATAATGAAAAAATCAGTTACGATGCAATCGGTAATCCCGAAAAGTATTTAGGTGCAGA